>NZ_CP019433.1:1600000-1605000 GCF_001975685.1 Jeotgalibaca sp. PTS2502
CTTTGTCAAATCTTTTTTCCAATTATTCAAGAGGTCGTTCGGACAACTTCTAAATAATATCATCTGTTTGGATTTTCGTCAACAGTTTTTTTATTTTTTTTAATATCTTCTTTAGCTGTGTTTATAGCCCTAAAAAAAAGATGCTGTATGCTCTATCCTTAGACATAGCATACAGCAGAAAAATATGAATCGATCTCATTAAGGAATTGGGAATCCCCCTATACGGTATAATTCATACCACTCTTCTCGGCTTAATTCTATATCAGTTGCTTGACTAGCAGATTTAATACGCTCTGGGTTCATACTACCAATAATTGGTTGCATCTTAGCAGGATGTCTGAGTAGCCAAGCAATCGTAATCGCTTCTTGACTAACTTCTTTTTCTTTCGCATAGTTCTTCAAAGTTTCACTTAATTCCTGATAGTCAGGGTGGTTAAATAAAACGCCTTGCTTGTTATTCCCAGCTTGGAATGGTGACCACGGTTGGATCGTCATCTGATGAATACGACTATATTCTAATATCGAGCTGTCCCTTACAATTGAACGTTCATTGACACGATTCATATTGAAGCCAGCATCAATCATAGGGTGATGGGTCACGCTCATTTGTAGTTGGTTAATGATCAAAGGTTGTTTAACAGCTGTTTTCAATAATTCAATCTGCATAGGCGTCTGATTACTAACACCGAAATAACGTACTTTACCACTCGTTTCTAATTGATTAAAAACTTCAGCTACTTCTTCCGGTTCAAAAAGCGTATCTGGTCGATGTAATAAAAATGTATCTAAATAATCGGTCTGCAATCTTCTTAAGCTTTCTTCAACCGATTGGATAAGATGTTTTTTGGAAAAATCATACATTTTCCCAGGAACAATCCCTGCCTTTGACTGAATCAAAATATCTTCGCGCTTGATAGATAGATTACGATAGGCTCTCCCAAAAATACTCTCTGATTCGCCAGCTCCATAAATATCGGCATGATCAAAATAGTTAATCCCTACTGATAGAGCTGCTTGGATAACTCCTTCTGCCTCCTTGTCACTTAAATGACTCATACGCATTAAGCCTAAGGATAGTTGAGAAGCTCTCAATGAACTATCTCCTATATAAATTGTTTTCATTTGCACTACTCCTTTGTCCTTTTGTTATAGTATACCACTATAGTATAAAAGCCCTTTCGTAAATCCTTTATAAAATGAAAAAAAACTGAGACAGCCGCCTCAGTTTCCTTTAATCACATATCCACTTATCATCGACTACTCGACAAGCATCGCCATCTGAACTCATCATCTGCAAGCCGCTTAATTGAAATCCTTCTTCTGCTGCAATTTTTTCAATCGTTTGCTCAATAACCTCTTGGGGTTGAGCACCGCTAATAAGATACTTTTGATTGATAACTACTGCCGGTGCACCTTGAATACCGTAAGCTTGAACACGTTGCAAATCTTCAATAACAGCTTGCTCAGTCTCTTCTTTTTCATACTGCTCTTTCCATTGTTCAAAAGAAACACCAGACTTCTTAACTGCTGCTTCAATAACTAATTTATCAGAAATATCTTGGTTATGAACAAATAGGGCTTCTTGCAACGCATCAAAGACATTCCAATAAGCTGACTGTCCAGCTATAAGCCCTGCAGCCTTTGCTGCTTTTAGGCCCTCTTTTGAAGTTGGAAATAGAAAATCTTTTTCTTTCATCCCCTCAATATTGAAGCGATGTTCATCATCATTTTGATTAGCATGTTCCCAATGACCGAGAACTTCTCCTTTTACGGCTTCATGAGATCCAAACATTTGAATAAACTGCTCTTTCTCCCACCCTAGTGCAAATGAACGGTGAGTAATAGTTAAATTAGGATATTTATTAGCTATCTTTCGCATTCGATAAGACATAGGAAAACAGAAACTACAAATCACATCGTGGAAAAATTCTACTTGCATATGAACACTCCTTTACATTGGCTTACTTAGTGTAAGTGAAATAACTTATAATTGCAAGCTTATCAATGCTGTTTTTATTGTTTATAATAAAAACAACATACTTTGAGAAGAGGGACAAAATGGAGCATCAGATAATCTTCAATAAATTACAACTATTAGCTGATCCTGATCAAGCGATTTCTATGTCTGCCTATATGAGAAACCTATTTCCTTTTCTAGGCATTTTAGCCAAAGAAAGAAAAGCAACTTATCATAGTGAATTTAAACAAGCGCTTAAAGAAAAAGATGTTGATTTCGATTTTATTCAGCTGTGCTTTAATCAAATAGAACGTGAGTATCATTATGCTGCAGTTGACTATCTTTTGGCTATTAAAAGCTTGCTGGGACCTGACCACTTACCAATTCTCAAGCAACTTATTATGACTAAATCATGGTGGGATACCGTAGATGGACTTGATGGCGTTATTGGATTTTTAGTGAAATCATTCCCGGAATTAAAAAAACAGATGGTTGAATGGAGTCTAGACAGCAATATCTGGATTCGTCGAGTTGCTATTGACCACCAGCTACTTTTTAAAGAAGAGACTGATACTGAGTTATTGATGCTCATTATAAAAAATAACTTGAATCAGACAGAGTTCTTTATTAACAAAGCAATTGGGTGGAGCTTGCGTGACTATAGTAAAACAAATCCAGAATGGGTCAGCAGCTTTATTGAAGAAAACAAAAGTGAATTAGCTCCTTTGAGTATTCGAGAAGGCAGTAAATACCTATAAAGCTTTCCGGAGGTAAGAAAAGCGGACAAGTCCGCTTTGGCCTATGAAAAAATAGGAAATTTGACCCTGAATTGTCAGGAGACTTCACGCTTCAGCGGGTTAGTCGAATGATAGGCGTTAGCGAGCAGCGAAGCGCGCAATGGGGCAAATTTATCTTTTTTTCAGTAGGCCAGGACTTGGGAGCTAGACATTGATGGCTGAACTTATAATCCCCTAGTCTACAAAAAAAGCATTCCAGATGACTGGAATGCTTTTATAATTGCACGGCGACGTCCTACTCTCACAAAGGGAAACCCTTCACTACAATCGGCGCTAAGAAGCTTAACTTCTGTGTTCGGGATGGGAACAGGTGTGACCTTCTTGCCATCATTACCGTACAAAAGCCACCTGTCGGATTCGAACCGACGACCCCCACCTTACCATGGTGGTGCTCTACCTACTGAGCTAAGGCGGCACTTGAAACTGTTTTACACAAATTATAGAATACCTAATAACCAACGCTTTGTCAATATGGCATTAACACATTCTATTTTAAAATAAAAAACATCCTTCGCCAGCAAATCCAACGAGTTGATGTTTGACTTTTCCTAGAAATAGGCATAAAAAAACTCCGCAAGTAGGACTCGAACCTACGACATCTTGATTAACAGTCAAGCGCTACTACCAACTGAGCTATTGCGGAATAATATATTAAAAAATATATGCGCGGCAGCGTCCTACTCTCACAAAGGGAAACCCTTCACTACAATCGGCGCTAAGAAGCTTAACTTCTGTGTTCGGGATGGGAACAGGTGTGACCTTCTTGCCATCGCCACCGCACATATTGTCATGGCTGTTGCTGCTAGCAGTTTACAGACATGATACACTTGGGCTATGCCCACAGTGTTTTTTCTGAGGTTGTTCCCTCAAAACTGAATAGTTAACATGAAACCCTTGGTTTGAAACCCATTTTACGTCATTACCGTTTTATTATTGGTTAAGTCCTCGACCGATTAGTACTAGTCCGCTCCATACATCGCTGCACTTCCACTTCTAGCCTATCTACCTGATCGTCTCTCAGGGGTCTTACTCATTTAAAATGATGGGAAATCTCATCTTGAGGGGGGCTTCACGCTTAGATGCTTTCAGCGTTTATCCCGTCCACACATAGCTACCCAGCAATGCCCTTGGCAGAACAACTGGTACACCAGCGGTGTGTCCATCCCGGTCCTCTCGTACTAAGGACAGCTCCTCTCAAATTTCCAACGCCCGCGACGGATAGGGACCGAACTGTCTCACGACGTTCTGAACCCAGCTCGCGTGCCGCTTTAATGGGCGAACAGCCCAACCCTTGGGACCGACTACAGCCCCAGGATGCGACGAGCCGACATCGAGGTGCCAAACCTCCCCGTCGATGTGAACTCTTGGGGGAGATAAGCCTGTTATCCCCAGGGTAGCTTTTATCCGTTGAGCGATGGCCCTTCCATGCGGAACCACCGGATCACTAAGCCCGACTTTCGTCCCTGCTCGACTTGTAGGTCTCGCAGTCAAGCTCCCTTCTGCCTTTGCACTCTACGAATGATTTCCAACCATTCTGAGGGAACCTTTGGGCGCCTCCGTTACATTTTAGGAGGCGACCGCCCCAGTCAAACTGCCCGACTGACACTGTCTCCCCACCCGATTAGGGTGGCGGGTTAGAGTGGTCCTGCTACAAGGGTAGTATCCCAATGGCGCCTCCATCGAGACTAGCGTCCCGACTTCAATGGCTCCTACCTATCCTGTACATGTAGCAGAAACAATCAATATCAACCTGCAGTAAAGCTCCATGGGGTCTTTCCGTCCTGTCGCGGGTAACCAGCATCTTCACTGGTACTATAATTTCACCGAGTCTCTCGTTGAGACAGTGCCCAAATCGTTACGCCTTTCGTGCGGGTCAGAACTTACCTGACAAGGAATTTCGCTACCTTAGGACCGTTATAGTTACGGCCGCCGTTTACTGGGGCTTCAATTCAAAGCTTCGCCGAAGCTAACCTCTCCTCTTAACCTTCCAGCACCGGGCAGGCGTCAGCCCCTATACGTCATCTTTCGATTTTGCAGAGACCTGTGTTTTTGATAAACAGTCGCTTGGGCCTATTCACTGCGGCTGACCTTGCGGTCAGCACCCCTTCTCCCGAAGTTACGGGGTCATTTTGCCGAGTTCCTTAACGAGAGTTCGCTCGCTCACCTTAGGATGCTCTCCTCGACTACCTGTGTCGGTTTGCGGTACGGGCAGTTGGTTTCTAACTAGAAGCTTTTCTTGGCAGTGT
>NZ_CP019433.1:1610000-1825000 GCF_001975685.1 Jeotgalibaca sp. PTS2502
TATTTGAACAAGAGCTGATTTCACGGTACGTGTCTTGCGCTGGCACCCATACTTCAACGTCATATGTTTTAGCTGCAGAGAATCCCATATCACCCGTACATAAAACGATTGTGCGGTGTGGTAAGTTTAAGTTTCTTAAAACAGATTCTGCATTATTAGTCATTTTTTCTAATTCATCGTATGATGTTTCTGGTTTACTAAATTTCACCAATTCAACTTTGTGGAACTGGTGCATACGAATTAATCCTCTCGTATCACGTCCTGCACTTCCCGCTTCTGAACGGAATGATGGACTCATCGCTGTAAAGTAAACAGGCAAATCATCTTCAGATAAGATTTCATCACGGTAGTAGTTGGTTAGCGGTACTTCTGCTGTAGGAATCATTGAGAAGTTACGGTCGTCAACAACTGGGAAGACATCTTCTTTAAATTTAGGGAATTGTCCCGTTCCGAACATTGATTTCTCATTTACCAGATATGGTGGAATCATTTCTGTATAACCATGCTCACCTGTATGTAGGTCTAACATATAATTGTAGCACGCACGTTCTAGGCGAGCACCTAATCCTTTATAGAAGACAAAACGAGATCCTGTTACTTTAGCTGCACGTTCAAAGTCAAGAATACCTAAGTTTTCTGCAATGTCGTAGTGAGCTTTTGGTTCAAAGTCAAACTCACGTGCTGTTCCCCATACTCTTACTTCAACGTTTTGGTCTTCATCTTCACCAACGGGTACTGACTCGTTAGCAATATTAGGTAAGCGATTTGCGATATAGCTCGTTTTTTCTTCAATCTCTGCTAGATCAGCATCCAATTGCTTGATTTGGTCTCCTACTGTTTTCATTTCTGCGATTTCATTATCAGCATTTTCTTTGTTACGTTTTAAAGTAGCAATCTCTTGAGATACAGCATTACGACGTTGCTTTAGATTTTCTGTTTCGACAATTTTGTGGCGACGTTGCTCATCGAGGATTGTAAACTCCTTTAATAATGATTCATCTACCCCACGTTCCGCTAATTTACGGCTGATACTAGCGTAGTCATCTCTTAATTTCTTCATATCTAACATTTCTTTTCCCCCTTTTTTGTATAAAAAAAGCCACTCCATCCCTATCAATTGGGACGAAATGGCTGTAAGTTCGCGGTACCACCCAAGTTCAGCTGTACCTAGCACAGCTGCACTTTCAGACGATAACGGGTAGACCCGAAACAATTTAGTCAATGGTTATTGTTTTCATTGTTTGCTTCATGTGTGGATTCAATAAAGTAACACATCGGTTTTCACCAACCACCGATTCTCTACGCCTATTACAAATATTTACTAATCACATGCCTAGCTTCCTATTAAGTTGTTTTTATTTTACTAAACTGAATAGCAAAGGTCAATCAACTAGTTGAAAAAACCTGTTACAAAGTCAGTTACTGCGTTCCATCCTTTTGCGGTTGTGCTAGCAACCCATCTCCAAGCTAAGGCAAAGGGATTTGCCTTTTCAACAGTTGTTGCTACTGCAACACTAACTTCATCACTTTGTGAGCCCAAGTAACCTAAATCATCGCCCTCAATTGAGACAGCAACTTTACCAACAACTGTTCCTTTTTCGATAGGCGCTTCAATCATACCATCTTCATTAAGAAGATCTTTATTTAGTGTTAAGGCTGTATCAATTTGACGGTCTTCGGAAATTGGTGTGACAATCGTCAAGTCATCGCCGTAAATCAAGCCAACCTCTTCTTCCTTACCTTTAGCAACAGCAATGGTTCCTTCTGTCTCCACAGCTGAGCCATTTTCGATAACTGTTACTTTTTCAAAGTTATCAAAGGCAAAATCCATCAAACGGCTTGTTTCCATAAAACGTGTCTCATTGTCAGTTGCGCCTATTACAACAGTAATGATACGCATATCATTCTCAACAGCTGTTCCTGTAAATGAGGCTCCTGAATCGTCTGTTGTTCCTGTTTTTAGCCCATCTACGTTCTCTCGGTAGTAAATCATACCAGGAAGCATATAGTTGTAAGTCAACATATTGATTTCATCTTCTGAACCCTCCATAAAGGTTTTTTCTACGATAGAAGATGTTTCAATGATTTCTGGGTAGTCATCTAATAAATGGTCTGCTACTATAGCAACGCCACGAGCAGTCATATGATTTTCTGTATCAGTTGCTGCTCCCGGATACAATTCGCCGTATTGCTCAGCATAATCGTTTGGAAGGCCAGTTGAGTTATAGATGCTGTAGTCTGTTACGCCCCACTCATCTAGTTTAGCTGTCATCATATCAACAAAGTCAGCCTCTGACCCAGCAATCAATTCTGCCATAGCAATTGACGCACCGTTTGCTGAATAAATTAGCATCGCTTCATATAAGTCTTTTACAGTATATGTAAAATCAACTCGAAACGGTACATTCGATAATTCATAATCTTGGCTAATGCCTAATGCGTAGCTACTAATCGGAACTTGAGTATCCCAATTAATTTGTCCTGCTTCAATCGCTTCTAGTACCAAATAAACACTCATCATCTTTGTCATGGAAGCAATTCCTAAAGACTCATCACCGTTTTGGTTAAATAAAATTTTATTTGTTTCATTGTCGATAACGAAAGCTGCTTTCGCATCTACTGTAATAGGCTCTACTGCTGCAGAAGCTGCAGGTGCAAATAAAACACTGCTCGCTACCATAGCTGTTGAAAGAGCGCCGATTGTCCATTTTTTCAAGTGATTCATTTTCATTTCAATAACCTTCTCCATTTCAATTAGCATCTATAAATATATGTTGACCATTATGTTCATTCAAACATCCTTACTCATGGTATCGGAAATTGCTTAAAAAAACAACAACTTCCCTGCTTTTTTTGGCATTCAAACAAAAAAACTCGCTAACGGGTGGACCCGTACATAGCGAGTTAACAGCTCGTTTGTTTGAGAGGCAGATGCATCACAAACTTAGTTTCTTTATCGTTGGATTCAGCATAAATATAGCCGCCATGAAGCGACACAATACTCTGAGCAATAGCTAAACCTAAGCCGGTGCCACCCGTTTGTTGGGAACGTGAAGCTTCTACGCGGTAAAAGCGATTAAAGAGCTCGTCCAGTGATTCTTTGGGTATCATCTTACCATTGTTAATAACGGAGACAACGGCTTCTGAACCTACCTTATCGGCTTCGATCCGAATCAAGTTGCCATCTTTTCCATATTTTAAAGCATTTGAAATTAAGTTGTTAAACACGCGTGCCATTTTATCAACATCAAACTCAATTTGTAGCTCTTTGGTTTTCATCTCTACTTCAATAGCCATCTCTTTACGGCTGGATTCCAACTCGAACTCTGCAGCAATCTGTTCTAATAAACGGTCGAGTTTAACAGTTTGCACAGTCAAAGGAGTCGAGGTTTGCCTTACCTTGGTATATTCAAATAAATCATCAACCAGTACCTTCATCTGCAAAGACTTGGTGTAAGCAATATGAATATAACGTTTCAAGTCTTCTTCAGAGCTGTATTGTCCTTCTTCGATGAGTCCTAAGTAGCCAATAATAGATGTAAGTGGTGTTCTAATATCATGGCTGACATTCGTAATGAGTTCATCTTTAGATTGTTCAATTTTTCGTTCTTCTTCCATAGCCATAACCGTACTTTCAACAAGACGGTTAATACTATGAACAACATCATTCATATTTCCAGATAAATTAGCTTCGATGCGATGCTCAAAATTACCTGCCGCCACATAACGCAATTCATCCAAAACATGGCGCAGCTGCATTTGTTTATAGCGACGATACAACCGCCACCATGTAAATAGCATGGCAACAATAGTCGCTGTCACTAAGATAAAGCGACGGTAACGGACTAAGACCAAGTCAACGAATAACGTTAGTTCCCACAACGTATCCCACTTTAATAGTCCTGGTGGGGGAGATTGAACCACCCGATTGAAGATAAGGACCAACCCCATGTAGATAAAGTACATAATCCCCATGGTGACGATCGCTTCAAAGATGAGTTCCCCCAATTCTTTCTTCGTTAATTTTGTTTTCAACACACTATTGGCCTCTCTCACTCTGAAATCTTATAGCCTACGCCCCAGACGGTTTGAATCACTTTCTCGCCGGCTGTCGCTTTTTCAATTTTATCGCGTAAGTGACTAACATGGACCATCACGGTTTTAGCTGACACGATACTTTCTTGTAGCCAAACCCGTTCAAATATTTCGTCGGCACTAAATACGCGATTCGGGTTGCTTGCTAATAGATACAAAATACCGAATTCTAAAGCCGTTAATTGAATTTCCTTGCCTGTTAGTGTCTTTACTTCATGCGATTCCTTGGTAATGAGTAGCGGACCAATTTCAATCACACTCTGCTCATTTTCTTGTTGTGCCATTGAGGAGCGGCGCAACAATGATTTAATACGAGCCATAACTTCCAAAGGATTGAATGGTTTGGAAACATAGTCATCTGCTCCTGATGTCAGCCCTTGGATTTTATCCATATCGGTTGATTTAGCGCTAAGCATTAAAACGGGAATATGGTTATCTTGATCTCTTAGTTCTTTTAATACACTAATGCCGTCTTTTTTAGGCATCATCACATCAAGAATAATTAATTGGATATCTAAGTTTTGTTTTAAGAGTTGCAAAGCCTCCATACCGTTATAAGCCTTTATTGCTTCGTAACCTTCGTTTTTACTATATATACTCAAAAGCTCAACGATTTCATGATCGTCATCCACTATCAAAATCTTTGCCATGCTTACACCTCTTTTTCTGTTTTTGTCTACTTATTTTAACAAATGAAAGTAAAGGAATAATTAAGAAAATAACAATTTTATACAATGATTATAGCATAGAGAGTGTGACAAAAGGCGTTTAGCTCCGAATCGTTGGACCGAAAAAACGCAGGGTAGTCGTAGACCATTCGAGTATTGTTCGGCTAACGCATGTCGGGGCTGCCTTTTGGAACACCTTTGCGCTATAAATAGACAAGACTAAGAAAAGCGGACAAGTCCGCCTTGGCCTATGAAAAAATAGGACATTTGACCCTGAATTGTCAGGAGACTTCACGCTTCAGCGGGTTAGTCGAATGATATGCGTTAGCGAGCAGCGAAGCGCGCAATGGGGCAAATTTATCTTTTTTTCACTAGGTCAGGACTTGGGAGCTAGACATTGATGGCTGAACTTATAATCCCCTAGTCTACTAAAAAAGATGCTGGGATTTTATCCCAGCATCTCATCTCGATTATCTATTAATCGAATAGTTTGGTGCTTCTTTTGTAATATGCACATCATGTGGGTGAGACTCGATTAGGCCAGCACCTGACATACGAATAAATTGGGCATTTTCGCGTAACTCTGCTAAGTTACCAGCACCAACGTAACCCATTCCTGAACGGATTCCGCCTAATAATTGGAAAATAATATCGCCGGCAGCACCTTTGTAAGCGACGCGACCTTCAATACCTTCTGGTACAAGTTTCTTGGCTTCGTTAACGCCACCTTGGAAGTAACGGTCACTTGACCCTTTTTCCATAGCTGCTAGACTTCCCATTCCGCGGTAAGTTTTAAAACGACGACCTTGGAAAATTTCGAATTCACCTGGTGACTCATCTGTACCTGCTAACATACTACCTAACATAACGGCATGACCACCAGCTGCCATCGCTTTAACGATGTCGCCTGAATACTTGATCCCACCATCGGCAATAATAGTCTTGCCGTACTCACGAGCCACACCAGCAGCGTCATAGATTGCCGTAATTTGTGGAACTCCAACACCTGCAACAACGCGTGTTGTACAAATTGAACCAGGTCCAATCCCTACTTTTACAACATCAACACCGGCATCATAAAGCGCGCGTGTTCCTTCAGCAGTTGCGACATTCCCAGCAATTAAGGTTGCTTCTGGGAATTGAGCACGGATTTCTTTTATTTTACGGAGTACACCAGCACTATGGCCATGAGCCGTATCAATGACAATTGCATCTGCGCCAGCATCTAACAAGGCTTGCGCACGTTCAAAGGTATCACTCGTCACACCAACTGCCGCAGCTACTACTAAACGACCATGCTCATCCTTAGCAGAGTTAGGGAATTCAATCACGCGCTCAATGTCTTTAATGGTGATTAAACCAGCTAAACGCCCTTCTTCATCGACAAGCGGTAATTTTTCAATTTTATATTTTTGAAGCATACGCTCTGCTTCTTTTAGAGAGGTACCTACAGGTGCAGTCACTAAGCGCTCTTTCGTCATGACCTCACCAATCGGTACTTGGTAGTCCTCAATAAAGCGTAAATCACGGTTCGTTAAAATCCCAACCAAGGCACGCTCTTCCATATCATTAACAACGGGTACACCGCTAATACGGTATTTACTCATCAATGCTTCTGCTTCAGATGCTAAATGATCTGGTGTTAAGAAAAAGGGATCAATAATTACGCCACTCTCTGAACGTTTTACTTTGCGAACCTCATCAGCTTGCGCTTTAATGGACATGTTTTTATGAATAACCCCTAATCCACCTTGACGTGCCATCGCGATTGCCATCTCAGCTTCGGTAACAGTATCCATACTCGCACTCATAATCGGTACATTTAATAGAATATTTTTAGCTAATTGAACTGATACGTCAATATCATTTGGCAACACGTGACTTTCTGCGGGTACTAAAAGCACATCATCAAACGTAAAACCTTCTTTTGCAAATTTTGATTCCCAGTTAGACATCCTAATATCTCTCTCCTTTTTCGCTACAATTTTTTAATGACTAACTTAACACCCATTCAAGGCCGAGTCAAGAATAAAGTGAAAAATCTCATTTTTTATTTTTTAAAAAGTTATCGTTCGGTTTTTGACCCAATATTGCTGCCTTCCATTCTTGTTTTTTATAATTTGTTCGTGTTTCACTTGTTTCGAGAAATAGAAAAAGAAGCTTGGCATCTGCCAAACTTCTTCTTATTTATTAGAAAATACCGCCTGTGATGCGTAGTCTTTTCTTAAAGTAAATCTTAGCTGCAAAGCCCACACCTGCAATGATCAAGTAGGCAACTGCTGGCAACGCACGATTAATGCTTACTGGAATAAAGGCTGTTGCTAAGGTCATGGCTAACATCCATATTAACATTGCCCCTGTTGTTGCAAGAATATACTTACCATAGCCACGTTTACCCTTTGGTGCATCAGGGTTCGGCGTAAATTTAGAAATGATTAACATCGCTAAACCACCAATGATAAAGTTAATCAGCAAGCTGATAATCCCCATCCCTTTTTGTGCATCTGCTCCATCTGCTGTAAACAAGCTAATACCTGATATTAAGGCAAACATAGAGCCTAATAATAAACCACCATCCATAGCAATTAAGAAGTCTGACGAGCGTCCAGGTGCTTTTTCCGGTTGTTGAAGAATACGTTCTGCGCATTCAGAAACTGTTCCGTATAATTGGCGTGCTGTCACACCTGTTTTTTGATTTTCTGCTAATTCTGTCATCATTTGATTGTAGAGCGTCGCACGTTTATCATCATCGTAATTCGCTGCTGTTAACACTTTGTCTAAACCAAGCATATATTGTTCGTTACGTTTTGTTAACTGTTCCCACAATGCCGTGTTTGCTGCTTGTAGTTCTTCTTTGGTTTGTTGCGTATTCGTTTCTGCCACTTTGCAGTCCTCCTAGGATGATCTCTTATACGTTAAAGCGGAAAAGCATAACATCGCCATCAGCAACGATATAGTCTTTTCCTTCTTGGCGAACGCGTCCCGCTTCTTTTGCAGCTGACATATTTCCGTAAGATACTAAATCATCGTACGACACTGTTTCTGCACGGATAAAACCACGTTCAAAGTCAGAGTGGATAATACCTGCTGCTTGCGGTGCTTTCATACCCAATGTGAATGTCCAAGCACGCACTTCTTGTTCGCCAGCAGTAAAGTAAGTTCCTAGTCCTAATAGCGTGTATGCCTTTTGAATCAATTGGTCTAAACCAGACTCTTCAATTCCCATTTCTGCTAAGAATTCAGCTTTTTCTTCATCATCTAAATCAGCTACTTCTTCTTCAATACGGGCACTTACGGTAACAACCTCTGCCCCTTCAGACGCTGCAAATTCACGAACCTCTTTTACCATGTCGTTGTCTTCGCCAGCCATCACATCTTCTTCAGAAATGTTAGCTACATAAAGAACAGGTTTCGTTGTTAATAGGAACAAGCCTTTAACAATGACTTCCTCTTCAGGCGTTACTTCAACCGTACGGGCTGGTTTTCCAGCTTCCAAGGCGGTCTTCATTTTATCAAGAACGGCTAATTCTTGTAACGCTTCTTTGTCTTTCGTGCGGGCAATTTTACTTACGCGTGTATGGCGCTTGTCAACTGACTCCAGGTCAGCAAGAATCAATTCTAAGTTGATCACTTCAATATCATCTAACGGACTTACTTTACCACTAACGTGAGTAATGTTCTCATCTTCAAAACAACGCACCACATGACAAATAGCATCCACTTGGCGGATGTTTGCGAGGAATTTATTTCCCAATCCTTCACCCTTGCTGGCACCTTTTACAATTCCGGCAATATCGGTAAATTCAAATGTTGTTGGTACAGTTTTCTTTGGTTTAACTAATTCTGTTAATTTATTTAGACGGCTGTCAGGTACTTCAACCACACCGACGTTTGGATCAATGGTCGCAAACGGATAGTTCGCGGCTTCGACTCCTGCTTTTGTAATTGCATTGAATAAAGTAGACTTACCAACGTTTGGTAGCCCTACAATTCCAGCTGTTAATGACATACGTTCCCACTCTTTCTATTATTAAGCTTTTTGTTACGATTCAGCAACGGCAGCTTTAATTAGTACTTTTTTCATTTTTTTCTCAAAATCACGGCGTGGCATCAAAACCATTTGACCGCATTTATGACATTTGATGCGGATATCCATCCCCATCCGAATGATTTTCCATGAGTTACTCTGGCAGGGATGCGGCTTTTTCATCTCAACAACATCATGAAGGTCATACTCTTTGTGATTCATTTGCTGAAACACCCCTTTCTAATCATCAAAATCAACATTTAATAATTCTAAAATACGATCGAGATCGTTTGGTGATAAGTATTCAATTTCAATCTTTCCTTGTTCACCTTTTGGCGTAATCTGGACGGATGTCCCAAAACGATCCATCAAACGCTCTTCACTCTCCAAAATATAAGATGGTTTTGCAATCTTTTGACGTTGTTTCTTTTCTTTCGTCTCAGTTGGCTCTGTCATCTGTTGCACCAGTAGTTCCAATTGACGAACAGTAATACCGTCTTGAACAACTCGTTTAGCCAGTTCACTCATCTGTTTTTGGTCTTTTAATCCTAACAAGGTTCGCGCTTGTCCCATTGTTAAATCGCCATTTCGAAGCAACACCTTTACGTCTTCGGGCAAAGTTAACAAGCGTAAGTAGTTTGCAATGTATGGACGACTCTTGCCAACACGTTCTGCAACTTGAGCTTGTGTTAGTTTCAATTTATCACTCATCATTTGGTAAGCTTCGGCCTCTTCTAAGGGTGATAGATCTTCACGTTGTAAGTTCTCAATCACTGCAATCTCAATCATTGCTTGCTCGTCAAACTCACGGATAATGGCTGGTATACTTTCTTTCCCTGCTAAGCGAGACGCACGAACACGGCGCTCACCGACAATGATTTCATACCCTTTTACGCTTGATTGACGCAAAATAATCGGTTGAAAGACACCATTTAATTGGATCGAATCGGCTAACTCTTTTAGAGCCTCTTCGTCAAAAGTTTTACGCGGTTGGTAAGGGTTGGGGCGAATGTCATCTAAGCTAATTTCTTGAACCTGTTCTGTTTTCTCGTCAATTTGTTCAATATCTTCAAAACTACTGAATAGTGCGTCAATGCCGCGGCCCAAGCCTTTGCTATTTTTATTCGCCATCTGCTAACACTTCCTTTGCTAGTTCTAGGTAAACTTCCGCTCCTTTTGAACGAATATCATAGTCGATAATAGACTGACCATAACTTGGTGCTTCAGAGAGACGAACATTACGTGGAATAATGGTCTTATAAACTTTCTCTTTGAAATACTTCTTCACTTCTTCAACGACTTCAAACCCTAAATTTGTGCGGGCATCCAACATTGTTAGTAACACACCTTCAATTTTCAAATCTTTGTTAAAGTGCTTTTGCACTAAACGGAAGGTATTCAGTAACTGACTCAATCCTTCAAGGGCATAGTATTCACATTGAACAGGAATTAAGACAGCATCACTTGCTGTAAAGGCATTAATGGTCAAGTGACCTAATGATGGCGGACAATCAATGAAGACATAATCATAGTCATCTTTTAAATCTGCCAATGCCTTACTCAATCTTGCTTCTCGATGGGGTTGATTAGTTAATTCAATCTCCGCTCCTGCCAACTGAATCGTTGCTGGCACTACCCATAAATTCTCACGTGAAGAAGGTTGAACGGCATCTGCGATTGAAATCTGGTTAACCAAAACATCATAAATATCCTTGTCTACATCTGCTTTTGAAATTCCTAATCCACTTGTTGCATTCCCCTGTGCATCACTGTCAATCAGCAATACTTTTTTTCCTGAGTATGCTAATGCTGCTGCTAGGTTGACAGTAGTGGTTGTTTTACCAACACCACCTTTTTGGTTTGCAACTGCAATGATCCGTGCCATTTACTTTCCTCCAGTTCTTCTTAGTCAAAATAAAAAAAGAGAAAAAATGTTAATGAGCATCTTTTCTCTTACGCATTCTTCAAAATGACTGCATCATTTATCGCTCATGTATAGTTTCTAAAATACTTAATAGGAAGCTCGTCCTCATATACCAACTTATTGTACCAAAAAGCTTGTTAAAAAAATACCCTTTCGCTTGCTTTATTGGCTTATAGTGGGCTCTTATTTGGTGTTCCTGGTTTTCTTGGGTACTTTTTAGGTGTTTCTTTTGTTTTGTTAATCATAACGATGTGGCGTTCACCAGCATCTAATGGCAAGTCAAAGGCGTAATCCTCTTCAATTTTACCACCTAGTGTTGCGATCGCTTTTTTTGCATCATCCAATTCAGCTTGTGAACTTGCTGCCTTCATCGCTACAAAGTAGCCGCCTTTTTTAACTAATGGCAAGCACAGCTCACTCAACACACTCATTCTCGCAACAGCGCGAGCTGTTACAAAGTCATACTGTGCTCTAAATCTTGGATTTTGACCAAATGTTTCAGCACGGTCATGGAAGCAAGAGACACCACTTAAGCCTAATTCATCAATTAGCAGTTGTAAAAATTGGATTCGTTTATTTAATGAATCAACAATCGTTACTTTTATTTCTGGAAAAGCAATTTTTAATGGAATACTTGGGAAACCTGCACCAGCTCCCACATCACATAAGGAAATCGGTGTTTGAAAGGCCTCAACATGTAACCCTAATGTGACAGAATCATAGAAGTGTTTTAAATAAACTTCTTCTTTCTCTGTAATTGCTGTTAAATTAATTTTTTCATTCCACTCAACAAGCAATTCATAATAACGTTGATATTGTGCCATTTGCTGGTCGTTTAAGTTAACGCCCGCTTCTGCAAGTGCGTCTTTAAATTGTTCTGGATTCATTTATTATTCCCTCATTCTGTTAATGTCAATGTTGCTGAAACGGCTTGCCCGCTAATTTGTTTAATAAGGCGGTAGTTTCCTTCATTCAGCGTATTCTTATCTAATAAGTCAAAGCTAATCGTTTCATTGTTTTCACTGTTTGCTTCCAAAATATAAGCAATCATAATCCAAGATACTTCTCCTTCAAAAGGCACCTCATACCACTCACCCGCTATTTCTTTTTCCAGTTTAAACTCAACCCCGTAAGAGTGTTCTTCATTGGATTCATTTTTGATGGTTAGTGCGATTGATTCGGTTGTTACAGGATATTCAGTCGGTGTCACTAGCATAGTCACACCATCCAATTGATTTAAGTCTGAATCTTGATAGGCTGATGGTTCTAAATCTACCGTTTTTTGACAAGCAGACAGGAAAGCAAGCAACAATAAAACCGTAAGGATAAACGCATTTTTCTTTTGAAGAATCATTTCTGTTCACGTCCTTTTTAGAGTAGCTGACTTTTTCCTTTCTATTATACATGAATGTTATGGTAAATGGACCCTCCTATTTAACACTAATCATTTTAAAAGTAAAAATCGAGTGTTTTCATAACTATATTTATATTCAATTATTAGACATCGTTCCGTATTTTTGTTATAATTCTATAGTAGAAATCAAGATATACTCAAAAAGAGTGTTCATTTATTATCTTTCGAAAGGAGTTTTGTGTATTGAACGCACTAACAGAAAAATTTAGAGAAATAGCCATTGGCGTTCTCCCAATTGTGGGGACTGTTCTCTTATTACACTTTTTTGTCACACCGCTAGAAGGCGTCATTCTTGGCCGTTTCTTGCTCGGTTCTGCATTAATTTTAATTGGTATGCCACTTTTCTTGCTCGGCGTTGATATCAGTATTAGTCCGATTGGCGAAGATATGAGTCACTCTCTCATTCAAACCAATAAGATGAAAATAGTTGTTCTCGGCAGCTTCCTTTTTGGTTTTATTATTTCAGTCGCTGAACCCGATCTTCATATTTTAGCTAAGCAAGTCAGTGTTGTAACGAATCATTTAATTCCACAAATGCTACTTGTGATTGTCGTGTCCTTAGGGATTGGTCTGTTAATCGCTCTGGGTATGTATCGTATTTTAAAACGCATCCCCTTGAACCGCTTCATGACCATCATTTACGGACTTATTTTTATTTTAGCCCTATTTTCAAGCGGGGATTTCTTAGCGATTGCCTTTGATGCTTCCGGATCAACAACTGGTTCGGTAACGGTTCCCTTTATGCTTGCGATGGCAGCCGGAGCTTCTGCTATTACCCGTAGTGGTAGCCAAGAGGATTCGGATAGCTTCGGTCTATTAGGGATTGCGTCTTCTGGTGCAATCGTGGGTGTTTTATTAATGGGGATTATTGGTGGAAAAGGTGAACTAACCGGCGCTCTGCCGCTAGATGAGGTGGCCTCTGGGTCAGTTATCAGTGCCTTTACTCAAATGATTCCATCGACTGCTATGGAATCGTTACTGTCTCTTTTACCCGTTCTTGCTTTGTTTTTAATTGTCAATGCGATTAGTTTGAAAAAGAAAAAACGTGAGCTACAACGTATTGCCGTTGGTTTGTTTTATACTGTTGTCGGCTTAATTTTATTCTTAACTGGGGTAAATGCCGGCTTCATGGATGCCAGCCGTCGTTTAGGCTTTTTACTGGCTGAAAACCACTCTGCTTTCTTCGTTATTTTAGTGGGTGCCGTCTTCGGTATTCTCACTATTCCGGCCGAGCCGTCTGTTTACATTTTGAACAAACAAATCGAACGTGAAACAACCGGTGCGATTAAATCACGTACGGTCATGATCAGTCTCTGTATTGGTGTTGGTGCAGCAGTTGGCTTGTCTATTTTACGGATTATGGTGCCAGCCTTGCAACTTTGGCATATCCTATTACCAGGTATGATTATTGCCATCGTTCTTTCTTATTTCGTTCCCGATATTTTCGTTGGGATTGCTTATGATTCCGGCGGTGTTGCTGCAGGTACGATGACGGCTACCTTCATCCTTCCTTATACGCAAGGTATTGCTGAATCTTACCCAATGGCGAATGTCTTAACCGATGGCTTTGGTGTGATTGCTCTAGTTGCTATTACGCCGATTATTACGGTACAATTGCTAGGTTGGATTTATCGACTACGCACCAAAAATGATCATCAAAAAACGGAGGGTGAGGTTTATGAATAAAGAAATGCTGTCACAAACGAATCTTTCTGAATTAGACCAGAACTACACGCTATTAACTGTCATCGTTAATCAAAACAAAGCTGAAAAAATTACCCAATATGCCAAGCGAATTGGGATTAAACGCTATACTAGTTTCCGCGGTAAAGGAACGGCAACAAGTGCCATTTTACAAATGCTAGAAATTAGTGACATCAACCGCGAAGTGATTATCTTTATCATTCCGACTGTTCAAGTCGATGAAATGATGGCAAAGTTAACGGAGAAATTCCATTTCGAGAAACCGAGTCAAGGGATTCTCTTTACAGTCAAGTTATCGCACGTACTTGGTATTACTCACAAAGCGCCAGAAAATAGCGTTCCCGACACCAACCTTCACACCGATTTAATTGGGATGTGTACGATTGTTGATAAGGGACTAGCTAGCGACGTCTTGGATGTTTGCAACCGTGATAGTTTCCTAGGTGGAACGATTCTGCCAGCTCACGGCTCTGCTCGTGAATCGGTTAAAATTTTTAACTTTGCGATTGAACCGGAAAAGGAACTAGTTTTAATGCTTATTCCAGTAAATAAGGCCAACGACATGAAAAATCGATTGGTTGAAAAATTGAACTTAACGGATAAAAATTCCGGTATCTTCTTTACCTTTGCCATCGATCAAGTCAGAGGCCTGAAGAAAAAAGAAGGCTACGAAGATAGCGAACATGATATTAAAGAACGACTAGCTGACTGGGAACATGAAGAAGCGCATTACGATGCGATTTGGACTATTGTGCCAGAAGGTTATGACGGTGATGTCGTACGAGCTGCTGAAAAAGGTGGCTCACAAGGTGCAACCATTCTTTCTGCAAGAGGTGCCCATGTTCGTGACCATAGCTTGATGATTGCTGATATTGAACCGGAACGTGAAGTGGTCATTGTGATTACAAAACGTGACGCAACGTATGGTATTTGTAAAGAAATCAACGAGAAATTCCGTTTGGATGATCCCGGTCAAGGTGTTGTTTTCGTCTTCCCTATTCATGAGCCAGTTGGTTTGTTAAATAAATAAAAATAAGATTACTTGGGGCGCCAGCTAGATAAAAAAGCTGCCATCCCAAGTTTTTTATTGCTCAATAAGGTGAATCATGTCGAGTGAGGCGGAAAATAGAGGCCTACTCGACATGATTTTTTTTTTATGTCGACTGAGCCCAAAATTGATATGCTCCCCCTAAAGTAGACACTTGAAAAAGTAAAACTACTTAAGGGGGAGCATATCACTTCTGTCTTTTTGTTGTGTCTCGGTTGCCCGCTCTTTTTTTCTATGCCATAATAATAAGTATGTTTAAGTGATGTCACTAATTAAAAAGGAGGTTCCTATGCTTAAACGATTTTTCTCCTATTATCGCCCTTATAAATCATTGTTTATCCTTGATTTTACATGTGCTGTTATTGCAGCCATCTTAGAGTTGGCCTTTCCTGTTGCGGTCAACAATGTGATTGATTCTATTCTACCATCAGGCAAATGGAGTCTCGTTATTATCGCATCTTTAGCCTTGTTATTACTCTATGTCATCAACACGGCTATGCAATACATCGTTACATACTTTGGACACAAGCTAGGCGTTAATATCGAAACCGATATGCGTCAAGAACTGTTCAGTCATATGCAAAAGCAAAGCTTTAGCTACTATGACAACAACAAAACCGGTAAGTTGATGACACGTCTCACCACCGATTTGTTTGAAATTTCAGAAGTGGCCCATCACGGACCTGAAGATATTTTCATTACGATTATTACCTTGTTGGGTGCCTTCTTACTGATGTTGCAAGTCCATACTAAATTGGCGATTGCGACAGTCTGCTTGATTCCACTCATCATGTTCGCAGTGTCTTACTTCAACCGCAAAATGACGAAAGTAAACACACGCATTTATGAAGACTTAGGCGAATTCAATGCTGGCATTGAGGCTTCGGTCAGCGGTATTCGCGTTGTTCAAGCTTTTGCTAATGAAGATCACGAAGCGGAACGCTTTAAGTTTTTAAACCAAGCTTATCGCAAATCAAAACTGCACTTCTATAAAATGATGGGCTTGAGCTCGTCTTATAACTATTTGATTATTCGTTTAATTAACTTGTTTGCCCTTTTCTTTGGTTCTTACTACACCATTCAAGGTGAGCTAAGTTACGGTGACTTTGTTGGATTTATTTTACTATCCAATATTTTTGTTCGTCCGATTGAAAAGGTTAATAATATGATTGAACTTTATCCTAAAGGAATTGCTGGGTTCCGTCGCTTCGCTGAGGAGATGGACCGTCCGTCGCTGATTACTGATAAGGCAGATGCTATAAGCGTTGACGGCTTAAACGGGAATATTTCCTATGAGAATGTCTCTTTTTGGTACGACGAATCAGAAAAAGTATTGGATAATATTAGCCTGACGATTAAAGCAGGCGAGACGGTTGCCTTTGTCGGTCCAAGTGGGGCTGGTAAAACAACCCTATGTAATTTGCTGCCACGATTTTATGACATTAAGGAAGGCCAGATTACGGTTGACGGCTATAATATTCAAGATGTGACGATGGCGTCGCTGCGGAATGAGATTGGTGTCGTTCAACAAGATGTTTACCTCTTCCCAGGAACCATTCGAGAAAATATTGCTTATGGAAAACTGGATGCTAGCGAAGACGAGATTAAACGCGCGGCTCAATTAGCCAACCTTGACCATGTGATCGCTGCTATGCCAGAGGGATTAGATACGGTGATTGGTGAACGGGGTGTAAAACTGTCAGGCGGTCAAAAACAACGTCTTTCTATTGCACGTATGTTCTTAAAGAATCCACCTATCTTAATTTTAGATGAAGCAACCTCTGCACTTGATACCGAAACAGAACAAGTCATTCAAGAATCACTTGATTCCTTGGCAGTAGGTCGAACAACCTTAATTATTGCCCACCGTTTAGCAACCATTAAACATGCAACACGTATTGTGGTGGTTGATGAAACAGGGATTTCTGAACAAGGAACTCACGATGAACTGATGGCCATTAACGGCACTTACCGCCGCTTGTACGAAGCACAGTTTTTAGATTAATGATTGCCATAAGGAGGAAACCTAATGATAACCTTTTTCGATTGGACCTTTTACTATCCAGATCATTTCAGAATTTATAGCGATTTAGAAGAAAAAAGAATTGCTTTTCTATCCGCAGGAGATGATGAGATTCACCTCACCTTAGAAGTCGTTGATAACCAACTTGTTTTTCATCCACGTTGGAATGTCAATGTGATTGTTTTAGGTGATAAGGAATTCCGTATCACAACGAATGATTAAGAGAAAAGGCTAGAAGTTCATCTTCTAGCCTTTTTTTGCAGGCATTTTTTTGATGAAATCCTTCTTTTATTAAATTACTATGTTAAAATAATAGTAATTTAATTAAAACGGAAGGAGTTAGATAATGGTTATAGCTGTCTTTAAGGAAACATGGCGGCATTTGATTCGCCATAAGAAAAATAGATTAGTCTTTGTACTGGCGCTCATTGGCATGGTCGTCTACAGTGGGTTTTTACTACCCCACCAAGACGATATTCATACCATTGATCTTGATAAACTAGAAATGAGCATCCACGCCAATAAAGGAATTATGGAAACGGCTGCTGAAAAGGAGAATTTCAGTGTCAACCTCTTTACTGGCAGATCGGCCTATGTGGACGGGAAGCTAAAATACGAAAATAGTAGCGCCCTTCTTAACGCCATTGAAAATGGTGACGTGTCACGCTATCTCGCTATTAGTAGGCAGTATGTACCCGATTTCCATAGGGAGAAACAAACTGAATTCTACCAAAAGAACTCGCTCTTCCCTGACAAGGACTACCTTTTTGATTCACTGACATACAGCAAGCGATTAGAGAGCTATCCAGCTGAAGATTTATCTTTTCATGTTGTCCAAGAAAAAACAGCCTGGCAGCAAATCCAAGTCTTCCTAAGTAAGTGGGGCCCAACTGTCCTCGTGACACTTACCCTTTTTATTGCCTGTGATGTCTTTGTACTAGGCGTAAAAAAACGAACCCAACATATCGGCGTGCCAATAGCTTGGGGGAGCTACCTCTTCATCCAATCACTCGCTATTATTGCCTTTATTTTGGTAATGCTATCTACTTTGGCAGCCAGCTTCTTCCTAATAAACGGCATTTTATATGGCTTTGGCTCACTCAATTGGCCAGTGGTTCTCTTTAACTACAGTGAGGACTTTTTCTTTTCAGAAGTTTCCCCCTTCACCTTAGTGAGTATAGGAAGCTTTTTAGCTCAAGCACTTCCTTTTTTAATCGTATTTATTTACTTTTTCACACGACTATCAGCCTTTTGGTCACTCATTTTCAAGCAAGAAGTCGTCGTTTTCCTAGCAGGATTATTTACCCTCCTCTTTGAGAAACTCTACTTCAGCCGCACAACGAGGGACCTACTCGGCATCGACATCAGCTACTTCCCCCAAACCTACTTTGACTTTGGCAAGGTGATGACCGGGGAAAAGAACTACCTCTTGAATACCTCTACAGTGACTGCTGGACGAGGTATCGTGGTTGTTTTGGTGGCGGTTGTCTGCCTAGAACTTCTACTCGCTCTTGCAGCACGCTTACGAACACGACAAACATTTATTGGTTAAAGGAGGAAAAAGATGCATCTAGCAAAATGGGAATGGAAAAAAATAATGCGCGATTGGAAAACCCGTCTCTTGTTACTGGGCTTTTTCCTCTTCTTTAGCTCATTTTCCCTTCTATATAAACAACAAACGCTCACTTTCCCTGAAGCGGAAATGAATGAGCAGTACCAAACCATTCACCAGCTCTTTAACTCGATTCCAGAAAGTGTCTTCACTGGTGAAGATGGTAAAGATGTTTACGATACCATGGCTAAACAGCAAATGTTATATGGTATGCAGCTATATATTTTGTCTAAACGAGATGGCAATGAAATTAAGGGTTTGGAGCATGTCTTTGACAGCTATTTAGAAAACGGGGTTAATATTGCCCGCAATAATGCCTATTTACTCGAACTCGATCAGTTTGAATACTATGATTATTTGATTAGTTATTTGCCTGATGAAACGGATATTTATAGAGACTTAGCCTTTTTCAACTATATGGACGAAAAAGGGATTGATATCGAATGGAACGCCTTCTCGGCTAGCACTATTTTAGTTGAAGAAGTCAATATGATGATTGGACTGGTTCTGTTTCTTTTCGTCGCTCTACTCGCTTGCGACAGCTTTAGCCGCGATCAATTGAAAAACTGGAGTATTACTCACGGCTTACCCGTTCATTGGAAAAAACAATGGCGGTTGCGTAGCTTGCAACTCTGGTTATTGATGTGGGCAGCCTCTCTTTTAGGGCTAGCAACGAGCTACATCATTAGTTTAATCGTGGAAACGAGCGGAAGCTTAATCTACCCAATCATGATTAACTGGCAAGGCGGTTATTTACCTATTCCCGTTTGGCAGTATGTCTGCCTTGCTTTAGCCTTTGCCATGATGGTTAGCTTTGTCCTCATGCTCTTAGCAACCGGATTGAGTTGGATCTTTAGAACCATTTATTTAACCATTGTGACCATCGTTGCCTTATTCTTTCTTCCATCATTATGGACAGTCATTCAGCCCCTGTCATCGTGGCAGCCTAGCCTTTACTTCCATATTGAGGATGTCTTTACGAGCGACACATTCGCACAACTCGGTGTCAACATTTGGAAGGGCCCGATTGTCATGATCGGACTAGTTGTGATAATCGAACTGATTTTCCATGTGGTTTTCGACCACATTCAAACCCAAACACTCGGATTAAAAAGGAGGACGAGTCAATGACTTTATCCATAGCTGACTTAACCGTCCAATACGGCGATCGCACTATTCTAAATCAGATTAGCTTTGATATTGAAAAAGCATCCATTATCGGTTTGGTTGCACCTAACGGAACGGGAAAAACCACCCTATTCAATGCTATTATGCGCTACATCCCTATTAAAGGTGGCAGCATCACCATTGACGGCAAAACCTATAGCAACAGCCGAAAAGATATTTTAAAGCTCCATCAACAAGTCACCTTTTTTCCTGACCAAGCAGACTTGTACGAGAATTTTTCAGGCCGCGAACATATCCAAATGTATGCTGATATTTGGCAAAAAAAAGCCGGACAGACCGTTGATCAAATTATTGATCGACTACATATGAATCACTACGTCGACCGCCATGTTCACACTTATTCATTAGGAATGCGTCAACGCCTCTGTTTCGCCATGATGTGCGCTGCCGATACTCCTATTATGTTGATGGATGAAGTGATGAACGGACTGGACCCTGAAAATGTCAATCTAGTATCGAGCGTTCTGAATCACTTACGCTCTGAGGGGAAAATTATTATGGTTGCCTCTCACTTACTCGACAATCTCGATGAATACGCTGATAAGGTTTACTTTTTAGAAGATGGGAAGTTTGTTTATATTTCTGACCACCATCAAGAAAAAGATCAGTATGTCAAAGCAAAACTTGCAAAAGCCGACTATGATCGCTTACTCCCACTTCCAGAAGGCAGCCTTTATTTAGACAATAATCTCTGCTGTATTCCGGTTAAAGACGACCAAGAAGCCCTTCATTACGTTAGCCAGCTACGTCACTACAAGGTGGAACAATTGTCAGTTGGGCCATTAGGAACGGCTGATCATTATATTCGCATCTATGATTTTACAACAGAGAATAAGGAGTGATGGCATGAAAAAAATCACAATTCCTTTGCTTCTCGCCATCACGGTTTTAACAGGCTGTTCATCCTTTAAGGGGTTAGCTAGTGAACGCTATGATGGCCGCGTTATTGAACAAGATTCCGCTGCCATTCTGGCTTATCAAGAGAATCAAGTCATTCTTGGCGAAGAGAAAGATGCTTTAAATCCATCCCTTCCCGATTTCTTTTTCCAAGAACCACTGACCTTTGTAGGAGACGAGCTCTTTATACCCTTGAGTGAAACGCCAGTTGTTGTGGGCGATGATGTCCCCCAAGGCCGCTATATGATTAACCGCAACTTTACAGCGGCTCAAGTCACCATCGCTGATGAAACTGGTGAAACGCTCTTTAACTACGTAATGACTGACCAATCTGGGCACTTGGAACTTAATCTTTACGACGGGATGCAACTAACCGCCAATCAAGAAAATGACCAGCAATTTCTTTACCTCACCAATTCCGATTCACCGCCGCCTAATGTGCCCGTTGTGATTATCGGCCAAGGTCAACCCCTGATTGAAGAAGGCGACTATGAATTAAATAATGGGGCCTATTATGTCGGAACTGATTTAGAAGCAGGCAGCTACGAAATGTCATTGTCTTTGTCTTATGGCAATGACAGTTTGAAGTATGTCTATATCTTCAATCCCGACCATAGCTTCCAAGTCATCGAATTACTATCTCGTTTCGAAAGCAAGCCGACTGATGTCAACCCTGTTGTAACCCTTGAGGACGGACAATTCCTTTATATTCAAGATATGTCTTCAGTCTTATTAAGTCCAATTTAAATGAAATCAAAAAGAGGAGCTGAATTTTTTCCAGCTCCTTTTCATTTACTCAAGTGTGCGATACAGCTTTAAAAATTGAGCTGTATCGCACACTTTTACCTTGAAATGTAAGATACAGGCCACTTCAAACAGTCTGTATCTTATATTTAGGACCTTGAATGTAAGATACAGCCGATATTTTTAGACTGTATCTTACATCTCGACAAAAAGAGAGGCTGGAAAATTCCAGCCTCTCTTTTTCGTTTACTTAGAATCAAATGATATCGTCCAGTTTTCCATTGCAACATGGGTTAAATCTGCTTTTAGGTAAGTTGTCCCATTTATTTCAAATTCAGCTTGTGTTTGGTCTATTAATTGCTGGCGCAAATGGTCTAGCCCTGCTTCTGAAACATGATGAAGGCTACTTTCTCCCTCTCTATTAGTTAGTTGAACCTCACTTTGATAATCAAACACCATCTGATAAGAATGGCCATTCTTTTGTCCTGCTTCTAACAACTGAATACCTCGTTTGTTAGGGAGTTCACCTATTTCACCGTGCTGATCAGCCATGCCATGGAAAGGCTCCACGCATAAGAACGGTGCTTCAACACCTTCTTCTGTCCACACACATAAATAAGGAAAATCATTCATGAAAATGGTCACGCTATGCTCGGTTTGATCAGATACTAGACTGGCTTTTTGAAGAGCGCCATCCTGGCCATCAATAATGAGACCCGCACCAAACAGCTCACGGTCTACTTTCAATTTCCCTTCCTTAACGGCAGTTAGCGGACGTTTAATACCACTCACATAAGGCGCAGGATTCATCTCGTGATACTCAAAATCGGTCAGCGTGTTATTGTTAAAGTGAAGCTCATAATCTTCAAAGCGACCCTCGCCATTTAACGGCACGTTAAAGGCTGGATGCCCGCCTAAGGAATAGGGCATTGTTTCGTCAGAACGATTTTCGACTTCAAATAAAACGGTGACTGCATTTTCAATTAAAGTATAGGTTAACTTTAATTGAAAGGCATAGGGATAGCGCGCAAGTGTCTCGTCATTTTCCACTAAGACAAAAGAAGCCGATTCTGCCGTTTGTTCCACAAGCTCAAAGTCATTATCCCTAGCAAAGCCATGTTGAGTCATCTCGTAAATTTGGCCATCCTTGATGTGCTTATTATCAATCAAGCGACCGACAATCGGGAATAAATTAGGTGACTGTTTCGACCAAAACCCTTCCGCCCCTTGCCAAATATAATCAAACTGCTCTGGCTTATGAAAGACACTTTGAAGCTCCGCTCCTTTTTTGGCAATTGTTACTTTCAATCGTTCATTTTCTAAAACAACCATATCATTCGCCCCACTTTGCTCTTTTTTAAAATTATACCCTAGACAACAAAAAAAGCACAGAAACGGCTCGCTTCTGTGCGGATTGTCATAGATTAATCTTGTGGGCTAACATCTTTACGTTTGTCTTCAGTGTGTTGGGTCATCATGTGCTCAGCAACTAATAAGAGAATGGGCAGCACGACATCATCCGCATAACCTGCAATCGGTAGAAAATCAGGAATCACATCAATGGGACTAATCACATACAATATAATCCCCGCAATCAGCCATCTTTTCCGTTTATCTAACTGACCGCTCATTACGGCTGTTGTTAATTGTTTGATCTTTGATGTCGGGGTTGTGGTTAAGCGTTTCTTCGTTTTCATGGTCTCCCTCCTTCAATACCATAATTATAAGAAAAAGGAGCGGTTTTGTTATCGGTCGGAAGGATGATTTTCATTCAAATTCGAAGTAAAGCATTTGTCTTTCCGCCTGGTTTGCGTTATCCTTGGCTTGTAAGACAGATGATTTACTAACCAAATTTGAGGAGGAATACAGATGTTGAACATTGGAATCATCACAGGTAGTACTCGCCCAAACCGTAACAGTATCAAGGTCGCAAATAAGCTAAAAGAATGGGCTGACAAGCGACAAGATGCAACATATGAGGTAGTAGATATTGCTGATTACAACTTGCCCCTTTACAATGAGCCCATCTCCGCTGCTTACAGCCAAGACTATCAAACGCCAGAGGCAAAACCTTGGTCTGAAAAAATTGCATCGCTAGATGGTTATATTTTCGTGACACCTGAATATAATCACGGAATCACATCAGCTCAAAAGAACGCCATCGACTATCTATATGTCGAATTCAATAACAAACCTGCCGGAATTGTTAGCTACGGCTCATCAGGCGGTGTCCGCGCAGCAGAAGCATTGCGTATTGTTTTAGCAGAATTACAAGTCGCATCCGTTCGTACCCATGTAGCTATGTCACTCTTTACTGACTTCGAAAACATGAGCGAATTTACACCAGCTGCCTTACACGAAGATACCTTTAATGCCCAACTCGACCAAGTCATTAGCTGGGGCGAAGCATTAAAAACCGTTAGAGAAAAATAACTGATAATTGCCCATAATAAAAGCATCACATCCACTCATCAAGAGCGGTTGTGATGCTTGTTTATTTATTATAGGAAAATATCCCCTTGCCATTCCCATTGATCGAAGTAATCAAGGTCGGCTTGTTCCAATTTGAAATCAAAGATTTCAGCGTTTTCTTTAATTCGTTCAGAATGAACGGATTTTGTTAACGGAATATAGTTTTTATCTAAGCAGTAGCGTAATAACAATTGTGCAATGCTTTTTTTGTATTTCTCTGCCATCTTAACAATAGCATCGTCCTCTAACATTTGTGGAATCGGTGATAGTGGTGACCACGCTTCAATCGCCATACCCGCTTCACGACTCATCGCAACTGTTTCTGTTTGTAAAACACCTGGGTGAAGACGAATTTGGTTAACCATTGGCTTAATACGACAGTTTGGTAGCAAGTTCTCTAAATGCTTTACTTTAAAGTTGCTGACACCAATTGCTTTTAATTTGCCTGCTTCATACGCTTCTTCTAGCGCACGCCATGTTTCAATGTTATCTTCTGCCCAATCCTCTTCATGACCCGCAACCTCTGGCCAGTGAATTAAGAACAAGTCCATATAGTCAGTTCCCAATTTCTCTAACGACTCATCAATCGTACGAACCGCATTTTCATAACCATGGTTGGAGTTATTTAACTTGCTCGTTAAGTAGATTTCCTCACGCGGCACACCGCTCAAGCGCATCCCTTCCCCAACCAACGCTTCATTGCCGTACATTTGCGCTGTATCAATATGACGGTAGCCTAATTCTAAAGCAACCTTCACACCTTCCACACACTCTTTCGGATCTGTATTACGCCAAGTTCCGTAACCTAGAACTGGAATCGTTGTTCCATTACTCAATGTCACTTTTTCATTTCCAAACATATCATTCACTCCTCAAAACAGTTTCTTTTACTATTGTAACCCATTTCAACTAAGAATTTCTTCTGATTTGATTTCTTTTCAGATAAGAAAAGCGGACAAGTCCGCCTTGGCCTATGAAAAAATAGGAAATTTGACCCTGAATGAGCAGCGAAGCGCGCAATGGGGCAAATTTATCTTTTTTTCAGTAGGCCAGGACTTGGGAGCTAGACATTGATGGCTGAACTTATAATCCCCTAGTCTATAAAACAAGATTAAGCAATAAATAAATGAAGTAAACCACCAGCAGAATCAGTCCTTCTCGCTTACTAATCACCAATTTTTTAGTATTAAAAATAAAATAGGTCAGCATCCCGATGACGAGGACTGCCAGCGGAAAATGAAGCTGGTAAAAAATAGTCGGCACGCCCAATCCTGCTGGCGAAAAGGCAATGGAGACACCGAGTACTAAAAGTAAATTGAGGCTATTGGCACCAATAATATTTCCGATTGCTAATCCACCATAGCCTTTCTTAACTGAGGCATAAGTGGTGCTCAATTCAGGCAAACTCGTTCCCAAAGCAACCACCGTTCCCGCGATCACTGCTTCTGAAACGCCCAGCCGGCTAGCGGCCGTCTCAACCGTGCTCACCAAAATACTGGCGCTGGCAGCCACCCCAACGGCACTAATGAAAATAATCAATCCTTCTTTCAAAAATAAGGCAGTTGGTTCGTTTGGCTCAACCGCTTTTTTCTTTTGTTCTGCTTCCTCAGCTGGTTTTCTAAATGACAACCTCATATAGAGAACTAACCCTAATAAAAGAGTCACTCCGATTAGTGGATGAATCTGTCCTGCTGAGAAAAAATGCTGGTCAAAGGGATATTTGCTCGCCACTATCATCAAAAGAATTGGCCCAATTAAAAAGGGTAATCGACTGGCGGTTGTTTTGGCTACGGGCATACTGCCTGCTAAACTGCCTATGCCTAATACTAAGGTAGTATTGGTTACCACAGACCCAATCGCATTGCCTAAAGCAAAGTCAGTTGTGCCGTTGATAAGGGCAACGACAGAGGTGGCTAGTTCGGGAAGAGTGGTTCCGAGTGATACAATGGTTGCACCAATGAGAAGTTCCGATACGCCGAATTGACGCGATAACGTTACTGCGTGGTCAACCAAATGATCCGTCGCCTTAGATAAAAGATACAAAGATGCTGCAAAAATAAGCATTAGAATCGGCCAAGATTGGCTAGAAATAAAAGTTGTCATTGCTACTCCTCCTAACATGAACATAAAAAAGCGCACGCTCAATAACTTCTTCCCACCCCTGAAGAAAAGTCCTTGAACGCATGCGCTCAACCGTATGTCATTATTTCAAGACTATTATATCAAAACACTGTGTCCTGACAAGAATAATCGACTTTTATTAGTTACTTGTTTCCAACACCGTATATCTCCCGCTTTGAACATACACCATTAAAACAGAAATATCTGCTGGGTTTACACCACTGATGCGGCTAGCTTGAGCGATTGTTTCAGGTTGAATTTTTTTCAATTTGTCTTTTGCTTCTGTAGCAATGCCATTGATGGCATCGTAATCGATATTTTCTGGAATGCGTTTCTCTTCCATTTTCTTCAATTTTTCTACTTTAGCAATGGCTTTTTTAATATAGCCTTCGTACTTAATTTGGATTTCGATTTGGTCAATGACATCACTTGCTAATTCTTCTTCAAGTGGTGCGAATGGCGATAATCCTTTGTAGTCCAACTCTGGACGTTTCAGTAAATCACTGAATAAGAACCCATCTTTCAATGGTGCTGAATTGCGTGACGCTAGGAAAGCTTGCAAGTCTTCTGTTGGTTTAAGGCGAATCGTTTTAATACGCGCAATCTCTTCGTTAACAGCTTCTTGTTTTTCTAAGTATGCTTGGTAACGATCTTCGCTCAACAAGCCAATCTCATGGCCGATCTCTGATAAACGAATATCAGCATTATCGTGGCGTAATAGCAATCGGTATTCGGCACGAGAAGTTAGTAAACGGTAAGGTTCTAGCGTTCCTTTTGTAACCAAATCATCGATCATAACGCCAATGTAGCCATCGCTACGTTTTAAAACAAGCGGCTCTTTTTCTTGAACCGAAAGTGCGGCATTAATTCCGGCGATAATGCCTTGTCCAGCAGCTTCCTCGTAACCAGATGTTCCGTTCATTTGGCCTGCTGTAAATAGATTTTTTACCAATTTTGTTTCTAGTGACGGACGTAGTTGGTGAGGTTTGACTACATCATACTCAATGGCATAACCTGTCCGCATCATTTTAGCATTTTCTAAGCCATCAATAGAATGTAGAACTTGCAATTGAACATCTTCTGGTAAAGAAGACGACAAACCTTGCACGTAAACTTCTTCGGTGTTGCGTCCTTCTGGCTCTAAGAACAATTGGTGACGCGGTTTATCGCTAAAACGAACGACCTTGTCTTCAATTGATGGGCAGTAACGAGCGCCGACCCCTTCAACAATACCGGTAAACATTGGCGCGCGGTGCAAGTTATCACGGATAATTTGATGGGCCTCTGTTCCTGTATACGTTAACCAGCAAGACAATTGCTCTTGTAAGTAATCCTCATCTTTAGAGCTAAAGCTAAAATGATTTGGTTCTGCATCTCCGGGTTGTTCTTCCGTTTTAGAGTAATCAATCGATGATGATAAAATTCTTGGCGGTGTTCCTGTTTTAAAACGTGCCAAGTCAAAGCCTAATTCGATTAAGTTTTCAGACAGTTTAATCGATGGTTGTGAATTGTTTGGACCTGATGAATATTTTAGTTCACCAATAATAATTTGGCCGCGAGACGATGTTCCTGCTGTTAGGACAACCGCTTTTCCTCGGTAAATAGCACCAGTATGGCTAACCACACCTTTAACTTCACCGTCTTCAACGATTAATTCTTCTACAATCCCTTGTCTCAATAACAAGTTATCTTGCTTTTCGATAGTCTTTTTCATTTCTTGGGCATAGTCATTTTTATCTGCTTGCGCACGTAATGCTTGAACAGCAGGACCTTTCCCAGTATTTAGCATCCGCATTTGCACATAAGTTTTATCAATATTACGACCCATTTCGCCACCGAGAGCGTCTACTTCACGTACGACAACCCCTTTAGCAGGGCCACCAATGGATGGGTTACATGGCATAAATGCCACCATATCTAAATCAATTGTCAATAAGACTGTTGAGCTACCCATTCGAGCCGCTGCAAGTGCAGCTTCCGATCCCGCGTGTCCAGCACCAACGACAATCACATCAAAATTTCCAGCTTCATATCGGTTCATTCGTTTATTCCCTTCTTTATGTCGACCTTTATTTTCCGAGGCAGAATTGACTGAATAGTTGTGTCAGCAATTCATCCTGAACAGTGTCACCTGTAATTTCACCTAATAGTTCCCAAGCTCTCGTAAAGTCAATCTGAACCAGATCAACCGGCATAGCCATTTCAATACCAGAAATAACTTCTTCTAAAGCTTCTTGTGTGTCATGTAAAAGTGCGATATGACGGACATTAGAAATGTAAGTCGCGTCCTTCTCACCCGTTTCGCCAGCAAAGAACATAGCAGCGATTTGTTTCTCCAATTGGTCCAATCCTGTTTGTTCCAACATAGAGGTTGTAATAATTTGCTCTGGCTTGCTCCATTCGGTTAGCTCACTAACCGATACCTTTGCGGCCAAGTCACTCTTGTTTAATAAAATAATGCGGTTCATATCTTGCGTTAAGTCAAGTAAAGCGCGATCTTCATCAGAAAGCACTTCATTTTGGTTAATCAATAACAAGATTAAGTCTGCCGCCAACAAAGCTTGACGACTACGTTCTACACCAATTTGTTCAACAATATCGTCTGTTTCACGAATTCCCGCTGTATCAATCAATTTCAAGGGAACGCCGTTAACATTGACATATTCTTCAATCGTATCTCGGGTTGTTCCTGCAATATCCGTTACGATTGCTTTTTCTTCTCGAATCAAACGGTTCAACAAGCTTGATTTCCCAACATTCGGGCGACCAATAATGGCAGTTTCTAGTCCATCACGCAAAATTTTCCCTTGTTTAGCTGTTTTCAGTAGTTGGTCAACATGACCTTGTACTTCAATGGTTTTTTCCTTCAATAGTCGCGTTGTCACTTCTTCAACATCATCGTACTCTGGGTAGTCGATATTCACTTCCACTTCTGCCAATGTATTTAAAATAATTTGGCGAATATCGCGAATCAGATGAGACAAATCGCCATCCAATTGGCGCAAAGCCACATCCATCGCTCGGTCTGTTTTCGCCCGAATCAAGTCCATAACAGCTTCCGCTTGGGAGAGATCAATCCGCCCATTTAAAAACGCCCGCTTAGTAAACTCACCCGGTTCTGCTAACCGCGCGCCGTGTTGTAAAATAGTTTGTAAAATGCGGTTCACACTTACCACACCACCGTGGCAGTTAATCTCAACAACATCTTCTTTCGTAAATGTCTTAGGCGCACGCATAATCGTTACCATGACTTCATCAACTACTTCATCCGTCTTAGGATTATGAATATGGCCATAGTGAATGGTATGGCTATCAACATCTTTCAGTTGCTTCGATCCTGACTGGTATAAGCGATCAGCGATTGCGATCGCATCATCACCACTTATTCTTACAATTCCAATTGCCCCTTCTCCTGGAGGCGTTGAAATAGCTGCAATTGTATCAAATTCCGTTATCATCATGAGGGATTGCCTCTCCTTCCTATCAGTGTTTCATTTTTGCGCATGAAAAAAGTGCCCACTCCACCCGTTGTCTGTTCGGATGGTTAAGCACTTTGACTGCGTCACACATGTTGGTTATTTTATTGGTTCTTTCACAATTGAATTCTAAGAAATTATACCGACATTGCTTACTAAATGCAAGTCCTTTGTTTCAATTTTAATATACTTTTGAGACTAGGTTTTTTCATAAACATCGTGTTAAGATAGTTGGAAGACGATATGAAGAAAGGACTCACTTATGAAAATCATCATCTCACCCACTAAAAAAATGGTCGCCGAGACTAACAGTTTCTTGGCAGAAACAACGCCCCTTTTTCTTAAAAAAACACAGGTCATTCTCGATACTCTCAATAGCCTCACCTACGAGGAAGCGAAAGCGATGTGGAAGTGCAATGATCAGATTGCCGCAGAAAATAGAGAGCGCTTGAAGCAAATGGAGCTGGCTAATCAACTATCGCCAGCTGTGATGAGCTATAAAGGTTTGCAGTTTCAATATATGTCTCCGGATTTGTTTAGCGAAAATGCTCTAGCTTATATGAAAGAAAATTTGCGAATTTTATCTGGTTTTTATGGGGTCTTGCGCCCGTTTGATGGCATTACGCCCTACCGTTTGGAAATGCAGGCGCCACTTCAAGTCGATGGCCACAAAAATCTCTATCGCTATTGGGGACGTCATTTGTATGACGCCCTTGATTTCAGTGACGGACCGGTCATTAATCTAGCTTCCAAAGAATATACTAAAGCCATCAGCCCCTACCTCAAGGAAGGTGATCAGTTGATCGAAATCATGTTTGCTAATCTAATTGATGGCAAGTTGAAGGTAAAAGCAACACTAGCTAAAATGGCACGCGGACAAATGGTGCGTTATATGGCTGAAAATCATGTTGAAGCGGTCGAAGACTTACAACACTTTGACCATCCTCATTATCAATTTTCAGCAGAGCATTCGACCAGCCAAAAATATGTTTTCATTTATCAGGACTAAATCACTGACCTTCCTTCGATTTTACTCACTAATTATGATAAAATTTAAGGGAGAAGGCGCATACCAGAAACAGACCAGTATGGGCTAAGGAGTTAAGGAAAATGAATAAATTTCATGAAATTTTTAGAGACCTCAAACAACGAATCGAACAAAGAGAATACCCTGCTGGCAGCCTGCTGCCCAGTGAATTAAACTTGGCCCAAATGTACAGCGTATCACGGGAAACCATTCGAAAAGCACTGCGTTTATTATTGGAAAGTGGCTATATTCAAAAGCAACAAGGAAAAGGCTCGATTGTCTTGGACATCCAGCGCCTGCAATTTCCCGTTTCTGGATTAACCAGTTTTAAGGAGCTTCAAGATGGCCAGCAAATTAATAGCGAGACGATTGTCCTTCAAAACAAAGTAGAAACCATTCCGCGCTACTTAGCCGAACGTTTCCACATTCCCGAAGACCAACAAGTGATTAGCTTAGTGCGCTTGCGTAAAATTTCAGGCGAAGTCATCATTTTGGATAAGGATTATTTGCTGCGTGATATTGTCGGCTCTGTGCCAACCGATGCAGCCGAAGTCTCCCTTTATGACTATTTAGAACAAGAACGACAGCTCAATATCGCCTACGCTAAAAAAGAATTCGTCGTCGAACCGATTACCGAAGAAGACAAACATTATATGAACTTGAAAAACGATACCCATGTCGTTGTCGTTAAGAGTGAAGTCTATTTAGAGGACACCCGCCTCTTCCAATATACCGAATCACGACACCGCCTAGACCGCTTCAAGTTCGTTGAGTTTGCTAGACGAAAACATAGTTTGTGAGAAATAGTCAGCAACAAGAGCGCCCCTTAGAAAAAGGAGCGCTCTTGTTTTGTTATTTATTTTGTTCCGATTAGTTGTTTACCATAAGTTGCTGGCGTTGTTGTTGATGATAGAACTTTACGTCCTGTTTCCTTATCGTTGAAGTATGTTACCTCTACCACTTCTACGATTGAGCCGTTTGTTCCTTCTTGGTTGAAAGACTCACTTGCTGATTTAGTTGGGTCTTCCGTTACCACTTTACCCGCAATGATTGGTGTTGTTGTTGTTACTTGTTTTACTGTTGTCTTTTCCATTGTTCCTACGATATCTGTTGGGAATTGCGGCTCTACATTAATATGTTTAATAACTTCTACCGACACTCTGTCCCCATTTACAAATACTTCTTTTGATACGTAATGGGCTAAACCGTTAACTCGTTTACCCGTTGTGATTCTTTTACCTTTTTCTACCGTGTTATCATACTTGATAATCTCTCCGATTGGTATAATATTTGCCTTATCCTCTCCAAGATACTCTTCTACTGTTTGTCCTTTTTCGTTTTTATATTCTTTTATTAAATCAAATCTACTAATCAAATGTTCATTGTCTACTTCTGTTAGAGCCGTTGTAACATATGATTCACCTGTATTAACTTCGCTGATTACTTTCTCAGAGCTTACTGCTGCACCGTTTTTGTGTTCGATTGTATATGTTTTTGCTACCGGTGTTTCAGGTGTTACTGGCGTTTCTTCTTCTGGTGTTTCAGGTGTTACTGGAACCTCTGGTGTTTCTGGAACTTCTGGTGTTTCTGGCGTTTCTGGTTTTTCTGGTGCTTCTTCAACTGGTTTTGATACTTCTGGTTTTGATTCTTCTGGTTTTGATTCAACTGGTTTTGATACTTCTACTGGTGCAAGAACTACGTTACGGTCAGCTTCAAGAACATTGATTAACAAATCGCCTACTAAGATAAAGTCTTTATCGCCAATTCCGTTTGCGGCTGCTAATGTGTCAACGTCTGTCCCGATAATTTCTGCAACAATACTTAGCGTATCTCCCCATTGAATCATATATGCGGCTAAGCCAAGCTCTTTTTGACGTGCTATTTCAGCCTTGACTTGATCTAAGGTGTTTGGACTCCAAGAAATCGTTACGCCTTCAAAAGCTTTCTTTGATTCATCTGCTACTTCTTTAGCTAGGTCTACCTTACCTTCAAATGATGTCGCGTCTGACCTCAGTACATACGCAATTGCTGTGTCTGATACTATGGTTGCTTGAGCAATGTCTGCGCCAAGCGCAACTACACCAAATAATGCAACCGCTACCCAAATCCCTTTTACTTTACGCATGACTTTGTTTCCGCTTTTTGTTCTTGCCGATCTCACATCTAATCCCTCCCAATAAAGTTAATATCTAGTTATTATCATATCTTTTATCTTAATATAGATTGCAATTCATATTATATTCTGTTGCATAAACGCACAAAAACAGGAAATAGTGCCAGCCCTTTTTTCGTGATGTAAGATACAGACTGTTTGAAGCGGCCTGTATCATACATTTCAAGCTAAAAGTGTGCGATACAGCTCAATTTTTGAAGCTGTATCGCACATTTGAGTAAATAAAAAAAGAGCTGGAAAAAATCCAGCCCCAGCCTATCCCTATTTTTTTCTCTTCTATTTAAAGCCATCAATTTCTTCTTCCCAAATCAGGTCGTCTAGTTGGTAAATTGCCTGTAGTTCTTCGTAGCGACTTCTTAGGCGTTTTGCAAAGAAGCTTGCTTCGATAAACATGAGATTATGGTAAAGGCGCGCAATTTTCTGCAAGTCTTCTGGACGCTTTTCTTTCACCGCATTGTGAAGAGCTTGAGAAATAGTGAAGTAACCTTGTACGCTGTGGAAGGTGCGATTAACAACAAATTTTTCAAACTGCTCAATCACATTTTGTGCATGGCTTAATTCTTTACGTTTTAAAAGCTCAAAATGTGCTTCATCGGTTAGGATGATGAGGTTCAGATTGCGCTCAAGGAAATAGGGATCCGCGGCTCTTCGAAAGGTCCGATTAAGGTAGTACAGAATTACCGAACTCTCCATGCGGTCCAAGATAAAGGTAAACAGATACATTTCCTTGAAATCCCAATTTTGGACTTTAAAAAGATAATCCTTAAGGTCTTGTTCTTGCTTAGCAGCCGTTTCGCCACCCATTTTTAGTCGCACTTGAATCGCCATCATGCCGTAAATATCATAGGTTCGCTTGGCTTTGCTTGCAAAAAGGTCTGCGATTTCTTTCATATGGGCAACATCATTGCTAGTCATGGCATCCATCATCAAAAGGGTATCCTCATTGCTACGCTGGATATTATGATCAAATAAACCAGCCTCTCTAAAACTCAAATCCATTTGACGCAAAATATAAAGGAGCTTGTCAATCGCCAATGTTTGACCCTGTTTAACAAAGCGTGAATAAGAAGAATGCGAGACATAATCACCGCAAATAACTTGCATGGACAAGGCTTTCTTCTTACGTAGGCTCTCAATTAATTCTTTATGGCTCATGGTCATTATTTAATCAGCTCCATTTCTTGGTGTGGGATATTTAATTCACGACAAGTTTGGGCGATAAATTGCGATTGATGAGCCAAGTTTAAATCAGAATAAAAAGCGCTCAATTTGTTAATTTGGTCGACCGCTCTCTCAGCATCAGCCGTAAAATAAAGATGAATATTCTGGTAGAATTGTTGGGATAGTTTCCACCCCAAATCGAGTGGATCCAAGTAAATCTCTTCTAACATTTTGTAGTAGTGGGCAGCTTTTTTTCGTTGACCTGCGGCGAGGTTTTTGATGTACATCATGCCGCAAACATAGAATAAGTTTTCAGCCAAGGCCGTTTCTTTTAAATCCGTTAGTTGTTTTAATGGTTTTTTTACAACGGCTTCGGCATCCGCTAATGTCATATAAGGCAATAATAGTTTCAGCGCGAAAAAGTCATTATCGCTCAGCGCTTTGTACTGCTTGATGTGGTCTTGGACGACTTCAAGCTGCTGTTGGCGATGAGGGTCTTCAGAAAGTTGACTGGCCAGAGCAGTTGATACCATTAAAAAGCGTTCGTCGTAAATGCCCCAGTCCTTTGTCTTGTGAGGACTTGCTTGAAAGTCCATATATCTAGCTTGATAATCAGCGACTAACTGCTGAACAAGTGCTAAATCATGGTAGCCTTTCGCATGATTTAACATCGCGTAGTGGTGTTTAATTCTGAAAAAATCTTGATAATCTTGTAAAAACATCGCAAAAGTCATATGTAATCGGAAAACTAATTTCATAAAGGAGTCTGCTGCGATCATTGTCTTCCCGCTGACAAAGCGAGAGTAAGTCGAAGGTGAGATAATCCCTTCGCATAGGGCACTGATTGTCATATTACGATTGCGTCGTATTCCATCGATTACTAAACCTAAATCTGATTCATCCATAGTTGGGCCGTCCTTTTTAATGTAATGTGCATTGTAATTTTAATCACAAGTATATCATATCGTTACATTAGTTTGTGCTTTATATAGAGCAAGTGGCCGTTCAATAATGCTATTTCACTCTTTTTTCTTCACAATTGTGTTACATTATTATCATCTTTTAAAAGAGGTGATGTTCGTTGCAGTCAGATATGACAAATGGCCCAATTGCCAAACTGCTGATTCGATTTTCGATTCCTATGATTTTAGGGAATCTGATTCAGCTTTCTTATAATGCCTTGGATTCTATTATTGTTGGTCGCTGTGTCGGCAAGAATGCCCTTGCCGCAGTCGGAACGTCCAATCCGATTATGACCATTATTGTTTTGAGTATTAGTGGGATTTTATCCCAGCCTTACAATGGTAATACGACTTGAAATTGAATGTGCTGATTTGAAAGAGCTAGCGCATGAATACTGCCACCATGTTGGTGAACAATCGCTTGAGCCAACGATAGCCCAATCCCATAGCCACCAGCACTTTGATTGCGCGACTCATTTTCGCGATAAAACCGATCAAACAGTCGGTCCAAATCTTCTGGCATAACCGCCACCGTATTTTGAACCGATAAAACAGCTTTTTTATTGTCCGTTTTTAAGAAAAGCGGACAAGTCCGCCTTGGAAGCTAGACATTGATGGCTGAACTTATAATCCCCTAGTCTATCAAAAAAGAGCGCCCATTCTACATAAGCACTCTCTTTAAAATCTTCTTATTCAACCTTACTCAACTTATAATATTCCAATGTTTGATAGTCAGCTAAGATGATATTATTATCGTCCATAAAGTTTATCAACAAGGTCAGCTCTGTCTCACTATCATAGGTCTGTCCGTCTATTGTTTCTGTTAAGTAATCAAGTTGGAGTAAAGCATATTCGGTATCATTCTCTGGATGGATAAGCGGAACAACATCCGTCACATCAATTAATAATACATTTTCTTCTTTCATGTTGCTGTCTTTATACCATTTTAATTCGCCTGCATTAAAGTGCAGGTAGCCTGAGTCGCCAGCATCCCATGTCCCATTAAGTACTGTATGAATCTCTTCTTTTGTTTTTGTCGGTTCATGACTGAAATCAGCCATGCCTAAAACTTCTTCTATTCGCTCGTTTGTGAGTGCAACTCTCTCTTGATCATTATATTCTTCTTTTGGAGCTGTTAACTTAAAGGTATAATTATACAACTCAAAACCAGAACGATAATAATACGTTTGATCAACTGATTGCAACTCTTCGCCGTCTGATTCGAAAGTTATTGGTGCTGTTTCAACATGAAACCATTCTCGATTGTTTATCGTTACCCTTTCTTCTTTTACAACTTCGGTAACGCTAAACTCCGTAAGCTCATCATCTTGCAGATAGTAATAAGGTAGGTAATCATAATCAAGCGGAACCAAACGATAACCAACATCTACAGTTGATAGCAGAGATTTTTCATCTGTAAACCAAAAATTATTGCGTATCTGAATTTCATCCCCCATACTAAACTCTTGATTTAATGTGGGTTGCAACAAATCCGACTCAAGAATCGGCATTTCATAGGTCAATGAATTCCCCAAAGTAAAGCTTTCAGTTGTATATTCAACTTCATATTCTGTACTACATGCTCCTAAAAAAACAGCTAAGCCAGCCACAAGTAAAATCTTTTTCATAAGCGCCTCCTCTTTTCATACTATTGTTTCTTATATTATACTGAATTAATAAAAAGGTTTCATTTGATAGGGTCCTGTAGAGTTTAAAAAAATAAAAAACTGTCTTCATGTAACAAAGAGCACTTTGCCTATGATGACAGTTTCCATATTTTTTTACTTTCTTATCACGAATCCGATAGGGGCTGCCATTTACGATGATGATCAAAATGAGCAGCTTCTTTTTGAGCTGATTGGATAATCTCGACAGGATAATCTAAAACTTTAAGCAAGGAAATCGCATTCCTTACTCGTGCAGGTCCTGATTTTAGCAGATAATCAAAAACGACTCCCTCTTCTTTCGTGACACTTTCAGCAAAATGAACATTCTTGCAACTTGTTTTTAATATTTCGGTCAATTCAATATCATGGGTCGCAATAAATGCCAGACTCGGAAAATTCCGAAGCCAATGAACGACACTTGATGAAGCAGCAATCCGTTCAATTGTATTCGTCCCTTTCAGAATCTCATCTATGAAACAATAACACTTCTCATTTGTTTCCACTTGTGTTAACAAACGCTTAATCGACTTGATTTCCGCAATAAAGTAACTATCTCCTTCAAAAATATTATCTTCTACCGCCATAGAAGTTATGACGTGTCCCGGGGCCAAAGAAAAGCTGGAAGCAAGAGCCGTTTGTATGGTCTGAGCAAGGATACAATTAATTGCAACACTTTTGATATAGGTAGACTTTCCAGACGCATTTGAGCCCGTAACCAAAGTATTCTTTTTCCAATGTAATGGATTAGTAACAGGTTCTTCTAAAAGAGGATGATAAATGCTTTCTGCAGTGACACCATCTTCTTGAAATTCCGGCTCACAACTCAACGGCATATAGGTCCGGAAATTTAGGATGGCAACTGCTAGCTCTAACTTCCCTAAAAGCTGCCAAACTTGAATCGCTTTTTTCTGATTTTTCTGCAAGCTGTTCAAAACAAAACTATAAGAAATAAAAGGAAGCATGACTACCATATTTAAATAATCGAATATCAAATCCGCTTCCGTATTGCCTTTTAAACGAAAAGCGAAGCCGAATTGAGGAATAGTTCGGAGTGGCTTTAATGCCTCTTGTAACGGTTTTTGCAAAGGTGTTTCAATCTTTGCTAGTTTGTTTGCAGTCGCAATCATCTGAACGAAATAGCGCATGCTGTTTAATTCCGTTTCAAGAGAAAGTTTTTTTATCATATAATAAATCGGATTTAAGACCGCACTAGCCAATAAAAAAAATCCCCCAGCTAGTTGTCCGAAAAGCAAAAGAAGTACGCCGATAAAAGGGAATAAACCTAATGCTAGATAGATATACAAGTTACCTAGTTGATTTTGCGGCTTTGACAGATAGGCTGTTACTAAGTTATTATCTTGCTTTCCTAAACGTGCGAACTGATATTGTACTTTCTCTCTTGTTTGAGGATTTTCCTCATAATATTTTATTACCTTCTCCAACTGTTCATCTTTTTTAAAATGATAATTGCGAAGTTGACAGTATAAAGCCTGAGAGCCTATGCTGGAATAAGTAGCATTGATTGTTTCAAAAACGTCAAATAAATCCAGATCGTTCCAAGTAAGATCATCAATTTCAGAGTCCCATTCAGAAAAGGTTTTTTCAGTTTGCCAAGCTGTTTTCAAGCTTTTCTCCTTATCAAAACGAATTTGGTAGGGAGCTTCCCCCCACTGATTCCGTACTTTCGCTTTCAGTTTCAGGCGGTTGCGTATTTCCATGAAAATAATTACGCAACACACAGCCACTACGATACTTATTACTATATAACGATCCCCCATTGCTAACTCCCTCTATAACCCCTATGAGATTACTTCCTTTAAAATTCCAACTCAATTAAGAGCGGTGTGTGATCTTGCCGAATTCCAGAATCAAGCATTTCCGACTTGACTACTTTATCTGCTAGTCGATCGCTTACTAGAGCGTAATCAATTCTCCAGCCTGAATTATTAATTTTACTTGTCTTTCTTCATCCGTGAATCCCGCAGAGAAATGATTGCGATCGGGGTGAGCCAAGTCTATTTCCTCATGAGCGACATTAAAGTCTCCCACTGCCAGTACTGGTTTTGTTTGGTCTAATTGGGATAAATATTCTGCGTATTTTTGATCCCAAATTTGGCGGTCTTCTAATCGTCCCAATGTATTTCCAGCATTCGGAGTATATACTTGTGTGACAAACAAATCTTCAAATTCCAAGGTAATGATTCTACCTTCTGCATGTTTCTTTGTTAATCCTTTTGCGGTTAGTTTTGTTTCTTGAATCGCAATGATATCGGGATTCAAAGCAAGTATATTCCTTAGTACCTCTCGCGTCAGCAGTGCACGATTTGAATCACTGGTTAAAGCAGCATTTAATGAATCTATATTCCATGAAATTAACTTCATTTCGTTTCATTTTTTCATTAATTTTTCGTAAAACACTTCGTTTTTTTGTTTCAGCAAACTATTTTTTGGATAAATAAAATATAAGGGACGATTGATTAAAAAATCCTTTATATTTAGATAGCACAATTCACCTTTTTCGACTTCTTCTTTTGCAACTTCTTCATACATGAATGAGACAGCATCTGATTTCTTTAATATATTTTTTATAATTGAAAAACTACTGATTTCATGAATCTTTGAAACGGATAGCAGCGAATCATTTGTTTCATATAAAAAATTTTCGTAAATTTCTCTTGTTCCCGAGCCTTTTTCTCGTAAAAGCAAAGGATATTCATGTATATCGCTTATATTCACTTTGGAATTTTCCAAGGGGTGACCTTTTCTGCTTACGGGAAGAAATTTTGTATTCTGAAACTCAAAATAATGAAACAACGATTTATCAAATATCCCTTCGATAAATGCACAAGATAATTCATTGTTCAGTAACATATCAATAATCATTTCTGTATTTTTTACAGACACAGAAATGACTTCGTCAGAATCACTTAAATACGCACTCAGATAATCTGGTAAATAGTAATCAGCGATCGACAATGTTGAACCAATCTTAATAGATGTCTCAACTCTCTTTATTTGATCGATTAATTGCTTCTCATTTGCAAGCTGAAAATTTGCATAACTGTATAGTAATTTTCCTTGTTCAGTTAAAGTCACTGTTTTACCATCGATTATAATCAAACGACATCCATAATGTTCTTCAATTTTCTTTATATGCTGGCTAACAGCAGGTTGGGTTAAATTCAACGCATGAGCCGCTTTTGTATAGTTTTTATATTTAGCCACTTGCACAAACGTGAGTAGTTTTGTATCTAGCATGGAACCCTCCTTAATGTGATTTTTACTCCTTTTACCATAACATAACCTTATCAACGATAACAAATCATAATTGGATTTTATCGTTGTGCCCTTGTAAAATTACATTAGATTTATAAATTATTCTTAATGGAAGGAGAAATGTATGAAAAAGCTATTAAATTATTTACCTGGTTTTTCTCTTGCTTTATTACTTGCCTTAGTCGCACGGTTCATACAGTCTTTATTGCCTATACCCATTGTTAGTGATTCTTTGATCGCACTATTTCTTGGGATACTTTTAAATAATTTTTGGAAACCTAGTAAAGAAGTAACGGTGGGGTTAACATTTACGTCTAAAAAAATACTTAAATTTTCAATTATATTATTAGGTGCTTCTTTAAGTATTGAAACCATTCTAACTGTTGGACGCTTATCTTTAATTGTCATGCTCTTTACTTTAGTAACCTGTTTTGGAGGAGGATACTTTGTAGGGAAATGGCTTGGTTTGAATTGGAAACTCTCTAACATGATTTCTGCCGGGACAGGAATTTGTGGTGGTTCTGCCATTGCTGCTCTCGCTCCTGCGATTGATGCGGAAGACAAAGATATTGCTTATGCAATGTCTGCAACCTTTCTTTTCGATGTAATTATGATTATCTTATTTCCTATTATGGGACGGGCGTTAGGTTTAAGCGATATCGCATACGGTTTATGGACGGGTACTGCAGTAAACGACACTTCAAGTGTAGTTGCTGCTGGATATGCATTCAGCGAAGCAGCAGGTGATTTTGCTACAATGGTCAAGCTGACTCGCACCCTATCTATTATTCCAACTGTATTGATTTTCTCTTTAATTAACACTTATTCAAATAGAAAAAACTCGGTTACTTTAAAAACAAAAAATGAAAAAGTAAATTTAATTTCTCTCTTTCCCTGGTTTATCATTGCATTTGTGGGTATGTCTGTGATCAATAGTATGGGATTCATTCCTCTTCCGTTCTCTAATGCATTGAAATTATTAAGCAAGTTCTTAATGGTTTCTGCTCTAGCCGCAATCGGTATGAATACAGACTTCAAAGAGATGAGAAAATCTGGCCTTAATCCCATGATTCATGGGTTCATTATTTCTACTCTAGTCGTGATTGTAGCAATCACTGTAGAATTTTTCATGGGAATAGTGTAACAACAAGAATTTCAGGCCAATAGCTACGATTCGTTTAATTTCCCGGAGGCAGAAAAAAACTTATATTACCCTACTCCATAAGAAAAGCGGACAAGTCCGCCTTGGCCTATGAAAAAATAGGACATTTGACCCTGAATTGTCAGGAGACTTCACGCTTCAGCGGGTTAGTCGAATGATATGCGTTAGCGAGCAGCGAAGCGCGCAATGGGGCAAATTTATCTTTTTTTCACTAGGTCAGGACTTGGGAGCTAGACAGTGATGGCTGAACTTATAATCCCCTAGTCTAGGACAAAAAAAGTGATTGAGCATCCCACTCAATCACTTTTTCAAAACTTATTCAATAACGCCTTCCATATCAACTCTGAAGGATTCGCCTTCTTGCATGGAGTAGTGGCCTGATTCATAAGCGGCACCCTCAATCGTCAATAGCACTTCTTCTACGCCATAGTAAACGCCAATGGTATTGACGATTCCTTGCAATAGAAGTGATTCTCCTGAACTACCCGCATTCATATTGCCAACTAGCTCTTCTGAAAAATCAACATAAACTCTGCCATCTTCATTCAAGTACAAACTATTAATCGTTGTTCCTTCTGGAATTAAACGGCCGTATTCAACATCTGGCACTTGTTCTAATAAATCGGAAATAACCTCTCTCGTTACATCATTGGTAAAGAAAGCGACATTCACATCTGCTGTTTCAATCCCCATAGCATTGGCATCTGGGAAGAAAGCTCTGATAACTGTTGATTCTGGTGTATCTGCGATTTGCTCAGCTAATGTTGAAATAACTTCATAGCTAGCTTCTGTATCGGTAGCCACTTCTTTAATTAAGCCTATGCCGACAGAATAATAACGTGTCGTAATAGCATCGCCTTCTGTTGTCGTTACTTCGATTGCTGGGAATACGCCAAGTGGTGTTTCCACATCAACATCCACGGCTGTAATTTCAGTCGTTGAACCTGATAGATTTTCCCAACTATTACCTACTTCAAGCGGTTCTTTTAATAAAATAGTTCCTGCGTCATCACTTGTCTGATCCAACATATTTTCACGGAAATATGTTTCTGGACGCGTAAAGGTTTCGACTAATTGACCATCTGAATAATCTAAGACAGATACGATTTGCGTACCGCCATTATTTTTAACATATTGTGCGCGATTTTCTTCGATGTATTGCGGATACCAGCTGAATGTCGCATACTCACTGCCTTCGCCTTCATAAGAAGACCAAACATTCTCTACGAAAGGAAAATAAGCGGCAATCGTATCGGTTTCCTCTTCTACAGAGCTTGATTCCTCAACGGATGAACTCTCCTCAATACTACTTTCCGAACTTGCCGGCTGTGACGATGAATCCACAACTGTGTCGTCTTCCTTAGAACAAGCAACTAAAAATGCTGCCAGCAAACCAAATACTAATAATCGATTTCTCTTCAAACTAATCCCTCCTACCATCTTTCTTGCTTTAATTATATCATAATCAAACTTTGATACGAAATCAGAAAAAGCTGAGTGGAAGTTGGGGATTTTCCAGCTTCATTTTGTCGAAATGTAAGATACAGACTAAAATTATCAGCTGTATCTTACACTCAGGTACCTAAATGTAAGATACAGACTGTTTGAAGCGGCCTGTATCTTACATTTCAAGGTAAAAGTGTGCGATACAGCTCAATTTTTGAAGCTGTATCGCACACTTCTTGAGCAAATAAAAAGGAGCTGAAAAAAATTCAACTCCTCTCAATCCACTTCTTATACTTTAAATTTCAGAACCTCTTTATGGAGGCTGTCAGACATCATTATGATTTCTGTGGCGGTGTTTGCGATCACTTCAGCTGTAGCGAGTTGTTCTTCACTTGATGCTGAAATTTCTTCAGAATTGGCTGCTGACTGCTCAGCGATTTCTGTCATATCACTTGCCTGCTTACCGATTTGTTTTGATGCTTGATCCACTTGGTTTAACATTTGTGATAAGTTGTTGACACGAGATGTAATATCTTCTACAGAATGCTTAATCTCATCGAAGGCACTGCTCGTTACTTCTACAGCAGACTCTTGTTCAATAACAGCTTGTTTGGTAATGGCCATTTTCTCAACGGCAATCGAACTCATTTTTGTTATTTCAGTTACATAAGTAGTTTTTTTATTAATATATTGGTTATTATTAAGGCTTAGAATTGAGTTGAGTTCACCTCCACCATATTGTTATTTATTGCATGTAAACAAAAAAACATTTACTTTTAACAAATTAATGTCTATCATATATTTTATATAAAATAATGACTTTTTGAGAAAGTAGGGAATCAAAATGAACAAGAAAACGGCCTTATCACTTATCTTTCTACCTGTATTATTAATGGGGATTGATGCGTCTGCTACACAAGCCATCAATGACTATATGTTACGCTCATTTAATCCAGCACCTGCTTATTTTTCTATCTTTTTACAAATTATTCTTCAAGGTCTCACCCTTATCATCTTGTACCACAGCTTAGTTTATAAAAAAGAAAAAACCTATCGCCTAACTCTAGCTGTCATGCTAGTTGCCTGTGTTTTGATGCTCTTCTTATCAACGGCGCTAATTATTCCTTTCCAATTCTATCTCATTACACCATTCCTAATCGCTTATTACGGCAGTGGCTTACTCTATAGTTTATTGTCTAAATAAAAAACGAGCCTGCCACCAAAAAATTGGTAGAAGGCTCATCTTTTATTTGATTAAAAAGGCCACTGTTTCATAAGGTCTAAGCGTTATTTGGGATGTTAAGCTTGCACCGGGATAATTACCAATAACCACTTCTGCTCCCTCTTGCACCCATTCTTCTGGAATCGTTAAGCTATAATCCGTGCCGTAAAAATGATTTAAGACGAGTAGTTTTTCGCCATCTTTTTCACGGATATAAGCATAGACTTCTGGGTCATCAAGCAAAATACCTTGGTAGCTACCATCAGAAATAATGGGCATCGATTTACGAAGCTGAATCAGTTTTTGGTAGTAAGGGAAAATGCGTCCTTCTGCCAGTTCCTTCTCAGCATTAATGTCTAGGTAATTATCAGCTACTTTCAACCATGGCTCAGCCGTTGAAAAACCAGCATTTAAACTACTGTCCCACTGCATCGGTGTTCGGCTATTATCACGTGATTTTTGCTTAATAATAGCAATAGCTTCTTGATGGCTCTTGCCATCCAATCGCATGCTCTCATAAGCATTATGGGTTTCAATATCAACATACTCATTAATATCACCGTAATCAGGATTGGTCATTCCAATTTCTTCACCTTGATAAATATAAGGTGTCCCCCTCAGCAGATGAATGGCCTGCGCCAACATCGTCGTTGTTTCATAAGGGAAACGCTCAGGATCCCCGAAGCGGCTATTGGCGCGCGGCTGATCATGGTTATTCCAGAACAAGGCGTTCCAACCATTGCCATCCGACATGCCACTTTGCCATTCATCCAGTAATTGTTTCAGCTCGATAAAATCAAAGGGCACATCTGACCATTTTTCCCCGTCTTGATAGTCCACCTTCAAATGATGGAAACTGAAAATCATCGACAACTCATTACGATCAGGATTAGAATACAAAACGCCATTTTCAACCGTTGTGGAAGACATTTCCCCAACCGTGATAATGTCATCATATTGTCCAAAACTCGCTTGATTTAATTCACGAACATAGTCGTGGACAATCGGTGTGTCGGTATACAGACCCTTTTCATTATCACCATCACTATCTACTAATTCTTCTGCTTTACCGATAACATTCAAGACGTCAAAGCGGAAGCCACGAATCCCTTTTTCCAGCCAAAATTGAACAACTTTATACAATTCTTCTCTGACTTTTGGATTTCTCCAATTTAAGTCGGCTTGGGTTTTGTCATACAGACATAAGTAATAATTACCTGTCTCACCAAACTCATCCCACGCATCGCCACCAAATTTCGACTGCCAGTTTGTTGGCAAGCTGCCGTCCTCTTTAGGAGAGCGAATAATGTAGTAGTCTTCGTATTCCTTTTCCCCAGCTAGGGCACGTTGGAACCACTCATGAGTTATTGACGTGTGGTTAAAGACCATATCAAACATTAATTCAATATGTTTTTCTTTTGCTTTTTCAATCAATTCTTCCAAATCTGCCATACTACCAAAGACAGGATCAATGGCCGTATAATCCGTTACGTCATAGCCGTTATCTTTTTGAGGAGACAGGAATACGGGATTCATCCAAATCATATCAATCCCCAGTGTTTCTAAATACGGTAATTTTTCAATAATCCCGCGAATATCGCCAATCCCATTACCATCCGAGTCATTAAATGATTTCGGATAGAGCTGGTAAATGACCTTTTCTTTAAAATTAGCCATAATAGCCTCCTTCTCTTCTAACAAGGAGACAGGCCAAAAGTGAGCATACTCTTCTTCTGTCCTGTCCGTTTTTATTATTTTTGTGATGTTTCAATAACAGGTGCATCTTCGACATCACCTTTTGGTACAAATAAGTTGTTCTTTTCAAAGATAATCGTTAATAGAATCGGAACAACAATTGCAATTGCCATACTTACAAAGAACATTGGCCAGTGCTCAAATTGAATGGATAAGAATCCAGGAATCCCGCCGACACCGATTGATGCTGCTGTTACGCCTGAGAGAACTGAAACGAAACCAGCAATCCCTGAGCCAATCATTGCTGCAATGAATGGGTAAATGTACTTAATGTTAATACCAAACATAGCCGGCTCAGTCACACCTAGGTAACACGAAATCATCGCTGGGATAGACACTTGCTCTTCTTTCTTATTTCCGAGGTGCATGAAGATAATCGCTAGAACCGCAGACCCTTGAGCGATGTTTGATAAAGCAATCATTGGCCATAATTGTGTGCCACCAAAGTCAGACATTAACTGCAAGTCGATGGCGTTGGACATATGGTGAAGCCCTGTAATAACCAGTGGTGAGTACAACGCACCAAAGACAAGTCCAAACAACCAGCTGAAGCTGCCTGTAATTCCTGCATAAACAACATCTGAAATCCAGTTACCCACTTGCCAACCAATCGGTCCTAAAATGGTATGCGCCATTAAAACAGTTGGTAGTAAAGCAAAGAATGGCACAAAAATCATTGAGATGGCTTGTGGAATCCATTTACGCAACCAAATTTCTAAGAAGGCCAATGTAAAGCCTGCTAGCATGGCTGGTAGAACTTGTGCTTGATAACCAATCATATCAATTTGGAAGAAGCCAAAGTCCCATACTGGAATGTCTGTTGCAGCAGTTCCTGCCACACCATAGGCATTCAACAGCTGAGGTGATACTAAGGTAATCCCTAGTACGATACCTAGAATTTGGGTTGTTCCCATTTTCTTCGTTACGCTCCATGTAATCCCAACTGGTAGGAAGTGGAAAATCGCTTCACCAATCAGCCATAGGAAGTGGTTCACACCTGACCAGAATTGATTCACATTAACAATTGTATTATAGATGGGTTCGCCCGCTGTTGTGAATGCTGGGGCACCATCCACCATCGCTTGCCCTAGTGATTGAAATTGAATACCTTCTAAAATATTACGAAACCCTAAAATAAGACCCCCGACAACAATGGCTGGAATAAGTGGAGTAAAAATTTCTGCTAAAACGGACATAGCGCGTTGAATCCAGTTTTGATTTTGTTTAGCTGCTGATTTGGCTTCGTCTTTCGATACGCCTTCTTTTCCAGAAACCTTAGCGAATTCATTATAGAACATAGGAACTTCATTACCGACAATGACCTGGAATTGCCCTGCTTGCGTAAACGTTCCCTTTACTGATGGAATATCTTCAATCTTCTTCACATCAGCTTGATCGGGATCATTTAAAACAAAGCGCATCCGAGTTGCACAGTGAGTGACTGCTGAGATATTATCAGAACCGCCAATATGTTCCAATAAATCTTTTGCATCCTGCTTAAAATCTGCCATACTCTTTTCCTCCTTTTGTTAGACAACTTGTATAGACAAGTTACTTTATACTTTCATTCTACCTTGTTCATTTTAAAATTGCAACCGTTTACCACTCTGTTTTTTGAACTTAAGGTCTAAAAGTGTCGAGTGGACTCTGTTGCGGTGGCTCACTCGACATGAATGGGGAGATTTATGTCGAGTCGAGCCTTTTTTCTAGCCTCACTCGACACTTTTTCCCTAAATCATGTCGACTGGCAGATTTTTTAACCTTCAGTCGACATTTCTCTCCCTCAACGCCCCATAAATACGACGATAAGAGTAAATTCCCCCGCACCAATCATGAATTTGAGCCGGCGTTGCCACCATCGCCGGAAATAGCAGCTCAAATTCCTCAACTGTCCGCCTAATCGCCTGAATGGCCGTCTCTTTATGACCGCAAGTTAGGCAAATGCGTAGCTGCCGTGTGTGGCCACCGTCAAAGGACGCACACTGCGGGAAACAAATCCCCTTGCGAATAGCGTCATACTCATAGTGAGGAAGATTATGCGCACGGTAATCCGCCTGATGATGGGAAAGCAAACAACTAATGAAAGAATCATGATCGCCCAACTCCTCATAAGGATAGGTTTGCTCTAAGTGCCGCTCTAGCTGGGGAAGAAAAATATAATTAGAATCCACCGGCGCCTGATACATAAAGAAAGCAGGATGGGTAAAAACAATGTGCTCCTCAATCCTATAATCATAACCCTGCCAGCGCACAAAGTTAGACAAGTTGGATTCTGCTCGATCCGATTGCCCAGTTGGGTTTGCCACTCGAAAGTTTGACAGCTTTCGCAACTTGCCATTTTCATAGATATAATCATGGGTCAGATGTTTCACCTCATATAAATGTAAGGTCTGTCCCTTAATAATCAGCGTATCAAGTTGAAAGTCATTGGTATAGACACTCAAATTGAGATCATTCAATACGGGATATCGCTCTGAAATCGTCTGAGTATAACGGTCTAACTTCTCTTCTCCTTGATGCCCCCTTTCTTGGCGGAAAAAGTATTGCTTGTCTGGCACACTTAATGATGTCCTCTTGCTCAATGCCTTCATTACTTTCAAAGCTGTCGATTCGGATCTTGCCTTCAGAAACATAACAAAATCTCCCTTCTGTTTTTTTCTTCTACTAATAAGATTCGCAAACAATGTCGTTTTCCGTTTTTTATTGGAAATAAAAAAACAAGACTGAGAAAAAATTTCTCAGTCTTGTGTCTACATATTATTTTTATGTGCTAAGTTCTCAGCTGGTCTGTCGCTCATTCGCTGAACCAAATCATGTTTAAAAGTTTGTGGCTGCTTTTTTCTCATCACTTTTCGTTCAAGCGATGGGAAAAAGATCAATTTTTTATAATAATTTAAGCTGGATGCTAGCAAGTAAGCTTTCCGGCTGGGGTGGCGCTCATAAGGTGCATGCAGAAAACGGGTTACTTTTCCTTGATTATAGAAATGTTTAACCTTATTGCGTTCTCCTTTTGCTACCATGTGCAACAATAAGGGTTTGGGTAAAACCGTATAAAGAATGTCCTCGGCCGTTGTTGATTCAGCTATCTCGCGGTTAAAAATAAAGTCCTCGACATAATAACGGGCGACGTTATTTCCTGATGCGGTCACATAGTAGTTGCTCGATCCTAAGCGGCCGTTCAGTTCAAAGAACACATACTCGTCGCGCGCTTGGTCGTATTTCACATCGAAGGTGGCAAAGCCATAAAAATCGGAGGCCGCTAATAATTTCTTCACGGACTCTTCGATTTCAGGTTCTCTGCGCACAATCCCTGCCAAACTGTTCCCGATTGCGGAAGGAGTCGGATCATCAACCAAAACGTTGGAATAAGACAACAGCTTTAGCTGACGGTCTTTCTTGGCAACATAGGCTGTCACAATGCCCAATGTCTGGTCGTCTCCTTGAATATACTCTTGAACAATCAATTCACCAGAGTAACCATTTTTATAAATAAGGGCGATTTTCTCAGAAGCCTCTTGCTCGTCATAACAAATATAAACTTTTTGTTTGCCTTCGAATCTCAATGTTTGATAATCAGGTGTTTGTGCCGGCTTAACAATAACCGGAAATCCCAATGAAAAACGGCGATTATCGCTATTTAAAATACTAGTACGTGGATAAGGCACACCTATCTGCTGGCAGAGTTCATAGAAGCTCGATTTAACGGTGACTTGATCATAAGTTTCTCTCTCAACATAAGGGACTTGCCACTTTTCCGCAAAGCGATGACGATGCTCAACGAGTAATTCAACATAACAATCATCACTACCAAAAATAAGTTTCTCTGCCTCTGGATAATCACGATCAATTTGATCGAGTGTTTGTAACAATTGGTCAATATCCATCGGGCTTGCTTGTAAATAATGGTCAACAATTCGTGAATGAAGAATTGGACCTGTTTGATAAGGGCTGATAACAACTGACTGTTGATCATATGCTTCATAAAAAGCCTGAGCCAGTCCATATGCACCTCGGTTTCCTCCCAGTATCACGGCTAAAAAGCGATTTGACTTTGTACTCTCCAATTTCTTCATTCCTTTCATTTGACCCAGCATTAAACAATAAAGTATGCTTTCTTGCGGAAATCATACTGGAGAGAGCCTCGTTCTTTTTGTTCCTGATCTGAAACTAACACGCCTTCTTCCAAGGTTAAAATACGGTATTGAAAATTTTTAATAACGTCTTGATCGTGGGTAGCCAAAATAATAGTGGTCCCACCTTTATTGATACGATAGAGCAAACGGAAAATCTCCATAGACGTTCTTGGGTCTAGATTTCCGGTTGGCTCATCAGCAATTATCACTTTCGGATTATTAATAAATGCTCTAGCAATAGCAACCCGTTGCTGCTCACCGCCAGATAGTTCGTGCGGATAGCAATGCGCGCGATCACCTAATTCGACTAAGGTTAGGGCACGGCGAATGTTACTATCTAGCTCTTCAGGAAGCGTATCAATACTTTCTAAAACAAAAGCGATATTTTCATAAACGGTTTTATTTTGAAGGAGCTTGTAATTTTGATGCACCACGCCTACTTCACGGCGAATTTTATAGTAGTCACGTTTTTTTAGTTTGCTCGTATCGTGACCACAGATAATTGACTTGCCTTTAGTGAGCGATTCTTGACAGGATAATAGCCTAATTAGAGTCGACTTCCCAGAGCCACTCGCCCCTAGGAGATAGACGAACTCTCCTTCCTTAATAGAAAAAGAAACATCCTTCACGCCAGTGACATTGTTCGAATAAATTTTTGTAGCTTGATGACACTCAATGATATTCATTACCATACACTCTTTCTACTGCTTAAACTGATTAATCATGCCCATCAGTTCATCCGTACTTTGAGCTGCCTTAATATTCATGGCATAAGCACGTTGAACAACCATCATATCTGTAAAACGAGTTGCTAAATCAACATTTGAATTTTCAAGGTATCCTTGTAAGACAGTTGCCCCTTGATCTAAAACGGCTGTTGCGCCGTTTGCCAAGGCATATTTATTCTCACCAACTGCAATCAGTTGGTCTGCTGGAATTTGATAGACGGGAGTATCAATCGGATCGCCATTCGTTGACACCGTTAAAGCCTCTCCTCTAGCATTCACTACGACGTTATTTTGATCGATATGGAAATTACCATCTCTTGTATAGTAAGTATTGCCATCTGCTGCTGTGACTTGGAAAAAACCATCTTCCTTGATAGCAAGTTGGTAGTCTCCTTCACTAGCAACAAGGCTGCCTTGTTGCATATTCAAAGTAGAGACTTCATTTCTTGAGCCACTGCTAATCTCAACTAATAAATCATTGGTTGTAACGGTTTGATTGGTCAGCAATGCTTCAAATTCTGATTGGCGACCTTTATAAGCTGTGGTATTCACATTGGCGATGTCATATGAAATAGTATCCATCGCATTTTGATAAGCTTGCATACCACTTCTTGATATTCCTAAAGCTGGATTCATGAATTAGTCTCTCCTTCTATACTTTTCCAATTTCATTTGTCGCACGACGCAGTGTTTCATCCGTTGCCTGAAGTGCGCGTTGGTTTGATTCAAATTCACGTGAAATCTTCATCAATTCTACCATTTCATCTGCTGTATTCACATTTGATAACTCGATATATTGCGTTGGATTTGTCTCATCTTGTTTCAACGTTCCTGGTTCTTGGTTCACATACACTTCATCAATATAATTGCTAAAAGTAAAACCGCCAATATTTGCTTCTTGATCACGATTTGGCCCGCCTAAATGGTTAAACATCTGACGTTCAGCTTCCGTACTCTGCACAGAGCGCTGTGCTTGATAGCCCGGTGTATTAATATTTGCAAGGTTTGAACTGACCATTTCTTGTTTTCTTTGCAAGTTAGTAAAATTTTGTTGTAAGGTATTAAAACTTCTAATCACGGTATTCCCTCCCGATATACTCTCTTAGCTTCGTAATAGCTTTCCCGTGAATCTGAGAAACACGCGGAACTGAAATATCAAAAATATAGGCAATGTCTTTAAGTGGCATTTTTTCTGTATACAATAGTTGTAGAATTTGTTGATCTCGTTCTGATAAGTGTTCAATAGCTCGTGCTAGGTAAGCTTTTCTTTCTTCTAATAGCAAAATATCCTCAGCTTGGTCGACACGTTTATCTTCGATAAAGTCGCCCAAGCTAGCACCGCCACTCTCATCCGTGAAAATTAACTGCTCAAGACTAGTAGCAGACAATTGGTTGATAATGTCATAAATATCATCCAGCTGTCGTTCTGTTATCGCCATTTTACTTAAAATTTCTTTTTCTGTTGGTTCTCGTTTCAACTCTTTTTGTAAGTCTTCTTTTGCTAGGTAGAATTTCTTTACCTTGTCCATACCGCTGCGAGCAACATGAGAGACCTTGCGAACTTCATCAATAATCGCACCGCGAATTCTTAAATAGGCATAACTTTCAAACGGGACTTTTTGTTGATGGTCATACTTTTCAATCGCATCCATCAATCCAATCACACCGAAGTTGATTAAATCCCCACGTTCATATTCACGACTTTTTATTTTAAGGCCGTTAACAACTTTCTCCACTAATGGTAAATATTGGAGAATAGCATCGTCACGGCTTTGATTTACTTCAGAATACATGGCTCACCTCCTCGAGAACTTGACTAGGCAATAGAATCGACCATCCCTGCTGCGGTAATCGCAATTTCATTAGGTACTTCATTTAATGACAGCACGGCTAACTCAGGGAAATTATAATGAATTAAATTCTTCATAGCAGGACGAATTTTTGGTGATACAAGTAAGACGTGTGGAATACCTTGTGTTTCTAGTTGATAGTGGACAACCTTCACGCTATCGAACAGTTTCGTAATCACGTCTCCCTGTAACACAGGAATAGAACCTGCTGAAGATTTTTGAATATTTCGGCTTAATAATTCTTCTGTGTCTGGATGAACGGTAACCACATTTAAGGTTTGTGACTCATCCATATATGGTTGAACAATCGTATATTTTAGAGCTTGACGAACATATTCCGTTAACAGTTCTGTATCCTTTACTGTATTACCATAATCTGCCAATGTTTCTAAAATAGTAACCATATCGGTAATCGGAATCTGTTCTTTCAGAAGATTTTGTAGGACTTTTTGAACTTCACCTAAACGTAAAACGTCAGGAATCAATTCATCAATAACCACATTGTATTTGTCCTTCAATCCTTCTAGCAGCTGTTTCACTTCTTGGCGTCCAAGTAGGGAGTAGCTGTTTAGGCGGATGGTTTCTTTTAAATGGGTAACTAAAACGGTCAATGGATCAACAACGGTGAAGTCATTAATTTCAGCCATTTCGCGGTCAGACGACTCAATCCACAAGGCATCCAAACCAAATGCTGGCTCCTTAGCAGGAATTCCCTTAAAGGTTACATCCTGTCCGTCAGGTAGGAGCATCAGTTCCTTATCCATATAGAGATTACCCTTAGCTTGGGTATTTCCTTTAATTTTAATGGCATATTCGTTCATTTCTAACTGTAGATTATCGCGAATACGAATCGGTCCTAATAACAAGCCCAACTCCTGAGCGAATTGTTTACGGATAATGAGCACTTGATTCATAATATTCTCGTCTTTTGTTTCATCAGCGATTCCAATCAAGCCGTAACCAATTTCAATCGAAATGGCATCCACTTGATGAGGCACGATGGCTTCCTTCGTATCCTTATCTCGCTCCGTTCTCTTTTGAGCAAGTACGGCTTGCTCATTTTGAATGGATTTGGCTGTTTCAGCCTTCTCGTTTTCATTCAATAAGTAGCCACCGACACCAGCCGATAGACCAATCAGAAAGAATGATACTGTCGGAAAACCCGGTGTGAAAGCAAAAATAATCATTAAGGCTGCTAGAATAAACATAACCTTGGTCGTTGAAAATAATTCTGGTAGCAACGAACTACCAAAACTCTTGGATGTTCCTGAACGAGTCACCAAAATACCCGAAGCAATGGAAATCAATAAGGCAGGAATCTGGCTGACAAGGCCATCACCAATGGTTAGCTTACCAAACTGGTTCAAAGCTTCCCCTATTCCCATACCATGTTGTAAGGAGAAAATAACAACCCCACCGATTAAGTTAATCAAGGTGATAATAATACTGGCTGTTGCATCCCCTTTTACAAACTTACTCGCACCGTCCATGGCACCGTAGAACTGTGTTTCACGTTCTAAGTCTGTCCTGCGTTTACGAGCTTCTTCTTCAGTAATTAAGCCTGATGCCATATCTGAGTCAATCGACATTTGTTTACCCGGCATCGCATCCAAAGTAAAACGAGCTGACACTTCAGATACACGACTCGACCCACTCGTTACAACAATCATTTGAACGATAAAGATAATTAAAAAGATAACCGTTCCGACAATCATATTATTACCGGCCACTAAGTTAGCAAAGGTATCAATGACTTGCCCGGCATTACCCTCTGTCAAAATCAAACGTGTTGAGGCAATACTCAATCCTAGGCGGAACATGGTTGTAATCAACAGAACCGTTGGGAAACTTGAGAATTCCAATACACTTTTAGTGAACAAGGTCAGTAGTAAAATCGTAATCGATAAGGCAATGTTTAAAACAAACATAAAATCAAGTATAACAACTGGCAAAGGAAGAATAATCATCGCCAAAATCATTACAACAAAGATCGATACACTAATATCCATTGTTGCGGATTTTCTTTGCGCCTTCTTCAAAATATTCATAGACATATTTTTTCTTCCTCCATCATTTCAGCTTGTTATATTTTTTTCTTCTTCAGCTCATCCATTTGGTACACAAGCGCCAGTACCTCTGCGATAGCTTGGTACATATTAGCTGGAACAGCTTGACCAGCATCAACCGACTTGTACAAAGCACGCGCAACAGGTTTATTTTCCATAATCGGAACGTCATGTTCCTTAGCCCGTTCCCTAATAATAGCAGCCATATGGTCCGCTCCCTTGGCAACCACAATCGGCACCTCATCCTTAGAACGATCATAACGGATGGCAATAGCTAGATGAGTTGGGTTAGTAATAATAACGGTGGCTGTTTCCACATCTTTTAGCGCACCGCGCGTTAGTTGTCGGTATTTTTGTTTGCGTTGAGACTTCACTTGCGGGTCTCCTTCGCTTTCTTTATATTCGTCTTTTATTTCTTGCTTAGTCATCTTCATTTTTTTCTGGAAGCTATATTTCTGATAAGCAAAATCTGCAGCTCCTAAAACGAATAATAAGGCCGCTAATTTGGTGCTGACGCTTTTAATAATTTCTAAAACTAAAAAGTATAATTTTTCAGCGCCCACCATACCGGCGTTTAAGGCATAATAACCCGCCATTTCAGCCGACGATAGAGCCACCCACACAAGTAAAGCCAGTTTAGCGAGGTTTTTAACCAAGTTAAACAGGGCAGTCTTACTGAACATATTTTTAAGGCCGCTCACCGGATTTAAACGATTAAGCTTTGGTTTTAAGGACTCTTTCGAAAATAAGAGGCCGACTTGTATCACATTTGCGACATAAGACCCAACAAATCCCACTGCCAAAAAAGGGCCGACAAACACAAAGAAGTAAAGAACTGCTTGAATACCAATCTTATTGAGGTCATTCTCAATGTTCTGAACCGATTGCGGTAATGTCAGCATACGAATTAAAAAAGGATAGGCCTTCTGCAAGGTATTGGTTACCAACGACACACCCACTAGAGCAAAAATAGCAAATGTAATTGAGCTAGATAGCTCTTGGCTCTTTGCCAATTCCCCCTTTTTCCTCGCATCGCGAAGCTTCTTGGGGGTGGCCTTTTCTGTTTTTCCATCTTTTTCTGACACGGTTTCTCACCCTCTTATCCTAGCGACAGTGATTGGATAAATTCATTGGTATATTTAATCATCAGTGGCAAGAAAGACGATAGATTGTCCATCAGCACTGGTAAGAAAGCCAGCATAAAAATCGTTATGACTAGCACTTTCAATGGCATACTTAAAATTAAAACGTTAATCTGCGGAACCGTTCGAGACAAGACACCGAGCAAGATTTCCGTCAGCAATGCCACAATCATTAATGGCGCAGCCAAATTAAAGGCAGCAGTAAACACCATTGAAAACAACTTGACGATGCCTTCTGTTTGGACAACGGCAACCGTTGCAACAATGGGAACTTGATCAAATGACTGGACAATGGCTTGAATCATCAAGTGATGCAAGTCACCAAGAAAGAAAATCGCCAAGGCAAACCAGTAATATACCTTTCCAAGAAAGGACATATTCACACCTAATGATGGATCTAACAAAGCCGCCATCGTGAAACCAGCTTGAGCATCTGCAAATGATCCGGCCATCTCAGCCGCACTAAAAAACAAGAGCGAGATGTAGCCAATCGCTAGCCCAATCAATACTTCCTTAATGGCTAAAACCATAAATGATGGGAAGCTATATGCCACCGAAAAAACCGGCATAACACTGTAAACCGGCATGCTTAAGCCAACCGATAAGCCAATCTTCATCATGGGAGGAACTCCCTTTAGCGAAAAACCAGGCGAAACGAAGATAAAAGCACTGACACGCATCAAAACCAGTAAAAATACTTGAACACTTGGCGTCACGCTCTCACTCCTACAAACCCGAAATCAATTCAAAAATCCGTTCAGTAAAACTAACAATCACATTCAGCATAAAATTTCCTAGTACAATTAATGAGCCAATAACCGCCAGTACTTTGGGTACGAAACTCAAGGTCTGTTCCTGAATTTGGGTGGCTGCTTGAATAATACTAATCAACAAACCAACAACCAAAGCCACTAATAAAACAGGACCTGCTACCGTAATAATGACTACGAAAGCTTCTCGTACAATATCTAAACTACTCTCTAACGTCATCTCTATCCCTCATTCTTTTATACTAGAAAAAGCCCAATACGACTGATTCAACAACTAAATACCAGCCATCCACTAACACAAAGAGTAAGAGCTTAAATGGCAATGAAATCATAACCGGCGACAGCATAAACATACCCATGGACATGAGGATGCTGGCAACGACCATATCAATAATTAAAAATGGAATAAATAATAAGAATCCGATCGTAAAGGCTGTCCGTAATTCGCTAATAGCGAACGCTGGAATAGTAGCAGACAGTGGAATATCTGCTCGCCTTTCAATGTCTTCTGTTTGATCCGATAACTCTAAAAATAATTGCAAATCTTTTCCTCTTGTTTGATCAAGCATGAAGTCCTTAATCGGAACTTCTGCTCTTTCTAATGCGACTTCTAAACTAATTTCATCATTTAAAAAAGGCTGTAACGCCTCGTCATTCACTTGAGAGTAAATGGGTTGCATGATAAAAATAGTTAAGAACATAGCCAAGCCAGTTAACAACATATTCGGCGGATTTTGTTGGGTTCCTAATGAACTTCTTAAGAAAGATAGGACCACAATAATCCGTGTAAAACTCGTTGTTAAGATTAAAAAGGCAGGAATAATACTGAGTAGACCAAGCAAGACATACAACTTAACAGAATCAGGAGTTGTCGCGCTGTCTGTCAGTAGGTTATCGAGTCCTGTTGCTTTTATGGCAGGCATATCGAAAAGAAAGAAGAAAAGAGTAAGCAATAGTGATGTTATTGCTTTTTTCAACTGTTGCTCCTCTTTTCCTTCATTTGATTAAACAACATGGACGAAGGGGTTACCCGCTTCATCTCGCTAGCATCGATTTCCTTGAGAATCTCATTATGTTGTTCGGTACAGCTCATTAAGTAGTATTTCTCCATTACTTCAACAATACAAATAGAAGAAGTCCGACTCAGTGCTAGCCGTTCGATTACTTTCATATTTGGACTGCCTTTTGAAGAAAGTTGGTTCATCTTCTGCAACAAAATATTAGCTGAAAAGATAATCACTACAAGAGCTACAACCATCTTTAACACATATGTTATTCCCACTGAATTCAACACCTTTCATACTTATTGCATGACCATATTAACCACGTAAATGTCTGCGACAACATCTCGTCCCATCACGTCATTAATTGCTGCTTTTATTTCTTCTTTAACAGTTAAGCTCCCATTTTCTTCTGAGAAGATGGTTGCTCTTGTTTTTTCTCTTAAAATGGCAATGACAGTGTCTCTTACCACTGCCTCTTCTGCTAGTAAAGCTTCTTCATCTTCAGCGCTAGTTACAAGAAATGAAAATTCAATTCGTAAGTAACTATTATCATTTGCTGAAACGGGCTTCAAGTTTAACAGGAATTCGGAGAATGGCACGGTGATTTTCTCAACCACGACCTCTTCTTCCTTATTGAAGAATTCCTGAATTTTACCAGAACTAACCATCGATCCGATTACACCGCCACCGATTGCTAACACACCTACTAAAAGGGCGAGGATAATTAGCTTAGGAAACGTTAGTCCGTTGTTATTCTTTACTTTCAAACGTTAGTCCTCCTTTTCATACACTACAACGATATTTACTCGTCGGTTTTTTGCGCGGTTAGCAGCTGAATCGTTTGGAACGAGTGGCTCATGTGCACCGTATCCCACTGCTGACAAGCGATTAGGATCAATTCCTTCTACTTCGCTCAAGTAACGGACAACTGATACCGCTCGACTGACCGATAACTCCCAGTTTGTTGGGTATTGACCATATTGAGTTGGGACATCATCCGTATATCCTTCAACAATCACCTTGTTGTCCAAGCGGCTAAACAAGTCTGCTAGTGAAGAGAGCACATTACGTCCGTCACTTGTAACAGTCGCGCTCTCAATACCAAACAAAATCGTGCTATTCATGTTGACATAGATACCATCTTGGTCAGCAGTTAATGAAACTTTTTCTTCTAATCCATGTTCTTTTATAAAATAGTAAACTTCGTGATACAGATCTAGTAATTCAGGATCAAAATTTGATGTGTCGACTTCGTTATCTACTTGTTCATCAACTAGCTCTTCTGGTGGCATAATAATACCATCCAGTATACCATTTCCTCCTGTGAACGTTCCTGATAAAGAGGTAGCCATTTGGTTAAATTTATCGTCACTAATTTGTGACATTGAAAAAAGTAAGATGAAGAAGGTTAATAGCAGCGTAACCAAGTCAGAGAAAGTTGTCATCCATAGCGGTGATCCCGCACTTTGGACTTCCTTTTTCTTCTTTCTACGCATAGCCTTGTCCCTCACCTTGTATGTTTACCTGTGCATCAGCTGATCGAATTTTTTTAGTTTTACCATCTAAGTAGCTCACTAATTTCTGTTCAATGATACGTGGATTTTGACCTGCTTGGATGCCTAAAATTCCCTCAAGCATCATTTCATTAATAAGAACTTCAACTTCTGTCTTTGTTTGTAGATTAGTCGCAATCGGTACAAACACAAGGTTCGCCAAGAAGCTTCCGTAGAAGGTTGTAATTAAGGCAACAGCCATCCCCGACCCAAGGGTACTCGGGTCTGTTAAGGAACCTAACATATTAATTAGACCAATCAATGTCCCAATCATACCGAATGCTGGTGCTAGTTCACTCCATTTCATGAAGATTCCCTGCCCAATTGCATGACGATCTTCCATATTACTAATCTTTAACTCTAAAATTTCCTGAATGGATTCTGTGTCCATACCATCGACAACCATCTTTAAACCTTCTGCTAAAAATTCATTGTTGATCGTACTAATCTCGTTGTCCAAAGTTAACAAACCTTGGCTTCTAGCTGTACGAGCCAATTCTACGATTTGGTCAATTAATTCTTGACGATCTACTTCCGGTGAATGAACCAATTTCTTCAAAACAGAGGGCACCTTTTTCAGTTGCTCTACTGGATAACTAATAACTAAAGCAGAGAATGACCCAACAACCGTAATAATAATGGAAGGGAGATGAAAGAATGCCGAAATGGCTCCCCCACCAACAACGATTGACCAAAAAATCAACACGAAGCCAATGACTAATGACAGGACTGAAACGTAACTTCTTTTCATTCACTATCTTTCCTTTCTAAAATAAAAGCGCTCATTATCTCACGCTTATAGGCGATTACTTTTTCAGTTATTTCCACTCCTGTATCTGCTACAGGGAGTGTTTTTCCGTTTGTTAATGTAATAATCGTGTCGAAATTTTCATCAATGCGGTAAATTAAATCACTATTTAGGAAAAATTCTTTTCCTGTAATTGATCTTAATGTAATCACGATTTATTCCTCAAATCTATCGGTTATTTATTAACGTTTCAATGATAGTAATTCTTCAATCATTTGATCTGATGTTGTAATACTACGAGAGTTAGCTTGGTAAGCACGACTGGCAACAATCATTTCAGTAAATTCGTTTGATAAGTCAACGTTTGACATTTCCAAGAAGCCACTACGAATTGTACCATAGCCATCTTGATGTGCCCCGCCCACTTGTGATTCACCAGAGTTGTTTGTTGCTTGGTACATATTTCCCCCAATTTTTTCAAGACCACCTGGGTTACTAAAGTTTGTTAGTGACACTTGTCCAACGATGTATGATGTTCCGTTGTAAACACCAAAAATAATCCCTGTTGAATCAATAGAATAGCTATCTAAAGGCTGCGCCACACCATCATCGCCTACCATTGTTTTTGGAATTTCAACTTTAGACATACCCGTAGCTGCATCATATTCAATTGTTCCGATGTCGAAAGTCGCATCATTTTTAGTTCCTTCTTCTGCCATAACACCCATGACATGATAGCCAGACGCTGTTACTAATTCGTTATTAGGGTTCAAGTAAAACCCACCATCACGCGTATAGAAGACTGCTTCATCTTCACCATCAGGACTAACTGTAAAGAATGAGTTATCTCCATTCTCAATCGCGAAGTCTAGATCTCTCCCTGTTGATTGTAAGTTTCCGCCACCCATGACATTATCAACGGATCCCACTTGAACACCTAGACCAACTTGTTTTGCGTTAACGTTTGTTTGCGCATTTGAAATAGTCTGGCTAATCATATCTTCGAAACGAACACGACCTGTTTTAAAACCTGTTGTATTTACGTTTGCGATATTATTCGAGATAACGTCCATTTTTGTTTGTAGGTTTTTCATTCCACTTACGCCAGAGTATAAAGATTTTAACATGTTATTATTTCCTCCATTTGTTGTATTATCGTTAATGTCTACATCAATCGGTCAGTAGACGGAGCTTCCTTTCGGTCCAGCTCTTTTACAAATTTAGTACTGTCAATATTCGTTACTGTGTCAACCTCTTCACGGTCTAGAGCAGTAATGATGGTTCGTTTATTGATGCTTGCGATCAGCGCCAAGTCCTTATAAATCAGTAAGGATTGTTTGGAGCCCTTCTCTTCTAACTCATCCACTGCATCATTCAATTGCGTAAAATCTTGTTCTCCCAAATGCATGCCACGTTGTTCTAACCGCTTTTGGGCATGGTTAGATAGTTTCAATTCGCTCTTCTCTTCTGATAAAACGGATTGAAATACCTTTGTTTCTTGTTGTTGGGGCTGATGTATTGGCCGCGATACAGGATAAGTCGCCTGATTAATCCGAATTGCCACTAAGAATCAGCTCCTACTTCCATCACGCTATTCATATAGTAATCTTTCCCATTAATGTGAAGCGTTGCATAGCCATTTAGGAATTTTGCCTTTTCAACGGTTCCTGTAATGCGTTCGCCATCTTGAACAACGGTTACTTCCTTCCCAATCATCGTTAAGGCTTGCTGTTGCTGTGTCATTAACATGGTTGTTGTCAGTGAGGTTGATAAGTCTTGTAACTGTTCAATCGTACTGAACTGAATCATTTGACTCATGTAATCCATTGATTGGTCGGATCCACCCTCACTACCACCCATTGATGGCATACTCAATGAGGCTGCTAATATTTTTAAGAAGTCTTCCATATTCATATCGGAATTTGCTGTTTTAGCGGCGGCTTGAACTTGCGCTGTTGATCCGATTGTAAAGTTTTGTGAAATTTCCATTTTAGTTTCGCTTCCTCTCTTAAATATATAAACTCAACCCATCTGTTGACGTTGTCACTTCTTCTTCGGCTTCCTCTTCAACCATAGTTGATTGGTTTGAATAGTTAGTCGGATGATGTTTCTCGGCTTGCTGGTGGCTGTTGAAATCCATCTGCTGACCTGAGAAATGGAGGTTTGATTGTGGCAATTCTTCAATCACAATCGTTTGAATCACTGTTTCATTTTTCGTTTCTGATAAGAGAAGCGGCATCTTCGTTTCCAAAAATGTTCTAACATCGTCCTTTTGAACCATCAACTTAGCCAAAACTTTGTCGTCCTTCCATTCTAGCTGGATTTCAATGTTCCCTAATGTCTCCGGTGTCAAGCTAACACGAATTTGCTTACTCTCTTTAGTTGTTATGTCTTGAATCGATAAGTCCATTAATGCTCCGATATCTCTTACAAACTGTTGTGGGCTATCAAAGCTTATTTCAGTTGTCGATGGAGTCGGAAGTGGCGTTGCTTCTCTCAGAGCAGGATTGATGGGTGCTTGCTCAAGTTGTTGAACTTGAACAGCTTCAGCAACTAGCGGTTGATCTGCTGTCACGAGTTGTTCTCTCATCCCAACTTGCTTACCATCAACTTTCAAAAAGTCTTCTGTAACAGGCTCTACTTCGCTATCAAGACTCAGCTGGTCGATTGGAGGGCTGAGTTTAACTTGTTCAACTTTATCTTCAATCTTTGCTTTTACTGGTTCAGGAACCTCAAATTCTCGTTCTTCTTGCGGAAGTAACTCCAACTCAGAAACGGGTGTCTCTTTTGTCGGTTTAAGATCACTTGGTTGACTCATATTTTCAGAAACTAACACCTCATGGATAACCTCTGGTGAACTAATCTTTTCGAAACGATCCGCTTCAAAGCTCGTCATCATTTCAGCCTCTAACGACTCACTAGCTATCATCGCTTGCTTGTCAGATATATCCTTCTTCATAAAGAGCATAGTCGGTTGATTGTGCGACGTGATTGTTTGAAGTTGACTATTATTAGAAACTTGAAGCCCTTCTCTTGGTTCATCGTTACGAACGTGTTGGAAGGTTAGCATGACTTTCTTAGCTTCCTCTAGCATTTCTTCAATATCTTCAGCGGGTTCTTCAAAAAGTATTTCAGCTGTATCAAGATCAATTGTCAATTCATCTTCAATAAAAGGCGCTTGGTCTTCAGTAGAAGGTTGCATAAACTGTCCGAGCAACTCTTGAAATAGCTCACTATCTGCTGCTGGTGTTTTTAGTTGGTGATTATTTTCTGCTGTTAAAACGGTTGTTAATAAGGATATGCTATCCAGTATATTCACCTCCTTTCACAACGCGTCTTCCTATAAGACGCGTTGTTTATAGCTCATTGTCGCAAATTCATCGAGCTGCATTTGTTCAATCCGTTTCAGCTCTTCTTCTGCAGCTGTTAATTCTTTTTCTTTCAGCTTTTCCATGGCTTTACGGTTTTTATGAGCTTCAAGCAACTGTTCATTAGCTTTACTAATTTGCGCTTGCGTCTCATCCATAAGGTTTTTTTGTTGGATAATCTTTTCATCAATCACCATTTTGTAATAATCGTTGTAGCGTAATGTTTGAATGTGAGTATTCTTCAGATTATCATTTTTTACTTTGATATTCTCTTGGATTAAACTTTGAAGATGTTGGTTTTCGCGATCCCATTTTTCCTTCAGATTAGCAACTTGTAGTCTCGCATCATCTTCTTGATCAAAACGCCACCCTAATATTTTCTCCATGGAAAATGTATGACTTGCCACTCTATTCACCTCAACTCATAATCTCTTAAGCTAATGTCTTCGTTAAAAATTGCATGGTTTCTGTAAATGTATAAGGTTCTTCAACTTGTTGTTTTAAAAACCCTTTAATCGGTTGGTGCAGTTGAATTGCTCGGTCAACACTTGGATTAGACCCCTTTTGGTAGGCACCAACATCAATCAAGTCTTTTGATTCGGCGTAAATCGCCATATTTTCTTTCAATCTGCCGGCTGCTTGATAATGGTCTTCGGAAACAATCTCCTTCATCAGACGGCTGATACTGTTTTGAATATCAATAGCAGGATACTGGTTCTCGGATGCAATCTTTCGAGATAGGAGAATATGACCATCCAAAATCCCCCTTACCGTATCGGCAATCGGTTCATTCATGTCATCCCCTTCAACCAAAACGGTATAGAAGGCTGTAATCGAGCCTTTATCCGACATCCCACTACGCTCTAGTAAACGTGGCAACGTTGTAAAGACAGACGGTGTGTATCCTTTGGTTGTCGGCGGCTCACCTGTCGCCAAACCAATCTCCCGTTGTGCCATCGCCACACGGGTAACGGAGTCCATCATCAAGACGACCTTCTTACCTTGGTCACGGAAATACTCGGCAATCGCTGTTGCTGTAAAGGAACCCTTCAAGCGAACGAGCGGCGGCGAGTCAGAAGTCGCACAAACAACAACCGACTTCTTATAACCTTCATCACCAAGATCATTTTGAATAAACTCCAAAACTTCACGTCCACGCTCACCAATTAGGCCGATTACAATGACATCGGCCTCGCAATAACGTGCGATCATACCGAGAAGGGTTGATTTACCAACCCCACTCCCGGCAAAAATTCCAACCCGTTGGCCTTCACCGATTGTTAATACACCATCGATAGCCTTAATACCGGTTGGAATAATAGTTTCAATTTTTCTTCGTTTAAAGGGATCAGGTGCCTCTCCATTTACCTCTTGCAACCTGCCATTAATAGGCTCGTCATGAGACATGGGCCTGCCTAATCCGTCAAGTGTAGTCCCAAGTAAATCGTCTGACACCTCTACTTGAAGGGTTTTACCAGTAGGACGGACTAAACAGCCAGGTCCAATCCCGTCTAAATTATCAAGCGGCATAAGTAAAACTGTTTTTTCTACAAAGCCAACGACTTCACTCAATACGATTTTCTCCGTCGCTTTGATTAAAATCTCGCAAACTTCTCCAATAAAAGCTTCCAATCCTTCAACCTTAATAATTAAACCCGTTACTTCCGATACCTTACCTTTTGTTTGGAAGTAATTTTTCTTCTTCAACTGTTTTTGATACTGGTCGAACGGTACTTCAAGCATTTACGCTTACAACTCCTTCAAATCTGCTACCATTGCTTCTAACTGCTGTTTGATTTGCAAATCGATAATGGCATGGGAACTTTCAATCACGCAGCCATTTTTCTCCAATGCAGGATCTGCAAAGACCACAAAACGAAATAGGGGATAGGTTGCCTCTAAGTCTTTTATATGGGTTTTCATCTGGTCTTGAATTTCTGGTCTAACTGAAATAGTGATAAAACTGCTCTCTTGATCCATTCTCGTTAGAATAGGTGTTACCAAATCAATAATCTTATTATCTGATGCATCAATGGTTTCATGTATAATTTTCTCAGCCATTTGAGCGGCTAACGCAATAATGTCATGTCGTTTCTCTTCATAAAACTGCTGTGCTTCAGCAGTCGCATCAGCCAATACTTGCTTGGCATGCGCCTTAATTGATTCTGCTTCTTCTGTCGCAGCCAACAAGGCTTGTTGAAAGCCAGCCTTAAACCCTTCTTGCAGGCCTTTTTGCTCGCCCTCTTGATAGCCTTCTTCTGTTGCTCTCGCTTTGATGACTTCTGCTTCTAACTTGGCTTCTGTCAAAATCGCTTGTTTCTCCGATTCTTTTTCTCGAATCAATTCTTCAATTCTATGACGTTCTTCTTGAAATTGCTCATCATTTAACTCTTCAATGTCATCTAATAGATATTCAGAAGACTTAGGCTGCCAGTTTGTCGTAACAGCTGCACGTTCACTTGGATGACTTGCTTGCGTACCGGCTTTGATAATTTTATGAGATGATAGCATCTTGATCGCCTCTTCTTATATAAATTTCGCCTGATTCGTCCAATGAGCGAATAATCGCCACAATCTTCGTTTGAGCTTCTTCTACAGCAGACAAACGTGCTGGTCCCATAAACTGCATATCTTCCTTAATTGTTTCAACAGCACGAGATGACATATTTTGGAAAATGAAGTTACGGATGTCGTCTGCCACACCTTTAAGAGCCAACATAAGATCATCATTATCCACATGACGCAAGACTTTCTGAACATCTGAAGGATTCAAGGAAATAATATCTTCAAAGGTGAATAGGTTTGCCTTCACTTCGTCTGCCAATTCAGGCTGTCTTTCTTCCAACACTTCGATAATATTCTTCTCAGTTGTTCGACCCACAGAGTTAAGAATCTCTACAAGAGCATGAACGCCGCCGACTGTTTCGGTATCGTTCTCGATATAAGAAGAGAATTTATTCTCGATTACTTTCTCAATCTTCTCAATAACTGCTGGCGATGTCCGTGTAATTGTTCCAATACGCTCTGCAATTTCGGTTTGTAATTCAAGCGGAAATTGGGCAAGAATTTGTGCCGCTTTGTCTGGCTGCATATAACACAATACCAAGGCTACCGTTTGTGGCTGCTCGCTTAGTAGCAAGTTTTTCAATTGCATCGGGTCAGCCTTCCTCGCAATGTTAAACGGACGCTCTCGCAACTGAATTTGATTGAGTAAATCAATCACTTCTTTTGCTCGTTGTGCTCCTAGGGCACGATTTAATACTTCGCGGGCGTAATCCACACCGCCATCTATCACATACTGACGAGCTTGGGACATTTCTAAATACTCATTTAGAATCTCTTCACGCTCGGTCGGATTAACATAATCAATATTGGCAATCTCATAACTCACTTTTTGAATATAACTTTCTGGTAAAAGTCTCATTATTTCAGCAGATGTTTCGGCACCGAGTGATATTAAAAGGATTGCCGCTTTTTTAATTCCTGACATTTCTTCCATTATCTACTCATCCTTCATCCACATTTTTATTAAGTCAGCGACAACTTCTGGATTGTCCTTCGCTTCTTGGTGGGCAGAAGATTCCTTTTCGAGTTGTTCGTTTCTCAATTTTTCTTTCAGTATATTCTTCGTTTTTAATTCAACATTTTTCGCTTCTACTTGTTTTTCTTCTTCCATTTGTAAGTTAATTGCTTCCTCTTCTTGTTTATTACGTATTCTCGCTATAACTACTAAAATAATTATCACTATTAATAATATAGAAACGAAACCGATAATAATGAAGAAGCGGTTGTTCATCCAGAATTCTTCTAATGATTGTGCTGGTGCTATAACTGCTGGGTCAGAGTCATCGTTTGGCGTGTTAAAGTTCGCACGGATAACCTCAATGTTCCCTTCAGCATCTGAACCTAAAATGTTTGTGACTACTGCTTGCAACTGATTATCATCTGCTAATCCTGGAATACCTGCATTAAACAACACGGAGGCTGAAATCTCTTCTACACGACCTGTTTCAAAAATCGTACGTGTTGTCCGTTGATCTAATTCATAATTGCGCGTGCTGTTAAATGACGCTGTGTTACCATTTTCGCCTTCAACAACTTCATTGACTGCCAAGTCATTCCCATTGACTTGTTCTGTATTAATTTCACCACCAGAAGCTGTTACAATCTCGCTTCTAACTTTAGAGCCAACTGCTTCGTCTGTATCGACCGCTTCTTGGCCATATAAAACTAATTCTTCTTCACCAACATCAAAATTCATGCTCACATTGACTGACACGGATAGATTTTCTAATCCATATATAGGTGCTAATGTCGTTAGAACTTTTTGTTCCAGTTCTCTCGCATAATTTTTTTCGATTTCACGATTACGAGATGCTTCATCAGAGGCAAATAATGATGTCCCATTCTCTTGTAGGAACGCACTTAATAACGCACCATTTTCATCGACGATACTGACATTTCCAATCGGTAAATTATCTACCGCACCAGAAACAAGAGCCGCAATACCTTGGATTGCTGAGGTTGATAAGCTTCCACTCTTCACAATCATAATAGAAGCAGATGATTCCTCTAGGTCATCCGGACGTGTAAATACGCTGTCCTCTGGGATAGATAGTATGACTTTTGCACTGTCAATTCCACCCAGAGCACTAATTGCTCTCTCTAATTCGCCTTGAATAGCACGTTGTTTTTTAATATCTCGGTCTTTATCGGTATCCATCATGCCTGATGTATCAAAAATCTCAAATCCGATTGAATTGTTAGGCAGCATATCATTTACTGCTAACTCAATTCGGTATTTGTCGACATAATCTTTGTCGATACGGATACTCGTTCCATTATCTTCTAAACGGTAAGCGATCCCCTTGGCATCTAAGTCATTAACGATTGCTCCCGAATCTGCTTCTTCCATGCCGCTAAACAGCAGGGCGTATTCTACTGTTTGAGAATGAATATAAACCACTAATGAAATAATAACTGTAAGAGCACTGACACTGATTAGTCCAATGCGTTTGGCTTGTGATAAGCCGTTCCACCCTGATTTCATTGAATTCCATAAATTTTTTACAACATCCATTTCCCCTAAACTTACTCCTTTTCCCCATCAAGGCTATTTGATTAGAATTGCATATTTTTAATGTCGTTATATGCTTCTAGACATTTATTCCTGACTTGTATTGCTAATTCTAACGATAGTTGAGCTTCCGTTGTTTGGATCATAATGTCGTGTAATGCCACATCATCTCCTACAACAAGAGAGGTTGTTGCTCCATCAGCCATTTGCTGAGATGTCGTAAAGCTATTTAATGCATGATTAAAAATGGCAGAAAAACCTTCACCATTTTCACTTACTTGATTTGTTTGAGAAAAATTGATTGAATCCAAGCTGTTTATCTTATTTGCTATATGCGTATAGTTTTCAATATTCAAAATGACTTGCTCCTTTTCAACGACCCGTTATTATTTTGATGAGATGGTTAAAGCCTGTTTCAACATATCCTTGCCTGCTTCTAGACTGGTAATATTCGATTCATAAGCTCTTACTGCTGCCATCAAATCAATCATTTCGTCTGACATATTAACGTTCGATTTTAAAACGTAACCTTCTGCGTCAGCATCCGGGTGAGTTGGGTCGTATTCCCTAACTTCTGTCTCATCCGCTACTAGCTCTGTTGCACGAACCCCAAAACTCTTTCTTGATGTACCCATTTCAATTGTTTGCACACTCTCTTTAAACGCTTCCTCAAAGACAACGGTTTTCTTTTGATATGGTCCGCCCTCTTCCGTACGAGTCGTGTTTACATTGGCAATATTGGACGAAATAGTATCCAATTTTAACCGTTCCAAACTCAAGCCACTCGCACTAATATGCAAGGAATTAAAAATTGTCATCTGATTTCATCTCCTCTTAGCCGTTGATAATGGTTCCTAATCTTCGATACTGAGCATTAAGTTGCGCAGTCAGTGCTTGATATTGAATAGTATTTTGAGCTTGATTAGCCATTTCCATATCAATATCTACGTTATTGCCGTTTTCCTTCACACTGGTCGTTGTATTCTTACCCAAAATTGGATTTACTTCTGCCAAATTACTGCTGCCGCCTAAATGAGAAGCGTGTGTTGTATGCAAGCTTCTACCATCAGCAGCTTGCTGTAATAAGCTTTCAAACTCTAGCTTGTTCGCCTTATATCCTTCTGTGTTTACATTTGAAATGTTACTAGCAATTAATTCTTGGCGAAGGCTGACTGCATCAAGCGAGTTTTTTAGTAAATCAAAGTTAATATTCGTCACTGACGTGTTCCCTTCTTTCTAAATGACAATAGTATTCTTCACTATATTGACAGGATGTATTTGTCATTCAATTTGCTGATTTAATTAAACTTAGTGTTTATTTACTTTCTCTAAGGTCAATCTGATCTATAATACCTATACTTTTAACCCTACGTCATCTATTTTACATGAAATATGTAAGTTTTAGTATATAAATCTATATTGTTATATTGTCTAAAATATTGTTATATAAAAAAGAACGAAAAAGTGCTTACTAATCTTATTAGATTAATAAACACTTTTAAATCGGGCTTTTGAAGGGTTAAATTTGGTTCCATGTCTCCAATAGTTCTTGTATCAACTTTTGGGAATTTTTAATCTTTGTGACATCTTTTTGAATATTTGCTTGGATTGCTTCATTTATCAAAAAAGTATATAGGGCATCTAAATCCTGCGCGATCGCTCCGCCTTGCTCAATGTCTAGTGTACGTTGGAGTTCCGCCAAAATATCTTGGTGTTTTAACAATACTTCATTAGCTTTTGAAAAATCATTTTTCTCTATACTTAGTTCAGCTATCTTTAGATTTTTTAAACTTCCTTCAAGTAGCAAGCTTACTAATCTCTTGGGTGACGCTGTTAATACTTGATTTTGTTGATAGGCATTCTTTGCTTGCTTGTTATACATTTTCTTGCTCCTTTATGATAAAACCAACAGCTATAACTCTTGGTTGACGAAGATGGGTGTCTGTTTAGAATAGACATAATGTTGAGCCGCCGTCTTATTCTTGTTTAAACCAATAAGCTCTTGCGCAATTTCTTCTCTAGCTACTTCCATCACTGAAACGAGTCGTGTTTCCTTCTTATAAATGTCCTTGAGTAGTTGGTCTTCTTCCACTGTATAAGGGTCATTTGGTAGACCTTTAAGCCCTTCAATCAATGGCTTCATCTGTTGAATGATATCAGCGCCTGATTCAGCCTGATTATCCCATGAATCCAATACGTGATTCATCTCTTCAAGTACGGTCAGTCGATTACTCATGGTTACTCTCCTAACTATTGCTTGATGACGAATTACTAAACTGGCTCATCATGTAGCTTAACTGCGATTCAGCTTCCATCATCGCGACGTCTAGAGCCGTGAACTTCGTAATATACTGTTGACGTTTGGTTTCCAAACGGTCGTTAAAGACTGTAATACGTTCTGTAATATTCTTAATTAATTTATCGTAAGTCGCATTTTTGGTCGCAATAATACCGTCCTTAGAATCGGTAAAGCTGTTAATAAGACTTTCAAATTTTTGTCCAATGCCAATTTCTTCTTCGACAGTTTCACCAGCCGCATTGCCCGATGTTTTCGTAAAGGTAAATAAATCACGAACCTTCGAGCTGTCTTCTTTCAATGCTTCTTTTAACTTATTTGCATCAAAGCTTGCTACACCATAACGGTCTACTTCAATACCGATTGACTTAGCTGTATTTGATCCTGAATTGCCGTTGTCAACTGCGTTCGTTAGTAACGAACGTAATTGAGACTGCAGACGAATCAAACTGCTGTCTCCAGCTAGTGCGCCTGTCTCGTTAGTCTCTATAGTTGGATCGCCTACACTTAACAAACCACCGATAAATGACATGGTTGAGTTATACTGATCTACAAACTCCTTAACAGCTGTTTCTGTCTTTTCAAGGTCATCAGCTATTTCGATTTTAATGGCTTGGTTCGTTTCTTCCTTAAGGTCTAAGGTCACACCGTCCATCACATCTGAAATTTGGTTGCTATCCCGTTCAATATTGATGCCATTTACAGTTAATATTGCTGATTGTCCAGCTTTTATATTTCTAGGATCTTTAAAGCCAAATTCTTCAGCTAGACTGCCTTTTACATCAATCGCATGGTTTCCATAAGCTGTGTTTTGTAGAACGATCCGGTCATCAATCGCTACGGCTGAAACGCCCGTTTCTTTAGTTGCATCATTAATTTTATTAACGATTTTTTCTAGGTTATCGCCAGCTTCAATCTTAATGTCCAGCTCAACTTCGCCAGCTTCATTCGTCGTTAGGAACGTTAGCGTTCCTTCTTTTTGCCACGCCTTATTCTCATCAAGCTGGAGCTTGGCCCCCTTGATTTGTGTACGAGTCGCTAACTTCTCAACCGTAATTGAATAGTCACCAGCAATCGCCTTTGACCCTACTGTAAAGCCAATTTTCCCTTCTTGCGAGAGTGTCGCCTTTTTAGCATTGAAAGTGTCTGCTTTTTTCAAAGCATCCATTTTAGTCGCTAAGTTAGTTAGACGTGTTTGGACATCCTTCCAAGCACTTTTTTCTTTTTCTACGGCCACTTGTTCATTTTTATAAGAGGTTAGTTTAGTTGATTCTGCTGATAGCAGTTGCTCAATGGTGTCCATGGTAATACCCGAATAGGTTCCCAGGAAGTTAATACTGTTTGAAGACATGCTACTGTCACTCCGTTCTGTCGATTATGATCCCCGCTTGTTCCCAAATACCCGCGATCACATCTAACATTTCACTTGGCGGATATTCCTTAATTACTTCATCTGTGATTGAATCCTTCATCTGGACTATCGTACGATTCGTTCCTTCATGTGTCAAGACTTGAAAATTGACATTAAGTCCTAATACAAGCCCATTCGCTTCTTTGATAATATTTTTTATTTCAGTGTCTGAAGTAAGATTCTCCTTATAATCACCTTTGCTTACCTCAGTAATAGTTTTGATTTTATTAATCATTTCAATATGGTCTCGACCAGTCGTATCAAAGACGATTCTATTTATGCCATGAACATCCATCATTTACACCTCCAAAAGTAATGTTTGATAATAGAAAGCAAGAGTCGACAACGTCGACTCTCCTTTTCAATATATAGTTTAACGAGATTATTGCAATAATTGCAATACACCTTGTGGCATTTGGTTAGCTTGTGCTAACATTGCTGTTGCTGCTTGTGACAAGATGTTTGATTTCGTAAAGCTCATCATTTCTTCAGCCATGTCAACGTCACGGATACGTGAGTTAGCTTCAGAAAGGTTTTCTTTTGTTGTAGTTAAGTTGTTGATTGTGTGGTCTAAACGGTTTTGTACTGCACCTAAGTTAGCACGTTGTTCTGAAACAGTTTTAATAGCTGCGTCAATACCACTTAGAGCAGCATCGGTATTAGTAGTTGAACCAGCAGTATTTGTGATATCTAAATCATCAACGCTTAATCCTGATGCACTCATATCCGCAATTTTAACAGTAATACTTTGGGCTTTATTCGCACCGATTTGGAATGTAACCCCAGCTCCAGATAAACCACCATTCAAAAGAGTTGTTGTGTTAAATTCTGTTTGATTAGCGATACGTGTAACTTCTTCAGCTAATTGTTTAATTTCAGAATCGATAGCAGCGATATCATCAGTACTATTTGTTCCATTTGCCGCTTGAACCGTTAAGTCACGCATACGGTTTAAGATTGTGTGTGTTTCGTTTAAAGCACCCTCTGCTGTTTGGATTAATGAAATGCCGTCTTGTGCATTACGTGTTGCTTGAGTTAAACCAGAAATTTGGTTTTTCATTTTTTCAGAGATTGATAATCCTGCTGCGTCGTCCCCAGCTTTGTTGATGCGTAATCCTGAAGATAATTTTGCTAATGATCCTGATTTAGATGTATTAGCTGATGTTAGACGTGAGTAGGTATTCATTGCTGAAATATTTGTGTTAATTCTCATTATGTATTCCTCCTGATATATATTCTATTGAGGTCTTGCCTCTACATAATTTATCGGACAAGAATCATTTTATTTAAGCCATTTTTTAAAATAATTATCATTTTATGCCTTAAATTCTATCCTCGATACTTAAAACTGGAAAAATATCTTCATACGATACCGTATAGTTATTTTTCTTTGTTTTATATACTATCGTATTTTGCATAATCTCATTCTCATTACTTTTTTTGAACTCATAGTTTTCTATAGTGTGTTCAAACAACTTCAAGAAATCAGCTCCTAGTCCATGAGAAGTCGATCTAAAAATTTGGTTATCTAACTTATCATCGTTAATTTCATTGTATTGAAACTTTCGAATTATCTTTTTTAGGGTGATTTTATCATGATGGCTAATGAGATTGTCAGTTGTCCCATGATAACAAATAATATCGCATTTATTTTCAAACTTTTTATACAGTTCAGGTATATAAAGTATTTCTTCATCCTGATTCAATTTTTTTGCCAGATATTCAAACTCCACAGACAGTATCGCATTGCCATATTGGGTATTTAAAAAACGATTTTTCTTTATATACTCAGGAAATAACCAAGATGAATTGTCTATAAGCAGAGAAAATAAATCAGGAGCGAATGCGTTACATAAATAGGATAAATATGCACCATGAGAGTGACCATACAGTATTATTTTACTGGCATTTATTTGATAACTATTATCTTTAAGTACTTCAAGAACGCTCATAACAGCACTGATATTATCCATCGCTTGAATCAATCCCATATCATTATAATTTGATTCATTTTCTTGAATGTTTTCTTTTGCTTTTACATTTACTTTATTTATACTACAGATTTCCATTAATCTTTCAAAAATATGACTGTCCTTATAAATATAATCTACTTCACTCTTCTTGAATTTTATTTCCATCAGGTCACGATTTATATCTACAGATATATTGTTTGCATTCTGCATAAACTCCCAACCAAAATAATCACATTGAACAGTTACAAGATTATACTTATCAGCAAACGTATCTCGCATTTTCTTGTATACATTCGAGTTAGCGTGTCCACCAAATCCTGCAATTAATAACAGTATCCCGGTGTTTTCATTAACTCCTGCCTCTGGTTCAGAAAATAGACCTTTAATTTCCTAGAATTTTCACTGTATAAACTCGGATGTCCAACCATTTCGAATTCATGAGTCTTAGCCATAAATCACTCCCCCTTCACTATGATTTTTCAAATTATTTACTATACCTATCGCTCTTAAAATTTCCTCAGCAACTAACAGGGCTCCTCTCCCTGTTACTAGGCTCTCTAAAACTGCTAGCTTGCCCCTATTACTTATAAAATAGTCTTCTAAACTATCATTTAGTTTTAAATAGTCGATTTCTGGAGCTTTCCCTAAATACGGTACGCCAAACTCTTGTAAAGAAGAACATATTAAGTCTTGATTAGCTGCTATACTAAAAATAATTGGAATACTTTTTTGCGAAATGACTTCATACACCGTACTACCGCCTGCAGTAATAACAATCTTTGCAGCCTTTATTAATTTTTTTAAACTATTTGGTTTATAAATAATCTCTAGATTTTCTATAGGTAAGTTCTCTATTTCTTTAATGTAGCTATCTGGAAAACCCGGACCTATTATCGCTTTTATATTAACCCCTATATTTTTAATAGCACTTAATATTTTTATCATTGTAGAATGTGGATCCGTTCCACCTGTTGTAACAACGATTCCTTCCTTATGCGTTTTTTCTTCATTATGAAGCCAATATTCTTCCTTCATCAGTAAATATTCAGTTCCTAACAGACAAATTTGATCGTTATTTTTCTTGTAATTTAGCTTAGGCGCATAAATATTTCCATTATTAATAATATCTGGAATAGAGGAATCATATAGATCGTTATTATCATCAATTAACATCAGTTTTGTTCTTTTCTTAATTTCTTTTAAATACACATCATTTCCTAAATAGGAATCAAAAATAAATAAGTCCACTGGTATAGTTTTAATAAATATCAGATCTTCTTCTATATTATTTAGTACTCTGAATTCAAATAGTGTATCTTTTAATAACTTTTTTAATTCTTCATTAACTAGAAAAATAATGTTAATTTCTTTATTTAAGTAGATTAATCCTTTCGCCAAAGAAAGGCACCTATAAAAGTGCCCGTAACCGATATTTTCTCCACCTAAAGTACGTATCAATATCATTTTCAATCAATTAAACTCCAATCAACTGGTGTTCCTCTATCAATATCTTTGGAGACTTGCCTACCTATTATTTTGTTATAATTTCTCGGATGTAAGCCATATCCAGGTCGTATAGACCTCATATTCTTTTCAGAAATCACTTCACCTTTTTTAATATCTTCTGTAAAAAAAAGTGACCTAGAAAACTCTCTATTCTTTTTCGTTTTCTCGTTTAAATCATAGGTAATTTCCCCTAAGGCTGACTCAATATGTCTTATTTCGTCTACCATTTCTTTAAATTCATCTATTTCCATGGAAAATGAAGAATCTGGTCCACCTATACTTCTATCAAGAATAACATGTTTCTCTATAAATCTCGCACCGAGTGCTACTGCTCCAATAGCAACGGTACTACCTAGAGAGTGGTCTGAAAGTCCAACATTTACTCCAAACGTTTGTTTCATGTTAGGTATCGTTAATAAATTCATTTCCTCATACGGTGACGGATAAGCGCTCGTACATTTTAATAGAGTCACATCGTTATTTCCCATTTTTTTACACGTATCAACCGCTTCTTTTATTTCCTCAATAGTTGCAATGCCCGTAGAGATAATAACTGGTTTCCCTTTTGATGCAACATATTCAATTAGTGGAATATCTGTTATCTCAAAAGACGCAATTTTATAAATAGGCGTATTTAATTCTTCTAGTAAATCAACGGCCGTTTTATCAAATGGTGATGAGAATATTGTCATTCCAATTTCTCTCGCATAATCAAATAATTCTTGATGCCATTCCCAAGGTGTGTAGGCCTCTTTATATAGTTCATAGAAGGTTGTCCCATCCCAAACGGTCCCTTGCTTAACCTGAAAATAGTCATTATTACAATCTATTGTAATTGTATCTGGCGTATAAGTCTGAATTTTTATCGCATCTGCACCAGCATCTTTTGCTGCCTTTATAGTATCTTTTGCAATTTGAATATCATGACCATGGTTAGCAGATAACTCAGCGATAATTACTGTTCTATCATAGTTTATCATTTTTTCCACCTGTATTTTTCTCTTTTTAAATAATCTTATAATCAACTATTTTTAAAATACCATCATTACATCTTACATAATACTCATTACCTATATCCGTAATTACAGCAATTTTTTCTATATATATGTTTGTATTATATTCATTCTCAATAGTATTTATAATTATTTTTTTTCCATTATTCAGAAAATAATATGCTCCTGGATATGGATATGCTTGGGCTCTTACAAAATTAATGATTTGACTTTTATTTTTATAAAAGTCAATATAGCCCATTTCTGGTATTCTCTTACCGTAGTAAGAAGCTTTTGTGCTATCTTGTTTAATAGCGACAAATCCTGCTTCAATCTTAGTTAACGAATCTATTAATAAAGAAGGATATATTTCCTCAAATTTTTTCAGCAATGAATATCCCGTATCAGAAGTCTCAATTTTCACTCTAACTTGTTCTATAATTTCCCCAGTATCAATACCTTCGTCAATCAAATGACATGTTACACCTGAATACTCTTCACCATTTATTATACTCCATACGTGAGGCGTCCTTCCCCGATAACTAGGCAATAACGAGCCGTGGATGTTTATTGCATACTTTGAATTATCAAAAAATTTCTTTGGAAGAATATATCTATAATTAATACTAATGATGTACTCTACTGATATTTGATTACTATCAAACACATTATTCTTTCTCATATCATCGTAATAGTATTGTATTCCATTTTCTGTTGCAAAATCAGTTAGTGTGTAAGAAGAACTATCTTTATGCGTTAAGATAAAATGAATATCATATCCATTTTTAATTAATACTTTTAAACATTCTATAGCTAGACTACCATAGCCACAAAATACGACACTTTTATTCATTGAAGACTCCTTTACCTAGTTATATTAATAAAAAAACTATTTTTTATAACATTTTTGCCTGATATTTTTATTAATACCTACAAGCTCTTTTTTCTGATTAAATAATTCTATAATCTCGCTGAGATAAAAATCATGTTCTTTGTCGTATAGCTCTTTATATATTTTTGTAATCAATTCAAAATCTTCCAAAGTATCCAATGTCCATCTATGTTGAGAATAGTCCGGAGTCATTGAATAATTTACCAATGTGAACTTATCTGGATTTTCGTAAAAATATGGCGTGACATGTTCTCTCTCATATGGCTGCTTAGCACTTTCAAATGTTTCCTTCAAACTATCGAAAGAAATTATTTCTAAATCTAATCCTCTTGGAAAAGTTCTGGTCAACGTATTACTTAAATAATCAACACGATTTTCTTGTTTCAGTTTATGATATTCATTAACCATTTTGTCTATTACTTTTGGGTCTATTAGAGGGCAATCAGAGGTTATTCTTACAATGGCCTCTGATTGACTTGCCTCTGCCGCATAATAGTATCTGGACAAAACATCATCTTCGGATCCTCTATAATATTTAATGCCTATTCGCTTAACTTCAGCAACTATCTCATCATCACTCGGTAAAGTCGTTGTTGCAATAACAATTTCATCAATTTCTTTTGCTTGCTGAACTCTCCTAACAACATGACTTAATACGGTTTCTTCGTTTATTTTCATCATTACCTTACCAGGTAGACGAGTAGAACCCATTCTAGCCTGGATTATTACTACAGTTTTCATATATCACACTACTTTCTGTAATAGTCAATAATCTTTTTAACGCCGGCAATAACATCATCAATATCATCATCTGACATAGCTGGAAATAGTGGTATGGTTACAATTGATTTGTAAGTTTCTTCTGCTACTGGGCACAGTCCTTTTTTAAATCCTAAATCCCTGTAGTAAGGGTGCCAATATACCGGAATATAGTGAACGTTTACCCCAATATTTTCCGCCATTAGAGCATTATATATCTCTTTTCTATCTACTTTAATTTTAGATAAATCTAATTTTAAAATATAAAGATGGTTCGATGTATCGGAATATGCTTCATTTTTTTGAAGAATTAAGCCATCTATCTCTGCGAAGGCTTCATTATATCTATTGACAATAGTCTTTCTTCTTTGAATAAAAGCATCTATTTTTTTTAGTTGGCTAATACCTAGAGCGGCTTGAAAATCTGTCATTCGATAATTAAAACCAAGGTATTGTTGCTCGTAATACCAGCCACCATTACTTTTATCTTCTAGTTGATCAGGCTCTCGGGCAATGCCATGGGACCTGAAACTAAGTAGTCTATGATAGAACGTTTCATTATTAGTAGTGATAATGCCACCTTCACCAGTCGTAATTGTTTTCACCGGATGAAAACTAAACATTGTCATATCAGCTAACGATCCAACGTGTTTACCTTTAAATTTTGTACCTAAAGAATGGGCCCCATCTTCAATAATAACAATATCTTTTCCTTTAACTAACTCTTTAATTCCTTCTATATTGACAGCCTGACCTGTGTAATCGACAGGAATAATTGCTTTTGTTTTTGACGTTATTTTTTTCTTAATGTCATTAATATCAATATTAAAATTATCTTTATCAATATCTGCAAATACAGGTTTTCCTCCCATAAACAAAACACAGTTAGCTGATGATGCGAATGTCATTGGTGTCGTAATAACCTCGTCACCTTCAGAAATACCAGCTGCATAGCATGCTCCATGTAAAGCTGCGGTTCCATTTGAAAACGTCACAGCATATTTTGCGCCAACATAAGATGCAATGTCATCTTCAAACTCTTTTGCTTTCGGTCCTGTCGTTAAAAAATCTGATTGTAAAACCTCACTCACTGCATTCAAGTCACTCTCATCAATGAATTGTTTCGCATAGGGAAGAAAGGTATCTCTTATAGGTGTTCCACCATATAATGCTGGTTCCAATATTTATTCCTCCGATTAAAAAATTAGATTAAATGATTGATTTTATGTCTTAATTCTTCTACATTAAGCCATTCTTTATTTGTTTCTGAATTATATTCAAAGTCTTGAGCGATGGGTTTACCACCGGGAAATATTTTTTCAACTGTCCACCAATTAAATTGAGGATAAATAATATAGTGCTTATCATACTCGTAAGTCATTCTAGATTCGTCTTTAGGTATCATAATTTCGTGGAGCTTTTCTCCCTCGCGAATGCCTACTTCTTTTATAGAAACGTCATCTGACAAAGCATTCACTAAATCACCGATTCTAAAAGAAGGTATTTTGGAAATATAGATTTCTCCGCCATTAGATTCTTTTAATGCTTTAAAGACTAGGTTTACACCTTCTTCTAGTGTAATCCAAAACCTTGTCATTCTGACATCTGTAACAGGTAATTCTTTTTCTCCCTTTTCTAATAACTCTTTAAAGAATGGTATGACTGAACCTCTACTACCCGCCACATTCCCATACCTTACTACTGAAAACGCAGTACCAGTGTCTCCCGAATATGCATTAGCAGAAATAAATAATTTATCAGAAACTAATTTTGTCCCACCATAAAGGTTTATTGGATTTACTGCTTTGTCAGTTGAAAGTGCAACAACTTTTTTTACGCCACAATCTAAGGCAGCATCAATAATATTTTGTGCCCCATGAATATTAGTTTTAATTGCTTCAAAGGGATTATATTCGCTAGCGGTCACTTGCTTCATGGCAGCTGCATGTATAACATAGTCAACACCTTTAAATGCTCTATATAATCTATCTTTATCTCTTACATCACCAATAAAAAAACGCAATTTAGATTGTTGCTCTTTTATTAACTTAGATGAAAACAGTTTTTTAACTTGATCCTGTTTAAATTCATCTCTTGAATAAATAATGACTCTGGATGGATTATATTCTTTAAATATCATTTCAATAAATTTTTCCCAAACGATCCCGTTCCACCAGTAATTAAAATAGATTTGTTATCTAACACATTAATTGCTCCTTCATTTCTTTATAGAGAGTTTCAATCATGCTAATATCCTGCTTACAAACAGTCATAAATTTTCTAAAGCCGTGAATGATTTTTTCACCTTTTAATTTCGGATTTTTCTCTAAGTTTAAACTATCAATGCTATCTACCAACACTTTATAGAGAACCCTATTCATCGGTAGAATGAATGTTATATAGAAATCATTTTTTTCTATCTTCCTCAAAGCTGTGTTCAACTTAATATAATGATTTTCTGCTTGTGTATAGTTTCTATTTTGGATTGCCTTTTCTATTTTACCCAATATTGCTGTGTACTCTTCATTTAAGTCCAAAGCATTTTTATAGGCTCTATCCATTCGTTTAATCTGTCTATTGAGATGATTGTGGTCATACATTGTTTTGTTATTTTTTAACCAATCTTTATCGACAATTGGCTCGATAAGTTGCGTCTTTAGAACTTTATTTAATTCGATAAACTCAGTTCCTTCAATATGAGCACCACCTGCTGTTGTATTAATGATTTTACTGTTTGATATAACAGCAATCAGATTTTCCATCTGCTGTCTCATCACAATAAATGTCTCATTTGTCAAAATTTCATTCCCATAGACATCTTTTATCCAACTAGCTGCTTCTAATTCTTGCTCACTGAGCTTCTTAGCGTAAGAAATTCCCTCAGAATATCTTTCTTTTCCTTTATAACCTAGATTTTGTCCCACTAAAATAATAGTACTAAAACCCAAAATTGATAGTAATTGTAATGTCACAATAGCAATAGATGGCGCATCAGAAATAATATTTATAGGTTCTGATGATTCATTTTTTAAGAAATAGCTCGCAACAGAATCTTGACTTGTTATCATATGGTACTTACTTCCAGGGTATCCTTCTAATGTTTCATAACCTACAGAAGAACCATAGATCATAGGGATAGTTTGAATATTATTTTGTTTTGTGGTAACAAACACATTTTGGTTAAAGACTCCTGGATCATACGTACACGCTGCATCTGGATAGATACCATGATGTATTAATGTATTGATAGAAGATCCCACACTAAATATATAAGCCAATCCTTCTTCTTTAATCTTTCTAAGATTTTCAATTTCTTCATTTAACGATGGGCCTGCAGAAACTAAAACCGCTGTTTTACCCTTGAAACTATTTTTCTTTTCCAAAATAATATTTGGAGTTTGTAATGTCTCATTGAAATTCTTTAAACTATTAATAACCCATCTCTTTTGAAAAGATTGGTTTGTGTATAGTGAATTTTTTTTGCTTTTCAATAGCGCCAAAAAATCTTCTTCAAATGTTTGATAAGCTTCCTTGAAAATCTGTTGATGGGAAGGGAGAATGACTATTTTCAAATTATCTCGATTTCGATCGATGAATGTCTCAAGAGTAGAATCTCCGATTTGTGTACCAATTCCTTTAAAACGGTTAATATTCATTTTTTTGATGCTGACATTGGATAAAAATGAATATAGCAGCTCTGGAACAGGTTCATAAAGATAATAATTAAGGCTTGGGTACTCTTTTAGTAGTAGTTCCACATGGTAACCTAAGCCTGTACCATAAAATAAGACACTTGAACGATCATCAATATCTTCTAAAGATGATACAATCGTTTCAGCTTCCCGTAATGGATTATATTTACTGTGCAAATAATTTTTTTTACCATTTGTTGAAACAGCAATTGTTTTCTGTCCATTTTTAGTTTCTTCTAGAGTACTCACAATTAGTTCTTTATCAAGTAAATTGAGTTGGCTGAGGATATTAGGAAACTCTGATTTTAACAGCCCTAGATTATCTTCTAGTATCATCGTTAACCTCCTAATCTAGAGATGGCTTTAGTTGTTTAGCCATGTCAGCGTATCGTGTTTTAATCTCATAAGATAGAATATCTGCAATCATAACCGTGTCCTTAGTTAAAATAGCTTCTTCAAAATCGCCAATAACATCATCAAACTCGCTGACAATATCTGAATATTCAACCCAACCCGTTTGTTTTTTAGCAACTTCTTCTAGTTTTGCTTCTGCTTTTACTGCTTGATTCATATTAATAATCCAATCTAGTCCACCTAACAAGTCTGCTAAGGTTGCCCATGATGTATCATCTGGTTGTTTATAAAAATCATCTGCTAATTTTCCAACTAACTCTGGTGCGTTTTCGAGATATTCTAAAGCCGTATCAAGTGTATCGTTCACCAACTCTTGATAGCTAATCAGATTTATTTTGACTTCCTCTATTTGGTTAATATGGTCTAATAAATAATTGTCATAACCACTAAATACTTCTTCTCCATCAATGTCCATTGATTTGATTGTATCCGTCGTTTTATTAATGGTATCTTCAATTGCTATTAAAATCTCAGCCACATTTTCTCTGGTATTTTGGAACTCTAATATTTGGTTATCAATATAAATTTTCAATCTAATTCCTCCAGTTTTAAACACTATTCTCATTATCGGTATTTATCTTATATATTTAATCATATCGTTATATTGAAAATAATAACAGATATGATTGTGGAAAACCTAAAAAAAACTACCTGTTTACAGGTAGTCTAAAATGGATGTCTGCAATACTTTCGTTCCCATTTGAAGTGATGCTGAGTAAGCCACATACTCCATATTGAACTGCATATATTTTTCTGCGAAATCAATGTCTTCTTTTGACGATAACATTTCTTTCAGTCCTAATTCTTGGCTCTCATTTCTAGCCTGTGCTGACTTCATTCGGTTAGAAACTGCACCGATTTCTGTACGTGTTCTCACCACATTATCAATTTGGTTATCGAGCTTTCCAAGGCTGTCTCTCATAGCATCCGCATTATTATTATCCAAGCCTTGTAGAACAACTGACAATAACGAACCTAAATTCGTTCCATCTGCTTGTTCATTCAACAATCCGCCCCCACTTGATGGAATTTGGACTGTAACGCCAGACGCAATCTCGCGGCTAATGTTTTCATCTGTTCCCTGATAACTGATTCCAGTCATCTTGCCATCTGCATCTTTTTCAATGACAAATGGCACTTTTGTCGTTTTAGTTCCGCCAAACACATGACGGCCACCAATTTCTGTATTTAGAGCATCCACAAAGGTTGCCAATTCCATTTCAATCTCTGCCTTAACTGCAGTACGTCCTTCTGCATTCATAGTGTCGTTAGCAGCTGACTGAACGAGCGTCTTAATACGCATTAATGAATTCGAAGCATTTGATAAGGCTGAATCTTGCATATCTGTCCAGCTAATTGAGTCTTCAATTGTTGTTTGGTATTGGGCATTTTGAGTAATGCTTGATTTTAAGGTCATGATTTCTGAAACAAGTAATGGGTTTTCAGATGGTTTGGATACTTCCTTCATAGAAGAAAGTTGATTTTGATACTTTTGAACGTTTTGTTGGTTTCGAGATAAGTTTCTTAAATAGCTCGAAGACATTATATTATCGGTTATCCGCATGATTACACTCCTGTTCGGTTAATCAAGGTATCAAGCATTTCATCAACAACAGAAATGATTCTCGCATTCGCTTGGAAGGCACTACTGAATTTCATCATGTCGACAACTTCCTCATTCATTGAAACACCTGATATTGCACCTCGTCTGTTTTCTAAGAAGGTCAGAACTTCTGATTGGCTAGCAGCCATATTGTCTGCTTGTTCTTTCATAATACCCATGCTTGTTACCATGTTGTTGTAAGCACCGCTGGTTGTTGAGCCATTGTCTTGTGCTTTGAAGCTCATTGTTGTTTCATCATATTCGGCATCGAATGTCGCGCCAAAATAGTTAATCTTGGCTGTTGCTAATGCTGAGATTGCAGTCGCACGTGATCCATCGCCGGCTGGCCGTTCATCAGACGGTGCATCAATGGATTGACCTGCATTGACTTTTGAAGAGTCATCTAAAATATCTACATTTACTTTTAGTGTTTTAGCACTATTAGTTTCAAATACTTCGAAGAATAGAATTCCTTTGCCGTTATTACTATGGATTGTATTAACTGCTGTAGCGAATGAATAAACAAGTCGGTTTAATTCTTCTTGCTTACCGTTAACTAATTCTAGGGCTTCTTGTGAGCCTTTGATACTACCGTTTGTTACTGAGACAGCTTTATATGTACCGTCTTCAGATGCAATCATCATATTGCCTTGGTCATCAGCAGCAGATACAAAGGCTAGTTTCTGAACAGCATTCCCTTTCAACAGATAATGTTCACCTAGTTTCACTTCAACTTGGTAGTTCTCATAACTGAATTCAACATTTGACATACTTGCTAATTCGGTTGTTAAACGGTCACGTTGATCAAGCAAATCGTTTGGTGTATCACCTTTTACCGTCACATTAAAAATTTGTTGGTTTAAGGTATTTAATTGTTCTATCTTGTTGTTGAAGTCCATGACATCTTTTTGAATGGCGTAAACGGTGTCTGATTGAACGCCTTCAATTTGGTTAGACATATGGGCTAATGTGTCTGCTAAACTCTGTGCTTCTTGGCTAACCATTGTTTTAGCAGTTGGCAGTTCTGGATTCGACCCGAGATAGTTCCAAGCAGAATAGAACTTGCTTAGTCCGTTACTCAAGCCTGTTTCTGATGGCTCATTAAAAATCATTTCTAGTTTACTTAAAATTTCTGATTTTTGAGCATAACGGTTGTATGAACCTGATTCTTGTTGGATTTGCTTCGTTACATAGTCGTCGATGACACGAACGACTCCAGATAATTTAACACCTGTTCCAATCTGTCCCACGCCACCTAAGTGATAGGGATTTTCAGCTTCGAAATTAACACGTTGGCGTGTGTATCCGTCTGTGTTCATGTTAGCTAGGTTATGACTTGTTGTTTGCAGCGCTGTTTGAGAGGCTGCCATTCCTCTTGTTCCAATATTTAATGTTCCAAATAATCCTGACATGGTCTTCCTCCTATAGCGACTGATTCAACAAGTTGGCTTGTGAAGCGCCTGTGTGGTACCCCTCTTTGGAGTATGTTTTAGTTGATTTTTTAACGCCTTCATTGAAGGCTGTAATGACATTATCAACGAATTGCATACTCTGTTGAGTCAGCAACAGGTTTGTTTCTTGTAGTTCGCGAATTCTAAAAACAGCTTCCTCAACTAATTCTCGGTCTACACCACTGAAATCAATTGTTGGTAAGCTGTCTACGAAATGTTGTTTTTGTTCTACGATTGCTGCTAGTTCTTTACTGTTATTAGACGTTAGAATACCTTTTTCTGTTTCTAATAAGCTGATAAAGTCTTCTAACAGTTGCAAACCATTTTTATCTTGTGCCATTACACTCTATCCTTTTTCTGTTCAGCCATTGCATCCATCATGCCAGAAGCAATTTTGTCAGCTGAAACCTGGTAGTTTCCATCTTGGATTGCTTTTTTGATTGCATCTAATTTCTCATTGGCAGAACTGCTTAATGTTGCTTGAGATAATTTCTTTGCTTCATCTGAAATTTCTACAGATACATAGTCTTGTTGCTGTGTTTTTTGAATAGGTTGCTTTTGGCTCTCAGCAGATTGTGTATGACTGTTGCGAACGTTATTTAAATAATGTTGATGTCCATTAGTGATTTTCATTTTGAAGAGCCTCCTTTAATTTTAAATCGCTTCATAATGAGGTTTATATCCTCGCTCTTACTATCTATCGGTTATTTTTATTAATAGTTAATAGTCTTTCACTATTTTATTAAAAAAGGAAGTGAAGTGCAAGAGGTCGAATTGGACTTAAACTGTCGACTGAGAACTTATTTCGGGCTCACTCGACAGTTTCGCCGGCACCAGCCCATATAAAAAGGACTTGAGCCGCACATTCGCATCTCAAGTCCTTCCTGATTTATGTTATAAGTTATTTAAACGGTTTTCTTTGCTTAAAATATTAGTAATTCTGATCCCAAAGTTTTCGTTAATCACAACAACTTCGCCTTCAGCAATCATTTTACCATTTACATAAATACTTAGTGGCTCTTCTGTCATCTTATCTAATTCGACAACTGAGCCTGTCCCTAATGATAAAATATCGCGGATGGTCTTTTTACTTTGTCCTAACATAACGCTTAGTTCAAGCGGAACATCCATAATTAAATCTAGATTTTTTGGGCGGTGTTTAGGATCCGCATTATCCAGCTGTTGGAATTCTGGTTTCTTAACGGTAACGGATACTTCTTCTACAGCGCTTGTTTCTGGTGCAGTTGGTGGTGCTTGTTCAACTACTGGCGCTGCTGGTGGGGTAACGTCTTCAATAACAGTTGCTTTATCTTCCAACATGATGCGTGTTATATCATGAACTGCATCTAGTGTGAACACTTGCATAATCGTACTATTGAGTACGGATTCTACTTCTAATTCAAATGAGATTTCACATACAGGAATATCTAATTTACTTTCATCAAAGTTAATGCTGTTCTTCTCATCCCAAAGTGATACATCTGGTGGGAAAATATCTACGGTTCTGCTGAACATAGTTGCCATAGCTGTTGAAGCTGACCCAATCATTTGATTCATTGCTTCAGCAACGGCACTCATTTCAATTTCTGTTAGTGTTTCAGATTGAACTTGTCCATCGCCGCCCATCATGAGGTTAGCAATCTTACCAGAGTCACTCACATCTAGCATTAGCATATTGTTCCCTATGATGCCTTTTTTAAATTCAATAGATGTGACAACTTTTGGTTTATATGAAGCAGCAAGGATGTTTTTCATATTTGTTGCTTTTACGCGTGGTGTTGTGATGGTAACTTTGTAGCCCAAGATTTCAGATAAGGTAGTAGCAGCTTGAGACATAGAGATGTTTCCAACTTCGCCAATAATATCCTTATCCATTTGGCTTAATGCTTCATTGGCTGGTGCTTCATCAGCTGGTGCATTTAGACCCATCATCATTGCATCAATTTCTTCTTGTGTTAATGCTGAATCGCTCATTCTTCTTGATTTCCTCCTATATCCTCTAACACTTCTACTGCCATCATATCGTCTCTAACGCCCGGCTTCACTAAATAGTACGGTTCCTGTTCAATCGAAAGAAGAAGTGGTTCATTTATTCTTTTGTCTAATGTAATAATGTCTCCTACTTCTAACTGCAGGAAATTATCTAAATTAATGTGTGTCTTTCCGAGTAGAACCTCTAAATCTAACCGGACACCTTGAATGTTTTTAGCTAATTGCTCTTGCTCTGTAGAATCTGTGCCTTTACCTGAATGAAACCAATTTCGCAAGCTCAACTTATCCAGTAATGTTTCAAAGAAAACATATGGGATACACAAGTTCATAAATGAGGTATCGCCCATCATTTCAATGGTAAAGGTAACAAGGGTTACAGGTTCATTAGGAGATATAGCTTGAATCGTTTGCGAGTTGTTCTCCATAGAGTCCATTCTCACTTCAAGTTGAATAATGTCTCGCCATGCATGTTGGAAGGCATCCCCGAATTGGCGGATAACATCTTCTAAAATAGCTAATTCAATTTCTGTAAAATAATCTTTTGTGACTTCATCTTTAAATATATTATCTTCTGAACTCCCACATAAAATTTCAACGAGTTGGAAACAAATTTGTGGGTTTATTTCGACAATTTGAATACCTGGTTGAGGATCTGCATGGAACATACCCATCATGGTGAAACGAGGGACCGAATGCATAAATTCGTCAAAACTAACTTGTTCAATTGACATTAAGTCAACAGATACATTAGAACGCAGCTGTGTCGTCAATAGGTTGCTAGCAATTTTTGAATATTCTTCAAAAACCATGTTTAAAGTCGACACATATTCCTTGGATAAGCGAACCGGTCTTCTAAAATCATAGCTTTTTACTTTAGGTTGTTCTTTTTCTTCAATCTTGGCTACATCGATTTCTCCGGTCTTCATACCTTCCATCAATGCATCAATTTCTTCTTGCGATAAAACTGGATTCACGTTTACCCCTCATTCTTGGAAAATAAAGTCGGCAAATTGATAAGATTCACAATCTGATCGTCTCTAAATAAAACTCCTTCAATCGCATCATTGACTTGCTCTTCTGCTAGTTGAATATGATCATCTTCAATATCAATCACTTCTTCTACTTTTCCTAATGCGAATGCTACTTTCCGGTTGCCGCTGTTAATAATTACCGTATTATTGTAGCATAAATTCTCTTCGTTTATAGGGTTTTGGTGATTATTCAGAAATTTGTCAAAGTCTATAAGAGAAATAACATTTCCTCGCAAATTAATTAACCCTAGCAACCAAGCAGGTGATTGGGGAACGTCTGTCCATTTTTGAGGATCTGTTATTTCCTCTACTTCACTAGAACGTATTGCATAAACTTTATCTTTTAGAGAAAAAATGACAAGTTGCAACTAAACCCCTCCATTACAAACTAACTTTACTTAGTGACTTGATTACTCGAGCTGTATCAAATGGCTTAACGATAAAATCAATAGCTCCCATTTTAATTGCTTCCATTACCATACCTTGTTGTCCCATAGCACTACACATGATTACTTTTGCTGCAGGGTCAACTGCTTTGATTTGTTTCAATGCTTCAATGCCATCCATTTCTGGCATGGTAATATCCATTGTTACAAGGTCTGGTTTTACTTCTTTATATAGGCTAACTGCTTCCAAGCCGTTTTGAGCTTCTCCAACAACATTATAGCCGTTTTTTTCTAAAATATCTTTCAATTTCATTCTCATGAAAGCTGCATCGTCTACAATTAAAATATTTTTCGCCATTTTTATACTACCCCTTTAAAATTTTATCTCTGTCATTAATTTTTCTAACATACCATTTTGAGGAACAAAGTAAAGGGAGGACTCCCACTTAATCCCTTCGATTAAATATTCATTTTTAAATATCCATAGGTTCTCATCATACTGTAACTCTTCTAAATATGCACTAGTTAATAATGAACCAAACATATCCTCCATAATGTATGGTACATCTGTTTGTACCTTTAAATCAAGTAAGGTTGAAATAGCCTGTACGAAGGTATTCACAAGGATATTGACTAGCTCACAAACTGCTGATTCTGCCAACTCTTCCTTGGCTTCATAGCCCTTTAGCAATTCTCTTGTAATATCGTTAAACCCTAAATCACTCAAGACAAATAGAAACATTCCTTCAATATCGCCCGCTGATTGCATTTGAACGGCACGAACAACGGTATCTGCCGGCATAATCTGTTCAAATACTGCTTCATAAGCCATTCTTTCTAGGACAGGAACTCTCATATTGACTGTTTTATCGAGTAGTTTTGATAAGCTGGTTGCGGCATTGCCGCCACCTATGTTCAGAACTTCTTTCAATATATCTAGTTGGCTTGCCGTATATTTTTCAGACATTTAGCATTCGATTCCTTTCTAAACAGATGGCTGTAATATCTAGAATTAATATCATGCTTCCGTCACCCATAATAGCAGCGCCTAAATAAGGTACGTCTTGTCCAACTTCAGGTCCTAGCTCTTGGATAACAATTTCTTGCTGGCGCACAATCGCATCAACTGCCAAGGCATATTGTTTGCCTTCAATAGTTACAATAATGACATGGCTAGCCTCGTCATTATCAGCAGCAAGCTGGAGCTGTTTTTCTAAACGAATGAGTGAAATACCTTTGTCGCCTACCATTAGAATTTCACCGTTATGCGTTTGTTTAACTGCATCTGTATCCATTCTAATCACTTTATTAATCACACTTAGCGGTATAGCCAATGTGTGCTCTTCTACCTTCACTAATAGAGCTGGAATAATAGATAAAGTTAACGGCAAGCTTAACCGGAAAATAGTTCCTTTATTAGGTTCGCTGACAATGTCAATGCTACCGCCTAGTTCTTGAATCTTAGTTTTAACAACATCCATCCCAACACCGCGACCAGAAACTTTCGTTACTTCTTGCTTAGTCGAGAAGCCTGGATGGAAAATGAGTTCTTGAATTTCTTGTGTTGTTAAACCATCTGTTGAAATGCCTTTACGTTCAGCACTTGCCTTAATTGCTTCAGCATCCAATCCCTTACCGTCGTCTGAAACAGAAATTAATACGCGGTTTCCTTCTTGATAAGCAGAGATTTTAATAGTCCCTCTAACATCCTTACCAAGCTCAAGACGTCGTTCTGGATTTTCGATACCATGGTCTGCACTATTTCGAATCAAGTGAATCAATGGTTCGCCCAGTTCTGATACGATCGTACGATCTAGTTCTGTATCGTCACCTTCAATAACCAAGTCCATTGGCTTACCAGCATCTGAACTCAAGTCACGAACTAAACGTGGGAAACGGTTGGTTACCGTTTGTAACGGCTGCATTCGAATATTAAGAACAAGACTTTGTAGTTCATTGGTAATCCGAGACACATAAGTCAGTGTTTCTTCTAATGGTTGATTACCTGTTTTTTGGCTAATATCCTCGAGCTGAGTCCGATAAACAACCAATTCTGATACCAAGCTCATAAAGGAATCTAACTTATCAATATCAACCCGAATCGAATGGTTAGGTTGGTGGTTTGCAGCAGCTTTTTTCGCCGTAACTTGTGTATTTTGCTCTTCCTTTTTAACAGTTGTTTCCTCTTTTTGAAGCTTATTAATAACTACTGTCTCTACTTCACTAATTTGTTTAATGGTTTCAACGATGCTGGCTTCATCAATTTCTGAAAAATAAAGACATTTGAATAGATGTCCAAAATCGTCTGTTTCTAACACATCTGGCGATGGTTCAGTTTTAATAATTTCTCCGAACTCTTCCAGCTTACTCATCACCAAAAAGGCTCTCGCATTTGCCATCATGCTATCTGACTCAATTTTGACAGCAATGGTGTAAGCTTTATAACCATCCTTTTGAGCACTTTTAGCAACTTCCCAATCTGAGTCGTCTAATGTCATCGTTGACACAATGGCTGCCTCTACTGCAGCTTCAGTTGGTTGGTTCGCTGTCGCGCCTTCTGACGTTACCTTGTCACACATGGCAATAATATCAGAATAGTCACCTGAGTCTGATTCTCCCGCACGAATGCGGTCCATAATTTCAGCCAAGGCATCCAAACTCTTCAATACAATTGTAATGATTGTTTCGTTAGCAGCTTGATTTTTTTCCTTTAAAAAGGAAAAGACATTTTCCAACTTGTGCGTCACTTCCGTCATAGTTGTGAATCCCATTGTCGCTGCCATTCCTTTTAATGTATGGGCAGAGCGGAAAATTTCATCAACGATGGATAAGTCAGTTGGATTGTGTTCCAAATCTAAGACTAAATCGTTTAGCTTCATCAAGTTATCATCAGTTTCCTCGTAAAACATATCTAGGTACTGAGAATTATCATCCATTTGTCATCCTCCTTTATTCTATTTTTTCGTACAAGAATGATCCTATTTTTCGTAATCCGTATTTTGCAGGGTTATAAATCGTTTCGGTTGCACCAATAAAGAAAATACCACCCGGTACAAGCGCATCGCTCATTTTTTGATAAAGGTCATCTTTTACTTCGTCGTTGAAATAAATCGTTACATTTCGACATAGAATGACGTGATAACCTTTATCGTATTTTCCGACAATTAAATCATGCTTCTTGAACTCGACCAATTTCTTTATGTCATCACTCAGGTGGTAAAAGGGTTCGTCTGCTTTAAAGAAACGTTGCAAATCTACCGCTTCGACATTTTTAACGTCGGCATCACGGTAGATTCCTTTGCGTGCTTTTTCTAAAATATTTAGATCTAGATCTGTTCCAATAATTTTTGCTCGACTCTCCAAATTTTTCTTTTTCAGGGCGATGGCCATCGAATAAGCTTCTGCACCAGTTGAACATGCTGCGCTCCAAATTTTTAATTCTGGAAACTTTTGAGGTAACTCTTCAGTTAATACCGTTTCAAAGTCAGCGAAAATGTCTTTGTTTCGGAAAAACTCGGTGACATTAATCGTGATATAGTCCAAAAAATCATTTCTAATTTGCGCATCATTTTTTATTTTTTCGGCATAACTCGCTAAGTCAGTGGCCCCACTCTTCTTCATAATAGTCGTAATGCGACGCTGTAATTGTCTTTGTTTGTAACCGTCTAATTGTAGATTTAACTCTGATTTCGTCCAATCATAAAACTTCTCAAATTGTAGTGTCATTTACTTGTCCTCGCAACTTTATTAATGATGTCTGAAATGCAGTTCAAATGGACGCAAATATCTACGACGCCAGCATCAACAGCACTTCCCGGCATACCATAGACCACACAAGATTCTTTGTTCTGAGCTAGCGTATAACCCCCCGCTTCTTTCACAGCCTGCATTCCTTGCGTACCATCTTTCCCCATGCCAGTTAAAATAACCGACAACAAGCGATTCTTATACAGAGGCGCTGCTGATTCAAATAAGTGATCAACGGCTGGCCTAACGCCATTTCGTTTTTCGGTTTGAGTTAAAAACAGCTCATCCTGATGAATATGCATATGATAATTTCCTGGTGCAACATAGACTGTTCCAGCTTGTATTTTTTCCAAATGACTCGCTTCCTTAACAGGAACTTGCGCACTGTCGTTCAGTCGTTTAGCAAATGAAGCGGTAAAGCCTTCCGGCATATGCTGAACAATAAAAATAGGAATAGCTAACGTTGACGGTATCGCCTGAACGAGCTGCATCAGTGCACGTGGTCCTCCGGTTGAAGCGCCAATCACGATGGCTTTATAAGCCTGATCAAGAATATCTGCTTCGTTAGCTGGTGTAAATTCTTTTTTTGCGCCACTGTCATCTTCATCCTTTTGAAGAACTGATTTTAAGTGATAAGCCAACTGGCGTTGGAATTCTGCTGCGTTTTCTCTTAGATTTTGTGGCTTTTCAATAAAATCAGTGGCTCCTGATTCAAGAGCAGCAATGGTTATTTCTTTCCCTTGCAAGGAACTCAGCATGAATACGGGCAAATCGCTGATTTTCCTAATTTTCTTAACGGTTTCGAGACCGTTCATTCCAGGCATTTCAACATCAAGCGTGATAATATCAGGGCGAAGGAGCGCCATTTTATTTAAGGCGTCTTCACCGCTCCGGGCTGTGCCAATCACTTCAAATCCGTTAATTGCAGAGATTTGCTCTGTCAATATTTTCCGCATGAATGCAGAATCATCTACAACTAAGATGCGTGTTGCCATCATACTCACCCTTCCTCTATTACAAGTCGAGATATTCACGTTGCGCTGTGCGAACTGTAACAGACAGATCTTCTAAATCCAGCCACATCGTTCTACCATAATCTTCACCAGTATGTTCACCAATGATCGGAATTTTTAAATCGGATAGAACTTGCTTAACAGCTGCGATATTACGTTGTCCAATCTGTTCGCGCGCAATAGAATTCTTCAACTTAAACATACTTGCGCCGCCTGCAATTTTTGCTTCTAGTCTAGGTGATGCCCCTATTTTTTTTAAGTCTTCTACTAAAGAAGGGATCGCCAGATCAGCAAACTTTTCTACTTTCTTTTCTCCTCGAAAAGCTGTGCTATCCGGAAGCATAATATGGCTCAATCCACCAACTTTTGAAATCGGGTCATACAAAGCAATGCCGACACATGACCCCAATGCTACAGTTATTAATGATTGGGGCGCGTTGGCTACCTTATAATCTCCAATTCCTACTTTTATTGCTTCCTCCAGCATCGCGTTTCTCTCCTTTATTTAGCTAAGACAATCATAATTTCGTTTGAAGCTTCATCTTGGAATAACTGTTCGACATCCAGATGAAGAATAATCTCATCATTTAATTGAAATGTTTCTACTATATATTTCGTTTTATTCTCATCAGACTGTTTTTGATTAGGATTGCTTTCGAATCGTTGGACAGTTGTCACTTGATCGACTGCTAATCCTAATTTCTTGTCTTTCCAATCTACGACAATAATTTTACTATCTTCAGTCGCTTGAATCGGTGTTTTAAAGAGTCGCATGTTCATATCAATCAGAACAAGGTTCTCATCGTTATAGCGATGCAGTCCCATTAGGTAATCGGACGTATCGGGTATAGCAATTCCTTTATCGAATTCAATAATTCGTTCAACCACTTGGATAGGCAGAGCTATTTTCTGCGTATTGGCTTCAAATAAAATAAACTGTTCCATCGTCATCCTCCTTTATCAACTCTGTCTTCTTAAGGGTACAATTGGAATCTTCGAACAATTTCGCTTAGGTTTTCTGCTAGTTTAGCAATTTGTCCAGCGTTAACAGCTACCTCTTCCATTGTACTGTTGATTTGTTGTGACGCTGCTGAGGTTTCTTCAACACCTGCCGCTGATTCTTCGGAAACTGAAGCAATCTCAGAAATCGAATGATTCATTTCTTTTCCTGTTTCTGTTAAATCATTCAAACTTGTGCTAACGCCATTGATATGTTCAACGACGCTTTGTAATGAATGAGTAATTTCATCAAATGTTAGGTTTGTTTCTTTAATGCCAACTAGGCCTGCTTCTGCTTCACGGAAGCCTTCTTGTAGAGACGCGCTTACGTCGTTCGCTTCACGGTTAATGTTCTCAACAAATAGGGTGATTTCTTTAACAGAAACCGCTACTTGTTCAGATAGTTTACGAACTTCTTCAGCAACAACCGCAAATCCTCGTCCGTGTTCGCCAGCTCTCGCTGCTTCTATTGCTGCATTTAATGCTAATAAATTGGTTTGTTTTGAAACATTTTGGATAATATCAACCAATTTTGTAATCTCTTTTGTCCCTTTATCAAGTTCTGTCATCTTGACAGTTGCGTCTTGAACAATCTCATTGATCTTTTCCATTTGTTGGCTAGATGAGTTCATCAACTCTTTACCTTTTCCTGATAGCGTTAGAACGTCTTCAGAATATACGGTTACTTTCTCAGTTGTCTCGGATACATCCATGAACTTGTGGTTAAATGCTTCCATGTTAGCTGATAATTGACTAGCAGAATGTGCTTGGTTTTCTGTACCAATTGATAATTCTTGCATGGTAATCGCTACTTGTTCAGAGCCTGCTTTTACTTCACTAGATGATTGAGATAGTTCTTCACTTTGTTGCGTCATGTCTTCTGCACCTAATGAAAGAACCGTCATAATTTCATAAAGTGTCGTTTGCAAGGCATTTGCAGAATGACCTAAATCAGCCAATTCACCAGCACCTTCTACTTCTAATAATTCTTGGTTAAGTTGACCTTCTTCAATTGATTTTAGACGAGTGACAACTTTACTAATTGCCTTAGAAAAATGATTAGCGAAGAAAACAGCTACAAATACGGATAAGACAATAATGACCACAATCGTGATAATCATTGTGCTGATTGATGTTGTAATTTTCTTCATTAAGCTATTCGTTTCTAAACGAATTTCAGCTGATTTAGTTGTTGCTTGACTAGACAAATTACTAATAATCTGTTCGCCTTTCGGATTCACATTACCGTTCATATTCAACATCGCTGCCGCACGGTCACCTTCTGTAACTATATCAAAAATATCAGTTTGAACAGATTCATCCCATATTGCCATTGAAGTGAATAAGTTCTCATTGGTAATTGAATTATCAATATTGCTGATTATTTTCTCGTTCTCAGCACTCCATAGTCTATAATTGTTGAATTCAATAATGTAGCTTTCACGGCCTGTTAAAAGGTATGCTCTAACCGCTGAGATTTTTTGCGCCATGTAGTAAGAAATCTTGTCATAATTTTGTTGAATCACAAATTCTTCTTCAACGATTTTTTTGATATCGTTATTAATGCTTCTAAACGTAATAAAGTTCGCAATTCCCAACCCGCTCATAAAAATGATAACAATAGAGAAACTTAATAATAATCGTACACGAATGGTTTGATTGTTAACATCAAAACGTTTGAACGTCCCTGATTGAAATTTTCCTTTGATTTTACTCCAATCAAATTTTTGTTTTTCTTTCTTGTTTTTTTCTGTTGTATCCAACACTTACACTCCCTTATTGACTACACTTTTATTATAGTGCGATATTTTCTGCTAATTCTCATATCGGTCTTTTCTTACATTTATTTAACTTGTAAGTAAGAAATAGTTTGAAATAAGACTATGTTTTTGACGAAATTGTGAAAATAAAATATAGTAAACAGAATATGTAATCAAAAAGGCGGTTTTATTTATGTTTATTACAATTTTACCTGGCTTATTAATCAGTCTATTCATATCCTTACTTAGTCAATTTTTGACTAATTTTCTTCCTCAATTGAGCGCAGCTTTAATCGCGATTGCATTAGGAATGTTATTTGGTAATACACTCTTCATTCATCCTAGATTAAATCCAGGTACACAATTCGCTGAGAAACGATTGTTAGAAGTAGCGATTGTATTAAATGGTCTCACCTTGGACTTCCAAATGATGAGAGAAATTGGTCTAGTCGGGTTAGTCTTTGTATTTATTCAACTGTTAACAACTATTCTGATTGCTATTGTTCTAGGAAAATTATTTAAGTTTTCCAAAGTTTTTTCTTTACTAATGGCTGCTGGAAATGCCGTATGTGGCACTGCTGCTATCGGAACGGTTTCACCTATTTTGGATGCAGAAAGTAAAGATAAAGGCATGGCGATTACAACTGTCAATGTCGTTGGTACCGTCATGATGATGGGGTTGCCACTCGTTGCGCTCTTCCTTTACAATCATGAACTTCTTCCGACTTCAGCACTTATCGGCGGCGTTATTCAATCTGTTGGGCAAGTTGTGGCATCTGCTAAGTTGGTGAATGATGATGTCGTCAATTTAGCGACTGTTTTCAAATTAATTCGGGTTCTAATGATTGCTGTTGTTGGAATTAGCTTTAGTCGTTTAAACTTAACGGAAGGTGAATCTTTCTTTAAAAACAAACAAGAAGAGTCTACCAGCGTTTCGATTAATATCCCTTGGTTTATTATTGGTTTTCTTATTTTATTTATTGTCCGTAGCTTGACTATCCTCCCTCAAACTGCCCTTTCATTTACGAAAACAGCTAGCAGTCAATTTGAGATTATTGCTCTTGCAGCGATTGGAATGCGAATTAACATGAGGGACATTCTAAAAGAAGGGCCAAAAGTAATGGCTTATGGATTTTCTATTGGTTTATTGCAAGCTCTTGTAGCTATTATTCTCATTTCTATTTTCTATTAAACTCCATGGAAGCTGCATCTTAGAATGGACTTCATTTAACAGGAAATATTCCGATATTCCGCTAAACACTTGGCTTTTCAGACGAAACGGACTTACCTAGCGTTCTCAATAGTTGCTACAACACGGTTTCTGAAATAGACATAGATATAGTTAATCAGACATATGAGTCTCGTCTTTTCCATTCTCATCCTTATGACATTGAATATAGAAGCAAGAAAAAGATAATTCTATCGCGTGAGGCGCTAAAATGGTGCCCACTCGATATTTTAAGCAAAATAAGAAAAGCGGACAAGTCCGCCTTGGCCTATGAAAAAATAGGAAATTTGACCCTGAATTGTCAGGAGACTTCACGCTTCAGCGGGTTAGTCGAATGATAGGCGTTAGCGAGCAGCGAAGCGCGCAATGGGGCAAATTTATCTTTTTTTCACTAGGTCAGGACTTGGGAGCTAGACATTGATGGCTGAACTTATAATCCCCTAGTCTATTAAAAGGCATTAGGAAGCGTTTTAAACACTTCCTAATGCCTTTATAATCCTATTATTTATCAATAGCTGAAACAGCAGCCCTTAATCCGAGCAAATAGCTATCCTTGCCAAAACCAGAGATCTGCCCTCTTGCAACCTCTGCGAAAACAGACTGGTGACGGAACGCTTCTCGGGCATGAATGTGAGACATATGTACTTCAATAATAGGGACAGTTAAAATCGCCAAGGCATCCCGAATAGCATAGCTATAATGCGTCCAAGCACCAGCATTAATCACCACAGCGGAAATCTGATCGTCAAAGGCTTGATGAATCTGCTCTACCATTTCCCCTTCATGATTTGTTTGAAATACGGTGACATTAACCTCTAGCTCATCAGCTAATTGTTGAATAGCCGCATTAATATCATCCAAATTTTCTGTCCCATAATGATGAGGATCTCGTTTGCCAAACATATTTAAATTAACACCATGCAAGACTAATACTTTTTTCATGCCTTCGACTCCTTTTCACGTCATTTAGCATTAGTATACCGTATTTGAGAAAAATAAAAAGAACCAAGCCGCAATCAGCTTGGTTCTTTGATTGATTATTCTGCGATTTCAACAACTAGGTAACGGTGTGGTTCTTTACCTTCTGAATGTGTTGAAAGGCGGTCATTTTTACTTAAGCGAGCATGAATTTGTTTTCTTTCAAAGGCTGGCAGTGGCTCTAGGAAAACAGGTTGTTTCGTCCGTAGAACACGTTCTGCTGTTCGATCAGCGATATTTTCAAGAATTTTTTCACGTCTTTCACGGTAATCGCCAACGTTAACAATAACTGACGCACGCTTGCGTTCATTTTGTTGGTAGACTGTTTGAGCAAGTGTTTGTAAGGCGTTGATGATTTTACCATGCTTACCAATGATTAAGCCTGCTTTATCACTTTCAATATTAAAAGTGATTGCTTGGCTCGTTTCTTCAGCAGTCACTTTTGCATCAGCACCGTATACTTCAACCGTCGTCGTTAAGTAGTCAATCACTTTTTGAATCGCTTCTTCTTTGTTAGATTCTGCTGGAAGCTCTTCATCTTCGTCAACTACCTCGTAGGTAATCGTATCCGTATATTCGTAATTGTCTTCTTCTGAATCAAGATTTTCTTCCGTTTGATGGTCTGAAATATAATCAGCACGTTCTTCGTTTTCAAAAACTGAACTATTACCAGGTTCTTTCATTTCAGGAAGTTGTTTCGGTGTTATTTCAACCTCAGCATCTTTTTGTCCAAAACCAAACAGACCTTTTTTTCCTTCAGAAATGATTTTGATGTCAACATCATGGGTTCCTAAATTAAGTTGAGCTAACCCTTTGCTGATTGCTTGATCAACCGTTGTATCTCTTACTACAATTTTTTCATTTTCCATTGTTGTTCCATCCTTCCATTTCAAAAAAGTTTATTTTCTTCTTTTCTTTTTCGGATTTTTAGCTTTTTCTAATGCTTTTTCTAACTCGCGTTTCTTGCTTGCTTCTGCTTTGCGCTCGTTAATTACTTTATAAGGATTATTCATGATTAGCGTTTGTCCAACTGAGAAGGCGTTACTTACCGTCCAGTATAGAGACAAAGCACTTGGCAATGAAATACCCATAAATAAAATCATAGCTGGCATTGTATACATCATTGCTTTACCTTGACCGCCGCCATCAGGTTGCGTCATCATCGTTAATTTAGATGTATAGAATGTTAGGATTGCTGCTAAAATTGGGAAAATAAAGTACGGGTCACGTGAACCTAAGTTCATCCATAAGAATGAGCTTGAACGTAAAATTTCTGTACGACTAATTGCTTGATAAAGTGCAATCATAACAGGCATTTGCACTAATGCAGGCAAACATCCCATATATGGATTGACATCATTTTCCGCATAGACACGTGAAATTTCAGCTTGTAACAATTCTTTCGTTTCAGTGTCTTTTGATGAATGTTTCTCTTGCAAGGCTTTGATTTGTGGTTGTACGTCTTGCATCTTGCGTGTGCTCTTTGTTTGGAAGTAATTTAATGGAATCAAAATTACTCTGATAATGACTGTAAAAACAATAATTCCCATTCCGTAGCTACCAAAGAACATATTTGATAACCAAATGATCATACGAGAGAAATTGTAAATAATCATCCCATCCCAAAATCCTGTACTTTCAGACGTAATCGCCTCAGTACTTCCACATGCTGATAAGACCATCATAACAGCAAGCAAACTAAGTGTAAAAAGTAATCGTTTTCGCTTTGACAACGACAGTTCCTCCTTAAAACCTATATTAAATGACTATTCCATCACATGAGCTAATTTTAACACATGTATCAAGCTTTTTTTAACTTCTTCTGTAGACATTTCTGCAGTTGGTGGACGGGCAATCACAATAAAATCAATATCAGCCTTAATCATTGGCTTTAATTCCAACAAAGACTGGCGAATTTTACGCTTAATGGCATTTCGTGTGACTGCATTACCTATTTTTTTTCCAACAGAAAGCCCTACTCGAAAGTGTTGCTGATCTTCTTTAGGCAGGACATAGACAACAAATTGTCGATTCGCTTTAGAAGCGCCATGATGAAATACACGTTGGAACTCTTTTTCTTTCTTAACTCGAAAAGATTTTCGCATCTTGTCCCCCCTCTATTTTTATAAAATGCTGATAATTTGTAAAAAAAAAGACCACTGACGGTCAGTGATCTTATGCAGACAATACTTTTCTTCCTTTGCGGCGTCTACTTGCTAATACGTTGCGGCCGTTTTTAGTACTCATACGTTTACGGAATCCATGAACTGTTTGACGTTTGCGTTTTTTAGGTTGGAATGTTCTTTTCATTACTCGTACACCTCCTGAGATTACTTTTCTTCTATTATGGCAATTTAATATCCTATAGACAGTCTCCGATATTATAAAGAAACAGAGACCACTCTGTCAAGTAAAAGTTATTTTTTAAAACTCACTTAACTATAATAGCACATTTCTTCTATAAGAGAAAGAAATTTTTTTTATTTGTTTGTTTTTTTTATCCACAAGTCTTTTTTATTTTACACAACCGTTTGTATAACTTTTTTTAGTAAAATAGCTATCCTCAAGTATTCCACCACTTTTCCACATGGCAACAAGGTGTGTGTCTTGTTTTGTGGACAACTTTTAAAAACTGTGGATATCGCTTAAAAGTATTGATGTGACAATCTTTCAAAATGAGTAGTTATCCCCAGCTAAGAATAATTAAACTTTGGATTATTTTTGTATGCACAGTTATTTTTAATCCTGTGGAAAACTTTTGAACGCCCTTTTTATATGTTTATGCACAAGTAAATCTGTTGTGGAAAACTTTTATACATAATGCTAAAATAGGAAGGACCTGGTCTTTTGAAAAAAGTTCCCAGATTAAAAATTTAAAAAGAAGGAGGAAGCTCCTATTGGAAGATATATATTCACTGTGGCAATACTTGCAAGAAAAATTCAAAGAATCATTATCCAAAGTCAGCTACGATACCTGGATTGATAGTGCCGTTCCAATTCGTTTAACGGAATCAAATATTATTATTGAAGTACCATCTTCACTACATAAAGACTATTGGCAGAACAATTTAGCAACTCGTGTTGTAGAAGGCATCTATGAATTTAGCGGTAAAGAAATTTCACCTATTTTTATGCTTAAAAACGAAGATGTTCCTGCATTAAAACAAGAAAAAACTAAAAATGAAGCGAAAGTACCTTTTAAACAAGCTTTATTAAATACGAAATACACCTTTGATACATTTGTTATTGGAAAAGGAAACCAAATGGCCCATGCAGCAGCCTTAGTTGTTGCTGAAGAACCAGGTACCATTTATAATCCACTATTTTTCTATGGTGGCGTTGGTTTAGGAAAAACACATTTGATGCATGCGATTGGTCATCAAATGTTGCAGCTCCGCCCAAATGCTAAAGTAAAATACGTCAGCAGTGAGACATTCGCAAATGATTTTATCAATTCGATTCAAAACAGAACACAAGAACAGTTCCGTAATGAATACCGCAGTGTCGACCTACTATTAGTTGATGATATTCAATTTTTTGCAGATAAAGAGGGAACGCAAGAGGAATTTTTCCATACATTTAATGCTTTATATGATGAAAGAAAACAAATTGTGCTAACGAGTGATCGTTTGCCAAATGAAATTCCAAAATTGCAAGAACGTTTAGTATCGCGTTTCGCTTGGGGTCTATCAGTCGATATTACACCGCCCGATTTAGAAACACGGATTGCAATTTTAAGAAACAAAGCCAACAGCGAACGATTAGAGATTCCGGATGATACATTAAGCTATATTGCTGGGCAAATCGATTCAAATATTCGTGAATTAGAAGGTGCTCTTGTCAGAGTACAAGCTTTTTCAGCTATTCAAGGCAAAGACATTTCAACCAGTTTAGCAGCAGATGCTCTAAAAAGTATTTTACCAACGGATAAACCGAAAGCTTTGTCTATTTATACCATCCAACAAACCGTTGCGAAGTTCTACCATGTCACGATTGAAGAATTAAAAGGGAAAAAACGGACAAAAGGAATTGTTGTCCCGCGTCAAATCGCTATGTATCTCTCTCGTGAGTTAACAGACAGCTCTCTTCCAAAAATTGGAACAGAATTTGGCGGCAAGGATCATACAACTGTTCTCCATGCCTACGATAAAATTTCAAATTCTCTACCAAAAGACGTTACTATGAAACAAGAAATTGATACAATAAAGGAAACATTGAAAAATATGTAGAAAAGAGGCTTTTTTCGCCTGTGGACATCTTTTAAATTATACCTAAACTTACGCACAACTTATCCACAAGTGGAAAACTTTGTCTATCTAAGGGTTTATTTTGTTTTCCACAGTACTAACATGCCCTACTACTACTACTATTTTTTATTTAATCTAATTTAAACGGAGGGAAGCAAATAAAATGAAGTTTAATATTAATCGACCAGCTTTCATAAAATATATAACTGACGTTCAAAGAGCCATCTCTTCAAGAACAACCATCCCTGTTCTGACAGGTATTAAAATGGTAGCTGATAAAACAGGACTTATGCTAAGTGGTAGTGATTCAGATATTTCTATTGAAATTTTTATTCCAATAGAAGATGAATCCAATGATTTAGAAATTATTAAAGAGGGAGGCATTGTCCTCCCAGCACGTATTTTTAACGACATTGTTCGTAAAATGTCTGATGAAAAGTTAACGATTGAAGTGGGCGATAATTTACAAACCCACATTACATCGGCGAATGCAGCCTTTAAAATCAATAGTATTGATGTTGAAAGTTATCCAAACTTCCCAACAATAGATTCAAATGAAGTAATCAGCTTACCAACTAATCTATTCAAACAAGTGATTCAACACACTGTTATTGCTACATCTACGCAAGAAAGTAGACCAATCTTGACAGGTGTCAACATCACCATTGAGAATGGCACCTTAAAAGCAGTTGCAACCGATAGCCACCGCTTGAGTCAACGGATTATTCCAATCAATATTCCAGAATCACTCAGTGAAAACAGCTATAAAGTGATTATTCCTGGTAAAAGTTTGATTGAATTATCTCGTATTGTTGAAGATCAAGATACGATTGATATGATGGTGACTGAAAACCAGGTTCTGTTTAAAGCTGAGAACCTTTACTTCTATTCACGCCTGTTAGAAGGCTACTATCCAGATACAAATCGTCTTATTCCAACAACATCTTCAACTAACTTAGTGATGAACGCAGCGGATTTACTACAAGCAACTGATCGTGCGTCATTGTTATCACATGAAGGTAAAAATAATGTGGTTAAACTGTCTATTTCAGACGAAAAAGTGGAATTATCCGGTAATTCACCAGAAATCGGAACCGTTCGTGAAGATTTACAGTATCAAGAAGCGAACGGTGAGCCTTTGGTTATTTCATTTAACCCAGATTATTTGAAAGATGCTCTTCGTACATTTGGTCACCAAGATGTTATGGTTAGCTTTACAGCTCCAATTCGACCATTTACAGTCGTTCCAGTGGATAACCATACAGACATTGAGCAAGCTTTTATTCAATTAATTACACCTGTTCGAACGTATTAATGAAATGAAAGGAAGTTGCAACTGTTTATGCAACTTCCTTTTTTATTATTATTAGCTTTATCTATCAAATTTAGCGCCTTAGGTTTTTAAATCAACACTTATAATGTTTTAGTCGTTTAAGTGTTAAAACCTTATAAAAGGCGTTTTTTTGCCATTTATTTGAATTTTTCACAAAAAAAGGGTATACTATAGTAGTAAATATGTTGCGTGGATTCAACGGTTTCCACGCTTATTTTAATGGAAATGGGTGAATTCCTTGAAAAATATTGTGTCTATTGATGATGATTTCATAACACTGGGTCAATTATTAAAACATGTCAATGTGATCTCAAGTGGTGGAATGGCTAAATGGTACTTAGCGGAATATGCTGTCATGGTTGATAGTGAAAAAGAAAACCGCCGTGGTAAAAAAATCTATCCAGGTTCTGTTGTAGAGATTCCTGATGCAGGAACGTTTATCGTTCAACGAAATAACCAAGCGACAGATGATGGCTCAGAATTATGATTTTAAAAGAGATTACACTTCGTAATTTCCGGAATTATTCAGAACTATCTGTTCCCTTTTCTAGGGGGATAAATGTTTTCCTTGGTGAGAATGCTCAGGGTAAGACTAATTTAATGGAGGCGATTTACGCCTTGTCGATGGCAAGGAGTCCGCGTACTTCTAACGAGAAAGAAATGATTCAATGGCAACAAGAGCAAGCACAAATTACTGGTAATGTCGAAAAAAGACATGCAGATTACCCATTAGAGCTAACCTTTTCTAAAAAAGGAAAGATAGCTAAAATTAATCACCTTGAACAAAAACGCCTGAGTGATTATGTGGGGACCCTGAATGTCGTTTTATTTGCACCAGAAGATTTGGAGCTAGTCAAAGGCTCACCAAACCGTCGTCGTAAGTTTTTAGATATGGAACTTGGCCAGATGAGTCATATTTATCTGCATAACCTGGTCCAATATCAACGGCTGTTAAAACAACGGAATACGTATTTAAAGCAGCTATTAACTAGAAAAGTATCAGATAAGGTTTATTTGGAAGTTTTAACCGAACAACTAGCAACGCTAGGAGCTTCAATTATTGAAGCTCGGTTAAGCTTTATTAAACAACTAGAAAAATGGGCAGATTCTATTCATCATCAAATATCAGATGAAAAAGAGCATTTAAAAATTCGCTATAAATCACCTATTACTTTTGAAAATAATATGACGAAAGATGCTATTTTCCTTTTATTACTTGAAGAGCAAGAAAGAGTGAAGCAGCGTGAACTCGAACAGGCGACAACTTTATTTGGTCCGCACCGTGATGATTTGGTTTTTTATGTTAATGACAAGAATATTCATCAATTTGGCTCACAAGGTCAGCAGCGAACCACTGTTTTGAGTTTGAAATTAGCAGAAATAGAATGTATGAAGGAGGTTTTGGGTGAGTATCCGATTCTTTTATTAGATGATGTCTTATCAGAACTAGATGATAGTCGACAAACGCATCTTTTAAAAACAATTGAGAAAAAAGTCCAGACCTTTTTAACAACACCAAGCTTAGATGGTGTGAAACGTAATAAAATTGAAGAACCAACCATTTTTTATATAGAAGCAGGAAAAGTTGAAAAGGAAGGTGCATAAGAGCATGACAGAATTTGAAAAAGAAAAAGCAGAATTGGCTCAAGCATATGATGCCAGTCAGATTCAAGTACTTGAAGGGTTAGAAGCTGTTCGTAAACGTCCTGGTATGTACATTGGTGCGACTAGTGCAGCAGGATTGCACCATTTAGTATGGGAAATCGTTGATAATTCGATTGATGAGGCTTTGGCTGGATTCGCTTCAACCATTAAAATCTCAATTGAAGAAGATAACAGTATCATCGTTTCAGATGATGGTCGTGGAATCCCAGTTGATATCCAAGCTAATACAGGTCGTCCAGCCGTTGAAACAGTTTATACAGTCCTACACGCAGGAGGTAAATTCGGTGGTGGCGGTTATAAGGTTTCAGGTGGACTTCATGGGGTAGGAGCATCAGTTGTAAATGCTCTTTCTGAAAAATTAATTGTTCAAGTTTATAAAAACGGTAAAATCTACAAACAACGCTATGAACGTGGCGAAATTATGACTGACTTAACAGTGGTTGGCGAAACAACTGAGCATGGTACAGTTGTTCAATTTTGGCCGGACCCTGAAATTTTTACAGAAACAACCGTCTTTGAATATGAAAAATTAGCGGTTCGTGTTCGCGAATTAGCCTTCTTGAACAAGGGTTTAAATATTTCAATTACAGACAGACGTCCTGAAAAAGAAGTGACTAGTAACTACTACTACGAAGGTGGTATTCGTAGTTATGTGGAATACTTAAATCAAAATAAACGACCATTATTCGATGACATTATCTATGTGGAAGATGTTCAAGATGACATTCAAGTTGAAGTTGCATTGCAATATACAGACGGCTATCATACAAGTTTGTTTAGTTTCGCTAACAATATTCATACCTATGAAGGTGGAACTCACGAATCGGGCGTTAAGACAGCACTGACCCGAGTGATTAATGATTATGCAAGAAAATCAAAAATCATGAAGGATAACGAGGAAAACCTAAGTGGGGAAGATGTGCGTGAAGGATTGACAATGGTATTGTCGATTAAACATCCTGATCCTCAATTTGAAGGGCAAACTAAAACAAAACTTGGAAACTCTGAAGCGCGTACAATCACAGATCGTCTCTTCTCAAGCACCTTTGATAAGTTCTTAATGGAAAACCCTCAAGTAGCTCGTCAAATCGTTGAGAAGGGCATTTTGGCGGCCAAAGCACGTCTGGCAGCTAAGCGTGCTCGTGAAGTAACACGTAAGAAGAGTGGACTAGAAATCAGTAACTTGCCAGGTAAGCTAGCAGACTGTTCAAGCAAAGATCCTTCAAAATCAGAATTATTTATCGTAGAGGGGGATTCTGCGGGTGGTTCTGCTAAACAAGGACGTTCTCGTATTTTCCAAGCGATTTTGCCAATTCGCGGTAAAATTCTAAACGTTGAAAAAGCATCACTAGATCGTATTTTAGCTAACGAGGAAATTCGTTCGCTCTTTACAGCTATGGGAACAGGCTTTGGTGCTGAGTTCGATGTTAGCAAATCTAGATACCACAAACTTGTTATTATGACGGATGCGGACGTGGATGGTGCTCACATTCGAACGCTATTATTAACCTTGTTTTATCGCTACATGCGCCCATTAGTTGAAGCAGGTTATGTTTATATCGCACAGCCACCATTGTTCCAAGTTAAGCAAGGTAAAAAAGAAGTTTACTTACAATCACAAGAAGAATTAGATCAGTATTTAGCGACTATTCCAGCAAGTCCAAAACCATCTATCCAACGTTACAAAGGGTTAGGTGAGATGGATGCAGAACAATTATGGGAAACAACCATGAACCCAGAAAACCGTCGCTTTGCACAAGTCTCAGTGGCTGATGCTATTGAAGCAGATGCTGTGTTGAGTATGTTGATGGGTGAAAAGGTTGAACCACGCCGTAACTTTATCCAAGATAATGCTGAATACGTTGAAAATCTAGATGTTTAGGAAGGAGCAGGTTAATTAAATGAGTGAAGAAGAAAATAAAAATCTAGACTCTGGAATGGAAGTCCGCGAACTTAGTAAAGAGATGCGTACGTCATTCTTAGAATATGCCATGAGTGTTATTGTCTCTCGTGCCCTTCCAGATGTCCGAGATGGTTTGAAACCTGTTCACCGCCGTATCTTATATGGAATGAACGAATTAGGGATTACCCCTGATAAAACACATAAAAAATCTGCACGTATTGTTGGGGATGTTATGGGTAAATACCATCCTCACGGTGACAGTGCGATTTACGAATCAATGGTACGGATGGCACAAGATTTTAGTTACCGCTATCTTTTAGTTGATGGTCATGGAAACTTTGGTTCTATCGATGGTGACGGTGCTGCCGCTATGCGTTATACGGAAGCAAGAATGTCTAAATTAGCCCTTGAAATGTTAAGGGACATCAACAAAGATACGATTGATTACCATGAAAACTATGATGGTACAGAGCGAGAGCCAGATGTTTTACCAGCTCGCTTCCCTAACTTATTGGTTAACGGTGCTTCTGGTATCGCAGTAGGTATGGCAACAAACATCCCGCCTCATAACTTAACAGAAGTTATTTCAGCGCTCCATATCTTGATGAAAAATCCAGATGCAACAACAGCTGATTTGATGGAGGCATTACCAGGACCAGATTTCCCAACTGGTGGGATTGTAATGGGTAAATCGGGTATCCGTAAAGCCTATGAAACTGGTCGCGGTTCTATTATTGTCCGTGGTCGCGTTGAGATTGAGAATTTGAAAAATGGTAAAGAACGTATTTTAATTACTGAATTGCCGTATGTGGTTAATAAAGCAAAATTGGTTGAACGAATTGCTGAGTTAGCACGTGAAAAGCGAATTGAAGGAATTACTGACTTGGCTGATGAGTCAGACCGTGAAGGAATGCGTATCGTTATTGATGTGAGACGTGATGTGAGTGCATCCGTTATTTTAAATAACCTTTACAAGTTAACACCACTTCAATCATCATTTGGCTTCAATATGTTGGCCATTGTGAATGGTATTCCAGAAACATTAAGCTTGAAGAGCATCTTATCTCACTATTTGGAGCATCAGAAAGTAGTTATCCGCCGTCGTACAGAATACGATAAGAGAAAGGCAGAAGCTCGTGCTCACATTTTAGAAGGGTTAAGAATTGCCCTTGACCATATTGACGAAATCGTTAATATTTTAAGAAGCTCACCAAGTGGTGATGTCGCTAAACAAAAATTTATTGAGGATTATGGTCTAACTGATCGTCAAGCTCAAGCTATTTTAGATATGCGTATGGTTCGCTTAACAGGCTTAGAACGTGATAAAATCGAAGGTGAATATAACGACTTGATGACGTTAATCCGCGATTTAGCTGATATTCTTGCTAGCGAACAGCGTATTTTTGAAATCATTGAAGAAGAGCTACTAGAAATCCAAGAGCGTTTTGGTGATGACAGAAGAACAGAGTTATTAGTCGGTGAAGTTCTGTCACTAGAAGACGAAGACTTAATCGAAGAAGAAGAAGTCGTGATTACTCTAACTCATAATGGTTACATTAAACGCCTACCAAGCAGCGAATTTAGAGCGCAACGTCGTGGTGGTCGTGGTGTCCAAGGTATGGGAATCCACGATGATGACTTTATCGAAACACTGATTACAGCATCAACACACGACAACCTCCTTTACTTCTCTAATCAAGGGAAAGTATACCGTAATAAAGGATATGAAATCCCAGAGTATGGTCGTCAAGCTAAGGGATTGCCAATTATTAACTTGTTGAATCTGGATGCTAATGAAAAAATCCAGACCATTATTAATCTACGTGGTAATGGACCGAAAGAAGGCGAGTATCTCTTCTTTGCAACTAGACAAGGTGTTGTAAAACGGACAGAAACAACTGAATTCCGTAATATCCGTCAAAATGGACTACGTGCGATTAACTTAAATGAAAATGATGAATTAATCAAAGTAGCCTTGACTGACGGTACTAAGAAAATCATCATAGGTACGCATTTTGGCTACTCAGTCAGCTTTGATGAAAATGATGTTCGAGCTATGGGACGTACCGCTACAGGTGTCCGTGGAGCTAAATTACGTGACGAGGACTTTGTTGTTGGTATGGATCTCCTAGAAGAAGGAACAAAAGTCTTAGCGATTACCGAAAATGGTTATGGTAAACGGACATCTATCGATGAATATGCGATTAAAGGCCGTGGCGGTAAAGGAATTAAGACCGTTAATGTTACTGAGAAAAATGGTAATCTAGTTGGTCTTGCGACTGTACGTGAAGACGAAGATATCATGATTATTACTGACGCAGGCGTGATGATTCGTTTCCATGCTAAAGATGTATCAGAAATTGGTCGAGCAACGTTAGGCGTTCGTTTAATCCGTCTAGATGATGGTTCTAAAGTATCAACGATGGCTGTTGTTGAACCGGAAGAAGAGGAAACAGAAGAGATTGAAGGATCTGTAACTGAAGAACAAGCAACTGTTCAAAATGATTCAGAACAAATTAAAACAGACATGCAAAATTTTGCGGATAGTCTGTTTGAAGACGAAGAATAATAAATATTAAAAAGCAAACCTGCTTATCACAGGTTTGCTTTTTAATTTAAGAAAAAACTTGCAATTTATTGATTGAGGTGCTATAATTTTAAGACGTGAGTATTTACGAATACTCTCCTTGCTTTTACAAAATGTAAGAGCCAAAAGTCCATAAGGAGGTGACAGTCATAATGACTCAATACGAAATTAACTACATTATCCGTCCTAACATCGAAGAAGCTGCTAAAGCTGAATTGGTAGCGCGCTTTGACGCAATCTTAACTGATAATGGTGCAGAAATTATTGAATCAAAAGACTGGTCAAAACGTCGTTTAGCATATGAGATTAACGATTTCCGCGAAGGTATCTACCATATCGTGAAAATTAAATCTGAAACTGCTGAATCGATTAACGAATTTGACCGTTTAGCGAAAATCAATAATGACATTCTTCGTCACATTATCGTTAAAGAAGAAGCATAAAATGTTCCACGTGAAACATTTTAAGGGGGTAAGCATTTAATGATTAATAATGTTGTATTAACAGGAAGATTGACCAAAGATGTAGATTTACGCTATACATCAAGTGGCACTGCAGTAGGATCTTTTTCAATCGCTGTTGATCGTCAATTCAAAAATCAACAAGGTGAAAAAGAAACTGATTTTATTAACTGTGTTATTTGGAGAAAATCAGCGGAAAACTTTGCTAATTTCACTCGCAAAGGTTCTCTAGTAGGTATTCAAGGACGAATTCAAACTAGAAACTATGAAAACCAACAAGGACAACGCGTATACGTTACTGAAATTGTTGTCGAGAACTTTACTCTATTAGAGTCAAGAAACGTTACTGAGCAAAGACCAAGAGGAGAAGCTAATAGCGGCGGATTCCAAGGTAATAATAATTCTCACCAATCTAACCAAAACAACTCTTATAATAATCAGTCTTACTCTAACCAATCTCAAAATAACTTTAGTGATTACAATTCGAATGATGATCCATTCTTATCAAGCGGACAATCAATTGACATTTCAGATGATGATTTGCCATTCTAGTCTAAAGTAAGAATAGGTTAAAAAAGGAGGAAAACAAACATGGCTCAACAACGTGGTGGTCGTCGCGGAGGACGTAGACGTAAAAAAGTATGTCATTTCTGCGCAAATCATATTGATCATGTAGATTACAAAGATGTAGATCTATTAAAACGCTATGTATCTGAGAAAGGTAAAATCTTACCTCGTCGTGTAACAGGTACATGTGCTAAACACCAAAGAACTTTAACAGTTTCAATTAAACGTGCTCGTATTATTGCTCTAATGCCTTTTACGATTGCTGAATAATTAAAACTTCAAGCAGCTAGGATTTCTCCTAGCTGCTTTTTTGTATTCTAAATAGTAACGACAGTTAGAAATATTAGCTGCTATCTGATGTGTCCGTTGCATAGCTTAAATGATTTTTTATGCAAGCGGGAGATAGATATCCACATGTGGAAAAAGATAAAAGAAGACCGTCAGCTTAAGGATATGATATGTTAGAGGGAAAGTTATCCACATGTTTATAAAGAGAGTTGTGGATATTTATTTAAATAACAGAAAACGCTTCCTAATAATGTTTCACGTGAAACAATTTAAGTTGTAAAAACCAATAATGTTTCACGTGAAACATTTCGTTGCTGTCTTGGAATGTGGCTATTAAAGAAGCATTGTGGTAAAATTATAAAAGACAATCTAATAATTTGAGAAAAGGAGCAACAATGAAAATAAGGGAAAAAATAGAAAAACTTCCTCCATTCATACGTGCAAATCGAATTAAAGTGCCAGCGTATATTTTATTAATTTCATTGATTCTTTTTATCGTATTAGCTTTTATAACGAGTTGGAAAATCGGTTTAGTTTTACTATTTGTCATTTTTATAGTAGGTGGACTCTTCTATTACTCAACTGACTATTTAATAGATGAAACAAACAAGTATATATCTGACTTATCCTATCGTATTAAAAAGGGTGAGCAAGAGGCTCTCATTCAAATGCCAATTGGTATTTTGTTATATAATGAGGCACAAGAAATCCAATGGACTAACCCTTATCTCCTAAAGTATTTTAAAACCAAAGATATATTAGGAAGAAAAATTGAAGATGTTGATTCTGAACTGTACGAATGGATTGAGAAGTTTAAGAATAATGAAATGACTAAAGTTAAATGGGGAGACCGCTATTTCGAAATGGTTATACAGGAAGATATAGGCGTTCTTTATTTAATGGATATTACGGACTATGCAAAGATTGAAGAAAAGTATCAAGATGAACGTCTAGTATTTGGAAATATCATCATAGATAATTATGATGAAGCAGTTCAGTCAATGAATGACCGGAAACGTTCAAATGTAAATAACTATATTACTAACCAGTTAACAAATTGGGCTAACATAAATAATGTTTATTTAAAGCGCGTGGATGATGACCGCTTTATTGGCCTGATGAATAAAAAAACACTGCAAAAATTAGAGCAAAACAAATTTGAGATTGTTGATCAAATTAGAGAACGAACGTACAAGCAAAATTTCCCGCTGACACTAAGTATGGGATTCTCCTATAGTACGGGAGAAGTTTTGATGAGGTGGAAAGACATTGCTCAATTAGCCCAAGCTAATGTTGATTTAGCTTTAGCACGGGGTGGCGATCAAGTTGTTGTAAGAGCGGAAAATGATGAAGCTAGATTTTATGGTGGGAAAACTAATCCAATGGAAAAACGGACCCGTATTCGTGCGAGAATGATTAGTCATGCGTTGGAAGAATTGATCGTCAATGCTGATCAAGTTTTTGTAATGGGCCATAATTATCCTGATATGGATGTTATCGGCTCTTGCTTAGGAATCAGACGAATTGTTCAAATGAATAATAAAGAAGCTTGGATTGTTCTGAAATCTGAACAGCTTTCGAAAGATGTTAGACGAATGATGGCGGTTATTGATAAGGATTCTAATATTTCTAAGTCTATTATTGGTCCAGAAAAAGCTGCAGAAATGATTACAGAAAACTCACTCATTACACTTGTTGATGTTCACAAACCATCGGTAAATTGTAAAATGAAATGCATAAGGAAATAAACGAAAAAATCATGTAGATACGATATACTTATAAGCGACCAAACCAAAAGTATAAGGGGTATCTACATGACTAATAATAATTGTATCATAGAAAACCGCACCTTCACACACCTTACTGATATTCAACGGGGAAAGCTGGAACAGATGGCTAAAATCGGTACCTATAAACAAGCGGAGATGGCGCGTGAATTAGGAGTCAGCCAATCGACTGTTTCTCGTGAGTTGAAACGCGGCAGAACGCGCCAACTTGACTATCAACACAATTATTACGAGCAGTATATTGCCGCCTCAGGCGCTCGGGTTTACAAAGAAAATCGTGAGAACTCGCATGCGCGGAATCATCATAAATATTCTGCAGCTTTCCTTGCTGCCTTACCTGAAAATCTAGCACCCATGAAGGGGTTACGGATTCATAGTGTGGATACTTTTGTACACTCTTACAGAAAATCGCACCCTGACGAACACGTACCATGCACGAAAACAGTTTACGCCTTGATCAATGCTGCCGTACTCCCAATCCGTAATATCGATTTACCTATGAAGACCCGGATGCGGCCACGCAAGAAAAACGTTTCGGAACCGAAAGGTCATAACGCTAAGCACTTAGGTCGCAGTATCGAAGAACGCGATCCAGAAATACTCTCTAGAGAAGATTTTGGGCATTGGGAAGTCGATTTAGTATTAGGCAAGAAAATAAAAAATGAGCCTGTCATCATCACTATGGTTGAACGGAAAACCCGCTACTGTCTAACGAAGAAAGTTTGGGGAAAAGGTGCCATAGTGGTTCAAAAAGGTGTTCTTGATTTGATGAGAAAACAGGGACTGGAACAGTTTAAGACCCTAACAACTGATAACGGATCTGAGTTTTCAAGTCTGTCGCTTATCGAAGGCATTACTGAAGATGTTCAGGTTTTCTTTACTCATGCGTATGCTTCTTGGGAGAAAGGAACGAACGAGAGGCACAACCGCATGCTCCGAGAATTTATCCCAAAGGGAGTCACTCTGCGTCCATTGTCTTATGCACATTTACTGGCAGTAACTAATACGATCAACGACAGACCGAGAAAAATAATGGGCTATGCAACACCTGCAGAACGCCTGCAGGAAGAGTTAGCTAAGTTACAAGCAGCTTAAGGTATTTTGTTGGTTTTATAGGATAAGAGAACAGCTTAGCTGAGTCAAGAGCCGCTTCGCTCCTTCTCTTGACTCAGCCAACCTATTCTCTTGGGTCAGAACCACCAACAACTCACCTGAAAAATGGTAAGGGACGAAATACACACTGCCAACAAAGGCTTCAAACCATTGGTAATACTGGATTATTGAGTAATTCGCTGTCTATAAAGGTTTTTAAAATTTTTTATGCATTTGATATTGCAATTAAGCTTCACAAACCATCTATGATACCAGCACCAGAATTGATGGACGTTTCATCTAATGTTGTGATTATTGATCATCACAGAAGAGGGCAAGAATTCCCTGATAATCCTGTTTTGGTTTACATTGAGCCTTATGCATCATCTGCTTCTGAATTAATAACAGAATTATTTGAATACCAATCAAATGACATTGATACGATTAACAAAATAGAAGCGACCGCCATGTTAGCAGGTATTATAGTAGATACACGAAACTTTAGCTTGAGAACAGGTTCTCGTACATTCGATGCAGCAAGTTACTTGCAATCAAATGGCGCTGATACCGTGTTAATTCAGGAAGCCTTAAAAGAGGACTTGGATACTTATTTAGAAAGAAGTCATTTACTTGAAACGATGGAGTTCGTTGTTCCAGGAATGGCAGTTGTGAATGGTGCCGATGATAGAGTATACGATACGGTTCTAGCTGCGCAAACTGCTGATACTATGCTTTCAATGGAAGACGTAGAGGCATCCTTTGTTATTACTAAACGTACGGATGGTCGTGTCGGAATTAGCGCAAGAAGTTTGAGTAAAGTCAATGTCCAAAGAATTATGGAAAAACTTGGTGGTGGCGGGCATCTATCGAATGCTGCTACTCAAATAGAGAATGTATCAGTATCAGAGGCAAAAAAACGATTAGAAGATGTTTTAAAAGATGAAGAAGAGAAAGGAGAAACACGATGAGAGTTATTTTTCTTAAAGATGTAAAAGGTAAAGGTAAGAAAGGTGAAATTAAAAACGTAGCAGATGGTTACGCAAATAATTTCCTTCTTAAAAATGGTCTGGCTGAGGAAGCAACCACTTCAAGTGTTTCTGCTTTAAAAGGCCAACAAAAAGCAGAAGATAAAAAAGCAGCCGAAGAACTGCAAGTGGCACAAGATTTAAAAGCGTTATTGGAAAAAGAAGAAACAGCAATTACCATCCCAGCAAAAGCAGGCGAAGATAATCGTTTGTTTGGATCAATTACAAGTAAACAAGTTGCAGAACACTTAAACAAACAACATAGAGTGAAGCTAGATAAACGTAAAATCAATTTGCCAAATCCAATTCGTTCATTAGGTTATACACGAATGGAAGTCCGTCTTCACCCAGAAGTAACAGCTACTTTAACCGTTCATGTTGTAGCTGAATAATGAATAGGCGAGCGATATTTCATGTGGAATATTGCTCGTCTTTCTTTTTCAAAAACAGGAACATGTGTTCACTTTAGGCAATTGTTTTCTCAGGTTTTTTAGAGTACAATAAGAAGGCAAAGCGACATGTCGCTATTGAATAATGAGTAGAAGGATGAAGATATATATGGAAGAAGCTTTCCAAAATCGAATACCTCCCCATAGTGCAGAAGCAGAGCAATCTGTATTAGGTTCTATCTTTCTTGATCCTGATTCAGTTGTAACTGTATTAGAATACTTAGTAGCTGTCGATTTTTACAAAAAAAGTCATCAGCTTATTTTTGATGTTATTGTCCAATTATATAATCGTAACGAACCGATTGACGTTGTAACCGTAACTAATGAATTACAAAGCAAAGATCAATTAGAGAACATTGGTGGTCTGGCTTATTTAGCTGAAATTGCGACTATCGTTCCGACTGCAGCCAATGTGGAGTATTATGCGAAGATAGTTGAAGAAAAAGCAATCTTGAGAAATCTGATTCACTCAGCCACCGATATTGTTAAAAGTGGTTACGAAGAAGCAGATCAGGTAGCGGTTATTTTAGATAGTGCTGAGCAAACTATTTTACAAATCTCTGAACGCCGGAATCGTTCAGGATTTATTCGTATCTCGGATGTTGTGAATACATCCCTACAAAATATTGAATTATTATCTCAACAGTCAGGCGATGTAACGGGTATTCCAACAGGATATATTGCTTTAGATAAAATGACAGCTGGTTTACAAAAAGAAGAATTAATTATTTTAGCAGCCCGACCCGCAGTAGGTAAAACAGCATTTGCCTTAAATATTGCACAAAATGTAGCAACTAAAGCAGATCAAGTTGTTGCCATCTTTAGTTTAGAGATGGGTGCTGAATCACTCGTTAACCGGATGTTATGTGCGGAAGGAAATATTGATGCGGGTCACTTAAGAACAGGTCAGATGAGCGAAGAAGAATGGTCTAATTTAATTATGGCTATGGCGACATTAGGGCAATCTAAGATATTCATTGATGATACACCTGGTATTCGTATAGCAGAAATTCGTGCAAAGAGCCGCCGATTGATGCAAGAACAGGGTGGACTAGGATTAATTGTTATCGACTACTTGCAGCTAATTGAAGGAAATAACAAAGAGAGCCGTCAGCAAGAGGTTTCTGATATTTCCCGTCAGTTAAAGAAACTCGCTAAAGAGTTAAAAGTACCTGTTATTGCCTTATCACAATTATCACGTGGTGTTGAACAACGACAAGATAAACGACCTGTACTAAGTGATATTCGTGAATCTGGATCAATTGAGCAAGATGCTGACATCGTAGCCTTTCTTTATCGTGAAGATTACTATGAACGTGAAGGTGGAGAAGACTCTGCTGCTGAACCAGAATTCGAAAATAATATCGTAGAAGTTATTATAGAAAAAAACCGTAGTGGATCACGAGGAACCGTTAAACTCTTATTCAAAAAAGAATTTAATAAATTCTCTTCTGTCTCCTATATTCCAGAACAAGAATAGTTATGAAAACACGTCCTTCATAGTAGTATAGAAAGGACGTATTTTTATCTATTTAATGATAAGAAAAAGAAAAAAGGTTATCATAAATTATTGCATTTTAATCCAAAGAGGAGTAAAATTTATTTTGTTAGTCATTGGGTTATTAGCTCAGTTGGTAGAGCAGCTGACTCTTAATCAGCGGGTCGAGGGTTCGAGCCCCCCATAACCCATACGAAAATAAAATTAATAAGTCTTGAATCGTTGATGTGAAGCCAATCCCACAATGATTTAAGGCTTGTTTTTTTTGCATTGACTACGTAATTGACTACGCATAGCCTAAAAATTGACGTATTTAGCAAACTGATCAGCAGTTTTTTCTATGCTAGCCTTTGTAACGTGAGTATAAATATTCATAGTAGTTTTAATGTCAGAGTGGCCAAGCCGTTCTTTCACAACTTCAATTGCTGCACCAGATTCAAAGAGCAAACTGCAATGAGTATGCCTTAAACCATGAACTGTTATTTTTTTCAGTCCATGACGTTCAATAATCTGATTGATACGATTTGTTGTATTAGCTGGCTGAATGTATTTATTTTCCAATGTAGTAAAGACTGCTTGTGTTTGATTCATGGTATTAAAGCCAAACTTCAGCATATCGATTGCTTGCTGCTTTCTCCATTTCTTTAGAACATCCATTGTTACTTGATCTACTGAAATAGTCCGAGCGCTAGATTTATTCTTAGGTGATTGGATGACGAGACGGTTATTTTCGCCCCTAGCCAACGCCTTTGAAACAGTAATGGTACTTTCTTCAAAGTTTATATCTTTCCATTGCAGAGCTAGTAATTCGCCTTTACGAAAGCCTGTAAATGCCAACGTTCGGAAGATAGCATACCACTTAATATAAAAGTCATTCTCAACGTGTTTAAGAAACGTTTTTAGTTCCTCTTTAGAATAAAAATTTTCTTCTTTTTCCTCATCGATAACTTCTTTACGTTTAGGCATGGTTATTTTGCGCATAGGATTGCTTTTAAGGGTTTCTATCGTGATAGCATAATCTAGTACCTTTGTAACATAATTCTTCAGCATACGATATTTAGCGAGCTTCTCGCACCATTCATTTACTGTTATCTGGCAATACTTGATTGTAATCTTATCAACCCTGTATGAACCAAAAGCAGGTAAGATATGATTGCGGAACATCTCTTGTGTTTTAACATAGGTACTCTCTTTAACGGTATTCTTATATGCCGAATCAAACCACAATTCATATACATCTTTAAACAACATCTTTTTTTGCTGCTCAAGGCCGTTTTCTTCTACCTCAACCATTAATCTTGAACGAGCGAGTAAGGCCTCTTTACGACTTGAAAAACCTCTTCTAGTGGTCCTCTTTTGCTTCCCTGTCATTGAATCAGTACCAAGATAGAGCTGGAACATATAAGCCTTGCTACCATCTTTTTTTGTGTATTCCTGAATAACATCTTGTTTCTTACTCATGTTTATCTTCCCTTTCCTATTCCAGCCAAGGATAAAGAATAAAGAAAGATATATTTTATTTTTTTATTACTTTTGAAATCATATTTATCCAAATATGTTACTTCTTTATCATTGAATCTAATAATCTCAAAATTATTTCTTGCTCTTCTTTAGTAATAATTGAGAATTTAGATATGTACTCAGCGCTATTTTTATCTAACAAGGCTATGGATAGGTAAAAACTCTCAATATTCATTTGGACTAAATTTTCAGTATTTTCGTCATTGTCAGATGGTACTTCAATCGAATTAGAAATTGTTTCTTCTATTATTTTTATTGAATCGTTTGATAGAAGGCTGTGTACTTTTTCTTCTCCTTTGTTTATTAAAGACCTAACATAATCATTATCTAGCATTTCAATTCGACTGCTTATTTCAATTAATTTAATTTTTTTAAGTATTTTTTCACGTTCAGCTAAGAACTCATCGCTAGTATCAAAAGATGCTATTTCCAATTTCTTTCCGTAAAGTAATTCTTCAACCGTTATATCCCCTAATTCTGCAATAGTTTTTAAATTCTCTTTATTGGGTAAATTTCTACCTTTTTCCCAATTGTAAACAGTAGTTTTACTTGTATTGAACTTTCGACCAAACTCTTCTAAGGTAAATCCAAAACTCATTCTTAGTTGCTTAATTCTTTGCCCTACAGATGTGTTGTCTATTCTCATATTAAATCCTCCTTACTTGTTATACTAAATAAAAAGTTAACAAAAGTAAACAAAAAACATTGACGTTTAAAAAAATATAAGTTATTATTCATTTAAGTTAGCAAAAGTTAACAAATAGAAGAGGGGTGAATTTATGTCTCACAATAAAGTTAGAGGCTACAGGGTGATGCTTGGTTTAACGCAAGAAGACTTAGGAAAGATATTGGGGTGTACAGCCCAAGCAATTTCTTCAAAGGAAAATGGCAAAACGAATTTTAAGGATGCGGAGAAAGAAATACTTTTGGAGCTATTCAAGAAAATAGATAATAGCTTGTCAATTGATGAAATTTTTTTTAATAAAAAAGTTAGCAAAAGTTAACAATTAAAAGAAGGAGTGAAGATACTTGGAAATTATCAATAAAGAAGTAGGAAGTAGAATCAAGTCCATTAGGCTTAATCGAAAAGAAACTACTGCCGAATTTGCAAAATGTTTTGACCCACCAGCAAGTGATAGTTTAGTATCCCGTTGGGAACGTGGTGTAAACCTACCTAATACAACAAGATTAAAAAAAATAGCTGAAATAGCAAATATTTCAGTGGATGAATTATTACATGGAAAAGAAGAGGAGCAGATAACTATGGAAACAGTAATTTATAACGGAAAAGTAAAGATCCTGGATGAAAAAATAGGGGATGTGGTTCTAGAGCTAGAGAGTGGAGATTATGGCTTTATGGACTTGCTGGAAGAATTAAAGAACGATGATTTGTTTGAGTATTACGATGGCAGCGGCCTTTATATTTTGAAAGAAGTGAAGTTTATTCGCAAAGAAGAAAACAAAGTGATCAATCGTTTTTACTTCAATGGTGCTAATTAAGGGGGTGAAACTATGGAACAGATGAAGCCACAAGAAGAAATGCCACGCCTCACAGTCTATTTACCACTTGACATAGAAAAGGCCGTATACGCTGATTTTTTAACTTTAGCAAGGTATGCAGTAGAGGAAACAACTCGAAGCATAACTGTTAACGATCGTTATTTGAACCAGCAACAATTATGCGAGTATTTCAAGTGTGGGGTAGAGGTTATTCGAGATTGGCGCTCAAAGGGCTTGAAGAGCTTCAACAAGGGCAAAGAAATCATGTTTGATATGAAAGATGTAGCAACGTTTTTAGATAGTCAAAAATATTAAAAATTAAAACATTCCAGCCAAGGATAGAGAAATAAAGAATACAAATATAAAGGGTGAGAGGTGAGATGGTGACCATTCTACAAGAAGCGTTTTACGGTGGTCTATTTGTGGGAGTGATAATTTCAATAGTCTTTCACACATTCATCAGACTAATGAAAGAGATTGTTATAGAAAAAAGACAACAAAAAAGCACCTAAGAAACAGCCATTTCTTAAGCGCTAGGAAAGTAAATTAATCAACCTACTTTCCATTATTGTAACACAAAATACGAAAAAACCAGATATATAGGGAGAGAATAATCATGACAAACGAAAGAAAAATAATTTCACTATTAGAAGATACGAACACTAAGAAAGAATTTGTTTATACCTTAACAGAAGTCATCAGAGAGTTGACCGAGAATGTACTAGAAAGCAGAATTACCGACCATGACAGCAGGGAAGAGAAGCTAATTGCCATCGGGCATGATTTGAGTAGAATATACCCTCATATCGAGAATATACACCATATGATTACCGACTTGAATATAGAGATTAATAAGCAGATAGATGAAGCGATCAGATTAACAAGGGCGCAGTAATATGCAAAAAACTAAATAGGCATGCAAGGAGTTGGTTATTCACTAAAGGGTAGCAATCGCTTATAGTCCGCCAACGCTACAAGTTAACGATGATATAGCCGTTAAAGCTGTAGGCGCTACTCTTCATTGAGTAACCAACTAACTAGGGCATGGATGCAATTAAACTTAGAGAATGAGGGCATAAAAATGAAAAATAAAATAAATAAAGACCAGTTAAAAGCATTGAATTCAGATATTTATGAAATAATTCTTTCGATAAAGATGAGTAATAACTGGATTGATTTAGTAAAAAATCCAAGTTCAATGAGTGTAGAAGATATGGCGTTTCATTATACATATACTTATAATGCTTTGGAAGATGTGTTTGACATAAATCAGGCAAACATAGACAAGTTAAATGCTATTACTAGTTTTTTAATTGACTTACAAGATAATTTAGAATGAAAAAGAAGGTGATTACATGAGTGAGAACAAAAGATATTATTGGCTGAAGTTAAAAGAAGATTTTTTTGAAGATGATACGATGCAATGGTTAGAAGAACAAGAAAACGGTACGGAATACACTCTTTTTTATTTAAAACTCTGTCTACGTTCTTTAAGGTCTGATGGCCGCTTAATAAGGTATGTAGGAGAATATCTTATTCCTTATGATATAAAAACACTTGCAAAGCTGACACAAACAGACCCAGATACTGTTCGGGTTGCTATGGATTTATTTAAAAAAATAGGCCTCATTGATCTCCTGGATAGTGGAGAAATTTTTCTCAAACAACTGGATGAGATGGTTGGCAGTGAGACTAACAAAGCTGAGTTAATGCGGAGGAAACGAGCAGAGGAAAAACTTATTGCTAATGAGAAAAAAGACAAAAAGCGGTTAGAAGTCGATAAGGTAACATTGTTACCTGAAAGTTACCAGAAAGTTAACCAGAGTATAGAGAAAGAGTTTAAAGATAAGAGTATAGAGTTAGATGTTGTTAGGTCCAAAAATAACGACAACGACAAGCTAAATCCTTTTACTTTCTACCAAGAAAATGGCTTTGGAACTATCGCTCCTCTTATCAGAGATAAGATAGTTGCTATTCATAATGATTTCAAAGAAATTGGATCATCCTCGTATGATGCTGATCATTTAATTATTAAAGCTTTAGAGATGGCTGTTATCAGGAACATCAGAAACTGGGCTTATGCCGAAAAAATCCTTATTAACTGGAACAATAAAGGTTTTAAGACAGTCATGGATGTAGATGCATCTGAAAAGCAATTCCAAGCATCCAAGAATAGGGGAACACATACGTTTATTTCTGAAGAATCTTCAAAGACAACTGAGGAATTACTTGAAAATAGCCGAAAAAGATTAGCAGCGGATGTGGCCAACACTAGTGAAGAAGATTTTAGCTTATTCAGATAGGAGGTAACATAGCAATGCAAAATACTGTTAGAGGGATGCAGAGAGAGTTATTTGAGGGGAAACTGGTAAAAGATACGTTCTTAATGACTGATGAATGGTGTACAAGCGAAAATCATTCAGGAAAGTATAAGAAAATCATGAATTTAAAAACAGATGAGATTCATTGTCCTAAGTGTTACGGAATTTCTAAAAGTAAGGAAATAGATGAAGAATTGAGCGATAAGGCGTTACATTATAGCGATAATGAAAAAAAAGCTTATTTCAAACGCTTCTCTATTTACGGCAGTCATGCTTTTGTTGGACAAGGTTTTAATGATTATAAAACGCCAACTAATAAAGAAAAGGACGTTAAAGCGAGCATTATGACATTAACAAAGCAGATTGCAGAGGGCCAAACTAGAAATATATTCCTTACTGGTAACCCTGGGACAGGGAAAAGTATGTTGGCTTATGCAGCTGCATCCAATATTAGTGATTATTCTGAAAAATATTCAAAACAGTTGTCTGTTATGTTTGTAGATTTTACAACACTCTTGGAGCTGATTATTGAATCATACAACAATAATGCGACTGATAAAAAAACAGATAACTATTACTTAAAGCTGATGAAAGATGTAGATGTGCTCTTTATAGATGATCTAGGTACTGACATTGGGAAGATAGATACGTATAAGCAAGCCAGTGACCATACAGTTAAAACATTGTTCAAAGTTATAAATGCTAGGGACGGATTAAAAAGTACGATTTTAACAACTAATCTTTCTTATGACCAATTTAAAAAAGCTTATGATCCGAGAATCTCATCCAGGTTATCAAAAAATCTATCTGTTATTGATTTCAACGGTATTACTGACAAAAGGCCATCATTTCATTAGCAAAAGGATTGCAGCTTTCTATACCCGACAATTTAGCGGGTATGAGAAGTTGACGCACTAAATCAGTGCCTGGCCTAACGAAACGTTACCACAGGCATCTTTAGATGGAGCCCTAAATTAGGATTGCACAAAAATATGCAGGGATAGCCGAAAATTAGGCTACCTGTATCAAATTGCTAAATTTACTTGTCGCAGCGGAATTTTAAGCAGTGAGATTTTTAATGGTTAAAGGATGGCTATAGGGTTGCGGAAAATTCCGCAGGGTTCCCTAAAATTGTGGAGGCCTCGATTTTAGGGGTGTCCAATTTTGGATAGACCTAATCAGCCGAAAACTCGGCTGATTATCGAGCCTATATAACTAGGCTAAGATGACCTATCGAATCGCTACCCCATGTAAACTGTTAATTAGGTAGGTGGAGAAAATCCATTTAGTACGATCTGTTTAATATGAAAAATTTTAAATTGAATCTTAAGAAAAGAAAGAGTTTCAATGAGCGGAAAAATCCGCTCATTGATTTAAAACAATTATCAGTAAAAGGATTTTATAGAAAAAGGAATTGTATTGTATGAATAGTTTTTTTGATTAATAGAAGATGGAGGTCGTTAATTGGGAAAAGAGAACACATACTATTTAGGTATAAAGAATATTTTACGCAATTGGCTATATTTTAAAACGAACTTTTCTAATATTTCAGAGATACATATTCAAAGTGTCAGATTATTTTATAAATCACTAGCTAGGTTAGAGAAAGAAGATTATGCAATTCTCTATGAGAAATATATCCAATACTCAGATTTTAAGGTTATAGAAGACCCTATTACTGGTAGAAATAAGCAATCTAATATTACAAAAATTGTGAGTAGCAAACAAATAGCAAAAGAAAAAGGAATATCTTTGAATGTATACAGAGACCAATTATTAACAGCAACCTACAGGCTAGAAAATCATTATAAATCTCTTCAGGGCGAAGAGCGGTTTAAAAAATATGAAGAATATTTTTTAGGTGATTTTGTCGCTTACATTAATCGGAATCTGCAAACAAAAGAGTATAGAATATATTTTCACTTAACATCAGTTCTTCAAGAGTCTGAAGTGGAAGAAAAGGCATTTGCTATGGATAAGTTTCGTATACCTAATTAAAACGATAGAACGTCATTAAAGGTGGTGTATGGGTGGCAATAGATGAGAAATGCATAGAGTATTACATGAATCTTGATAGAAAGATAAACAGAGCTAAAGAGCGAATAGCTAGACAGCAGATTCTCTTCTACAGTCAAACCATGAGCTCCTATATTACTTCAGACGGATTGAAGGTATATTCGCGAGGCTTCTCAGTTGAAAAGAACGTATGCCGTTATGTGGATAAAGAAGTAGCAATGAAGAAAGGCTTGGAAATAATGGAGTTTCAGTATAGATATTTCAAGAGGTTCTTTGAACAGTTACCGCATAATACCAAGATTGCATTAATGGAGAAGTATTGGTTACAAAAACCTATTGAAATGCAGACAACAGAAAAGCTTTGTCTCAATGAAATAAATGAGATTGAGGAAGCCTGTATTCACTGCTTTGGATATTCAGTATTTGAAGATTGGGAGGATGATACAGAGGAAAGGGATCCTAAAAAGGCAGGAGAATATCAGGAAGTAATGGCAGAGGACTTTCAAGATATGCTAAACCTTTTAAATATATGAATCGCTCAGAAGATTCTTAAGAGAGTAATTGCACTCAGTATAGATGCAATAGGTAAAGTGAATTAAATCTGAAATGGATAAAATCAATAAAATCAATAAAATCAATAAAATCAATAGAAGAAAGATTATAATATTAAGGGGATAAATATTTTGAAAACAATAAACGAAATTGAAATTTTACTAACAGAAAAGATAACTGAAAATAAAAATGCTATCAAAAAATATACAAAAAAAATTGAAGATGCGGAAAAAGAAATGCAACAGGCCAATGCAGACTTAACAGTTGCAGAGAATGATATAGACGTTGAGAAGTATAAAAATGCGAAGGATGCCATTTGGTCTGCAAAACACGGCAAAGAACTTTATAAAAAACAAAAAGACAAACTATCTAATAGTCCACTGATTACGAAGGAAGAATACAATCAATTATTGTTTGATATCACTCAAAATGCTAATGCAGTTCACGAAGAGCAAAATCAACGTGCGGCGGCTTTAATAGCTGAATTAAAGGTAATTGCAGATGAATCAACTCAAACGTGGCATCAAGCAAATAAGTTGATGCATATGTTGCAACGGGAAGTGTATAAAGAACCAACGGGAGTTCTTCAGCTGCCAAATGGAAACACAACGTTTTCAATCGATAAAGAATATAAGAATCAAGAAACCGTGCATAATTTCTATCAGAATAAAGTTAAAGGTTCATTTCTATCTAAAAAAGCTGGAGAACAGCCGGAGCCGGAACAATCAACTAATAAATATTGGGGCTAATAAAAAAGGAGGTCAATGTAATGATAGAAAAAAAATATTTAGATTTAAAAGGAATGCAAGATCGTGTGGATGAAGAGAATCATAAGAAGGCATCAGAGTCTTGGGAAAAATTCAACAAGAAAATGGAACGACAGAAAGAGAGTCAAAAAGAATGGAATGACTTAATAGCTAAGGCAGTCCTATCGGAGCGTGAAGAGAACGAGAAGAAGCGATCGATTGAAATAGAAAAAGAGAAAGCCAAAGCTATTAAAGAAGTGGAAGATAAGTATGAAAGACAAGGTCTTAAGTCGGAAGATACCAAACGAAAAGAAGAAGCATATAGAAGTCTGTTGAGAAATATTTCTGGAATGAATGACTGATAGCTATCAATCATTGAGGGGGGGTGGGTACCTCCCTACCCCTGCGTCTGTCCTTCACGCAGTCACTGTACATATGTAAGCCTGTCCGCTCCTTAAAACGTCCGTAATTCAAAAGAAAGAGGTGGTTAAGATAATCAAAAAGTGTCCTGTATGTAACAACGAAGTAACGAACACTAAAAACAAATATTGTAGTGTTTCATGCAGAAATGAGAGCGTTAAAGAAAGAGATCGTTTAAGAAAAAGAGAAGAACGTAAGGCTGAACGTGAGGTTATTAGACGGGAAACATCAGAAACTCACAAGAAGAAGTTAGAACAGCAACGGCAAGAAGCAGAGAAACGACAAGAAGAAAGCCGTATCAAGCTGAAAGAACGTGCTGAACAAGGCGATAACCTAGCTTTGATGCACCTAGCCGAACCAAACAGCCTAGAATATTGGAAAGCTTATAAAGATTATGAGATTGAACAAAGCCAGCAATTTAAAGAAGAACGTATTAGGCTAGTGAATGGTATCAGCGTTTTGGAAGATGATTTTGCAGAACGTGTAATAACTACTATTGCAGAAGAAAAGAAGATATTCAGCACCATAGTTACTTGAGAGGGGGTGATTGATGGTTAATTTTGTAGCCTTTAATCGAAGGGAGGTGATTCTAATTAATTGGGTGGGAGGTTGGCAAATTAGAAAAAGAAAGTAAGGTGAGAATATGGCAACAGAATTAGGGCAAGCATATGTCCAGATAATTCCGTCCGCTAAAGGAATAAGCGGTAAGATTCAAGAAGCGATGGGCGGAGAAAGTGAGAAAGCAGGTAAAAGCGCTGGTTTAAGCATTGCGGGTGCAATTAAAGGTGCGATTGCAGCGGCGGGTATCGGTGCAGCATTAAAATCTGCAATATCAGAAGGTGCAGCGCTCGAGCAGTCTATTGGCGGTATTGATACGCTTTTTGGAGATAGTGCAGCTAAAATGAAAGAATATGCGAATGAGGCATATAAGACGGCTGGTTTATCCGCTAATGATTTTATGCAACAAGCTACATCGTTCTCAGCATCTTTACTTAAGTCAGTTGGTGGTGACACTGAAGCAGCGGCCGAAGCAGCGAACATGGCAATGATTGACATGGGCGACAACGCAAACAAGATGGGTACATCGATTGAGGATATCCAAAATGCTTACCAAGGTTTCGCAAAAGGTAATTATCAAATGTTGGATAACTTGAAACTGGGTTATTCTGGAACAAAAGGAGAAATGGAAAAACTCTTAAGCGATGCTACCAAATTGTCTGGTGTTGACTATAACATTGACAACCTTGATGATGTCTATCAAGCGGTACACGTTATTCAAGAAGAAATGGGAATAACTGGAACAACTGCTAAAGAAGCAGCCGAAACATTAGGCGGTTCATTCGCTGCAATGCAAGGTGCGTTCAAAAATTTTAAAGGTAATCTAACATTGGGTAATGATATAGGGCCATCGATGAAAGCACTGGCAGAAACAGCGAGCACTTACCTCTTTGACAACTTAATACCAGCGATTGGAAATATCATTCAAGGGCTACCATCGGCCATTACAACGTTTATTCAAGCAGGTTCTCCTGCATTAATGGAGGCAGGAATGGGTTTGATAACATCCTTGTCAAACGGGGTCACAACAGGGCTACCTGTTATGTTTCAACAACTACAAACATTCCTGGCACAAGCGATTGGATGGTTACGTGAGCAATTTCCAACGATCGTTCAAAATGGTATGGAATTCATTGTTAACTTTGCAAATGGATTTTTTGAAGCATTGCCTTCTGTCATTTCCAATATTGGGCAAATACTTAATCAAGTGTTAACGGCAATCGTCGCCGCTGTACCTACAATCATGCAGGGTGGTTATGATTTGATTACAGGACTTGCGCAAGGACTGTGGAATAACTACCCAATGATTATCCAAAGAATAACATCTATTATCACAGGTCTGCTTCAAACCATTCTTGAAAACTTCCCTGCTATTGTAAGAAAAGGGATGGAATTAATCGGAAAATTAGCTTCTGGAATTTGGAATAACCTACCCATGATCATATCAACTATGGGGAATTTAATAGCAAACGTAATTAGTAAAGTCGGCAGTTACCTGCCTAAGTTTTTAAGCGAAGGTATGAAGTTAATCGGAGAAATGGCAGTAGGTATAATCAATGCGATACCTGGGATTGTTGCAAAAATCCCGCAAGTCATTCGTGCTTTAATCAGTGCGTTTTCTGGAATAAAAGCACAAGCAATGTCGATTGGTTCTGATTTGGTAATGGGTCTTTGGAATGGTATTGCATCCGTAAAAGATTGGATTATTGGTAAGATTGGCGGCTTTACAGACAGCGTGGTAGGTAGTATTAAAGGCTTCTTTGGTATAAAATCGCCATCACGTGTGATGCGTGATGAGGTAGGTAAGTTCTTGCCAGAGGGGCTTGCTGTTGGTATTGAGGGTAATATCAGGCCAGTTACAGATGCAATGGATGATATGGCCAACATCGCTACGGGAACACTTCAATCTGAACTAGCGTTAACTGCTTCACATATCCTTAATATGTCTGCAATCGACTCAGGGATGACCTCTCAGACGATTGAGTCACGCTTCTATGATGCAATGGATCAGCTATTGAATAAAGACTTTGATGTTTATATTGATGGCAGAATTGCAAGTGCGCAATTGGCTCCTGGAATGAGTCAGGAACTGCAGAAAAAAAATAATGAAACTGCTAGGAGAAAGGCTGTGATTCTTCGATGATAATCATGGATAATTACGCTATGGGTATGAAAGGGAATAAGTTTGTTGTGATAGATCCAGAAGGAGAAGTATTTAATCGAAAGTGGATAGACAAAGAATTTTTAATAAGTGAAAAATGGAGACGACCTAGCGAATCGCTACCCCGGGAGCTCGCTCATAAATAAGCTAGTTCAACTCATCTACGCACTAAAGGGTGCTCCAAAATTGGGTTACCCTTTACCGTGATTTTATCCAAGAATTGGACGGTTCACCCCCATTTAAGGACTAGCGAATTGCGATTCCATGAGTTGAATCAGCTGAATTTTCCGCCGATTGCCTTCTAAAGGGGTTAGCCGAATTTTAGGCTGACCATACGTCAAATAAGCCTGCACAAAACAATGCAAGCTACTCAAATTATTCTCTATCCTTGGCTGGAATATTTTTGACTACGTAATTAACTACGTGTGTAATGAATCATCAGTAATTAGCAGATAACATATTTTTTATTTCTACTATATAATACGTTGAAACTAACTAATAAGAACTGCTAGAAAATGTCTAAAGCAGACCCCCATAACCCATAAAAAAAACGATTAAACGAGGGTAAGAAAAGATAAATTCTTTTCTTACCCTCGTTTTTTTATAGACTAGGGGATTATAAGTTCAGCCATCAATGTCTAGCTCCCAAGTCCTGGCCTACTTGTCCGCTTTTCTTAAAAAATGGTATATACCTAGTTGAGAACTTTCTATTAAAGACTTATAATCATTTGAAAGGGTTTTAAATAACAATATAAGAAGAATAGGTGACTAATCATGCTAGTAGGAGCAATTGAAGCAGGCGGAACAAAATTTGTATGTGCAATTGGAAATGAAAAGAACGAAATTATTGAGCGCGTTTCCTTCCCAACAACGACACCAGAAGAAACATTAGCACACGTTTTTGAATTTTTTGATCAATATGAATTAGCAAGTATCGGAATTGGTTCGTTTGGACCGATTGATATTAACGAAAAATCTGAAACTTATGGCTATGTTTTATCAACACCAAAATTGGCTTGGAAAGATTTCGACTTCTTAGGAGCTATGAGGGAACGTTATGATATTCCAATGGGATGGACAACGGATGTTAATGCTGCTGCACTAGGTGAATCAGAAAAAGGGGCAGCAGCCGGATTAAACAATGTGATGTATATTACCATTGGAACAGGAGTTGGAGCTGGAGCTATTGTAAATGGTCAATTATTACAAGGAATTGGCCATCCTGAAATGGGACACTTATTAGTAAAACCACATCAAGATGATCATTATGACGGCTTTTGCCCATATCATGGAAACTGTTTAGAAGGAATGGCAGCAGGTCCTTCTATTAATGGGCGTCTAGATATGGCAGGTAAAGATGTCGATCCAGACCACCAAGTTTGGGATTTCATGGCTAACTACATAGGACAAGCTTTAGTAGCCTATACTGTTATTCTTCGTCCAGAACGTATTATTTTAGGCGGAGGCGTTATGCACGCACCTAAGATGCTAGATAAGGTAAAGGAAGCATTCGATGCCTTACTAGGGAATTATGTTGATGTACCTGAACTTGATTCATATTTAGTGAAACCAGGTTTAGGAGATAATGCAGGAATTACAGGGGCTATCCTCTTAGCTAATCAAGTAAAATAAAAGAATCGAGAGCGCGTCTCTCGATTCTTTTTCTTCTATATATTAACTATTTTTTGGTCCAGGGTTAGAAGCAATGACTTCCAAGTTACCACTAATGTCCCAAGAGGTTACTGTAGCTGGTAAAATAAAGTGATCACCTTTAGCAAGTGGATAAGAGATGTCATTGACAATAACTTGTCCGTTTCCTTCTATAACACTGACTAAAGTATAAGGTGCATGTTTATCAAAATGAATACTAGATTGAATATTCCATTTATAAACAGAGAAGTAGTCACTTTCAATAAGAGTAACAATCTCATTGTCATCTAGTTTTTTAGTCTGAATAAACAAATCAGGATTTTGATCAGGAATCATAGAAACATCAATTGATTGTTGAATGTGGAGTTCACGACCATTGCCATTATCGTCAAGACGGTCATAATCATAGACACGATAAGTCGTGTTGCTACTCTGTTGTGTCTCTAAAATCATAATTCCCGCTCCAATAGCGTGAATGGTGCCGCTAGGAACAAAGAAGAAATCACCTTTTTTAACTTTAACGCGAGTCAATAAGTCATCCCATTGACCAGCTTCAATCATCTCAACAAAAGCGTCCTTTGTTTGAGCAGAGTGTCCATAAACAATTTCAGAACCTTCATCCGCATCAATGATATACCAGCATTCTGTCTTACCTAGGTCATTTTCATACTTTAATCCGTACTCATCATCAGGGTGAACTTGAACAGACAAGTCTTCTGTAGCATCAATAATTTTAGTTAATAGAGGAAACACAGGTGACGAGGGATTACCAAATAGCTCAGGATGTAATTTATATAATTCATTTAAAGGCACACCAGCGTGGCTACCTGAGGAAATAGTGCCAACGCCATCTAAATGGGCACTAATCGCCCAGCATTCACCGGTATGCTCACTTGGGATTTCATAGCCATAGATATCACGTAGCTTAGTTCCTCCCCAGATTTTTTCCTGAAGCTTAGGGTTCATAAATAATGGTTCTTGCATGTTCATCCTCCTTAAGTTATAAACGTGATATGCTTTACACATCTATTATAAACAAAAGGTATAGATTTAAAAGAAGAATATAATAGAACTAAACGCGGTGTCGTTAAATTTAGTCGATATTAATACAACAGAATATATTGACCTTTTGTAAATCAGATGTTATTATAACGAAGTCGCTTGTTTAAGGCGCACAAACACATCTTTTCAAAACATCTGAAAAACTTTTAAAAAGAGTTGACAGAAAATAAGATAGATGATATTATATAGAAGTTGTCACGACACGAACTTAACGTAACGCGTGATAACGGATTTGACCTTTGAAAACTGAACAAAGAATGAACGAACCAAACGTGCAGGGTCATTCTTATTAATAAGAATGACACAACGAATCGCGATAATAATCGCAAAAACATTAAGTCAGCAAAAAAGAGCTATTCAGCTTTTCATGTCGGGTTTCTGTACAAGAGCCCACACTTAACATGAGAGTTTGATCCTGGCTCAGGACGAACGCTGGCGGCGTGCCTAATACATGCAAGTCGTACGAATTGATTAAGGAGCTTGCTCCTTATGACGTTAGTGGCGAACGGGTGAGTAACACGTGGGTAACCTACCTTCAAGAGGGGGATAACATCCGGAAACGGGTGCTAATACCGCATAGTTTCAGCTTCCACATGGAAGCCGAAGGAAAGACGGCCTTTGTGCTGTCACTTGGAGATGGACCCGCGGCGCATTAGTTAGTTGGTAGGGTAACGGCCTACCAAGACGATGATGCGTAGCCGACCTGAGAGGGTGATCGGCCACATTGGGACTGAGACACGGCCCAAACTCCTACGGGAGGCAGCAGTAGGGAATCTTCCGCAATGGACGAAAGTCTGACGGAGCAACGCCGCGTGAGTGAAGAAGGTTTTCGGATCGTAAAACTCTGTTGTTGGAGAAGAACAAGTAGGAGAGTAACTGCTCTTACCTTGACGGTACCCAACCAGAAAGCCACGGCTAACTACGTGCCAGCAGCCGCGGTAATACGTAGGTGGCAAGCGTTGTCCGGATTTATTGGGCGTAAAGCGAGCGCAGGCGGTTCCTTAAGTCTGATGTGAAAGCCCACGGCTCAACCGTGGAAGGTCATTGGAAACTGGGGAACTTGAATGCAGAAGAGGAGAGTGGAATTCCATGTGTAGCGGTGAAATGCGTAGATATATGGAGGAACACCAGTGGCGAAGGCGACTCTCTGGTCTGTAATTGACGCTGAGGCTCGAAAGCGTGGGGAGCAAACAGGATTAGATACCCTGGTAGTCCACGCCGTAAACGATGAGTGCTAAGTGTTGGAGGGTTTCCACCCTTCAGTGCTGCAGTTAACGCATTAAGCACTCCGCCTGGGGAGTACGGCCGCAAGGCTGAAACTCAAAGGAATTGACGGGGACCCGCACAAGCGGTGGAGCATGTGGTTTAATTCGAAGCAACGCGAAGAACCTTACCAGGTCTTGACATCCCTTGACACTCCTAGAGATAGGACGTTCCCTTCGGGGACAAGGTGACAGGTGGTGCATGGTTGTCGTCAGCTCGTGTCGTGAGATGTTGGGTTAAGTCCCGCAACGAGCGCAACCCCTATTGTTAGTTGCCAGCATTCAGTTGGGCACTCTAATAAGACTGCCGGTGACAAACCGGAGGAAGGTGGGGATGACGTCAAATCATCATGCCCCTTATGACCTGGGCTACACACGTGCTACAATGGATGGTACAACGAGCAGCAAACCCGCGAGGGCAAGCGAATCTCTTAAAGCCATTCTCAGTTCGGATTGCAGGCTGCAACTCGCCTGCATGAAGCCGGAATCGCTAGTAATCGCGGATCAGCACGCCGCGGTGAATACGTTCCCGGGTCTTGTACACACCGCCCGTCACACCACGAGAGTTTGTAACACCCGAAGTCGGTGGGGTAACCCTTATGGGAGCCAGCCGCCTAAGGTGGGATAGATGATTGGGGTGAAGTCGTAACAAGGTAGCCGTATCGGAAGGTGCGGCTGGATCACCTCCTTTCTAAGGAAATTATATGGAACCTGCCGATGTTCACATTCTTGTTCAGTTTTGAGAGGTTAACTCTCAAACGCATTGTTCCTTGAAAACTGAATAGTATAACATGAAATATAAAGTAAGAAACCAAAACATTTTACCGCGTTACACGTTGAACAGTTTTTTAACGAAAACAGTTTGATAGTAAAGGCCAGCAATGGCTGAAACTTGACCATAGGTTAAGTGAATAAGGGCGCACGGTGGATGCCTAGGCACTAGGAGCCGATGAAGGACGGGACTAACTCCGATATGCTCCGGGGAGCTGTAAGTAAGCTATGATCCGGAGATTTCCGAATGGGGAAACCCAATATCTTTGATAGGATATTACAAACACGTGAATACATAGCGTGTTTGAGGTACACGCAGGGAACTGAAACATCTCATTACCTGCAGGAAGAGAAAGAAAATTCGATTCCCTGAGTAGCGGCGAGCGAAACGGGAAAAGCCCAAACCAAAGAGCTTGCTCTTTGGGGTTGTAGGACTGGGACGTGAGACTGCAATGGATAGCAGAAGCTGGCTGGAAAGCCACGCGAAACAGGGTAAAAGCCCCGTATGCGAAATCTAACGCAGCTCTACCAGTATCCTGAGTACGGCGGAACACGAGAAATTCCGTCGGAATCCGGGAGGACCATCTCCCAAGGCTAAATACTCCCTAGTGACCGATAGTGAACCAGTACCGTGAGGGAAAGGTGAAAAGCACCCCGGAAGGGGAGTGAAATAGTACCTGAAACCGTGTGCTTACAAGTAGTCAGAGCCCGTTAATGGGTGATGGCGTACCTTTTGTAGAATGGACCGGCGAGTTACGATCCCATGCGAGGTTAAGTTGAAAAGACGGAGCCGCAGCGAAAGCGAGTCTGAATAGGGCGAATGAGTATGTGGTCGTAGACCCGAAACCAGGTGACCTACCCATGTCCAGGTTGAAGGTGCGGTAATACGCACTGGAGGACCGAACCCACGCACGTTGAAAAGTGCGGGGATGAGGTGTGGGTAGCGGAGAAATTCCAATCGAACCTGGAGATAGCTGGTTCTCTCCGAAATAGCTTTAGGGCTAGCCTCGGATAAACGAATCGTGGAGGTAGAGCACTGTTTGGACTAGGGGCCCTTCTCGGGTTACCGAATTCAGATAAACTCCGAATGCCATGGATTCAAGTCCGGGAGTCAGACTGCGAGTGATAAGATCCGTAGTCGAAAGGGAAACAACCCAGCCCACCAGCTAAGGTCCCAAAGTATCTGTTAAGTGGAAAAGGATGTGGGGTTGCACAGACAACTAGGATGTTGGCTTAGAAGCAGCCATCATTCAAAGAGTGCGTAATAGCTCACTAGTCGAGTGACCCTGCGCCGAAAATTTACCGGGGCTAAACAGATCACCGAAGCTGTGGATTCAACCATTAGGTTGAGTGGTAGGAGAGCGTTCTAAGGGCATTGAAGCTAGACCGTGAGGACTGGTGGAGCGCTTAGAAGTGAGAATGCCGGTATGAGTAGCGAAAGACGGGTGAGAATCCCGTCCACCGTATGACTAAGGTTTCCTGGGGAAGGCTCGTCCTCCCAGGGTTAGTCGGGACCTAAGCCGAGGCCGATAGGCGTAGGCGATGGACAACAGGTTGATATTCCTGTACCAGTTGTTTTTGTTTGAACGATGGAGGGACGCAGGAGGCTAAGGAAATGCGTGCGATTGGAAGAGCACGTCCAAGCAACAAGTCTTGTAGAGAGTCAAATGCTTTCTATTATACGGACAAGTTGTGATGGGGAGGGAAATTTAAGTACCGAAGTTCCTGATGTCACACTGCCAAGAAAAGCTTCTAGTTAGAAACCAACTGCCCGTACCGCAAACCGACACAGGTAGTCGAGGAGAGCATCCTAAGGTGAGCGAGCGAACTCTCGTTAAGGAACTCGGCAAAATGACCCCGTAACTTCGGGAGAAGGGGTGCTGACCGCAAGGTCAGCCGCAGTGAATAGGCCCAAGCGACTGTTTATCAAAAACACAGGTCTCTGCAAAATCGAAAGATGACGTATAGGGGCTGACGCCTGCCCGGTGCTGGAAGGTTAAGAGGAGAGGTTAGCTTCGGCGAAGCTTTGAATTGAAGCCCCAGTAAACGGCGGCCGTAACTATAACGGTCCTAAGGTAGCGAAATTCCTTGTCAGGTAAGTTCTGACCCGCACGAAAGGCGTAACGATTTGGGCACTGTCTCAACGAGAGACTCGGTGAAATTATAGTACCAGTGAAGATGCTGGTTACCCGCGACAGGACGGAAAGACCCCATGGAGCTTTACTGCAGGTTGATATTGATTGTTTCTGCTACATGTACAGGATAGGTAGGAGCCATTGAAGTCGGGACGCTAGTCTCGATGGAGGCGCCATTGGGATACTACCCTTGTAGCAGGACCACTCTAACCCGCCACCCTTATCGGGTGGGGAGACAGTGTCAGTCGGGCAGTTTGACTGGGGCGGTCGCCTCCTAAAATGTAACGGAGGCGCCCAAAGGTTCCCTCAGAATGGTTGGAAATCATTCGTAGAGTGCAAAGGCAGAAGGGAGCTTGACTGCGAGACCTACAAGTCGAGCAGGGACGAAAGTCGGGCTTAGTGATCCGGTGGTTCCGCATGGAAGGGCCATCGCTCAACGGATAAAAGCTACCCTGGGGATAACAGGCTTATCTCCCCCAAGAGTTCACATCGACGGGGAGGTTTGGCACCTCGATGTCGGCTCGTCGCATCCTGGGGCTGTAGTCGGTCCCAAGGGTTGGGCTGTTCGCCCATTAAAGCGGCACGCGAGCTGGGTTCAGAACGTCGTGAGACAGTTCGGTCCCTATCCGTCGCGGGCGTTGGAAATTTGAGAGGAGCTGTCCTTAGTACGAGAGGACCGGGATGGACACACCGCTGGTGTACCAGTTGTTCTGCCAAGGGCATTGCTGGGTAGCTATGTGTGGACGGGATAAACGCTGAAAGCATCTAAGCGTGAAGCCCCCCTCAAGATGAGATTTCCCATCATTTTAAATGAGTAAGACCCCTGAGAGACGATCAGGTAGATAGGCTAGAAGTGGAAGTGCAGCGATGTATGGAGCGGACTAGTACTAATCGGTCGAGGACTTAACCAATAATAAGACGGTAATGACGTAAAATGAGTTTCAAACCAAGGGTTTCGTGTTAACTATTCAGTTTTGAGGGAACAACCTCAGAAAAAACACTGTGGGCATAGCCCAAGTGTATCATGTCTGAAAACTGCTAAAGCAGCAACAGCCATGACAATATGTGCGGTGGCGATGGCAAGAAGGTCACACCTGTTCCCATCCCGAACACAGAAGTTAAGCTTCTTAGCGCCGATTGTAGTGAAGGGTTTCCCTTTGTGAGAGTAGGACGCTGCCGCGCATATATTTTCTTTAAAAAACAAGTTTTCAAAAGAAAATAACTTGCAGATTAGCAAAAAATATTGTATTATGTTCAAGAACTGTTCTTTACATAATATTTACATTTTCGGAGGTTTAGCTCAGCTGGGAGAGCGTCTGCCTTACAAGCAGGATGTCAGCGGTTCGATCCCGTTAACCTCCATAGTCATAGTAATATGACAAAGTGAGTAATACTCACAATTCAACTCTTTAGTTGAGTCATTAGCTCAGTTGGTAGAGCATCTGACTTTTAATCAGAGGGTCGCAGGTTCGAGCCCTGCATGACTCATTTCTTTTTATCAATTGCATAAAAAGATGCGCGGGTGTGGCGGAATTGGCAGACGCACTAGATTTAGGATCTAGCGCCGCAAGGCGTGGGGGTTCAAGTCCCTTCACCCGCATTTTAAAAATTTGCCGGCTTAGCTCAGTTGGTAGAGCATCTGATTTGTAATCAGAGGGTCGAGGGTTCAAGTCCTTTAGCCGGCATCTTTTTGCGGAAGTAGTTCAGTGGTAGAACACCACCTTGCCAAGGTGGGGGTCGCGGGTTCGAACCCCGTCTTCCGCTTTAAGGATCATATCCTTAAAGTTTCATAATATTGTAATGCCGGGGTGGCGGAATTGGCAGACGCACAGGACTTAAAATCCTGCGGTGAGTTCTCACCGTATCGGTTCGACCCCGATCCTCGGCATTTTTAATATGCACCCATAGCTCAATTGGATAGAGTACCTGACTACGAATCAGGCGGTTGCAGGTTCGACTCCTGCTGGGTGCATTTAAATTACGGGAAGTAGCTCAGCTTGGTAGAGCACTTGGTTTGGGACCAAGGGGTCGCAGGTTCGAATCCTGTCTTCCCGATTTAATATTTTTGGCGGTGTAGCTCAGCTGGCTAGAGCGTCCGGTTCATACCCGGGAGGTCGGGGGTTCGATCCCCTCCGCCGCTATTTTTAAAAATGGACGTTCAGAAAAGGTCACATTAAGAGCCTGGACCTTTAGCTCAGTTGGTTAGAGCAGACGGCTCATAACCGTCCGGTCGCAGGTTCGAGTCCTGCAAGGTCCATTGCAGCAAAATTACTTGCAGCATAAGCTATCTTTGATTGGGGAAGTACTCAAGTGGCTGAAGAGGCGCCCCTGCTAAGGGTGTAGGTCGGATCATACCGGCGCGAGGGTTCAAATCCCTCCTTCTCCGTTTTTAAAAGAACAAGGCCCGTTGGTCAAGCGGTTAAGACACCGCCCTTTCACGGCGGTAACACGGGTTCGAATCCCGTACGGGTCATTATCATATTTTTATGATAAATTAAATATCATTAACATCTCGGAGGATTACCCAAGTCCGGCTGAAGGGAACGGTCTTGAAAACCGTCAGGCGTGTAAAAGCGTGCAAGGGTTCGAATCCCTTATCCTCCTTTATAACTTTTTTAAAAGTTATCTATTAATATTATCGCGGGGTGGAGCAGTTGGCAGCTCGTCGGGCTCATAACCCGAAGGTCGCAGGTTCAAGTCCTGCCCCCGCAATTTTTTTAAAATGGTTCCGTGGTGTAGGGGTTAACATGCCTGCCTGTCACGCAGGAGATCGCGGGTTCAAATCCCGTCGGAACCGCCACGCGGGTGTAGTTTAGTGGTAAAACCACAGCCTTCCAAGCTGTTGTCGGGAGTTCGATTCTCCTCACCCGCTTTTTTATTTTATGGGCCTATAGCTCAGCTGGTTAGAGCGCACGCCTGATAAGCGTGAGGTCGATGGTTCGAGTCCATTTAGGCCCATTTTTATTTTTAACTGGCCCGTTGGTCAAGCGGTTAAGACACCGCCCTTTCACGGCGGTAACACGGGTTCGAATCCCGTACGGGTCATATCGTCATTTAATTGATGATTTATAAACTGTATGTTTTATATCATGGAGGTTTAGCTCAGCTGGGAGAGCGTCTGCCTTACAAGCAGGATGTCAGCGGTTCGATCCCGTTAACCTCCATTGGTTCCGTGGTGTAGGGGTTAACATGCCTGCCTGTCACGCAGGAGATCGCGGGTTCAAATCCCGTCGGAACCGTTAATACAGTTGTATTAATTAAATAAAGTATTACTTCTTAATGGCTTGGTAGCTCAGTTGGTAGAGCACTTGATTGAAGCTCAAGGTGTCGGCGGTTCGATTCCGTCCCAAGCCACCATGGAGGGGTAGCGAAGTGGCTAAACGCGGCGGACTGTAAATCCGCTCCTTCGGGTTCGGCAGTTCGAATCTGCCCCCCTCCATTTTTTTTAAGTCCTTAGGGGTATAGTTTAAAGGTAGAACAACGGTCTCCAAAACCGTTGGTGTGGGTTCAATTCCTGCTACCCCTGTTTTGGATTATGGCGATTGTGGCGAAGTGGTTAACGCACCGGCTTGTGGCGCCGGCATTCGTGGGTTCGATTCCCATCAGTCGCCCTTTTATTAATGGGGTATAGCCAAGCGGTAAGGCAACGGACTTTGACTCCGTCACTCGTTGGTTCGAATCCAGCTACCCCAGTCTTTCGGCGGTATAGCCAAGTGGTAAGGCAGAGGTCTGCAAAACCTTCATCACCGGTTCAAATCCGGTTACCGCCTTTCCCAAAAGGGATGAAAACTTGCATAATAATTTGCCGGCGTGGCGGAATAGGCAGACGCGCTGGACTCAAAATCCAGTGCCCGCGAGGGCGTGCCGGTTCGACCCCGGCCGCCGGTATACGTTGAAGCTCAGCTGATAGCTGAGCTTTTTTTGTAGACTAGGGGATTATAAGTTCAGCCATCACTGTCTAGCTCCCAAGTCCTGACCTAGTGAAAAAAAGATAAATTTTCCCCATTGCGCGCTTCGCTGCTCGCTAACGCATATCATTCGACTAACCCGCTGAAGCGTGAAGTCTCCTGACAATTCAGGGTCAAATTTCCTATTTTTTCATAGGCCAAGGCGGACTTGTCCGCTTTTCTTATTTAAAATGACTATTGACATTTTTTGTTATTGTCATTATAATTTCATCATTATCTCATTTAAAATTCATTTAAACGAAGAAGAGAAGAGTAGCTTATCATAATCAGTTATTAGAGACCTCTGCATGGTGAAAAAGAGGACTGATGAAGTGAGTGAAGATGAACTCTGAGTTTCTGAAAGGTTAACGCTTTTTAGACGGTAGCAACCGTTATATTGCCAAGCTTCATAGGAGCTTTAGAGGTGTTGGGTTTTCTAACTAACATAAATTAGGGTGGTAACACGGAATCAATCCGTCCCTTTGTCTTACGATTAGTAGGACAAAGGGACGGATTTTTTATTTTCTAAAAATAGGAGGTCGGATGAATGACAATCAACAGTTTCATTGAACGGTATCAAAAAGAAAGACGTCATACCCAGTCATTAAAATGGGATGCATTGGATAAACGGTTTGGTAATGCGGAGTTACTACCACTTTGGGTAGCTGATATGGAATTTCAGGCGCCTGAAGTAGTCGTTCAGGAATTGTTTGAACGGGTGAGTCATGGTGTTTTTGGTTATTCTTTACCTCATAAAGCCTATTTTTTAGCTTTTTCAAATTGGCAAAAAAAAAGGCATAATATCAACTTACAAGAAGAATGGTTACGTTATTCAAATGGGGTTGTTCAATCACTCTATCATTTAATCCAGTGTTTTTCTAATGAAGGGGATGGTGTGTTAATCCAGCCGCCTGTTTATTACCCCTTTTTTAATGCTGTAAAAGATACTAATCGGAAATTGGTATTATCACCTTTGATAAATGATAACGGGGCTTACAGCGTCGATTTAACTGCTTTAGAAGAAGTACTAAAGAAGGAACAACCGAAATTATTTATATTGTGTTCGCCTCATAATCCTGTTGGTCGCATTTGGAAAGAATCAGAGCTTGAAGGTATGTTAACTTTGTGCGAACGTTATGATGTGATTGTAATTGCAGATGAAATTCACCAAGACTTTGAACTTTCTGCTCATCCTTTTAAATCGGTATTGTCTATTGAGGAGGAGCGATTTCACAATCGTTTAATTGTTTGTAACGCGCCATCTAAAAGTTTTAATTTAGCATCTTTGCTTCACTCTCATATCATTATTCCAGATCAAGAACTAAGAGAACAATTTGATCAAAAAATGATTCGTTATCAGCAAACTGAGGTTAATTTATTAGGTCAAGTGGCAGGTGAGGCTGCTTATCGCGGTGGTGAGGAGTGGTTTGATTCATTGCTAACGGTCATTCGCTCGAACGATTTGTTAGTCCGAGAAGCATTAGCTGAGTTTCCACAGCTTATTGTATCTGATTTAGAAGGAACGTACTTACTTTGGATTGATTTACGAGCCATTATTCCTAAAGATAAAGTTAAAGATATTGTTCAAGAAAAAGCAAAGCTAGCAGTTGATTATGGCGAATGGTTCTCTGAAGACTATTTAGGCTTTATACGTCTTAATCTAGCTACAACACCAGATAGAATCACACTTGCATTAGAACAACTTACAAACGCTATTAGGACCTTTAAGGAGGAAAATAAATGAGTCACTTTAATACTTTTCTAGCCCAACTAGGCAACCATTCGGATCCTGCAACAGGAGCAATCAGCCCGCCTATTCATTTGTCTTCAACCTTTGCCCATCCTGGCTTAGGACAAAGTACAGGTTATGACTATAGCCGTACTTGCAATCCAACACGGGATATTTTAGAAGAAGGACTAGCGACTTTAGAAGGTGGTAGTGCTGCTGTTGCGACAAGTTCAGGTATGAGTGCGATCCAACTTGTTTTTCAGTTATTTGATGTAGGGAGTCATTTTTTAGTATCGCGAGACTTATATGGGGGCAGCTTCCGCTACTTTAATGAATTAGAAGCTAAAGGTATAGCGAGCTTCTCTTATTTTGCGACGGAAGAAGAATTTACTCAGCAGTTAAACCAGCAAACCACTGCCGTATTCGTAGAGTCACCCACTAATCCACTTATGCAAGAAATTGACCTAGTTTCACTCAGCGAACAAGCGAAGGCATTAGGTGCTCGTGTAATCGTTGATAATACCTTCTTAACGCCATTGCGGCAACGGCCATTAGAGCTAGGTGCAGATATTGTTGTTCATTCTGGAACCAAGTATCTAACAGGTCATAACGATGTTTTAGCAGGCGTTGTTGTGACTAGTGATTCGCAAATAGGTGAAAAGTTGAAATGGTTAGCGAATACAACTGGTCCAACTTTATCGGCGTTTGATTGTTGGCTCTTTATTAGAAGTTTAAAAACGTTGCCGCTTCGTTTAGATAAACAAGAAAAGAATGCTAAGGCAATTGTATCGGCTTTGAAAACTTTCTCTCAAGTGAAAGAGGTTCTTTATCCAGGAAAAGGTGCGATGATTAGTGTTCGTATTCATGATGCTGAACAAATTCCATCAATTTTAGCAAGTGTAAAACTATTTACCTTTGCTGAGAGTTTGGGTGGGGTAGAAAGTTTAATTACCTATCCGACTAGCCAAACACATGCGGATGTTCCAAAAGAGTTAAGAGAATCGTATGGGTTAACGCCAGATTTAGTCCGACTATCAGTCGGTATTGAGGATGAGAATGATTTGATCGCGGATTTAAAGGCTGTATTAGATTAGATGAGAAGTAAGTGGTCGTCCACTTACTTCTTTTTATTCGCCTATTTTATAAATTAAAGGTATTGTTAGCGTAAAGAAGTAAGGAGTGCTTTTATGAGAAAACTGATAGTGGCCGTAGCACTAGGTCTATTGGCGTCTTGTAGTCATGCAGATTCGAATGATAGCAGTAGCGAAAGCAGCCAACACTATTCATCGCAAGAAATGATAGAAAGCAGTGAGCCAACGGAGGTTGATGTCGTAGAAGCCATCCTTCAGGAGATGACATTAGAAGAAAAAGTTGGTCAGATGTTTTTAGTTCGTTTACCTGATGAAGGTATGCTCGAGTTGGTTGAATCTAACAGTATTGGAGGCTACATTTGGTTTGCAAAAGATTTTTCGGAGAAAACACCCGAACAAGTCAAAGATGACATTCATCGTCTTCAAGAATTGAGTGAGATTCCTCTTTTTCAAGCGGTTGATGAGGAAGGTGGTAGTGTGACTCGGATTAGTCAGTTTCCTTTGTTTCGTGAGCAAGCCTTTCCTGCACCAAGTGTGGCCTTTACAGAGGGTAGTTGGGAAGATGTAGAGCAAATTGAAAGAGATAAAGCATTGCTACTTGCTTCGCTGGGATTTAATTTGAATTTAGCTCCAGTAGCTGATATTCCGATTTCTCAGGACGATTTTATTTATGAGCGCGCATTTTCAACAGATCCACTTGAGGTTTCTCAGTATGCCGAAACGGCAGTGAGAATAAGCCAAGAAGAAAAGGTAGGAAGTGTGCTAAAACACTTTCCAGGTTATGGCGATAATGTTGATACTCACACAGGGATCGCTTATGATAATCGAACCTTGGAGAATTTTTATGACCGTGATTTTTTACCTTTTCAAGCAGGAATTGCCCAAGATGTTGCAGCAGTTTTAGTCTCGCATAATGTTGTAACGGCTATTGATGATCGCTTACCTGCCTCCTTATCGTCGGCAGTGGTTGATTTGCTGAGGAATGATTTAGCTTTTAACGGCATTATTATGACGGATGACTTAGTGATGGAAGGTGTTCAACAATTTTTGGGGCCAGAAGAGGCGGCTGTCCAAGCTGTTTTAGCCGGAAATGATGGGTAATCAGTTCAGATGTCACCATTCAAAGAGAGGCTGTTTTAGCAGCTGTAGCAGAAGGACGTCTCTCTGAGGAACGAATTAACGAATCGGTCTTGCGTATTTTGAAAATTAAATTACAATTAGAATTAATTGACTGATGTTGTGGTATAATGGCAGTCAAATTAACTAGGTTAAAAAGCGAGGAGAAAACATGAAAGCAATTATTACGGTTACAGGAAAAGACCATAAGGGGATTGTGGCTAGCGTGAGCGCAAAACTATCAGAAGTAGAAGTAAATATTTTAGATATTTCTCAAACACTGATGGAAGAGTATTTTACAATGATTTTACTTTGTGATTTTTCGGAATCGCCACATAGTATTCCAGAAGTTCAACAACAAATGAAAGAAGTCGAAGAAAGAGAGCAGCTTGTGATTCGCATTCAATCTGAAGATATTTTTAATGCGATGCACAGCTTATAGGCAGGTGATATGATGAACCGTCAAGAAAATATTTTAGAAACAATTAAAATGATTGCGGAAGACAAACTCGATATTCGAACAGTAACAATGGGAATTTCTTTACTTGACTGTGCGGATTCTGATGGTGTGAAAGCACGAGAAAAAATTTACAAAAAAATTACGACCTATGCGAAAAATTTAGTAAAAGTAGCAACTGAAATTGAACAAGATTTAGGTATTCCAATTATTAACAAACGAATTTCTGTGACGCCAATTGCTTTAGTTGCGGGTGCTTCTGATGACACAGACTATGTTGCATTTGCAAAGACACTTGATCAAGCTGCTAAGGAAGTCGGTGTGGACTTTATTGGTGGATTCAGTGCACTTGTCGAAAAAGGCTACACAAAAGGCGACCGAATTTTAATTGATTCGATTCCACAAGCTTTGGCTGAAACATCAGTGGTTTGTTCATCCGTAAACATTGGTTCGACTAAAGCAGGAATCAATATGGATGCTGTTAAGCAAATGGGACAAGTGATTAAAGATACGGCTGAACTAACGGCAGATACAGATGGCTTAGGCGCAGCGAAATTGGTTGTCTTTGCTAACGCTGTTGATGATAATCCATTCATGGCTGGGGCCTTCCATGGTGTGGGTGAGGCAGATGTTGTCATTCACGTTGGTGTTAGTGGACCAGGAGTGGTGAAACGTTCGCTTGAAAAAGTAAAAGGAGAACCGTTTGACGTGGTTGCTGAAACCATAAAAAAAGCTGCCTTTAAAATTACACGTATGGGACAACTCGTTGGAACAATGGCTGCTGAAAAGCTAGATGTACCATTTGGTATTGTAGATTTATCATTAGCCCCTACACCAGCAATTGGTGATTCTGTTGCTTATATTTTGCAAGAAATGGGTGTTGAACGTGTGGGAACACATGGAACAACCGCAGCTTTAGCTGTCTTGAATGATGCCGTTAAAAAAGGCGGTTTGATGGCTTGTGGACACGTTGGTGGTTTATCTGGTTCATTTATTCCTGTCTCTGAAGATATCGGAATGATTGAGGCAGTTGAATTAGGCGCGATTACCATTGATAAGCTAGAAGCTATGACAGCCATTTGTTCAGTTGGATTAGACATGGTTGCTGTACCAGGTAAAACGACTGCTGCTACATTGTCAGCATTAATTGCCGATGAAGCTGCTATCGGGATTATGAATCACAAAACAACTGCGGTTCGTTTGATTCCTGTTCCAGGTATGGATGTTGGTGATGAAGTTGAATTCGGTGGTCTACTAGGACGCGCACCAATTCTAGGTGTGAGTGAATTTTCATCCTTTGATCTAATCGAACGTGGCGGAAGAATACCAGCTCCACTTCATTCATTTAAAAATTAATAAAAGAGTAGCAAAACCTAATAGAAATAGGCTTTGCTACTCTTTTTAATGTAGCGAGACTTTAATTTGTGAAGCGGTATTAGCGCTAATTCGTTTTTGATGACCGGTATCATCTTCTAGTAAAAAGTCGCCTTCGTAATCTTCAATCTCGACTAAGTAGTAGTGGTCATGAAGGGTGATTTTTTTACGTAATAAATAATTTAAAAAAGCAGGGTTATCAGAAACTTCTGTGATGGTAAAAGCTGTTCCAGCCTCTACTTCATTAAGAGGTAGAGCTGTTGAATGAGTGACATGTCCCTCAGAATTAGGAATAAACTCCCCATGAGGATCCATCGTTGGAAAGCCTAAAAATTCATCTAATCGTTCAATTAAAAAATCAGAAGAAGCGTGTTCCAATAAATCTGCATCTTCATGCACTTGATTCCAGTTATAACCCAATTTTTCATGCAGGAAAACTTCCCATAATCGGTGCTTACGAATTAATTTATTTGTTTCTTTCAAACCAATCTCAGTAATTTCAATGCCTTTATAAGGAATGTAATGAATATAACCATCTTCCATTAATTTTAATGCCATATCGGTAATGGCTGCGGAAGATATTTTTAGTTCATTTGCTAAATCCTTGTTATTGACGCGACGTTCTCCACCACCAAGTTTAACAATTGCTTTCAAAAAATCCCCTTTACTTGGAGTCATATTGCCATTCCTCTCATCCATAATCTATATCTATTAGTATACGGATTAATTTAAAATAGGGCAATAAAAGTTTGTCGGTAAATATATAAGGTTGACTTAATTATAAGTTTAAGTATACTTAAACTTATAATTAAACATAACTAGGAGTTGTCTATAATTGAAAAAAATAACAATCTTTCTTTTAGGAATCAGTCTGTTTTTAGCAGGTTGCCAACAGAATGAAGCAACAAGTCAAGGAGAGAGCGGAAAATTAAAAGTAGTTGCCACAACTACTATGCTAACAGACTTAATCACCCAAATCGGTGGCGATGCGATTGAGGTAGAAGGTTTAATGGGGCCAGGAATTGATCCCCATGGTTATCAGGCTTCATCGTCGGATGTTAATAAGCTGATGTCAGCAGATGTGGTTGCCTTTAACGGCCTTCATTTAGAAGGTAAGTTAGGTGAAGTGTTCGAGAATTTAGAAAACCAAGGAAAAACACGATTTGTTTTAGAGGACGCTATTGCTGATGAACACTTACTGTTATCTGAAGATGGTGCCGTAGATCCTCATATTTGGTTCAGCATTGAAAATTGGCAGCTAGCAGCAGATTACATCACCAATCAGTTAAGTGATACTGATCCTGATAATGAAGCCCTCTATCGTAGTAACTCTGAGAGCTATAAAGAGGAACTTATAAACTTAGAAGCCTATGTGACGGAACGTATTAGCGAATTGACTGTAGACCAACGTTATTTAGTAACGGCTCATGATGCCTTTCGCTATTTCGGTGAATCCTTTGATTTTGAAGTCATTGGGTTACAAGGTATTAATACACAAACAGAAGCCGGAACAGCTGATGTGAGTACGTTGGCTCAGTTTATAATAGAAAAGGAAATTAAAGCTTTATTTATTGAAAGTTCTGTTTCAACGCGGACAATTGAGGCCCTACAAGAAGCGGTTAGAACGAGAGGGTGGGAAGTGGAAATTGGCGGTGAGCTATTCTCAGATGCATTAGGTGACTCGTCTCAAGATGCTGAAACGTATGTGAAGATGTTCCGCCGTAACATCGATACGATTGTGGATGGTTTAAAATAAAGGGGACGAAACAAATGACAGATATTATGACGTTAAATCATGTGACAGTGGCATATGATGCTAAAGCTGTTTTATGGGATATTCAAGTAAGCTTTAAAAAAGGCGCTTTGACGGCTGTGATTGGTCCCAACGGTGCTGGCAAGTCAACGATGATGAAAGCCATGCTGGACTTAGTTAAACCATTAAATGGTGACATTGACTATCATCTAGCTGACCAGCCAGAAAAATATAAAGCAGTGAAAAAGAAAATTGCTTATGTGCCACAAAATACCAGTGTTGATTGGGATTTTCCAGCGACTGTTTTGGATGTCGTTGTGATGGGTCGCTATGGCCATCTAGGTTGGTTGAAACGTCCGACTAAGAAAGACTTTGAGCTGGCAAGAGAAATGCTAGTGAAGGTAGGCATGCCTACTTTTGCTAATCGCCAAATTAGTCAACTCTCTGGAGGACAACGACAACGGGTCTTTTTGGCACGCGCACTTGCGCAAGAGGCAGAGATTTATTTAATGGATGAGCCATTTGCAGGAGTCGACCAAAAGACAGAAAAAATTATTATGGATTTGTTGAAAGAATTAAAAGAAGCCGGTAAATCAATGATTGTTGTTCACCACGATTTACAAACCGTTGAAGACTACTTTGATGAGGTTATTTTTGTTAACCGTCAGATTGTGGCGAGTGGACCAGTCGATACTGTTTTTACAAAGGAAGCCATTGAAGAAACCTACCGTGTCGACCATAACTTAGGAGAAGAGGGTGGTTTAAATGATACAGTCATTGAGTGACTTGTTCCTTGACCATACTTTTCAAGTTGTCGCACTAGGGACAGCTTTTTTAGGGCTGTTGAGTGGCGTAGTTGGAACATTAGCAACATTAAAGCAAGAAAGTTTATTAGGAGATGTTCTGAGCCATTCTGCTTTGCCAGGGATTGGGATTGCCTTTATCTTATTATCTAAAAAAAATCTGATTATCATGTTAATAGGCGCTGCATTAGCAGGCGGACTAGCGACCGTTTTGATTAACTGGATGAAGAAAAAAAGTATCATTAAAGGTGATAGTGCTATGTCACTGATTTTATCAAGTTTTTTTGGTTTGGGATTAGTGTTAATGACTTATATTCAACGTCAGCCAAATGGCCACCAAGCTGGATTAGAGAATTTTATTTATGGACAAGCATCTGCTATGTTGATGAGAGACATCAAATTGTCTGTTGTGATTGCGAGTATTTTTCTTATTATATTGGTCTTATTTTGGAAAGAGATTAAGGTGTTTATTTTTGACCCGACATTTGCGCATACGATGGGACTTTCTGCGGTATTTTTAAATGGGCTTGTATCGCTGATGATTGTGGTGACAATTGTGATTGGCTTGGAATCGGTAGGGGTTGTCTTAATGAGTAGCCTACTCATTGCCCCGTCAATTGCCGCACGCCAATGGTCTGATCGCATGGGAGTTGTTGCTGTTTTGGCAGGGATATTTGGTTTTCTATCAGGATTAATTGGCTCATTTATTAGCTCTATTGGTGCTAGAATTCCAACCGGGCCGACCATTGTCCTAGTTGCTAGCTTATTGGTCTTAGTCAGTTTGTTAGTGGCACCTAAGCGTGGGCTACTAGCGCGCTTTTTCAATCAGCGCAAACAAAAGAATAAGCTATTAAAGGCAGTAAAAGCGTTAGAAAATGAGGAAGGGGGAGCGAGATAATGACTATGATGACTGAAATTATGTTCGTTGCAATGATCGTATCTGTTGGCTGTGCATTGCCGGGTGTTTTCTTAGTGCTTAGAGGGATGACGATGCTATCAGATGCTATTACCCATTCGGTTTTACTGGGTATCGTTTTAGCCTTCTTCGTTACTCAAGACTTAAGTTCGCCCTTGTTGTTCATAGGTGCCATCTTAATTGGAATGGTCACAGTGTGGCTAACTGAAGCTCTTCAAAAAACCAATTTAATGAAGAAGGATGCTGCCATTGGTTTGGTTTATCCTTTGTTCTTTAGTATCGCGATCATCCTCATTAGCCGCTATGCTGGGGATGTTCATTTGGATATAGATAGTGTCATGATGGGAGAAATAGGCTTTACACCCTTTACCCGTTTTAGCTTTTTTGGTCTCGATTTAGGACCACAAGCCTTATGGATTAACTTATTCATCTTACTTTTAAATGCAGTACTGATTGTTATTTTTTATAAAGAGTTGCAGGTGTCAACGTTCCATCCAGCTTATGCCGCCGCATTAGGATTTTCTCCAACGCTCATCCATTATGGCTTGATGACGGCTGTTTCGGTTACTGCAGTCGGTGCCTATGATTCAGTCGGTTCTATTTTAGTTGTTGGATTTATGGTTGGTCCAGCAGTGACCGCATATTTACATACTAAAACCTTGAAAAAAATGATTGGATTAACTATAGTTGTTGCTATATTTAATAGTTTAGTTGGCGTCTATTTAGCGTTTCAACTTGATGTCGCTATTGCGGGTATGATTGCCCTTGTAACTGGGATAAGTTCCTTTGTCAGTTTCCTGCTTAAGTTAGCTAAGCAAAGGCTGTTAGCTTATATTTAAAAAAACCTGTCGAGTGAAGCGGAAAAATGTGCTCACTCGACAGGTTTTATGCTAAAAATGTCGACTGGGCCTAAAATAATCGGCCTACTCGACACTTTTTTCGCTTTTTATGTCGAGTCGACCAAAAAAGTAGGATCCACTCGACATTTCGGCCTCATTTATAGAGTATTATTCAATCGTAAACTGAAAAGAATGGTCCGAGTAGCTGTCGCCATCGTAAGTTCGCTCGATAAAAGTAACATGATTAGCATAATCAACTAAAATAAGCGTTGTTGATCGGGTGCCAAATGCGTCCGTTTTAATAAAGGGAGCTGAAACCGCACGCTTCATCTCTAAGGGGATATTGCTTAGATAATCCAGCTGGCTGTCAGCAGCGGGTTTTTGATCCATCATCATAGCGAATAGCTGATTAATAGTCTTGTCGTTCGTTTTGGCTAAATCTGCTCGCGTTCGCTCAACTTTTGGCCAAGGGGTGTTTAAGCTAGCATTGCTAACGCTATGGATGCCGTCGTGCAAAAGCTGAATCTGATTGTCTAAAGAATTTAAGTGATAAAGATGGTCAACGCTGCCCAAAATAACATTGAAGGGCTGGTAGTTGGCTGTCTTTTCTTGTATCTTACTGAGATAAGAGTCTGCCGAATCGTCTGTTAGCAAATAGTCAGTCATAATCGAACCCCGTGATAACTTAGAAGACTCTCAGCTTTTTGCTTTTCGATAATAAAGGTAGCCTCCAGTAAAAATGCAGCCGCATATTAATAAGAAGATAGGAACAAAGGTTGGGTTGGAAATAATCCCGCCAACAACGATAATAGCTGAACCAATCATACCAAGGATAGGAAATACTTTTCCAAAAATCGGGTTCTTAATCACACCGGCTTGGCTCATTTTAATCACCTTGTGATATAAGAAAACATAAGTGATGTAACTAAAGACAATCGCAATCTCACTCACATCGCCACCAGATAAAATGGCTGTTTTTTGGCTAAGGTAGTGAACAAGCATCCAAACAAGGGAAATGCCTGCAGATATTAGGGCAGCATAGGGTGATAACAAGGTACGCTTATCAATTAGTTTAATACGCTGACTATTCGGAATCATTCCTTTTTCAGCTAAAGCTTGTGGTAAGCGAAGGTTCCCCAATACTAACCCGTTAACAACTCCTAAAACAGCAATTAAAATAAAGATGAGAATCAATGAACCACCATATGGGCCGAATAGCATCGTTCCAATATGATAGATGGTTGCATCTTGGTGCTGTAAAATATAGTCAGGTCCAACAATAGCGACCATACCAAGGAAATAAGCGACATAAACCGCTAATACAATCAGAGGTCCAATCGTTAATGCAATCGGCATGGTTCGTTTCGCATTTTTCACTTCATGGGTAATGCTAGTTGAAACCGCCCAACCATCAAATGAAAAGGCAATTGGCGCTAAAGCAGCTAACCAACCCCAGCCAATGTTTTGCGCTGGCACCGTTAATATTTCAGTTGTTTCCGGTAAAGGCGCATGCCAGAAAATGCCTATGATCCCTATTCCAATCAAGGGAATGAGCTTGGTAATGGTGGCCATGTTTTGGAAAATACCGCCTAAACGCAACGAGAAGTAGTTCAGAAAATGGAAGGCAATTAAATAGAACGTTCCGATTCCTACTTGAACTTCTAGCGTGTTAGGAAAATGAAATAACATAACCGTATAAATACCTGCTACCCAGCTGACAACAACCGTAATGGAAGGATAATAAGCAAACATTTGAAACCAACCAAATGCAGCAGCTGCTTTAGGTGAAATAAAGGTTTCAAAGTAAGCGACAATCCCGCCAGACCGATCTGTCTGAGCGGCCAGTTGCGAGAGTGTAATATTCCCAAAAATGACACAACAAGCACCGATAAAGAAGACCAGAATGCTTAAACCGACATTCCCGCCGGCGTATCCTAAAATATCGTCTGCCTTAAAGAAAATGCCTGAACCGATACAAATACCAACAATCATTGAGATAGCAGTACCTAATCCGTAATGTTTCTTCTCTGTTTTCAAAAATAATAACTCCAATCTAACCGTCATATTTGCCCTACCGATTGTACTATAAATAATAGATTTTGTGCTAAGTATTTTACTTTCTAAAAATAAGTGATATACTATACAATGTTCGAAGTAGAATTATTCAATTTGGAGGTAACAGTATGCAAACACATGTTATTGATTTACTAAAAAAACGCCGTTCAATTTATAATCTAGGAAAAAATGTCTCACTTTCTGATGACGATATTTCAACGCTAGTAAAAGAAGCAGTTAAGGAAAGTCCTACGTCATTTAATTCTCAATCTTCTCGAGTTGTTGTTTTATTCGGCGATGCGCATAATAAATTATGGGATATCACTGAAAATCAATTGCGTGGACAAGTTCCTGATGAAGAAGCATTTAAAGGAACGCAAGAGAAGCTAAATACATTCCGTGCAGGTTATGGAACAGTTTTATTCTTCGAAGATCAAGCAGTTGTTGAAGGATTACAAGAACAATTTGCATTATATGCAGAAAACTTCCCAATTTGGTCTGAGCAAAGTTCAGGTATTGCCAGCATGAATGTATGGGCAGCATTTACTGATAACAATATCGGTGCAAGCTTGCAACACTACAACCCACTGATTGATGCAGATGTTCAAAAAGAATGGGATCTGCCAACAAGCTGGAAACTACGTGGCCAAATGCCATTTGGTTCGATTGAAACACTTCCAGCAGAAAAATCATACATGGATGACCAAGAAAGATTCCGCGTATTTAAATAATAATGACCGAAGAGATGCGATTAAAAAATCGCATCTTTTTTTGTAGAAAAAGCTTGTAATTGCCTTGGTTTTAGAGTATGTTAGAAAACATAACATAAGATGTAAAGAAAGTTTTGACTGATGTTACGTTGTGCTTTATCCTAATAGAGTATTCACAATTAAACGACATTAAAGCAACTAAATACAACTTTGTGGCATTTTTTCATAAGCGGAGGTGGGTTCATGAAAGAAAAAGAATTACGTCGTTCGATGGCTGTGTTTACAATTGGAACTGTCATGAAGTTAACGGATCTAACAGCGCGTCAAATTCGTTATTATGAAGAGCAACAGCTCGTGCAGCCGCAGCGCACAGAAACAAATCGGCGGATGTACTCGCTTAGTGACATTGATCGTCTTTTAGAAATAAAAGATTATTTGTCAGAGGGCTTGAACATTACTGCGATTCGTCGCATTTATCAAGAAAATAGAGAAAGTACGAATCGAAGCCAAGGTGAACAAGAACATCACTTAACAGACGAAGATGTACGCCGTATTCTCTATAAAGAAATTCTTGATGCCAGTGGATTTAACTCATTGGATAAGACTAAATGGAAAATATAAAAAAACTAGGATAAAGAAGGAATGAAAAATGACAAAGTATACGCGGGAAGATATTGTAAGAATGGCAGAAGAAGAAAACGTCCGATTTTTACGCTTAATGTTCACAGATATTTTAGGAACGATTAAAAACGTTGAAGTGCCAATCAGCCAATTAAAAAAAGTATTGGACAATAAAATGATGTTTGATGGATCTTCTATTGAAGGATTTGTTCGTATTGAAGAGAGCGATATGTATCTTCATCCGGACCTAGACACTTGGTTAGTATTCCCATGGGAAATTAAACAAGGCAAAATTGCGCGCTTAATCTGTGATGTCTATCAACCAAATGGTCAACCATTCGCTGGAGACCCCCGCAGTAACTTGAAACGTATTTTAAAAGAAATGCGTGATTTAGGATTCACCGAATTTAATTTGGGACCTGAACCAGAGTTTTTCTTATTTAAACTAGATGAAAATGGTAAACCGACAATGGATCTTAATGACGAAGGTGGCTACTTTGACTTAGCACCGACAGATTTAGGAGAAAACTGCCGTCGCGATATCGTTTTAGAACTAGAAGCATTAGGTTTTGAAATTGAGGCAAGTCATCACGAAGCAGCGACTGGCCAACATGAGATTGATTGGAAGTACGCAGATGCTGTTGAAGCCTGTGATAATATTCAAACATTCAAATTGATCGTAAAAACAGTCGCACGTAAACATGGCCTTTACGCAACATTTATGCCGAAACCCGTTTATGGTATTGCAGGATCAGGTATGCACTGTAACATGTCTTTATTTACAGAAGAAGGCAATGCGTTTTATGAAGAGTCTGACAGATGTGGCTTGAGTGAAACAGCATATCAATTCCTAGCAGGATTATTGAAACATGCATCAGGTTACACAGCGATTTGTAACCCGATTATCAATTCATACAAACGCTTAGTTCCAGGCTTTGAAGCACCGGTTTATATTGCTTGGAGCACACATAACCGTTCGCCACTGATTCGTATTCCAGAATCAAGAGGCCTATCAACGCGTGTTGAGTTACGAAGCGTAGACCCATCAACTAACCCATATCTAGCCCTAGCAGTATTATTGGCATCAGGTTTAGATGGCATTAAAAACAAACTGGTTGCGCCGGCACCAATTGATCGCAATATCTATGTGATGAATAAAGAGGAGCGTTATGCTAACGACATTCATGATCTGCCAACGAACTTGGAAGATGCCTTGCTTGAATTACAAAAAGATGAACTTGTCCTAGAAGCATTAGGTGAGCACATCAGTAGAAGCTTCCTTGAAGCAAAAGAAATCGAAGTAGCAACTTACTTGTCACAAGTAACCGATTGGGAATTGAAACAATACCTAAGTGCCTACTAAAATAGAAACAGGAGAAATCTGAGGTTTCTCCTGTTTTTTTGTAGCTGAATCCAGAGGTTCATCGTTAAAAAGGGCCTTGAACCTCTTAAAAAAGATTGAGTTCAGAGGTTCAGTGCTAAAAAAGGTTATGAACCTCTTAAAAAAGAATAAATCCAGAGGTTCAGTGCTAAAAATGACCTCGATCCTCTTAAAAAACAAAAAATCCAGAGCTTCAGTCTGAATTTAGACTGTGAAGCTCTGGATTTTATCATCCAATCGTTAAAAATAAAATAGCTGCGACGATTAGGGCATAAGAAAGGCGCTCTAAGTTCTTTTTCTTATTTGGGTCAATCTCGATGCCAGCGCGTTGTTGTTTAATAATCCATAAATTAATGGCTAAACTACAAAGTGAAATTAAACTAGCTGTTAGGTATTTATTCATGATGTTACCTCTCTTTCTGTTAATTAAGAACCATATCAATATGGGGAATGTCATCTTCTAAATACACATCAGATTGCTCTTGAAAGCCAAATGACTCGTAAAATTGTTTTAAATAGGCTTGAGCTGAAATATGGATAGGTAAACGAGGATATTCAGCTTGAAGGACATCGATGGCTTCTCGAACTAAGGCTTTTCCTAAGCCAGATTTACGATAATTGATATGAACGAGGATACGACCGATGCGAACGCAATCAGAATCTGTGATTAAACGGGCATAGGCAGTCAGCTGTTCATTATCCATCTGAAATAAGTGCTGACAGTTTAAGTCGGTATCATCAACTTCTTGATAAGGGCAATTTTGCTCAACAACAAATACTTGTGTCCGCAACTTATAAATAGCATGCAGTTCACGAGTTGTTAAGTTATCAAATGATTTTAAAGTCCACATAAGACCTCCTGATAATTCGAAATATAATTAATTATAACAAAAAAGCTTGATAAGCTGTAGACTTATCAAGCTTTTCTTATACTGTTAAATATTAATGACCCAATCGAGTTCTGCCATCGGAACTAATGAAAAATTAATTGCTAGCTCGTAGCATCTCTCATCAAAATCCTCTACAGAAAATGGACCTTCTACAACTTCTTTATGACGATTAATAATATAGTATTCATTATGTTCTTTGCGTTCTTTTTCAAGAATCACAAAGTCATCGTTCCAGTTTAAGCTAATAAAATAACCCGGTATATTTCCTGTAGGATAGCGATACGAATCAGGCAAATGGAAAAGATTCCGGCCCGAAGCACATTGACGTAAAAATAAATCGTCATTTACTGGGATTTTATATTTTACAGCTCTAGCCAGTTGCGTAAACAAAAGACTCCTCTCCATTCCTTCACCACCTTTTAAGGATAAAACCACTTTTGTAAAGCGGTTACATCATTGATATAGATGTAAGTATACCTGCTTTCAAAAAGAAAGTACAGAGATATTTTTAAAATGATTAAACTTAATATGTTTGTAATGATTAAGCTATTAAATAGCAATCAATGTCTCACAAAAATGGTTTTTATTTCAGTGCCGGTTTGATTTATTAACCGTATTTCATTTACTTTTGCCATATCTATATTAGGTAGAGCTACCTCAATTTGTATATGGTTGGTTTCTGGATTTTTATTTAGTGTAAATTGTTGGTAAAGTTGGATATTAATGACATCCTTTTCTGGTGTTGTATCAACATAATAGCCACTATATTTAAAGTGATTATCTAAATCAATATCAATAAGCGCAAGACTATCCTGATTTAAACGGTCACCATTCAATATCATCGAAATATTATTCACATTTCTCATATTCACTGATTGTAAATCTAACCAATTTTTATAACCTAAATAGCTCGTTAAAGGAATAAAAATAAGAAGTAGCACTAGAATCAGATTCTTTCGTTGCTTACTTTTCTTGGTCTCGTTTGTGATTGTCTCCACCACGTTGTAATCCTCCCTTAAAAGTTCGTCTAAACTTTGATTGTATAAGTCACTTAATATGACAATGGATTCTAAATCCGGATATGAGCGCTCATTTTCCCAATTAGAAATGGTCGGTCGAGAAACATTAATGATGTCCGCAACCTGCTGTTGTGTCATATTCAGATTTTCTCTACCTTGTTTCAATCGTTCTCCTATTTTCACAAAATTCCTCCTCCTTTTTATCCTAAGAAAAATAGCTCGCTAAATAAAGCTTAAAAAATTTACAATCGTTTTTTTACATGTTTAATATCTTAACACCTTACTATACCAATGAATTGAGTAGCAACACAATCCTTCTTCGTTTAATCTTATTAGCAAATGGGCTTTGTTTTACATCTCGTCATTTTTTAATTACAATGAAGATAAGGAAGCCCTTTCTTTTTTTAGGGGCTTCGGATAAGGGAAGAAGTTAACTGAAGGAGGAATTAGAATGAAGCAACTCATTAAATTTCCAAACGAAGAACTATTAGCTGCACAAGGACCATTCGTTACCATCTATCAGTCAGTCGAACTCACACTACCGAACGCTGAAGCAGAGCAGGTGAAATTTAAAAACCAGCTCAAAAAGGCGCAGACTCAAGTAAAAAATGAATGTCTGGGTGATGATTGTGACGGCTTACTTCATCAGTTGGACCAAGCTCCTAATGATAAGAAGTTTTGGTCTATTAAGAAAGGAAGCGTGGCCTTTTTCTTCACACCAAAAGAGACCTTCTACTACCGTTTGCAAACACCGGTGAAGGATTTAATTGAATTTGGTGATCGGCCAACGATTTTACCTATTATTGAAGAATTCCAATATATTGAAAATTATTATTTACTCTGCTTAAGTAATCGTGAAATGAGCTTATACCGCGGAGCACTCGACCAAATTGAGCGTGTCGAATTACCAGATGATGCTCCTACAACGTTAGAAATTGCGCTCGGCGAAGAATTGACACGAAGCCAGCAATTAAATGCAGGCGGCGGTGGTTCCGGTATGATTCACGGCACTAATGAAAAGAGTGACGAATTAGATATTGATCAGGAGAATTACTATCGTGCCGTTGATAAATATGTGTTTGAACATTTTTCAAGAGATGAGCAATTACCACTTGTACTATTTGCTCTAACTGAAAACCAAGCTGTTTTTAGACAATTATCCAAGAATTCGTATTTACGTGACAATAAAATTGAAGCTTCTCCGGCACAATTAGATGAAAAAGCCATTCAAAAAGAAGCAGCTAAACTCATTAGTGACTTGATGACACAACGTCATAGCGAAACCATTCGCCGTTACGAAGAAACAACGCCACAATATAAACTAGGCGATCAGTACCAAGATTTAACTAGCGCAAGTTTAGAAGGGCGCATCGAATCCTTATTTATCGAAAAAGATGTGGAGATAAAAGGAAGTATCGATGAGAATGGCCAATTGGGTTACGAAGGAAATGAAAACTTCCTAAACCAACTCGCGCTCAATGTGTTAGCAACCAATGGTAAAGTCTATGTTTTAGACCGTGCGAAGATGCCAGGATTAAAAGATGTCGCTGCCATTTTGCGTTATTAAAAAAATAAACAAAAGTTGAACAGTTGATTCTAGTATCACAAAAAAGTTAGTTTTTAAGGAGTGGAGAAATCCACTCCTTTTTGTGTTGAAATGCGGGGAATGTTTCTGGCTAAGCATTCAATATGAATTATCGCTCATTTGAATGAAATTTCATGTTAGTTTTTGTTGACTTATTTTTATACACTTGTTATTCTTTTTTATGTCGACAAATCGTAATCATTACGATTTAAAATAACCGGAATAATATTTAGGTGGAGATTAGATGATAAAAGAATTTAAATTATTAGCTAGAGGCTTGGTCTTTTCAGTTTTGTTAGCTGGATGCGGTACACAGCTAACAGATTCAGTAGAAAAAGAAATAGAGATTGGAGGGCTGGCGAAACATTATCATACAGGCGATGAAGTAACGTTAACAGCATCGTTAGACACTGTATCGAATGAGAATCGGTGGGCTTGGTTTATTCGTGAGGAAGAAGGGGAATGGCAAAAAGTTGTAGGGCTCACAACAGAAGTGTTTTCTCGTGAAGCGACGATAGATGAGTTAGAAGTTAAAGCTGCACTCCTAGATAATAATGAAAAAATTGTTCTCGAATCAAAAACTGTCAAAGTAAGTGTTGATGACCATCACGGAAGCGATGAGGACACCAGTCGAATTTATAACGGCTTTTTCTACAACACGGAGGTTGCTGATCGTACATTAAAGGATTGGGAAGGTGAATGGCAATCCGTTTATCCCTATTTAGAAAAGGGTGCTCTAGACCCTGTCTTTGAGGCCAAATCATCTAAAAGTGACACAATGACTTTTGATGAGTATAAAGAATACGATGAAGTTGGTTATGTCACGGATATTGAACATATTTCTATTCAAAATGATACGGTTAGCTTTACAGATATAAGCGGTGAAACAACAACTGCTGATTACATCTATGACGGATTTGAAATTCTGGTCTATGAGAAAGGTAATCGTGGTGTACGATTTACTTACAAAAAAGAAAGTGGTGATACAGCGATGCCTCAGTATATTCAATTCAGTGATCATATGATTTCTCCAGAGAAATCAGGCCATTATCACCTATACTGGAGGGATGATCGCATGCAACTATTAGAGGAAGTAACGCATTGGCCAACATTTTATCCTGCTGAGTATGGAGAAGAAGAGATAGTCAGAGATATGTTAGCTCACTAAAAAAGAATAAAGAGTAAATCTGAGTAGAACTATAATGCCCCTCAAAATTATAATTTTGAGGGGCATTATAGTTAATGAGCGTTTGGCGTTTTTTTTGTGTAGAAATCAATTTCCGTTGATAGAACCTCATATAGCTTAGGATCTTCAAACATTTCGAGTAAGCCCAGACCTTTTTCCAAATAAAAATCAGCCTTTTTATAGGTTAGCAGACGGAGGGCAATACCTTTTCGAATATAGGCAAAAGCCAGTAGGTAATAATTCTTTTCATTTTTCAGCCGTTTGATCACTGTATCTAGCATTTTATTGGCGACTTTGTACTGCTCGTTGCGAATTAAAAGGAGGGCAAGATTGATTTGAATATTATTGAGTAAGACCTTTCCCTCACGAGAACTGTATTCTTCAAGAATACCAACTGCTTTTTCCGAAATGTTAATCGCTGTTTCAATGGGAAAAATAAATAATATGGTATTAATGAGACGAATCTCCATTAAAAACCAACGATCAAATTTCTCCAATCGCTTCCATACTTTATTGGCAAAAATAATGGCTTGATCATAATCACGATTTTCATTAATGAGAATGAGAGCATGACAAATATAAAAAATATCTTGTAAAACATAGTCTTTATGGCTGTTTAGATAGCGCTTGATGCGCGAACGGATCAATACTAAGTCAGCACTATTATTGTAATTAAGTAGGAAAAAATCGTTAATAATCTTGTCACGGTCAGTTTGTAAATGGTCGTTCGACAAGTAATTAAACTCTTCTGGGCTCACATCCAGTCGTTTTAATAGCGCTGTAAATTTAGAATAGGTCGGTTCTACTTCACCACGTTCGATTTTTGAATAAGTAGACTGACTAATAATGCCTTCAGTGACAAATTTTTGAGTATATGTTTTACTCATACGAATTTTTTTCAATGTTTCGCCGGATGTCGGCTTATCAAAAGCTGGTTTAATCATGTTTTTTAGCCAACCTCCCTAAAAAATATTCATATATGACTATTTGGTAAGAAAACTAAACTTTTGTATTATAATAGGTGTACATCAAGAATCCCCGAAAAAGGAGGTAGCTTGAATCTGAAAAAATTTGTTAATAAAGGCAAACGTTTCATCATGCTAGCAAGTGCACTAGCGTTGGTTGCATCTCCGTTTTTGATTAATGTAGCGTCTACTTTAGGTGATGCATGGTTAATTGGTGGGGTCTGATTAGTCAGACCATCGATAATGGCAATGATCGATAGTTAAAAGAAGCAGCCTCCCCACTAACAGAAACATTCATGGCAAAATGAAAAAGTGGGAAGGTGCCTTCAGTTCTATTTTAACTGATATCAATTAAAAACAAAAGATTAAAGGAGAGATTATATTGAGCGCAGAATACAAAGAACGAAACCTATTAGAAGTCCAATCTCTCTGTGACGATATTGAGAGTATTGCTTCTATTGAACAAGATTTAAAAACAACTATTGACGACATTAATACAAAACTACGTGAACTGATTAAATGCGGCTACTACAATCGAGTGAGTATAACTTTCCGCACCCGTCTTTACGAAACTATTTTATTTTATCAAGAGAGTATTTGTGATTTATCTGCGATCTCAAAGGATATGAAAGAACGCTTGACGCCGCTTCATTTCGAGACACTAAAGACAATTGCGAAAACAGCAAATAACTTAAATACGTCTCTTCGTTTCAATTGGAAGACCGATTCATATCCAGATGACTTCTCTGAGCAACGCTTTTTAGTTTTAGCCCAAGTATATAAAGATTGCGCGACAATGTTTACAAGCCTTGAAAATTTAGAAAGTATAGCAAAAAAGGCAGAAGACTATCTAACAGAATAAAACAAGAGAAAGATCAAGCTAGCTTGGTCTTTTTCTATGCTGTTAATTGCTAGATTTAGGAGGACAGTGATAGAATAGAGGGACTATGAAAAAGAGTGGAGAATATACGATGCAATCTTTTATTCAAGATAAACATAAACAAGATGCCATTGAAGCATTGAAAACGATTATTTCTTACCCATCTTATTTACAAGAAGACCCAAGTGGTGAAACACCATTTGGTAAAGATATTCAAGAGGTGCTTGAAAAAACCTTAGACATTTGTCAAGGATTAGGATTCCGTACGCACTTAGATCCAGAAGGTTATTATGGCTATGCAGAATTTGGCCAAGGTGAAGAGCTATTAGCAGTGCTTTGCCATTTAGATGTTGTACCGCCGGGAAATCCTGAATTGTGGCACAGTGGGCCATTTGAAGCAGTTGTTAAAGATGGTTTTATTATTGGTCGTGGCACGCAAGATGACAAAGGGCCGTCTATTGCAGCTTTATATGCAATGAAGGCCTTAATGGATGCAGACGTGGCATTTAACAAACGTGTTCGCTTTATTTTCGGAGTCGATGAAGAGAATTTATGGCGTTGTTTGAGCAAATACAATGAAAACGAAGAGAAAGCAACGATGGGATTTGCTCCTGATGCGACTTTCCCAGTGACTTACGCCGAAAAAGGTCTATTACAAGTGAAACTTCATAGCAAACAAGCCTCTGCTTATACACTAAAAGCGGGCGAAGCGATGAACGTTGTGCCAGAAGAAGCGACTTATGAAGGCGAATGGGCAGACCAACTTGCCCCATACTTACAAGCAGCAGGCACAGACTTTGTTCAAGATGGCCAAAAACTAACCGTAAAAGGAAAGTCTGTTCATAGTAAAAATGCACCAAACGGCATCAATGCCCTTGTTAAGTTAGCGGACGCTTTAAAAGAAGTGGATCAATCACCAGCATTAGCGTTCTTGAGTGAAGCAGTTCAACATGATGCACGCGGATTGGCTATTTTTGGCGATCTTCAAGATGATGTATCGGGTGTCTTAACTTGTAATGCAGCGACACTAGCAATAGGTGCAGATGAAACAGTTATCGGTATCGATATTCGCTACCCAGTTACAATTGAAAAAGATGTGATTGTTAATCACTTGCAAGCAGCAGCTGACAAATATGGTTTAGAGTACGAAGAATATGATTTCTTACGCGCTCTTTATGTGCCGCTAGAAACGCCATTAGTGCAAACCTTGATGTCTGTTTATCAAGAAAAAACAGGTGATATGCGTGAAGCTATGGTATCCGGTGGCGCAACTTATGCCCGTACAATGGAAAACTGTGTCGCTTTCGGAGCTCAAATGCCTCATGCAGAAGCAACACTTCACGGACCAAATGAACGTATGGCATTGGAAGATATCTATACAGCGATGGCTATTTACGCAGAAGCAATTTACCGTTTAGTAACACAATAAGAAGTCACTTTAACTGAGGTGTGGCATAATGAAAACAAGAGTGTATACGTTAAAGATTCTTACTCAAAGCTTTATTGAGGGCATGGGAGATAGGAGTTTTACTTTTACAGAATATATTTTAATTGGTGAATTATCGCCCTTCATCTGCAATGATAAATTGATTATAGATGAGAATCTTGAGAAAGTGATTAAAGAAAAGGTCGAGCAAGACTATCTAAATGCTGAAAATAACAATCTGAGAGAGTTGTTTGTCAAAATTGTTGACTACGAAGAATTTTATGAAAATATCGTTATTGACGATTTAATTGTTATTATGCAGCGTCACTATATGTTCGATCCAGCAATCACTTTAGAAGCTTTTTTAGAAAAGTATGACATTGGATCAGACATTAATTAATATCAAAAAAAGCGACATTACTCTTTTATCGAGTGATGTCGCTTTTCTAATAGACTAGGGGATTATAAGTTCAGCCATCAATGTCTAGCTCCCAAGTCCTGGCCTACTGAAAAAAAGATAAATTTGCCCCATTGCGCGCTTCGCTGCTCGCTAACGCATATCATTCGACTAACCCGCTGAAGCGTGAAGCCTCCTGACAATTCAGGGTCAAATGTCCTATTTTTTCATAGGCCAAGGCGGACTTGTCCGCTTTTCTAATTATTTGTCTATAAACTCACGGGCTGTATTGCTGTTATATTTTGAAAAGCTTGCTTTAATATCTTGGGTTGTTTTTTGTTGGGAAGATTGATTAGTTACTGCCACGACTAAATGAAAATCAGTGATTCGTTTGTCAGCCTTATCCACGACAACGTTCGCAGAGTAGTGGGTATCTGACAGTGGGAATTGTTGCAGAATATTGGCTAATTCGGTTTGAATGTCAGCATCAACACCACTATAAGAAATCGTATAGCTGTTGTCGTCTAAGCTAATGGTTCCTTTTTCTTCAAATAATTGTGTCATTTCTACAAAACGATCGTAAGGAATGACCTCGATACTTGTAAAAAAGGCGCCAACGGTTGCGGCAGCTTCCCATTCGCTGTTATCAATTTGCTGATAAGCCACTTGGGCGTTATCATAAATCCTTTTTTTAGATGGAGTTGAATCTGTTCCTTTTGTAATTCGTGACCCATAAGCGATCGCTTCTTCAGGGAAAACGGTCGATTCGGTTACTGCATAATGTAGTTTTGTTTCAGCGACACCAATCTGATTAATGGTGTCAGTTTGATTGGTCACTGCAATAATTTGATGGTAATTCTCAATATTATTTGAAATAGTCAACAGATCAGTCGGGAGATGGTCGCTAGCTGAAACTTGCTGACAAGCAGATAAAATGACCGCCGTTGGAAATACGAATGAACATAAACGTTTGTAATTCAATTGACTTGCCCTCACTTTTCAACATCATTGTTTTCATTCTACATAAGAAGACAATAATTTGAAAGGGGTTTTAGAAAACTTTTGAAATTGATAAACTTCTGTAACAAAAAAACAATGCTAGGGGATACCCAGCATCGTTTCATCCTATCTATTCAAAACCAAAGTATTCTTTTTCAAATGTTTTAGTGGAGCGTGTTGTATCGAAGTGACGGACTAATTTTTCGATTTGTTGGCGATTATTGCGGAATTTAGGTGGTAAAGCAAGTGTTTCACCTAAGATTTCGTACGATTCTTCATCGTCAATAAAGCCAGGCTCATCTGTTGCGAATTCAAACAGAATACCGTTAGCGATAACCGCGTATAGTGATTCGAAGTAGAAGCGGTCTACATAGCCAGATGTGCGGAAGTTAAAGCTGTGCATCCGTTCAATCCATTCTTCTAAATGTTGACGGTCTTCCACTCTAAATGCCATATGGTGAACGCCGCCAAACCCTTGTCCAGCTTGTGGCAGCATCGTGTTATGTTCCACTAACATAGCAGCGCCATTTCCACCTTCGCCAGTTTCAAACAAGTGTAATGAACCATCTGTAGCAGTTTCTCTAAAGCCTAGAACATTTTGAAGAACTTGTTTGTAGAAATCAAAGTCAGCGATACGAACGTGTACACGTCCTAGACCAGTAATACCAAATTCTGTTGGTACGGGACCGTTTTGCCATGCTGTACCAGATGCGACACCAGTGTCTTTTTCATCTGAAATTAACTGGTAAAGTTGTTCATCAAAGTCTTCAAAATCAATCACTTTACGGCCGAATTGCTCGTAAATACCAGAATGTTTGATGTCATAGTGGTCGAAGCGTTTTACCCAATAGTCTAGCGCACGGTCATTTGGCACACGTAAGCCTGAACGGAAAATTTCATTTGTTCCACGTTGTGCTTTTTGAATACCTGGGAAGTCAAAGAAAGTAATATCTGTTCCTGGATTGCCTCGGTCATCAGCGAAGAATAGGTGGTAAGTTTGGATATCATCTTGGTTAATTGTTTTTTTAACTAAACGCATACCGAGAATAGTTGTAAAAAAGTCATAGTTTTTTTCTGCGCTACTCGTAATAGCAGTAATGTGGTGGATACCGATTAGTGGTTTCATAAATAAAAAAGCTCCTCTCAAATTAGCGACTTTCGAATATTTCTAATTCGTAACAAACGAATTATATCTCGAATTCGAATTAAGTGCAAGTAAAAGGAAAAAAATAATTCGTTGATGTATAATAAGGTATCTCATTAAATTTTCAAAAAACGAAAAATCACCTTATCAAAGAGGAGTGTGGAACGATGCTTGAAAATGGAATCATGATACAGTATTTTGAATGGGAATTACCGAATGATGGACAATTATGGAAAAAACTAAAAGAAGATACTCCGCACTTAAAAGAAATTGGGGTGAGTGCAGTTTGGCTACCACCTGCCTATAAAGGAACAGATCAAAAGGATGTCGGTTATGGTGTGTATGATTTATATGACCTAGGTGAATTTGACCAAAAAGGGACTGTTCGCACAAAATACGGTACGAAAGAGGAGTACTTGGCAGCTATTGAAACGCTTCATGAACATAATATCTCTGTCTATGCAGACGTTGTTTTAAACCACAAAGCTGCTGCTGATGAGGCAGAGCGCTTCTATGCAGCTGAGGTCAATCCAGATAACCGTCAAGAAAAACTAACAGATTTTTATGAAATCGAAGGCTGGACTAAATTTACCTTCCCTGGACGAGGAAAGACTTATTCTGATTTCCAATGGCATTGGGAACATTTTACAGGGACAGACTTTAATAAAGAAAATGAGAAGGAAGCCATCTATCTTATTAAAGGCTTGAACAAAGGTTGGAGCGATAACGGCTTAGTTGATGATGAATTTGGTAACTATGACTATTTGATGTACGCTGATATTGATTTTCAAAATCCAGCAGTTGTTGAAGAGATTAAACGTTGGGCGCACTGGTATATTGAGGAAACAGGCGTAGATGGTTTCCGTTTAGATGCTATTAAACACATTAATCGTAACTTCATTAAAGAATTAGTGGCAGACATTCGAGGGAACGGCCGTCCTGATTTCTTTGTCGTTGGTGAGTATTGGAAAAATGACTACGGGACGATTCAAGATTATTTAGAAGCAACGGAATTTTCAATTGACTTGTTTGATGTGACCTTGCATTACAATCTTCACCAAGCGTCAAAGGCGGGTGCTGATTATGACTTGCGGCAGATTTTTAAGGATGCCTTAATTAACAAGGATCCGGTCAATGCTGTTACATTCGTCGATAATCATGATTCACAGCCGGGTCAATCCTTAGAATCCTACGTAGAGCCATGGTTTAAACTATTAGCCTATGCCATTATTTTACTGAGACGTGAGGGCTTCCCATGCTTATTCTATGGGGATTATTATGGCATCGGTGGTGAAAATCCGATTGAACCTTTTACAGATAGCTTGAATAAATTACTTTATTTAAGAAGTAATCATGCTTACGGTGAACAACAGGATTATTTTGACGATGCTAACTATGTCGGTTGGACACGTATGGGAGATGTGGAGCACCCTTATGGTATGGCCGTCGTCATTGCAAATAAAGACCAAGACGGAGTTAAGGAGATGCATGTTGGCGAACAATATGCCGGCGAAACATTCGCTGATTATCTTGGACATCTGGAGGATAAGATTGTGATTGATGAAAATGGGTGTGGTCAATTCCCCGTAGCAGGTAATTCTGTTTCAGTTTGGGTAAAGGATGCCGTCACACCAGAAGAAGCTTATAACGAAGAGATTATTTAAAGCAAAGAAAGAAGCCCAAGAACGAGTCTTGGGCTTCTTTCAGGTGGAGGATGGTATATAGTAAGAAAATAGAGATAATAAATTAAGGAATAGTGATTACTTCTTCAGTATCTGCATCGAAGAAATGAATCTTATTCATGTTGAAGGCAAGTTCTATAACAGAACCTGGCTCATGGTAGTCACGTGCATCTACACGAGAGATAAACTCTGTGTCGCCCACTTTACTGTATAGCATTGTTTCAGCACCAAGTAATTCTGATACAGAAACTTCTGCTTTAACAGTGGAACCTGGGTTTGCGTCGATTACTACTTGTTCACTTTGAATGTCTTCTGGACGAATACCAAATACAACTTTTTTGTTGTTGTATCCTTTTTGTTCGAGTACTTTCCATTTACCTTCAGGAAGTTTCAGGTTTAATCCTTTTCCATCTGAAATGACACCATCTTTCAATGTAACATTGAAGAAGTTCATTGCAGGGGATCCGATGAATCCAGCTACGAATAAGTTCACTGGTGTATCATAAACTTCTTTTGGACTACCAATTTGTTGAATGAATCCGTCTTTCATGATAACAATACGGTCAGCCATGGTCATCGCTTCTGTTTGGTCATGGGTAACATAAATAGTTGTTGTATTTAAGCGGCGGTGTAATTTTGCAATTTCAGCACGCATCGCTACACGTAGTTTTGCATCCAAGTTTGATAAAGGCTCATCCATTAAGAAGACTTTTGCATCACGAACGATTGCACGTCCTAAAGCAACACGTTGACGTTGTCCACCGGATAAAGCAGCTGGTTTACGGTCTAAGTATTCACGTAATCCTAAGATGTCTGCAGCATTTTCAACACGTTCTTTGATTTCTTCTTTTTTGTATTTACGAAGTTTCAAACCAAATGCCATGTTATCGAATACAGTCATATGAGGATATAGCGCATAGTTTTGGAAAACCATTGCGATATCGCGGTCTTTAGGAGCCACGTCGTTCATCACTGTTTCGCCAATCTTCAATTCACCTTCTGTAATATCTTCCAATCCAGCAATCATACGAAGTGTTGTTGATTTCCCACATCCAGATGGACCAACGAATACGATGAACTCGCGGTCTTGGATTTTTAAATTGAAATCAGTAACTGAATAGTTTTCAGCATTATCATATTTTTTGTATATGTTATTTAGTTCCATATTTACCATTATGAATTACCGTCCTTTTTGAATGTTTGTTTACAAGACCTATCTTAAATGAAAGCGTATCACATTGCTAAGTCAATCTGACTAAAAATGAAAGCGATTTTTTGTGCAAGATGACCAAAGACACTAAAATGGTCGAAGCGTCTATAAATTAAGAGAAAAACAAATAGTTTTTGAGGCTTTCTAGCGTCATTTACCTTATTATTTGTTATAATCTAATCAGTCTATGAAAATGACCATTGAAAGGAAGATTAAATGAGAAGCAGAGGATTTGAAATCGTAAGTAAATATGAAGGGGCAGGCATCAAATTGCCGAAGCGTGCGACATCGCATTCAGCTGGATACGATTTTGAAGCAGCTGCAGACACCGTGTTGCCATCCATTTGGAATACCTTCTTTAAGCATAATAAAAATGCTTCTCCCAAAGGCATTACACCTGTTTTAGTCCCAACCGGTATTAAAGCATATATGAAAGAAGACGAATATTTGCAACTGACTAACCGTTCAAGTAACCCGATTAAACATTTTCTTGTATTACCGAATGGTGTTGGTGTAGTCGATGCAGATTATTATAATAATGAATCGAACGAGGGCGAAATCTTTTTCCAACTCTTGAATTTCGGTTTAAAAGACAAGCTTATTAAAAAAGGTGACCGTATTGGACAAGGTATCTTCTTGCCATTCTTAAAGGCTGATCAAGACGAGTCAACCGATAAAACTCGAACAGGCGGATTTGGTTCATCTGACGACCAATAAGTTTAAATGTGATAAAATAACCATGAAAAAAATAAAAAGAGGAGAGGGATAAATGGCTAAGAAACGCTCCATTAAATATGTTTGCCAAGCCTGTGGTTACGAATCTCCAAAATGGTTGGGTCGATGCCCTAACTGTGGTGGCTGGAACCAAATGGAAGAAGAAAAAGAAGCACTCGTTGCATCAGCTAATCATCAGCCGCGTGTGAATTTTACCGGACAAACAGCAGAAGCTGTGGCTATTCAAGATATTAAAGTTGAAGATATTCCGCGTATTCCAACAGATATGGAAGAAGTCAACCACGTTTTAGGTGGTGGAATTGTTCCAGGTTCCCTTATTCTAATCGGGGGTGATCCCGGAATTGGGAAATCAACCTTACTACTACAAGTTTCAGCTCAAATTAACAACAAAAACATCCCCGTTCTCTATGTGTCCGGTGAGGAAAGCTCAGGACAGATTAAAATGCGGGCAGAGCGTCTAGGTGTAAAGGGTGCTGATTTTTATATTTATCCAGAAACCGATGTGGACGCCATTAGCACGACTATTGAAAAGTTAAAACCAAGGCTTGTTATTATTGACTCTATCCAAACGATGATAAAGGGCAGTAATGACAGTTCAGCAGGTAGTGTGTCACAAGTTCGTGAGGCAACGCAAGACTTTATGCGTATTGCCAAGACGAATAATATTGCTATTTTCATTGTTGGACACGTTACTAAAGAAGGAAATATTGCGGGACCAAGAATGTTAGAACATATGGTAGATACGGTATTGTACTTTGAAGGTGATCGTCACCATACCTTCCGGATTTTAAGGGCAGTTAAGAACCGTTTCGGCTCAACTAATGAAATTGGTGTCTTTGAAATGAATGAAGGCGGCTTAAGAGAGGTGTCGAACCCTTCTGAAATGTTTCTTGAAGAACGCTTAGCAGGGGCTTCGGGATCAGCGATTGTTGCTTCTATGGAAGGAACGAGACCTATTTTAGCTGAGATTCAGTGTTTGATTACCCCAACTGTTTTCGGAAATGCCCGTCGCACTGCGTCAGGTTTAGATCATAACCGGGTATCCTTGATTTTAGCTGTTTTGGAAAAACGAGCGGGACTTCTGCTTCAAAACCAAGATGCCTATTTCAAATCAACGGGTGGGGTTAGATTGGATGAACCAGCTATTGATTTGGCATTAGCCGTTAGTGTGGCATCTAGTTATTATGATACAGATACGTCAGCTACTGAGTGTTTTGTTGGCGAGATTGGTTTGACTGGTGAAATTAGACGAGTTAACCGCATTGAACAAAGGGTCAACGAAGCTGTTAAATTGGGCTTTAATAAGATTTATATCCCTAAAAATAATTTTGCTGGTTGGAAACATCCAGAAGGTATTACGATTGTAGGGGTAGCATCTGTTCAAGAAACGCTGAGAAAGGTATTTCCAAATCGAAATTAGAAAGGAGGAATAACGTGAAGAAGAAAATTATTTCAATCATATTTTTAATTGCAGGAGGCAGTATCGGTTTAAGTGTCATGCCGTACTTATGGGAATTAGCGACTATTGAAAAGACATTTCTAAACAATCAATTCGTCAACTTTGGAATTGGCGCACTTATATTCTTTTTACTTTCTTTATTAATGACGAATGCTATTTTAGACCTCTTCAAGAAAATAGAGAATTACTTCAGCAAGCAGTCTGCTAGCTTCTTGCTATTTGGTGCTTTAGGGATTATTATCGGTCTTATTTTAGCTTGGTTGGTGAGTATCCCACTCGCTGCTTTTAATATTTCTTTCATTAGTAATGTTTTGCCATCTATTTTATCGATTGTATTCGCCTATCTTGGTTTTTACGTGGGAACAACGCGGATTGAAGATTTTCGTAAATTATTTGTGCCTAAAAAGCGTCCGGATGAGGGTGTTTTACTAGAGAGAAAAGCTGATAGTGACTTCCGTAAATACAAAATCCTTGATACAAGTGTTATTATAGATGGACGTATTTATGAGATTGCGAAGACAGGCTTCTTGGAAGGTGTATTGGTAATTCCAAACTTTGTGCTTCGTGAGTTGCAGTACATTGCTGACTCATCTGACAGCTTAAAACGTGTCAGAGGTCGCCGTGGTCTAGATATTTTAAACAGCCTTCAAAAAGAAGAAGTGATGCCAGTTGAGAGTTATGACGGTGAGTTTGAAGAAATTGCTGAAGTAGACAGTAAGCTGATTCGTTTAGCTAAGTTAATCGATGGTGTTATTGTAACCAATGACTACAATCTAAACAAAGTAAGTGAGTTTCAAAATGTTCCTGTACTAAATATTAATGAATTGGCTAATGCGGTCAAACCAGTTGTAATTCCAGGTGAAAACATGACGGTAACCATTGTTAAAGCCGGAACAGAACGTCATCAAGGGGTTGCTTACCTCGATGACGGCACGATGATTGTTGTCGAAGACGGTCAACACTATATGAATAAAACCATTAGTGTTGTTGTAACCAGTGCCCTTCAAACAGCAGCGGGTCGCATGATTTTTGCGAAACCTGCTCATTCACAAAAAGGTCTAAAATAAAATTGATTTTTAAAGCAAATAAAGGAGAGTAAACCCATGTCTAAAAAAATTCGCGTTCGTTATGCACCAAGCCCTACAGGCCATTTACATATCGGTAATGCACGAACAGCCCTATTTAACTACTTATTCGCTCGTCACAATGATGGAGAGTTCATTATTCGTATTGAGGATACTGACTTAAAACGTAATATTGAGCGTGGTGAAGAAAGCCAGTTAGAAAACTTAGAGTGGTTAGGTATGGATTGGGATGAAGGTCCAGACAAACCAGGTGAATACGGTCCTTACCGCCAATCAGAACGTAAAGATATTTACGATTCTTACATTGATCAACTCTTACTCGCTAACCGCGCTTATAAGTGCTACTGTACAGAAGATGAGTTAGAAGAAGAAAGAGAAGCGCAACGTGCTCGTGGCGAAATGCCACATTATGCAGGTCGTTGTGCTCACTTAACAGCTGCTGAACAGCGAGAAAAAGAATCTCAAGGAATTACACCGGTTATTCGTTTCCGAGTACCAAAAGATAACACTTACTCATTTAATGACATTGTTAAAGGTGAAATCAACTTTGAAGCAAGCAGTGTCGGTGGCGACTTCATTATCCGTAAACGTGATGGTTTCCCAACTTACAACTTTGCCGTTGTTGTGGATGACCATTTGATGGCGATTAGCCATGTATTACGTGGCGATGACCATATCGCTAACACACCAAAACAAATGATGATTTATGAAGCGTTTGGTTGGGAAGTACCTGAATTTGGTCATATGACATTAATCATTAACAGTGAAACGGGTAAAAAACTAAGTAAACGTGATGAGTCAATTCTACAATTCATCAGCCAATACCGTGATTTAGGTTACTTGCCAGAAGCGATGTTTAACTTTATTACATTACTAGGCTGGTCACCAGTCGGAGAAGATGAAATCTTTGGCCGCGAAGAATTGATTAAGATTTTCGATCCAGCTCGTTTGAGTAAATCACCAGCTGCTTTCGATTCTAAGAAATTGGAATGGGTTAACAACCAATACATGAAAGTAACAGACCTTGATGACGTGACACCACTTGCCTTAGAGCACCTTGTTGCTGCAGGACGTGTTGAAGCAGATGCTTCTGCTGAACGTCAGGAATGGGTTAAGAAACTTGTATCGCTCTACCATGAGCAAATGAGTTATGCAGCTGAAATCGTAGATCTATCAGAGCTATTCTTCTCTGAAACATTGGAATTCGATGAAGCAGAAAAAGAAGTCTTGAACGGTGAAACGGTTCCTGTTGTCTTAGAAGCTTTTAAAGCATTATTACCAACAGTAGAACCGTTTGAAGAAGCTGGCATTAAAGCAGCTATCAAACAAGTTCAAAAAGATACTGGCGTGAAGGGTAAAAACCTATTTATGCCAATCCGTATCGCGATTAGTGGCGAAATGCATGGACCAGAATTAGGTCAAACGATTGAGGTTCTCGGTAGAGAAAAGAGCTTGAACCATTTAGAACAAGCGCTGAATTTAATTAAAAAATAAACATGATTAATAGTAACAGAATGCGGGCTCTTTCCTCAGACTAGAAGGGGTCCGCTTCTGTTAAGGTTAAACAGAAAGGAGCGACGGATGATTAAAATATACAATACGCTAAGTCGAGAAAAAGAAGCATTTCAGCCTATAGAAACAGGAAAGGTGAAGATGTATGTCTGCGGTCCGACTGTTTACAATTATATTCACATTGGTAACTCACGCAGCACAGTAGCCTTTGATACGGTACGTCGTTATTTTGAATACCGCGGTTATGAGGTTGAGTATGTTTCTAACTTTACAGACGTTGACGATAAAATCATCCGGGCTGCAAAAGAGATGAAGATAACACCGGCGGAAGTAGCCGATACCTTTATCAAGGCGTTTGAAGAAGATACCCAAGCATTAGGTGTTAAAACCGCCACTTTGCATCCTCGCGTTATGGATAATATCCCTGATATTATTTCATTTATTGATGTATTGGTTGAAAAAGGTTATGCCTATGCCGTTGATGGCGATGTCTATTACCGGACAGAAAAGTTTGACCGTTATGGTGAATTGAGTGATCAATCCATCAAAGATCTAAAAATTGGCGCAAGTGAGCGTTTAGAAGACGAAGAAACTAAGAAAAAAGAAAACCCTATTGATTTTGCTTTGTGGAAAGCCGCTAAAGCGGATGGAATTTCTTGGGACTCACCATGGGGTAAAGGTCGTCCGGGCTGGCATATTGAGTGCTCGGTAATGGCAACCAAGTACTTGGGAGATACCATTGATATTCATGGAGGCGGACATGACTTAACCTTCCCTCACCATGAAAATGAAATTGCCCAAAGTGAAGCTAAAACAGGTAAAACATTCGCTAATTATTGGATGCACAATGGCTTTGTGACATTGGGTGATGATGGCGAGAAAATGAGTAAGTCGCTAGGAAACTTTATTTTAGTACATGATATTTTGAAAGAATTAGACCCACAAATCTTACGCTTTTTACTAGCAACGTCTCACTACCGCCGTCCGATTAAATTTGGTGATAAGGCAGTCGAAGAAGCTCGTATTAATTTTGAAAAAATTAAACATGCTTACTTAAACGCTAGCTACCGTTTAAATGATGCTGTTGAATCGGCAGAGGATGACCAAGCTATAGTGGCAAACTTTACAGCTTTAGAAGCTAAGTTCATTAATGAAATGGATGACGACTTCCAAGCGGATAATGCCATGTCGGTTATTTACCTTTATGCTAAAGAAATGAACCTTTATACAGAGCGTTCAATTGTTTCTGAAGCGGTTCTGAAGCAAGCGATGGCATTGTTGGCAAATATGATGGCTGTCTTTGGTATTACGTTTGAAGAAGAGGGCATGCTAGATGATGACATTCAAGCACTGATTGATGAGCGTACACAAGCCCGCCTTGACCGTAATTTCGGACGTAGTGATGACATTCGTGATTACTTAAAAGAGCAAGGGATTATCTTGGATGATACGCCGCAAGGAACGAGATGGAGACGAGCATGACAGATAAGCAATGGGATTTACTAAATGGCCTAGCACTAGCTTATATAGGGGATTCTGCCTATGAAGTATTTATTCGCCAACACTTACTTGAAAAAGGGTGGACTAAGCCGAATGATTTACATAAACGCGCAACCCATTATGTATCTGCTAAGGCTCAGGCTGCACTAATGCATAAAATGTTAGAAAATGATGGCTTCCTAACTGAAGACGAAGCGGTTATTTACAAAAGAGGTCGTAATGCTAAGAGTCATACGATTGCTAAAAATGCAGATGTGACTACTTACCGGATTTCAACAGGCTTCGAGGCTGTTATGGGTTATTTGCATATGACAAACCAAAATGATCGGCTAAAGGAACTTGTCGATTGGTGTATTAAAGAAGTTGAGGATGAAAAATAATGAGCAAACAAAATAGAAAACCAAACCGCCAACGACCTGATAAGGATCAAAAGCGTCGCCCGCGTCCAAATCGTGTGGCACAGGCTGATAAAAAAGATGAGCGTGTTGAACAACAGAGCGAGGATTTCGTTGTTGGTAAACATGCTGTTCTCGAAACCTTAAAATCAGATCGTGATATTAACAAGTTGTTTTTACAAGAGGGTATCGGTGGCGATAAAATTGGAGAAATTTTAGAGCTAGCTAAAGAGCGACGTATTCAAATCCAAACCGTTCCTAAAAGTAAATTGGATTTACTATCAGATAACGGTGTTCACCAAGGGATTATGCTAGCAACAGCAGCGTATCAATATGCAACTATGGATGATTTATTCGCTATTGCTGCTAAAAAGGAAGAAGATCCTTTCTTCTTAATTTTAGATGGCATTGAAGATCCACATAATTTGGGATCCATTTTACGAACAGCTGATGCAAGTGGTTGCCACGGTATCATTATTCCTAAACGTCGCGCAGTAGGATTAACCGGAACGGTTGCTAAAACATCGACAGGTGCCATTGAACATGTGCCGGTTGTCCGCGTTACCAACCTAAGCCAAACGGTTGCAGACTTAAAGGAACGCGGTGTTTGGGTGTTTGCTACCGATATGAAGGGCCAAGCATACCAACAATGGGATGCGACACTACCGCTAGCTCTTATCATTGGTAATGAAGGAAAAGGTGTTTCACGTCTTCTAAAAGATGCCGCAGATGATTTGCTAACGATTCCGATGACTGGACACGTTCAAAGTCTAAATGCTTCTGTAGCAGCAGGCTTAATGATGTATGAAGTGTTCCGAAAACGACACTTATCTTAAAAAAGAAAAGAGGTGAGATCATGAAGAAGAAGGACATCTTAGTTGTGGATGGGTACAACATGATTGGGGCATGGCCTGAGTTGGTAAATTTAAAAAATCGTGATCTCATCGAAGAGGCGAGAGATCGTCTTCTTCAAATTCTTTCAAACTACCAAGAGTTTGAAGGACGAGAAGTTTGGGTTGTGTTTGATGCCCAGTTTGTACCAGGTATTACGAAAGAGTATACCAAGTATCGGGTAAAAGTTGTCTTCACTGCACAAGGTGAGACAGCGGATACCTATATTGAAGGCATGGTAGACAAGCTAAAAACAGTTCTGTCTGAAGTGACAGTTGCAACCAGTGACTTAGCCGAACAGCAGCTCGTCTTCGCAAGAGGCGCTAACCGTATGTCTGCCAATGACCTTGCTAAGGAAATAAAACGCTCCAAACAAGCCATTCAACAAGAAAGCCGGCACTTCAAAACCACATCCCAACGCAAGCGCGGATCACTGTCAGAAGACCAGTTGGATTTGTTGAAGGATTTGAGGGAGCAGTTGATGAAAAAATAGTAGTTATTTGGAGTTGATAAAATTAATATCCTATATAAAAAGCATTCTTGTTTTGGTGGAAAAAGTAAGGTCAAAAGAGATTATGCAATCTTCGAATATAGATTTTCAGACTTTTCAACCGAGGAGCAAACACAAATTAAAGATTATGCTTTAGAATTGAAAGCGAACACAAAAAAATATGCAGCCAATGGTGGTTATGAAAGAAGTGAGGATATACAGCTAAAAGATTCATTTGCAGGCATTCTTGCTGAATTTGCAACACTGGATTTTTTAAATAGAAATTATCCTCAGAGTGCAAAAAGGCCCATTGTTACAAATATCAAAAATCAGATAGATATAGAATGGGATTATAGAAATGAAAAGGTATATATTGAAGTTAGGTCATCTTTTGTAAAAAACGGAATAGACTTCGCGTTATATGCAGTAGATAATAGAACTGGAAGAACTTTTTTTGATATTATTGGACCTTATTACCAATTACGATATAAGAAAGATTATGAGACCACAAAGGATTTGTATTTTAGAGTTTTTTTTGAAGGGGATAAAACAAGATTTATAGATAATTATATTAGTAAAAACGCTCCTTTCTACCTTGTTGGAGCAATGTCAGGCAAAGATATTATTATGCAAGGAATTAAAAAAACTATGTCCAGTTATGAGTTAAATATAAAAAAGAATCACGGCGGAGATTATTTTACTGCTCCTATAGATAAGATTTTAGATATAGAAGAATTCTTAAACCAATTTCATCCCTGATATGCTAAATAAAAGGCTTAGTAGCTATTTTCTACTGAGCCTTTTATTGTTGTATATAAAAATTTAACTTGTAAGATTTGGCATTTTTTGAGGTTCAGCATAAGGTCTAATAACTTTGTAATCTTTTATCGTAGAGACCTTCCTAGAATAGTCTACAAAATCTTCTATGTCCCATGGATAAATTTCAACGCCATTTGTCTGTTTTATCAGAGCAACTTGGTCACCTACATCTCTACTCATTTTAGATGCAATAAATAAACCAAACCATTCATTGTAGCTATTCTCTTCTGCCGTATCTTTTTTATAAGACTCAATAACATGATTTCTAATAGATGGTAGTTCGTGCTCAACCTGGAAGCTTCTTGCTTTCGAAATAGTAGGCTCTAAAATAGCGTGGATAGAACCTTCATAAACATCTATATCTGATCCAACACTATTATTTTTCCCTCCAGAAGCAGTGTGAAATGGTATTCCCTGATCATCTGCTTTATAATTTGCAATTATTTTTAAACTAGGTAATGCTTTTTTTATTACTATTGCCGATAAAAATTCTAGACGAGCAGTTTCTTTTATATATTTTAAAATATTGTGATTAGATGCTGTTTTATCAACACTATTTTTCATTTCACGTTTTAAGAAATCCCAATCATTCTTTTTAGCCCATTCCTCTATTGTCTGCTCTTTAATATCTTTTTGACTCTCTGTCTCTGGAGAATCTGATTTAAATATAAGGATTTTGTCGATGGCACCCATAAAAGATAAATATTCTTCTTTATTATCTGAAAAACTTCTATTACTAGAATAATTATCTAAAACATGGTTGATTTTTTCCATCTCGTTTGAGTTTATATCTATAAAGTTACCTGCTCCTCGCAAAGATATAAGCATTGTCAATCTTAATTTTCTTATGACTTCATCGGGTGTCTCTGTCATAATTTTTTCAAATTTATAATCTCTCTTCTTACTTTCAATAAAGCTCAGACTTGCCGGCGCTAAAACAGATTTGTCTGAATTCTCATCCATTAAATTCATTGCATATTCATAAACTGTTTCATCAGATGTTTTATATCCATACTTTTTTCTAAAAGTAATAATGATTTCAGCTAGTGTTTTATAATCATCATTTCCCCAAGTTATTATAAAAGGTATATCTTGTTTTGAAATTCCCGGACGATTGTACGTCTCTTTAAGATATTTAATTACATTTAAGACTAAAGGGAAAAAGTTTACTTCTATAGTATTACTTCTATAAGGATTATTGATTTGGTATTTTGAAAATGCAATTAAGAATGCAGATTGTTCATAACTTTCATCGTAGTTATCGTTTTTTGGATATCCATTACTATATTCTGTAATCATTAATTTTCCATTATCAGAAATTTTAACAGGCTGACCTTTAATTACTTGAACAAATCCCAATTCATTAAGAAAATTAAATTGTGTATGAAGCCGAGATTCCCAACCACCGTTCCAATTTCTTTCTTTATGAGCTGTAATTGTATTCTTTAATAAATAAATTATTTTATCAATATCTACTGTGCCTGGATCGCTATCTTCCCATTCACTAAAATAACGCCTAACTATATTTGGTGCATCATCAGATTGATCGTCTGCTGAAAAAACAAATTTGGCTGAATATTCTTTTTGGTACTTACCTAAAGTAGATTGTGTAGGAACAAAAATTTTTTGACGTATAATTTCACCTTCTATTTCAAGAGCAATTCTGTCATCTATAATTTTGCCTTCAAAATTACTTAATATAGATATGAATTGAGGGATACGACTTGGATTCCTCAAAGTTGTATCAAAAGATATAGGTTTTCTCCTTCTATTTCTCGACATGTGATATTTCCTTTCATAATAAATAGTCTAGTATACATTAGTAATATATATTTCTTTACTATCTTTTTTAAAACTGTTGTCAAATCTTGATATATAATTACTGTTGATATTGTATACATTATACTTCATTGACCATTTAGAAAGAATATCATTTTTTTTATCTTTATGATTAAGCATATTCGAGAGACCCCATTTTATACCTTTTTTATCTAACTCGTCTAAAAGGTTATAGAGACGATATTCTTCTTTTTCGTTCCACAACTTATTATAGTCACTAAAAGTAATTAAATATGGAGGGTCAAAATATAAAAAATCATTCTCAGATAGGTTTTGATTTTTTATAAAAACTTCAAAATCAAAACCTTCAGTTAAAGTTACATTGTTTGAATTATACCAACATGAATAATTTATAAGTGCTGATGTTACATTTTTATTCCAGTCAACATTACCTACTGGTAAGTTAAATTTACCCTCCTTATTAAAGCGTATCATATGGTTGAAACCATATACTAGGAGCAGGTAAAGTAAGTCAACATTTTCTTGATTTAAATTGTAATCTTTTCTTAGTTCTAAATAACTCTCTTTATTATATTTAGAAAAATAAGTTTTTTGATGTTCTGCTTTCAATTTTTTAATTTCTTCATTAATACCAAATTCAGACAAACTAAGTCCATAATGACGTATCAATGTATACATTCTTTCAATAAAGGAAAATATATTCTTAGAATTTTTTTGTAAATGATTGTGGAGCTCTAAAACTTTTTTATCTATATCATTCATGTAGTAATGGTTAGCTTGTACATTTATTGATGCACTTCCTCCACCACAAAAAACATCATAATAATTTTCAATGTTATTTGGAAATAATTCATTTAATTGATGCATTAGTTTATATTTATCACCAACATAAAATAAAGGAGATCTGATAGATTTGATTGAATTATTTACTTTATTCTTTCTGTATAATGCAGTCTCTGTCATGACTTTACCACCTTTGTAATAAAGACAAATTCTTTATGGTCTTTTAAATCAGTTTTTCCTGTATTAAAAAACTGAAATGGTTTTTCAAAAATCTTAGTTTCTCCAACCTTATTTAATGAATTTAAAATTTCATCGTGAGTTATTTTGTTTTTCGAACTGCTACTTTTAGGATTGTAAGTATTATTGTAAGTCACAACAATATAATTGGTATTTAGATTCGAAATAAGATTATCAAAAACAATAGGAGCAGATGTTTTTGAATACTCACTCATATTTTCTAATGGTGGCTTCATTGCCACACCTTCTAACTTTGGTTTGTCCCATTTAGCAATACTCTCTAATACATGGTAGAATCTAGAGTATTGTCTCGAATTATAAGGAGGATCTATAAAAGTTATATCTGCTGAAACTGACTTTACCAGAAGATTAGCATCTTCTCTATAGATTTGTATATTTTTATTCTTAGTATCGAGAGGATTAATAAGTTCAAAAGAAAAACGATCTTGTATATCTACTTTTTTTCTATATGCATCATAGTGACCAACTGTATTAGCAATTTTATCTGCAGAATAAAGTAAAGAAGCTATTAGAATAGCTCTTTCTCTAGGAGATAATGTGGTATCAATTTCAATTCTAGTTCGTATTTCTCCAATTTTTCTAGCATCATTTTCACTAAAAAATTTATTTCCAAAGTTATTTGCAAAATAATCATCATCAAATAGATTTCCTTCTATAGACTGGAATTCAGTTTTGTATTTATAAATTTTTTTGCTATCTATTATATCGTTATCAAAAAATGCTTTATAAATAATATTATTGGAATGTAAGAAATCATTTATAAACAAGGAGTCATATCTATTCATGACTTCTTTAGTTACTACACCAGTTCCGGAGAAAACATCAAAAAATGAATTACCAACGGTGTTTTCATCAATCAAATAGGTTATCCAACTTAGTAATTTATTTTTATTTCCTATGTATCTTCTATTTTCTAAATTATATTTCCCTTTTAGTAAAGTATCATTCTCGCTTCTATTTTTAATTTTTAAATTTTCTAGTTCTTCTATAACTTTGAAGCGTTCTTTTCCAACGGTTTTAGCTATAGCATCAAAATAATCCATTTTCCATTTTCCCATCTCTTTTTTATTTATACTTCTAACAGTAGCTTCAGGAATACCTGAAATCAAATGCATTTTCCTAAGATTTGAATTATTATTTTTTAAATAAGTTTCTAGAATCATAAGAATCACCCCTTAAAGTACAATAGCATATAATCCATCTAATGAACAGAAATAAAGTTATTTTGATGGATTTTATTTTAGTGAAATAATATGCTAAACTAAGGAAAGAATTCAATTACATTAGGAAGATCAGGTCTGATAATGAATAAAAATAAACGATTAATATATATTTCCTTGTTAGCAGCACAGGGCGTTGTGATTACGTTACTTGAGCGGTCCATTCCATTTCCCTTTGCCTTTGCGCCGGGAGCTAAGTTGGGCTTGGCCAATATGGTCACTATTCTAGCTTTATTTACCTTGCCTTATAAAGATAGTTTTAAAGTGGTTTGGATGCGATTAATTATTTCTACCTTTTTAGGCGGTACATTATCGACCTTTATGTATAGTTTTTCGGGCGCGTTTTTAAGTTATTTTGGTATGATTGCGGTTCGACGATTGGGACCAAAACGGGTTAGTTTAATTGGTGTGAGTGCGACGGGTGGGATTTTACATAATGTGGGGCAGTTGATTGTTGCATCCACTATCGCCCAATCTTTCAGTGTCATGCTTTATTTACCGGTTTTAGCGTTTACGGGTATTTTTTCTGGTATTGCGGTAGGTATTGCAGCTAATTATTTAATGGAGCATGTGGTTACTATCCAGAACTTTCAACGTCAAGAAGCGGAAAATGACCGTTTAACGAGAGCGTGGTATCAGGCGAATTATACAAAAGAATATCAGCAATTAGAGTGAAAAGAGTAGGTCGAATAACGACCTGCTCTTTTTTTGCGATAAAACAACTAAATAAAAAGATAATAGAATAAACATAGCCAGTCAAGCAAACGGTACCAATTAAAAAGTCTTAATAATCAAGTTTTCATTCAACTTTACATGGACATCTTTTCACAAGTATTCTATAATATTGGGGTGAGTTGATAAATAGTAAGTGAACTCTAGTTTGTTAAAAAATATACAGGCTCGAAGGAGCTAGGCACTTATTTTATTTTAGGAATTATAAAGGAGAGCATACAATGGCTAAAACAAATATTGTTGTGATTGGCGCTGGATTTGCTGGGGTAGCAGCAACGAAGAAACTTGCTAAACACTTTAAAAAGAATGACGATGTTTTAATCACGTTAATTGACCGTCACTCTTATCAAACATATATGACAGAACTTCACGAAGTAGCTGCGGGACGTGTTGAGCCCGACGCAATTCAATATGACTTAAATCGTTTATTTAATCGCAATCGAAATGTTGACATCGTGACAGACGAAGTGACACATGTTGATCATGCAACAAAAGTTGTGACAACAGCGAAAACAACCTTTAACTACGACCACTTAATCGTAGCAATGGGTGGAGAGCCAAATACATTTAACATTCCTGGTGTAGCTGAACACGGCTTCACTTTATGGTCATGGGAAGATGCTAACACTATCCGTCGTCATATTAAAGATACGGTAGAAGCAGCAGCAATTGAACATGATAAAGAAAAACGTCAAGCAATGCTAACGATGGTTGTTTCAGGTGCTGGATTTACTGGTGTTGAAATGATTGGTGACTTGATGGAATGGAAAGACCGCTTGGCAAAAGACAACAAACTTGACCCAGCCGAATTCAACTTCCATTTAGTAGAAGCAGCGCCAAACATTCTAGCGATGGTAACTGAGAAAGAAGCATCTAAAGCAGAACGTTACTTAGCTAAAAATGGCGTAAATATCATCAAAGGTAACGGTGTTGCTAAAGTTGATCCAGATGCAATTGAGTTAACAGATGGCACAGTTATTCCAACTCATACACTGATTTGGACAGCAGGTGTTAAAGCGAACTCTGATGCTGAAAATTATGGCATTGAATTGGCACGCGCAGGACGTTTAGTTGCTAATAAATACATGGAAGCTCAAGGTGTTGAGGATGTTTACTTGGCAGGGGATATCGTTTACTACGAAGAACCAGACAAAGACAACCGCCCTGTTCCTCAAATTGTTCAGAGTGCTGAACAAACAGGACACACAGCAGCAGCTAACATTATTGCTAAAATCGAAGGTAAAGAAAAGACAGAACATAAAGGAAACTACCAAGGTTTCATGATTTCAATTGGTTCACGCTACGGTGTTGCTTACTTGATGGATAAAATCCATTTGAGCGGTTTCTTAGCGATGGCAGTTAAACATTTAATTAACTTGGTTTACTTCCTAACAATTGGTTCATTGTTCTACTTTGTTAAATATATCCATCACGAATTCTTCCATATTAGAGATGGCCGTAGTATTTTCCGTAAACACTTATCTCGTTATGGTAATGTATTGTGGAATTTACCACTACGTGTATTCTATGGTAGTATGTGGCTTTTTGAAGGGGTCAAGAAAATGTTTGGTCTATTCGGCTCAACATCTTGGTTTGGTAATGAGGTTGTCCTACCATTCTCATGGTTGCAAGACCCAACCTCTGGTGCATCTGAAACAGTTGAAGAAGTTTCTAAAGCAGTCTTTGGATTAAACTATGTTTACGGTGAAGAACCAATGATGGTATTGAAAGAAATGCCAGGTTGGTTTGCTAAGATCATGGAATTCATGATTCCAAACGTGGAAGTTGCTCTATTCTTCCAAAAATTCATGACACTTGTTGAAATTGCAATTGGTTTAGCGATTATCTTTGGCTTGTTTACATGGTTAGCAAATGCTGCTACAGTAGCGCTTGTTGTATCATTCTGCTTGTCAGGTATGTTCTACTGGGTAAATATGTGGTTCGTGCCAGTCGCAATCTCATTGATGAACGGATCAGGTCGTGCGTTCGGTCTAGATTATTATGTGATTCCATGGATTTCCAATAGGCTTGGTAAATGGTGGTATGGTGACATTAAGTCAATTTACGAGCCAGGCGAAGCTAAATAAGAAGCAAAAATAAAACCAACGGAGGTTAAGGTAGGGAAACTTGCCTTAATCTCTGTTTTTGTTTATCTTTAAGGAAGAAATATGAAAGTGGTCTCAGATGGAGGCGGGGATAGAAGATGAAATATATAAAGATGATACGTCGAGGGGACGTTATTATTGTTGTGGTGTTGATGATCGCCTCTTTTTTACCATTAGGTGTCTTTAGTTATCGTCAGGCTACGGCTGATGAAGCAACGATACAAGCTGTGGTAAAGGTAGATGGTGAGGTTGTAAAAGTTTTTGATTTAGTTGATGATGGTGAAACAGAAATATTCCATTATCACGATGATCATGGACACGAAAATACGATTGTTCGCAACGGGGCATCCGTTGAGATGATAGAAGCCAATTGTGGCGACCAAGTGTGTGTGCGTATGAATGCTGTCGATGCTGTTGGTGAAACGATTCTTTGTTTGCCACACCGATTATTAGTAGAAGTAACATCAGACGAACCGGTCGATCAACCGGAAGATAGCCTAGATGTCCTTTCAGACAGCCGGCATGTAACAGGGAGGGAAAGTTAATGATGAACGTCCATCCAATGTGGAATGAATATCCAGACCTACGTGATGAGTTAACTGCTACGCTATCGCTGATTGAACAACACTTAACGATTAATAATAAGGATGTCCAAAATAAAATAAAAGAAATGCTTGCTTCAGGAGGTAAGTTACTCCGACCGGCCTATGCGCTACTGTTTTCCCAATTCGCTACTGATCGTAATGTGGAGAAATCACGAGCATTGGCAGCGGCTGTGGAAGTGTTACATATGGCAACACTTATTCATGATGATGTGATTGATGAATCAGCAACACGTCGCGGGCAGGATACTCTGAATACAGCCTATAGCAACCGAGTAGCTGTTTATACAGGCGACTATTTGTTTACGGTTTGTTTTGCTCTTTTGCAAGATTATGTGACAGATTCAAATGAAGTGCCATTAAATACGAAAGGAATGGAAACCATTTTAATTGGCGAATTGAATCAAATGTCTCGTAAATATGCGGTTAATATGCGGATGCGGGATTACTTGAGTCAAGTTAAAGGGAAAACAGCCCAATTGTTTGCCCTAAGTTGTTACTCTGGTGCCTATCAAGTAGATAATCGTGTCGCTAGGCAAGCCTATCAAATTGGTAGTAACATCGGAATGGCCTTTCAAATTACAGATGATATTTTAGATTATTCTGAGACGGGCGATGTAATCGGTAAGCCCGCTATGCAAGATGTTCGTAATGGTATTTATACGGCCCCACTCTTATATGCCATGCAAACCCATAAAAAAGAAATTGAACCTTATCTCTTAAAAGGAGCAACCATTTCCGATTCTGAAGTGCAAGACGTATTGGAGTTGGTTAAAGCAGCTGGTGGGATTGAGAAAGCTAGAGTATTAGCTGAAAAATACACCAATAAAGCGTTAAAACAAATTAATCAATTGCCAGAAAACCAAGTAAAAATTACTATATCGCGCATTAGTGAACAAATGCTTGCCAGAAAATTTTAGAAAAACAGCTAAAAACAAAGGGTTTACATCTTTTTAAGTTAAAGAAAGATAAAAATATGAGAAAAAAGAACGCTTTTTTTCTCATATTAATTACATTTTGTTTGCAATAGGTTACATACGGTGGTAATATTACGGTGTAATGAATTTGTGAAGTTTTTGGCAGGTGGGCCGAGTTCTTTGCAGAAAAAATAAAAAGGTGGTATATGACATGGCTTTAAATAAAAAATTCTCAGCATTAACATTAACATTCGCTTCTACATTGCTTTTAGCAGCATGTGGCGGTAACGATACAGACACAACTGAAGCATCATCAGAAGTAGTAAGTTCAGAAGTAGCAACTGGTTTACAAGACGGTACTTACACATTAGTTGAAAAGAACTTTGATGAAAATGGTTGGAAAGTTAACTTCACAATTGAAGTTGCTAACGGCGAAATTACAACTTCAGACTTCGACTATGTTAATGAAGCTGGCGAAAAAAAATCTGAAAGTGATGACTACCAAGCAATGATGGCTGAAAAAACTGGTGTAGGTCCACAAGATTTTATTCCAGAATTAAACGGACAATTAGTTGAAACTCAAGATCCTTCTTCAGTGGAAGTTGTATCTGGTGCAACAAGTTCTTCAGAAGGCTTCGTTAAATATGCAGAAGAATTAGTAGCTGCTGCTGAAGCTGGAAACACAGACACAATCGAAATCGATAACTAAGAAACAATAGCGGAAAGAGGGCTGGGACATGTGTCCAGCTCTCTTTTTTTATAGACTAGGGGATTATAAGTTCAGCCATCAATGTCTAGCTCCCAAGTCCTGACCTAGTGAAAAAAAGATAAATTTACCCCATTGCGCGCTTCGCTGCTCGCTAACGCATATCATTCGACTAACCGGCTGAAGCGTGAAGTCTCCTGACAATTCAGGGTCAAATGTCCTATTTTTTCATAGGCCAATGCGGACTTGTCGGCTTTTCTTAGTGTTGCTGTTTTTAGGGTATAACATGGTAAAATAGCGAGAGAAATATATAAGAGGTGGTTGAGATGAAAGAGTCCAAACGACTGTTAGGCGTTTTGGTTGTGATGTTGGGGCTTGTATTAGCGGGCTGTTCAAATGAAAAAGAAGTAGAACTGCGTAAGCAAGCTTATGAAGACACAGAATTTTTAATGGGGACCTATGTGTCATTGAGAATTTATAATGAAGGCAAAGAAGACGTTCTTGAGGACGGTTTTAATGTGGTACGCGAGTTGGCAGATAAGATTACCGGAGAAACGGTTGAATCTGATATTTCAAAAATCAATGCCGCGGCAGGTGACCATGCGGTAGTTGTATCAGAAGCCGTTTATGAATTATTGAAGATTGCTGATAGCTATAGTGATGAGATGGATGGTCAGTTTAATTATGCTATTGGTTCGATTACTAACTTGTGGCGAATCGGCTTTGATGATGCTCGGAAACCGAGCCAAGAAGAGATTGACCAAGCTTTATTAGCTATTGATTTTACAGAAGTTACTTTTAACGATGAAGAGCAATCGGTCTACTTGCCTAATGAGGCGATGGCTCTCGATTTAGGTGCGATTGCTAAAGGATACATTGCAGACCAAGTTCGTGATTTGTTTGAAGAAGAAGATATAACGAGCGCGATTATTGATTTAGGCGGGAATGTCTTTGTTATGGGTGGTTCACCAAGTCGTGACGGCGAAGTTTGGCGTGTTGGTATTCAAGACCCATTAGGTGTTCGCGGGTCGAGTGTTGGCTCTACTGTCCAATCGGATCGCTCAATTGTGACGTCAGGTATTTATGAGCGTTATTTAGAGGTTGACGGTCAGCTCTACCATCATTTAATGGATCCGAAAACAGGTTATCCCTTTGACAATGAAATCGCAGGCGTTTCTATTATTTCGGAAGACTCTGTTGATGGAGATACCTTGTCGACCCTTGTGTTTGGTTTAGGTGTTGAGGCAGGCTTGGATTATATTAATAGCCGTGATGATGTGGATGCTGTCTTTATTACGAAGGATAATAAAGTCTATTTATCAGAAGGTATTAAGAATAATTTTGAACTGACAAATCAATCATACACATTGGTAGAGGAGTAGAGTAAATATGTTAACCATGCCCGTTTTTTTAGAACTCGTTGAAATTAAGACGAAGCTTGCGAGTTTATTTCCCTTTTTATTAGGTACTTTGTTTTCAGCGTATTATTTTTCGTCTTTTGACGGCTGGAACACCTTTTTGTTTTTTGTAGCGATGATTATTTTTGATATGGCAACGACAGCTATTAACAACACCATGGATTATGTCAAAGCTAAGAATACGGAATACCGTGACGGTGAGAACATTCTAGGTCGAGCAGGTATTTCAGTCGAAAAGGCAACGCGTCTCATCGTGACCATGGTGATGGTGGCAGCTGCTATGGGGATTGTCTTAACTTACCGAACAAATAGTTTGTTGTTAGTTATTGGAGCAATTTGCTTTTTAATTGGTATCTTGTATACCTTTGGTCCGTTTCCGATTTCCCGTATGCCGCTTGGTGAAGTGCTGTCTGGCTTGACCATGGGCTTTGGTATTTTCTTTATTGCAGTTTTTATTAATGTGCCGGGAAATGAACTGATAACGTTGGTGATTGATTGGCCCGCTTTTCATTTAGAGGGACATTTGTTGAATGTTTTAATTGTCTTTCTAAATGCTTTGCCGCTTGTCTTTACGATTGCTAATATCATGCTTGCTAATAACACCTGTGATTTTGAAACGGATGTGAGTAATCATCGTTATACGCTAGTCTACTATATAGGTAAACCACTTGCGTTGAAGTTATATGGCTTGTTGTACTATGGTGTTTTTGCGGCGGTCATCTTAGCTGTAGTTTTGAGAGTGACGACCGTATGGATGTTGCTTGTTGTTTTATTATTCCCGCTTGTTCAAAAAAATATTAAAACTTTCCAAGCTAATCCGGATAAAGCATCGACATTTGCGATTGCAATTAAGAATCTTGTTCTGATTCATGGGGTTCAAATTGTAGCCCTAGTATTAGCTGTAGTATTCTCATAATTTGAAAAAGTCGATTGACAAGAAAGCTAGATAGCTCTACTATAAAGGGGTATATCTATTTTTAGTTAACGGATTTAATAAAGAGTAATAATTGAAGAGAGGTGAGCGACGATGGTTCAAAGAAATACTGCGCTAGCTTGTACTGTATGTGGTTCGAGAAATTATACCATTACACCTACTGAAAAAAGTCGCACGAGACGTTTAGAGGTTAAAAAGTTCTGTAGATATTGTGGTAAACACACGTTACACAAAGAAACGAAGTAATTTTTAATAAGAGGAGTGGGACAGACGGTGAAATTCCTAAAGAGTGTTAAGGACGAAATGAAATTAGTAACTTGGCCAACAGGAAAAGAATTAACGCAATACACAAGTACAGTTGTTGTGACCGTTCTTTTATTTGCTGTATTTTTTGCAGTAGTTGATTTTGGAATTAGTGAATTATTAGGATTATTTTTAAACTAATTTTTTACTGCCCATCAGTGAGTGCATATGGTAAAATAATGCTTGTTTTGCTATAATGTGGTCGATAAAGAAAACCTTTCTTATGAGAAAGGTTTTTTATTATACGGTAAATAACTCGAGACAAATAATAGGAGAGAAGTGAAAAGGATGGAAACGATCGAAAATGAAAAAAGTTGGTATGTGTTGCATACTTACTCTGGTTACGAAAACAAAGTTAAAATGAACATTGAGTCACGTGCACAAAGCATGAATATGGAAGACTATATTTTCCGCGTCGTTGTTCCTGAAGAGGAAGAAATTGAAATGAAAGACGGCGAAGAAAAGAAAAAAACCCATAAAACATTCCCTGGTTATGTATTGGTGGAAATGATCATGTCAGATGAGTCTTGGTATGTGGTTCGTAATACGCCAGGTGTAACAGGATTTGTTGGTTCTCACGGAGCAGGAAGCAAGCCAGCACCATTACTACCAGATGAAATTGAATGGATTCTGAAACGCATGGGTATGAGTACACGCATCCACAATATGACATTTGAAAAAGGCGAGAGTGTGACAATCACTGAAGGAGCCTTCAATAACTTGTCAGGTATAGTTGAAGAAGTGGATGCAGAAAAAGGTAAGTTGAAAGTTCTCATCGAAATGTTCGGTCGTGAAACAATCGCAGAACTCGATTACGATCAAGTTGATAAGATTTAAAAAGCGGATTTTTCCGCTTTTTTTATAAATGTTATTGCATTGCTGGAAATGATCTGTTATAATCTATCAGTGCGTTTAGGCGCATTGTAAGTGTGGGAGGGGAAATCTTAACCCCATTAAACCACATCACGAACAATCAAGGAGGTATGTATCGTGGCTAAAAAAGTTATGAAATTAGTTAAGTTGCAAATTCCTGCAGGTAAAGCATCTCCTGCTCCACCGGTAGGTCCTGCGTTAGGTCAAGCTGGCGTTAACATCATGGGATTCTGTAAAGAATTCAACGCTCGCACTCAAGAACAAGCAGGTTTAATTATTCCAGTTGTAATCACTGTGTTTGAAGACCGTTCATTCACTTTCATTACAAAAACTCCTCCAGCTCCAGTTTTACTTAAAAAAGCTGCTGGATTGGACAAAGCATCTGGAGAACCAAACAAAAACAAAGTTGGCTCTGTAACTCGTGATCAAGTAAAAGAAATTGCTGAAACAAAAATGCAAGATTTAAATGCAGCAGATATAGAAGCTGCTATGCGTATGGTCGAAGGTACTGCTCGCTCAATGGGTATTACTGTTCAAGACTAATAATCAGGCAGCTTCTCATGCAGCTTGTTACTTCGTTAAGGAGGTTTCAGGTTGCAAGTGGGAGGTAAATCCGTTAAAACCACAATCAAGGAGGAAATATCATGGCTAAAAAAAGTAAACAATTCCGTGCTGCTCTTGAGAAAGTAGAAACATCAAAACAATATACTATTGAAGAAGCAATCGCATTGGTAAAAGAAATTGATTTTGCTAAATTCGATGCAACAATTGAAGTTGCATACCGTTTAGGAATCGACACTCGTAAAAATGATCAACAAATCCGTGGGGCAGTTGTATTGCCACATGGTACAGGTAAAACACAACGCGTTTTAGTATTTGCTAAAGGTGACAAAGCTAAAGAAGCTGAAGCAGCTGGAGCAGACTACGTAGGCGACGCAGACTTGTCTCAAAAGATTCAAGGTGGCTGGTTCGACTTTGACGTTGTTGTTGCAACACCTGACATGATGGGTGAAGTAGGTCGTCTAGGACGCGTCTTAGGACCTAAAGGCTTGATGCCAAACCCTAAAACTGGAACAGTTACAATGGACGTAACAAAAGCTGTTGAAGAAATCAAAGCTGGTAAAGTTACATACCGTGCTGACAAGCAAGGTAACATCCATGCTCCAATCGGAAAAGTTTCTTTCAATAACGAAAAATTAATCGAAAACTTAAAAACTATCCACGATGTTGTTTTGCGTGCTAAACCAGCATCTGCAAAAGGTCAATACATCAAAAACGTGAGTGTAACATCTACATTTGGCCCTGGTGTTAAAGTAGACGCAACATCAGTTAAATAATTTTAAATATAACTTGACCTAGATGATTGTCTCTGTTACAATCATCTAGGTTAATTATATGTCTTACCGTAGACAGCAGGGGACGCAAGTCTTAATAACCTGCCGAGGAAGAATCCAGTTCATAACAACGGATCCTCTATGTCTAGGTGGCATAGAGTTTTTTGTTTATTCAAAAAATTCTATCAAAATCTCAGGAGGTGAACGATAAGATGAGTGAAGCTGCTATTGCTAAAAAACAACTACTAGTTGAAGAAGCTACTGCTAAATTGCAAGGATCTGCTTCAGTTGTCGTAGTTGACTACTTAGGTCTTACTGTTGCTGAGGTGACAGAACTAAGAAAACAATTACGTGAAGCTGGCGTTGAAATGCAAGTATTGAAAAACTCAATCATTTCTCGCGCTGCACAAGCTGCAGGTCTAGAAGGAATGGAAGATATTTTCAAAGGACCAACTGCTGTAGCATTTAGTACAGAAGACGTTGTAGCACCTGCGAAAATTATGGCTGAGTTTGCTAAAACAGCAACTAAGCTAGAAATTAAAGGTGGCGTTATCGAAGGTAAAGTTTCTTCTAAAGAAGAAATTGAAGCTCTTGCTAAACTACCAAACCGCGAAGGTATGCTATCTATGTTACTTTCAGTATTGCAAGCACCTATTCGCAACTTTGCATTGGCTGTTAAAGCTGTATCTGAAAAAGATAACGAAGCTGCATAACAATCGATCAAACAGACACTCACTTAGTTGGGTTGTCTAACAAAAAAATCCAAAAAACAAAACAAACGGAGGAATTTAAAATGGCATTGAATATTGAACAAATTATTGCTGACGTTAAAGAAGCAACAGTTCTTGAATTGAACGACTTAGTAAAAGCTATCGAAGAAGAATTTGGTGTAACTGCAGCAGCTCCTGTAGCTGCAGCTGGTGGCGCTGGAGAAGCGGCAGCTGAAGAAAAATCTGAATTTGACGTAGAATTAACTTCTGCTGGAGATTCAAAAATTAAAGTAATCAAAGTTGTTCGTGAAGCAACTGGTCTAGGTCTGAAAGAAGCTAAAGCATTAGTTGATGGAGCACCAGGACTAATCAAAGAAGGTCTTTCTAAAGAAGACGCTGAAGCATTGAAAGCTCAATTAGAAGAAGTTGGAGCATCTGTAACAGTTAAATAATCTGTTAAAGTGCTTAAGGGCTGGAACATTATGTTCCGGCCTTTCTTTTTGGACTAAATCCTAAAAATAAGATAGGATGTAGTTAAATAGAGTCTATGATGAGGAGTGATCGCTATGTCGGATCATTACTATACAAAGAATCCTAATGTAAAAAGTGATGAAACAACTTGGACCTTTCCACTAAAAGGAAAAGACTTCCGCTTTACTACGGATGCAGGTGTATTTTCAAAAGGGACAGTTGATTTTGGATCACGATTGTTGATTGATACATTCAAGCTTCCAGAAGAAACGACAGGGCCAATTTTAGATGTTGGTTGTGGGTATGGTCCGATGGGGCTATCTTTGGCTTATGCCTATCCCGATCGTATGGTTGAAATGGTTGATGTGAATGAACGTGCAATGGCTTTGGCTAGACGTAATGCAGCAGCAAATCATATTTCCAACATCAAAGTTTATGAATCTTCTGCTTATGCTAGCGTCGAGGGTAAGAATCGGTTTGCTGCCATTGTGACAAACCCACCTATTCGTGCCGGTAAACAAGTCGTTCACCAAATCTTAAGTGAAGCTTATGACTACTTAGAGGACAATGGCAGTCTAACTGCTGTTATTCAGAAAAAGCAAGGGGCTCCAAGCGCTCAAAAGCTGATGGAAGAGGTTTTTGGCAACGTTGAAGTGATTGCCAAAGATAAAGGGTATTGGATTCTTCAAAGCCTAAAATAGTATTGACAAATCCATGTTGCCTTGTTAAACTAATAGGTACTGTAGACACATAAGATATATGGGAATCAGGTTGAAATATTGTCCAACCGCGGTTCTAAACGGCAAAAAACAAAAGACAGAGTAATTTTTATGGAAATTGCATCGATCTTTTGGTTTTTTTTTGTCAAAAATCAGGTCGTTGCAGTCGGTTGTTAGCTAATTGTCACACTTGTAACGCAATTGTAATAAATTAGTTTCAGTATCTCTAGTCAAATTTTATGAGGGGTGAAGAAGTTGTTAGGACACAATGTTAATTACGGGAAACATCGTACCCGCAGAAGTTACTCACGTATCAGTGAAGTTTTAGAACTTCCAAACCTGATTGAACTTCAAACAGATTCTTACAAATGGTTCTTGGAAAAAGGACTAAGAGAAATGTTTAGCGATATTTCTCCAATTGAAGATCATACAGGTAACTTAGCCTTAGATTTTTTGGATTATGAACTTCATACGCCAAAATACACAGTAGCAGAGGCTCGTCAACACGATGCAAACTACTCAGCTCCTATCTATGTTAAGCTTCGTTTAATCAATAAAGAAACGGGCGAAATTAAAGACCAAGAAGTTTTCTTCGGAGACTTCCCACTGATGACAGAAATGGGAACATTCATCATCAATGGTGCAGAACGTGTCATTGTATCGCAATTAGTACGTTCACCAGGTGTTTACTACCACAATAAGATTGATAAAAATGGTAAGGAAACATTCGGAAATACAATGATTCCAAACCGCGGTGCATGGATGGAATTTGAAACAGATGCAAAGGATATTTCTTATGTACGTATTGACCGTACGCGTAAAATCCCACTATCTGTTTTAATTCGTGCGTTAGGGTTTGGATCGGATGACCAAATTTTAGAAATTTTTGGAAACAATGACAGCTTGAAGCTGACAATCGAAAAAGATGTTCATAAAGTATCTTCTGACTCAAGAACAGAAGAAGGCTTGAAAGATATCTACGAGCGTCTTCGCCCAGGTGAGCCAAAGACAGCAGACAGTTCTCGTAACTTACTATATGCGCGTTTCTTCGACCCAAGAAGATATGATTTAGCCCCTGTTGGACGTTACAAACTAAATAAGAAACTAAACATTAAAACAAGACTTTATAACCAAATCTTGGCTGAAACATTAGTTGATCCAGAAACAGGCGAAATTCTTGCTGAATCAGGTACAGAATTAAACCGTGAAGTAATGGATAGATTAAGTAGCCATCTTGATAATGGTTTGAACGAAGTTGTTCTACACCCATCTGAAGACGGTGTTGTAACAGAACCAGTTCATATCCAAGTTGTTAAAGTATTTTCAAAAGCAGATCCAGAAAAAATTATCAATGTGATTGGTAACGGCGAAATTGACGCAGAAGTTAAACATTTAACAACAGCTGACATTTTTGCATCTATCAATTACTTCTTCAACTTATATGAAGGATTAGGAAACATTGACGACATCGACCACTTAGGTAACCGTCGTATTCGTTCAGTAGGTGAATTACTGCAAAACCAATTCCGTATCGGTTTATCTCGTATGGAACGTGTAGTACGTGAGAGAATGTCTATTCAAGATGTTTCAACGATTACACCACAACAATTAATTAACATTCGTCCAGTAGTGGCTTCTATTAAAGAGTTCTTCGGATCTTCTCAGTTGTCACAGTTCATGGACCAAACAAACCCATTAGGTGAGTTGACGCACAAACGTCGTCTATCTGCACTTGGACCTGGTGGTTTGACGCGTGACCGTGCCGGCTATGAAGTTCGTGACGTTCACTATTCTCACTACGGCCGTATGTGTCCGATTGAAACACCTGAGGGACCTAACATCGGTTTGATTAACAGTTTGTCTTCATATGCAAAAATTAATGACTACGGCTTTATTGAAACACCATATCGTCGTGTTGATTGGAATACACACAAAGTAACTGATACCATCGACTATCTAACAGCTGATGAAGAAGATAATTTTGTTGTTGCCCAAGCAAACTCATTATTAAATGAAGATGGTAGCTTTGTTAACGACATTGTTATGGCACGTTACATCCATGATAACTTGGAAGTGCCGATTGAACGTGTTGACTACATGGACGTTTCACCAAAGCAAGTAGTTGCGGTAGCGACAGCATGTATTCCGTTTTTGGAAAATGATGACTCCAACCGTGCATTGATGGGTGCCAACATGCAGCGTCAAGCTGTTCCATTGATCAATCCTAAAGCTCCGCTTATCGGTACTGGTATGGAATACAAAGCAGCGCATGACTCTGGTGCAGCCTTATTGTGTAACAACGATGGTGTTGTTGAGTATGTTGATGCTAACGAAATCCGCGTACGTCGTCCAGACGGCGCACTTGATAAATACAATGTGATTAAGTTCCAACGGTCAAACTCTGGAACATGTTACAACCAACGCCCAATCATTAGCTTAGGCGAAGAAGTAGAAAAAGGGGACATTCTTGCTGATGGTCCATCTATGGAACAAGGTGAGATGGCACTTGGACAAAACATCTTAGTAGCCTTCATGACTTGGGAAGGTTACAACTATGAAGATGCGGTTATCATGAATGAACGTCTTGTTAAAGATGATGTTTATACATCTGTTCATATTGAAGAATATGAATCAGAAGCTCGTGATACAAAACTTGGACCTGAAGAAATCACTCGTGAGATTCCAAACGTCGGAGAAGACGCTTTGAAAGATTTAGATGAGCGCGGAATTATCCGTATCGGTGCTGAAGTTCGCGATGGCGATATTCTTGTTGGTAAAGTAACACCTAAGGGAGTAACTGAATTATCTGCTGAAGAACGTCTTCTTCATGCTATTTTCGGTGAAAAAGCACGTGAAGTTCGTGATACATCACTACGCGTACCACACGGTGGCGGCGGAATCGTTCATGACGTTAAAGTCTTTACACGTGAAGCAGGCGATGAATTATCACCTGGTGTTAACTTACTCGTTCGTGTTTACATTGTTCAAAAACGTAAAATTAGCGAAGGGGATAAGATGGCGGGACGTCACGGTAATAAAGGGGTTGTATCCCGTATTATGCCGGAAGAAGACATGCCATACTTACCAGATGGTACACCAGTTGATATCATGTTGAATCCACTAGGGGTTCCTTCTCGTATGAACATTGGACAAGTATTGGAATTACACTTAGGTATGGCTGCTCGCCAACTTGGTATTCATATTGCAACACCAGTATTTGATGGGGCAAGTGAAGAAGATGTTTGGGGAACAGTAGCAGAAGCTGGTATGGCGAAAGATGCTAAGACTGTCCTTTATGATGGTCGTACTGGTGAGCCATTTGACAACCGCGTTTCTGTTGGGGTTATGTACTACTTGAAACTATCCCACATGGTAGACGACAAGTTACATGCTCGTTCAACAGGACCATACTCTCTTGTTACACAACAACCACTTGGAGGTAAAGCTCAATTTGGTGGACAACGTTTCGGAGAGATGGAAGTTTGGGCACTGGAAGCTTACGGTGCTGCTTATACACTACAAGAAATCTTGACTTACAAGTCAGATGACGTTGTCGGACGTGTGAAAACTTACGAAGCGATTGTTAAAGGTGAATCAATTCCAAAACCTGGTGTTCCAGAATCATTCCGCGTATTAGTAAAAGAATTACAAGCTCTAGGTCTAGATATGAAAGTATTAGACGAAAATAGAGAAGAAATCGAATTACGCGATATGGACGAAGAAGATGACGTTGTGAATTTCGAACGTTTAAACAAACAAACTGAAGTTAAAAAAGAAGATGCAGAAACTGAGGCAGGAGAAACAAGAGAGTAAGCATAGCCGAACAAGGAACGATCTGTTCCTTGTTCCTATCTGCTTTTTGTTTCTAAAACGTTCAGATTGGCTGTTAAAGTAGGATGAGCATATTGGGCAGCTCAGCAGAAAAGGGAGGGAAGCCCCTTGATAGATGTAAATAATTTCGAACAAATGCAAATCTCTTTGGCTTCACCTGATAAAATCCGTAGCTGGTCTTACGGGGAAGTTAAAAAACCAGAGACAATTAACTATAGAACATTGAAGCCTGAAAAAGAGGGTCTGTTCTGTGAAAGAATCTTTGGACCACAAAAAGATTGGAAATGTTCATGTGGAAAATATAACGGTATCCGTTATAAAGGTATCGTTTGTGACCGATGTGGTGTAGAAGTAACGCGCTCTAAAGTTCGTCGTGAACGTATGGCGCATATCGAATTAGCAGCACCAGTTACACACGTATGGTACTTCAAAGGTATTCCAAGTCGTATGGGTCTTGTATTGGATATGAGTCCACGTGCACTAGAAGAAATCATTTATTTTGCAAGCTATGTGGTTATCGAACCAGGTGACGCAACATTAGAAGCAAAACAATTGTTAACTGAACGTGAATATCGTGAAAAACGTGCACAATATGGAAATAGCTTCCATGCTGCAATGGGTGCAGAAGCAATTAAACAATTACTTCAACGCGTTGACCTTGAAGCAGAATGTGAAGAATTAAAAGAACAACTAAAAACAGCAACAGGCCAAAAACGTACGCGTGCTATCCGTCGTTTAGACATCTTGGATGCATTCCGCGTATCTGGCAACAAACCTGAGTGGATGGTTATGGACGTTGTTCCAGTTATCCCACCAGACTTGCGCCCAATGGTTCAATTAGAGGGTGGCCGTTTTGCAACAAGTGACTTGAACGATTTATACCGCCGTGTCATTAACCGTAACAACCGTTTGAAACGTTTGTTGGACTTAAATGCACCAAATATTATTGTTCAAAACGAAAAACGTATGTTACAAGAGGCAGTGGATGCTTTAATTGACAACGGTCGTCGTGGTCGTCCAGTTGTAGGACCAGGAAACCGTCCATTGAAATCTCTATCACATATGTTGAAAGGGAAGCAAGGTCGTTTCCGTCAAAACCTACTTGGTAAACGTGTAGACTATTCGGGTCGTTCGGTTATCGTTGTGGGACCATTCTTGAAGATGTACCAATGTGGACTTCCAAAAGAAATGGCACTAGAACTATTTAAACCTTTCTTGATGAAAGAATTAGTTCAACGTGAATTAGCAGGAAACATTAAAAATGCGAAACGAAAAATCGAACGTATGGACGATGATGTGTGGGATGTTTTAGAAGAAGTTATTCGTGAACATCCGGTTCTATTGAACCGTGCACCGACGCTACACAGACTAGGTATCCAAGCCTTTGAACCTGTTTTAGTTGAAGGTAAAGCGATTCGTCTTCACCCGTTAGTATGTGAGGCTTATAATGCCGATTTTGACGGTGACCAAATGGCCGTTCACGTTCCGTTGAGTGAAGAAGCACAAGCAGAAGCACGTCTATTGATGCTTGCAGCACAAAATATCTTGAACCCTAAAGATGGTAAACCAGTTGTTACACCATCTCAGGATATGGTTTTAGGAAACTATTACTTAACAATGGAAGAAAAAGGTGCGGTTGGGGAAGGAATGATTTTCTCTACTCCAAACGAAGTGGAAATGGCTTATCGAAATGGTTATGTGCATTTGCATACTCGTATTGCTTTGTATACAAAATCATTACCAGCTAAGCCATGGAAGGATCACCAAAAAGATGCCCTTCTTGTAACAACTGTTGGTAAGGTGATGTTCAACGCTATTATGCCTGATGAGTTCCCATATTTAAACGAACCAACGCAAGAAAACTTAGAAGAAGCAACACCAGATAAGTACTTTATCGATGCAAGTACAAATGTGAAAGAATTTATTGAAGCACAAGAAATTGTAGGACCATTTAAGAAGAAAAACATTGGTAATATCATTGCTGCTGTCTTCAAAAAATTCCATGTGACTGAAACATCACGCATGCTTGACAAGATGAAAGACTTGGGTTACAGCGTCTCTACTCGTTCAGGTATTACAGTAGGTATGGCTGACATTCTTGTATTGGAATCTAAAAAAGAAATTATTGAAAAAGCTCATAAACAAGTTGAAGCAACGACAAGACAGTTCCGTCGTGGTTTGATTTCTGATGATGAACGTTACAACAGTGTTATTAACACTTGGAATCAAGCAAAAGACTTGATCCAAATTGAACTGATGAAATCTCTAGGTCAAGAAAACCCAATCTTCATGATGAGTGACTCAGGTGCCCGTGGTAATATCTCCAACTTTACACAGCTTGCTGGTATGCGTGGATTGATGGCATCACCATCTGGTAAAATCATGGAGTTACCGGTTATTTCTAACTTCCGTGAAGGACTAACAGTCTTAGAAATGTTCTCTTCTACTCACGGTGCCCGTAAAGGTATGACCGATACGGCTCTGAAAACTGCCGATTCAGGCTACTTAACACGTCGTCTAGTAGATGTTGCACAAGATGTTATCGTTCGTGATGATGATTGTGGAACTGATAGTGGTTTGGATATCATGGCTATCCGTGAAGGAAATGAAATCATCGAATCACTAGAAGAACGCCTAATCGGACGTTACGCTCAAAAATCAATTATTCACCCAGAAACAGGTGTTGTTTTAGTTGCACATAACGAGCTAATTACAGAAGATAAAGCAAGAGAAATCATTGATGCAGGTATTGAAAAAGTAACGATTCGTTCAGTCTTTACATGTAACACACGTCATGGTGTATGTAAGTTCTGTTACGGTATGAACTTAGCAACTGGTAACGAAGTTGAAGTTGGGGAAGCAGTTGGTACAATTGCCGCTCAATCAATCGGTGAACCAGGTACTCAGTTGACCATGCGTACATTCCATACGGGTGGGGTTGCCGGAGATGATATTACTCAAGGGTTACCTCGTATCCAAGAAATTTTCGAAGCACGCAATCCGAAAGGACAAGCAGTTGTTACGGAAGTAACGGGAGAAGTAATCTCAATTGACGAGAATGCTGCAGAACGTTCGAAAGAAGTAACGGTTAAAGGTGTAACAGATACACGTACTTATTCCGTGCCTTATACAGCACGTATGAAAGTAGAAGAAGGTGATTTCGTTCACCGTGGTGCGCCATTAACAGAAGGGTCAATCGATCCGAAAGAATTGTTACGTGTTCGTGATGTGTTATCAGTTGAAACTTACTTACTACGCGAAGTTCAGAAAGTATACCGTATGCAAGGGGTAGAAATCGGAGACAAGCATATTGAAGTAATGGTTCGCCAAATGTTACGTAAAGTACGTATCATGGACCCAGGTTCAACAGAAATCTTGCCAGGTACATTGATGGATATTGCTGACTTTACTGACCGAAATGCTGCTAGCATTCGTGCAGGAGAAGTTCCAGCAACAGCTCGTCCAGTATTATTAGGAATCACTAAAGCTTCCTTGGAAACAAACAGCTTCCTTTCTGCTGCATCATTCCAGGAAACGACACGTGTTCTTACTGATGCTGCATTACGTGGTAAGACAGATGACTTATTAGGTCTGAAAGAAAATGTTATTATCGGTAAGACAATCCCTGCAGGTACGGGTATGGCTCGTTACCGCAAGATGGATCCACAAGCTGTTAATATTGGTACATCTAGTGTTTACAGCATTGCTGATTCAGCAAATGCAGAAGATTCTTTTATCGGCTCAACAGATTTAACTGAAGAATAATGAGCAAAAAAGGCAGTAGGGAATTTTAATTTCCTCCTGCCTTTTTGTGTAGCTTATAAATAAAAGTACTCATTAATCATAAAAAAACTTAATGCTAGAAACGGTCCAAAGGGAATAAGCGGCTGAAAAAGAGTGGATTTATAGCGCGATAAAATAAAGAGGTAAACAATCCCCATCAGTGATGCTAAGCAAAGCGTAGCTGAAGACGCATAAAATCCAAAATAAAAACCAAAGATAGCCATTAGTTTCATATCACCGCCACCCAATCCATCTGGAACACACCAACTAGCTGAAATTCCTACGATTATCATCATAACAAGACCAAACCAAATCGGTAGTTGGTTGAGGCTATCGTTGGCAACATGATAGAAGAAAGTAAAGATAAAAAGAAGGAGTTGTAAGCAGTCAGGTATATAGAAGTAATAATAATCAATCACGGCTACTAAAAAAAGAATAGTATAGAAACAACTAAAAAAAACAAACGTAAAACCCTGATAATGAGATGCAATTATTATGAAGATGCTGCCCCCTATCACTTCAAAAACTAAGAGATTACTTTTAATCCTCTTCTGACAGTAACGGCAGCGTCCTCTCAAACTTAGAAATGAAAGTACAGGAACTAAGTCAAAGAAAGCTAATGGATGCTTACAGCTAGTACAAAACGACTGCTGAGCCATGATGGATTCTTTTCTCGGTAATCGGTCAGCTATTACACAGTAAAAGGAAGCAAAGCAACTTCCAATAAAAAAATAATAAATCATCAACATTAAACGCATCTTGTCACACCCTTTCATCTATATAATCCGCTAAAAAAGAGAAAAAGCGTTTATTTTAAAAGGAAACTTATCTTTTCATCATGGAAAAAAAGGCTATAATAAAAAGAGTTAGCTTAAACGTACAAAATAAGACGCAATAGGCTATACTACAGAAGATAAGAATAAAAGAGTGAAGGTGAGATTGAGTGGAAGAAAATCAAATTATTTTAGAAAAAGATAACCCAACAAGATGGTTGATTCGAATGTTAAAGGGAGTCGCTGTAGGAATCGGAGCTATTTTACCCGGACTATCAGGAGGCGTACTAGCTGTTATTTTTAATATCTATGACCCATTATTGAAATTCTTAGGAAATATTAAAAAGAACTTTATGGCTAACGTCCGTTACTTTATTCCAATTGGTATCGGAGGCGTTTTAGGAGTTGTTGTCTTCTCTGTATTTGTTGAAAAGGCATTTGGACAATACGCTGCTCAATTTACCTGTTTATTTATTGGATTTGTAGCAGGAACATTTCCATCGTTATTTAGAACGGCTGGTAAAGAAGGCCGAAATGGTGGCGATTGGTTAACCCTTATTGTGTCTGCTATCTTTATTTTATTAATTATGATGATGGGTAGTGCAAAACTGACCCAAATACAGCCAAGTTTCTTAGCATGGATTTTCTCTGGAGCTATGGTCGGTTTAGGTATGATTGTTCCGGGTATGAGTCCAAGTAACTTCTTAATTTATTTTGGCCTATACGACAAAATGGCGGCGGGTATCTCTGCTTTTGATTTTTCAGTTACGATTCCATTAGCAATTGGACTAATGGCCTGTGTGCTATTATTTGCTAAGTTGGTGAACTGGTTATTTGGCCGTTACTATTCTAAAATGTATCACTTCATTTTAGGAATGGTTGTCGGATCATCAATTGCTATTTTCCCAACAACCGTTTTTCCATCATTGACAACAGCTGGTTTAGCAGAATCTGGTTTAACATTGACTACTGCTATTTTATTCTCGGTGATTATGTTTGCACTAGGAACAGTCTTTTCATTATGGTTTAGTAAAATAGAAGATAAATATTCAAGAGATTAATACTGCTAAACAGCCGACCTCATGCGAGAAGTCGGCTGTTTTTTTATTTTTTAAAAAAATGATGAATTGTAATATTAAGTGCAACACTTAGGGGAAAATAAAAGAAACCCATGACGCCCTCGTGTAGAATGAAGTTACCACACTAACATTCGAACAGAGGGATCGTCATGAATTACACTCATTTTACCATAGCCGAACGAACAAATTATAGGCCGGTTGTTCAAGGGGAAACTGAGTTTTAAAACCATTTACCGTTGGCTGTATGCTGGGATGATTGACCTTCCTTTGACTGCCTTGCGACAGAAAGGAAAAAGACAGAACCCAAAGGAAACACGTGGACGATTTAATGTCGGGACGTCCATTTCGAAACGTCCAAAAAAAGTCAACAATCGGAAATCTTTTGGCCATTGGGAGTTAGATACAGTCGTTTCGGGACGTGGTCAAGCCAAAGGCTGTGTCGCTACGTTTGTCGAGCGGAAAACGCGTTTGTACATCGGTATTAAAATGCACAATCGCTCTGCCGCGTCCAAGGACGCGGCTATTCGCAAACTCTATCACGTTCTCCCCAAAATAGCGTTCCAAACATTCACGACCGACTGGGGAAAGAAATTCAGCTGTTATGCCACAATCGAATCTGACTTGAAGATCCCTGTTTATTTTTGCGATGCTTATTCCGCTTGGCAGAGAGGCAGCAACGAAAACAGCAACGGACTGTTGAGGGAATTTTTCCATAAACGGACAAACGTTGATTTTTTATCTCAAAACCAACTCCAGGAGGCAGTGGCATTAATCAATAATCGCCCACGAAAATGCTTAGACTGGAAAACACCACACGAGGTGTTCAGTGAAGAACTGTTGCACTTAATTTGACAATCTATCGTATAAAAAAAGACGATAGAGTTTTTAATTTCTATCGCCTAATTCCTTTACTATAATATTTTTAAATCTTTTTTGACCAATATATTTTTAATATTATAGAAAATTTTATTTGTACAAATGCCACTATCATTAACGCTAAAAAGGCTTCATAACTTACATATGCTACAATTAAAGAAACAATTACAATAACCATTGAAAATATAGGTATTATATTTGCTCCTGACTTCATCTTTATTAATATCACTCTTTCATCTGTTTCTTTAGTGTACATCTTTTCCAATATCTCTCTATTCCTATATGCTCTAACAAGCATTCCCATATAAAATACAGATACTAGTTCAAGACCAGTAAAAAATCCTACTACATAATCTGTCACATCTTCTTTTAATGGAAATTTATATTTTAAATAGAAATTTCCAATAATAACTGCGAGCAAGGCGACTATACATAATAAAACTAAAATACTAATTCTAGATCCTATCTCTTTTTTATAATTTTCTAATTTGTTCATATTAATCATCCTCCTCTATACTAAATATTTCTTCAATACTCATATCAAAAAACTTAGCAATTTTAAAAGCCAAAGGCAGTGACGCTATATATTTTCCAGTTTCAATGGAAGTTATGGTCTGTCTTGTTACTCCAACTTCATTTGCCAATTCTTCTTGAGTTATTTTATGCCGTTTTCTTAATTGAGAAATTGTATTTTTCATTTTCCCCCTCCAATAGCAAGCTCGCTTTGCATTTGTAGTATAGCTCGCTTTACTTTTTTTGTCAAGCATGCTTTGCTTTTTTTATAATTTCTAAAAACAAAAAAAGACGATAGATTTTTACTTCCTATCGTTTATTGCTATATTCAATCCTAGAATTAGTTTTTTTATATTCTTATTTTTTTATTTTTAATACCTTATTTCTAGTCTTCTAAAATCGATACCTTAAGGTCTATCGCTTTAAATGTAACAGTTATTCCTACTTCGTCCTTTACTGTTTTCTCAAATAGCTCAGCTATATCATATGGGGACATATCATATATATCTTCATACCATGGTATGTCAACACTAAATCAAACAAATTTTTAAAGGTTCATTAACTTGTATTCATTCGGTGTTAAATAATATAATGATCCATGAATTCGGATGCGATTAAACCAATGAACATAATCAAAAAGTGCAAGGTCAAGTTCTTGTTGGTTAGTAAAATAAGCCCCTTTAACGAATTCTGTTTTGATCGTCTTAAATGTAGCTTCTGCAACGGCATTGTCGTACGGTGTTCCTTTTTTACTGAGTGAGCGCTCAATACCGAAGGTTTCAAGTGCCTGATCGATTAATTGATTCTTAAACTCACTGCCTCTATCGGTATGAAACATTTCGAGGTCATGTAGATTGTATGGGACAGATGCAAAAGCGCGTTGAACTAAGGCAGCATCTTTGTGAGGACCTGCACTGTGCCCGATAATTTCACGATTATATAAATCAATTAAAATACATATATAATGCCATCTTTGTCCGACTTTCACATAGGTTAAGTCACTTACAATTACTTTCAATGCTTGGTCCTGATCAAACTTTCGATTCAGCGTATTACCTCTCATGGATTCATTACATGGAGATAGTGACGGTTTAAACTGAGCTACAGTGTATTTGGAAACAAGTCCTTGTTCTTTCATGATTCTCCCAATTCGACGTCTGGACACCGTCCAGCCTAGCTTTTTCAACTCCACTTTGATTTTGCGTCCGCCATAATTTTGACGGCTTTTTTTAAAAATATCTACAATTAAGTCTTTTAATTCTTCTTCTTGCTCATCACGAACCTTGGCTTCATAGTAGTAGGTACTTCTAGCGATTCCAAGGACTTCGCACATTGCTGATACCGAGTATTTATGACGGTTGTTGCGAATCACATCTACTTTCGTCCCATGATCAGCGCGGCTTGCTTTAAACTATCATTCTCCATGGTTAATTTTTTGTTTTCTTTACGAAGTTGTATCAACTCTTCTTGCTCTGGCGTACGATTGTCTTTTTCTTTGAATGACCCATTGTCATGGTATTGGCTGCAGGGATGACCATTCTTGGCAGGTTTATGATTGAACTTGTTTTGACCTTTATCTTTGTCTTGGTTATTCTGGTAACGACTGGAAAAAAAGGCGATTCACATTTAGCAGGACTGATTATCGGTTTGCTCTTGGTTGCTCTTATCGTAATGGGTGGAACAATAACGGATGTATCGTTAAATCCAGCTCGTAGTTTTGGTCCAGCTGTCTTAATGGGCGGAGCTGCACTGTCACAAATGTGGTTGTATACATTGTCGACACTTCTCGGGGGGCTTTGGCTGCACTCGTGGCTCATTATACTTTAGATTCCGAAGCGGGTGCCCCTGGAGTAGAACAAGATAAAACCCGTCCCATTGCTTAACAATGAGTAAACTGTTATCAAAAATTGCACCGTATAAATTATTTTTACTAACACCTTTTGAAGTTTATTGTTTTTATTCTTTACGCAAGGATATTTCAGTGTGTTTCCACAAAAAGAGGACAAGTGGAATGAACCATTTGTCCTCTTTTTGTTATTTTTTAGCGTCCAACATAGTTACGTAACTCTGGTAGTTCTTGTTTCCGCCAGATAGGTTGTAGACTTCCTTGAAGCCATGATTAATCAAAACGTTTTGGGCCGCATTCCCGGTCACGCCTTTATTACAGTAAGTGACGGTCGGTACGTCCTTGTCTAATTCTTCCGCACGGATTCTTAGTTCCCCTAGCGGGATATGGACGGCACCCTTTACATGGGATTTTTCATAATCCTTTTTCGAACGGGTGTCGATGATCTGGATTGCTTCGCCTTTTTCTTGAGCGGCTAATATCTTAGTCGGCGTCATCAACGGGTTACGTTTGATGGCATTATCCAATGCCATACCGGTATAAAGAACGGGATCTTTTGTCGTTGCAAACGGCGGTGCGTAAGCCAAATCTAAGTGGAAAAGGTCTTCCGCTTTGGCGCCGAAAGTAATGGCGGTAGCAAGCACGTCAACCCGCTTGTCAACACCACCTTTGCCAATAACTTGCGCGCCTAGGACACGGCCCGTCTTGCGGTCTGCCAAAGCTTTAATGGTTAATTCCTGTCCGCCCAGATATTCAGCGTGATCGGATTTCAAGTTATAAAGCGTTTCGTATTCATAGCCTTCCTGAATCGCTTCTCTTTCGGTTAAACCGCTTTGGCCGACGTGCAGGTCAAAGATTCGGAAGATCCCGGTTCCCAGTACTCCTCGGTGTTCCAGGTTTCCGCCCGTAATAACGTCCCCAGCAATGCGTCCCATTTTATTGGCCGTCGAGCCCAATGGACGGTAAATCGGTTTGCCGGTAATGACGCTGAAGCTTTCCGCCACATCGCCGACCGCATACACATCCGGCACATTGGTCTGCATTTTTTTATTCACGGCAATAGCGCCTGTAGTGCCAATCTCCACGCCCATTTGTTTGGCCAACTCAGTATTGGGACGAACGCCAACCGAGAGGAAGACGACATCAGCTTCAAGGGTTTCGCCCTTGGTGGTGGTCACACTCTTAACTGAATTTTTACCGTCAATGGTCTTCACGGTATCACTCAAAAGGAGACGAACGCCATGAGCACGCAAGTGTTCCTCGACGCGGAATGCCATATCGGCATCCATTGGCGGCATCACTTGATCCTGCATTTCCACCAAGGTTACTTCCATCCCTTTATGTACCAATTGCTCGGTCATTTCCAAGCCGATAAAACCAGAACCAACTACGACAGCTTTCTTCGGTTGCTTCAGGGAAAGGTAAGCAGTGATGTCGCGGTTATCCTGAATGTTCCGCACCTGGAAGACATTATCGTATTCATTTTGGTTGAAGGGCGGTGGTGTGAATGGGGACGCACCAGTGGCAAGCACCAATACATCATAGTGGTCCTCTTTCGTTTCCCCTGTTACGACATTCAACACTTCCAACGTTTTCGTTTCATGATTGGCTTTGGTTACTTTGTGTTCAGTAAAAATATCAACATTATAACGCTTTTTGAACCAAGCAGCATTCCGGGGAGTCAGTTGGTCAGTGCTTTCGACTTCTCCACCGATTTGATAAGGAATCCCGCAAACAGAATAAGAAATATCTTTTCCTTGGTCATAAACAACAATTTCAGCTTCTTCGGTATTTCTTCTAGCTTTTGCCGCTACGGATGTGCCGGCTGCAACGGAACCAATAATAACTATTTTCATGTTGTCTGCCTCTTTTCCATCATTTTATTCTTTATTTAGTATTCATACCCGTCAAACCAATGTTTTGTTTTATTTGAAAATTTGACTAACAATAACATCATTGGTACTTCAATTAGAACACCAACAACGGTCACAAGAGTTGCGCCTGAATCTAATCCAAACATTGAGATCGATACCGCTACCGCTAGTTCAAAGAAATTACTAGTGCCCACCATAGATGCTGGGGCTGCAATATTGTATGGCAAACGACAGGCTTTGGATCCCCCGTACCCTATAACATAAATCAAAATATTTTGAATAATTAAAGGAACTGCAATAAGTAAAATGTGGAGAGGATTCTCAATAATGGGTTGTCCTTGAGTTGTAAAAATAATAATTAATGTTAAAACCAAGCCCAAATTTGTATAACCATCAAATTTTCCAATAAAAGTATTTTCAAAATACTCTTTTCCTTTTTTATTTACCACTACGTTACGTGTAAAAATAGCAGCTACTAATGGCGCAACTATGAATAATACCAATGATAAAACTAACGTTTCCATTGGAACATCAATGTCTGTGACACCTAGTAACAACGAAACGATTGGAACATATAGTAATAGGATTAAAATATCATTTACCGAAACCTGGACCAGGGTATAGGCTGGATCACCATTTGTAAGTTTACTCCAAACAAATACCATTGCTGTACAAGGCGCTGCTCCTAGTAAAACAGCACCAGCTATATATTCTCCAGCTAACTCTGAACTAACCCACTGATTAAATACAACATAGAAGAAAAATGCGGCAATAGCGAACATCGTAAAAGGCTTAATTGCATAATTAATGAAGCTAGTCAACGCAATACCTTTGGGTTTCTTTAAAGCGCCTACCACACTAAAAAAATCTATTTTTAAAAACATTGGAAATATCATAATCCAAAGTAAAATGGAAGTTGGTATGGAGACGTTATAAAATGTCATTCCCTCTAAAGCTATTGGAACACCGGGTAAAAAATAGCCAATCAATATCCCGGCAATCATACTTAATCCTACCCACAACGATAGATATTTCTCCCAAACACTTATAGCTAGTTTATTATTTTGTTTTTTTTCTGAATTTGTCGTCATAATTATCTCCCTTTGAGTGAGGCTATACCGATATTATTGCAGAACACCAAGATTTGTCTTATCGGTCTTATTTCCTTCTTTGATACAAATACAATCCGCGGCATGTGTCAGCAAGTGAACCGTTTCCTGAATGTACTGCTTTGCTGTTTCTTCGTTAAGAGAGTAATGATGCCAGGTCCCCTTTTTTTCTGCAATCACTAATCCTGCTTCTGTTAACACTTTGATGTGATGAGAGAGAGTCGGTTGCGTGAAGTCGAAGTGTTCTAAAATATCACAGGCACACATTTCCCCACACGATAGCATGTCTAATATTTTGACACGTTGTGGTTCAGAAAGGGCTTTGGCAATCTTTGCATACGATTCGTAAGTCATTTTCAATCTCCTTTCTACTTTACGGTAGAGGCCGTTGTTTTTTCTAAGGATACACCTAACCAATCAGCAATCTCCTGGTTAGTTGGATAATCGCCGACTTTCACTATGGTATCGTTATTCAAAACAGTCACAGGCAAACCGTCTATTCCTTTTTCCTGGAGCACTTGCTGAACGGCTTCATTGCGAATAAAAGAATTTGGATTCGCACTTAGATTGTAACGGACCATTTGCTTTCCTTCTACTTTCCGAACATGTTGCATGACAGCAGTGATACGGATCAAGTTTTCATCTACAGAAGGGCCGCATACGCCGGTGCTGCAACACAATGCTGGTTCATAAATTGCTAATTTCTCCATTTTTTCGTTTCCTTTCATAAAAACTATAGTATGGTCGCCAAAGCTTTCCCTTTGAGTTCTACCGAACTCCACTCCACAACCGCAAAGTGGTTGTTGGATACTTCAGCTACTTTTTGGATCCATTTTTGTTCGTTTTGAGCCCGGGCTAGCAGCAATTCATTGGTGGTTCCGGTTGATAACATGCTGTTATTTACCACCCACCACGTATGCGCAATGTTTGCTCGGTCTAAGTCTTCCTTTAATCGAAGCGATTCGTATACTGGCGTATTTTCAGGCAGTGTGACCATCACCACTTCCGTTTGCTGCGGGTCTTGTAACACTGGCAACAACTGGCGTACCGATTCCGGCACCTCTCCTGAAGTCCGTTCCACTTCTTTGGCGTAACTTTGGGATGAATCCAACAGCAATAAGGTATGTCCCGTAGGTGCGGTGTCAATGACGACCACATCGGCGTCAACAGTTGCTACAATGTCAGCGAAACGTCTGAAAACGGCTATTTCCTGAGTACATGGGGAGCGCAAATCTTCTTCCACGTAGGCCAAGTCTTCTGGTGACATCGTTTGGCGGGCCTTCGTCAGCACTTCTTCTTGATAATCGGCTAGTTCTTGCTTTTCGTCAATGCGGCTCATTTTGATCGCGTCCGATTCTTGAATGATATAGCCCAAGTGGGCAGCAGGATCGGTTGTGGCCAAGTGGACTTTCTTGCCTTTTTCCGCCAGGCCAAGAGCGATGGTAGCGGCAATCGTTGTTTTTCCGACCCCGCCTTTTCCCATCGTGAAGACCACACGCTTATTGGTAGCCACCAAATCATCGACAACCTGTCTGAGGGCCGGGTAAGTTTCGTTTTGCAAACTTGAAGGAGCAGTAATGACGTGCTCCTCTTTTAAGAGTGAACGTAAATTTTCAAGGCCAGTCACGTTAAAGGAACGCAAAGGAATCTGTGTAGCTGGAAGTTGATTCAAGCTGGCGGGCATATTGGTTAAGGCTTCTTGCTGCTCGTCTGCAAACTTTTGCGAAACGGCATCGGTTGGCTTTTCCAACACGCCATTGACGATGAGTCGTTGGTTAAGAACACCCAATTCTTTTAGCTCGTTAGAAGCGCGTTCCGCCTCCATAATCGGCCCTTCTTGTGGCCGGGTGACTAAAAGCAAGGTTGTTTTTGTTTTATCGGCTAGCGTTTTGACCGCCCGTTCGTAGCTCTCCTTCTGATCACCTAAACCGGAAAGTTGTCCCATGCAAGATACACCAGTGGTGTTCTCGTCTAGAAAGTTATTCCATGCAGACGGTAACTGCAACATCCGCAACGTGTGGCCTGTTGGTGCGGTATCAAAGAGAATGAAATCAAATTTCTGTTCGACTTCAGGGTTGGTCAAAAAGCCAGCAAACTCGTTAAAGGAGGCAATCTCAACGGTACAAGAGCCCATGAGTTGCTCCTCCATATTGGCAATGGCAGATTCCGGCAACAGTCCCCGATAAGGGCCAACGACGGACTCCATGTATTCCTGAGCTGCTGTAATGGGATCAAAATTGGCCACATGCAACCCTGGTACTTCTTCGATTACCGTTCCTTTATTGGTCAGTTCCCGGCCAAACACATCTTGTAAGTTACTGGCAGGGTCTGTACTGACCAGCATCACGCGCTTGCCACTGTCAGCAAGTGCGACCGCAGTAGCGCAGGCAGTTGAAGTCTTGCCAACGCCGCCCTTCCCCGTAAAGAATAAGTATTTTGTTAGGTCATTTGCTATTGGTGAATAATTTTCCATCTATCATCGTTCCTTCCTTTTAACAGCAGTCGGAGTCAGCTCCTCCGCAACAGCTACCGTCAGCTGATCCTGCCATGACGAATTGAATTCCCATGAATGTCGAAATCTCATCTAAAGTAGGATAAGCGCCTTTTTTCTTTACTTCCCCATTCACCAATGTGATCGGCAACGCATCGGCCAATTCTTCTTGCAAAATAGTTGTCACAGTTGCATTGTTAACAAATTCTTGCGGGCTGCTCGACAGGTTGTACCGAATTGCCTCATAGCCTTTAACCGTGTTCAGTGCTTGAATAGCGGACGTAATCATCAATAAGTCTTCATTCACGGAAGGACCGCACACCCCAGTGCTACAACACATGGCTGGTTCAAATAATTCCAGTTTATTCATCAAATTATCTCCTTTTTACTATGCATTCCTATACATAGATAATCATCTATGTATAATATAGACCTTTATCTATCTAATGACAAGCATCTTTTATATTTTTACTATAAAACTGACTCATCTCTTCTAAATCACAATCTTTTACCATTAAAGTTCTTTTTTACTCGACATAGAAATAGCCCTTTGATAGTAAAGTTTACCTTACTCTCAAGGGGCTATTATCTTTCACATGTTTATCTTCTACGAATGGCAGCACTGGCCACCATTTTAGCTCCGGAAATGGTACTTCTTCCGCTTGTGAACCACATCGATTTTGCAACACTTGGACCCTTTATAATGACGAATCCCATCCCAATCAATCCAGCTAACTTTACCCAATTAAAATCATCAGACATGAGAATCTGTGTAAACAACAACATCGATACGATTTCCAGCAACAAGGTCACAATCTGACTCAAGAATTCCCGCCACCAAATCCCCATATAGTTGTATTCATCATTAATAATAGTTATTGCCGCAAAAACGCTCGTGAGTTCCAATATCAGGAGTTCCGCATGAACAATGCAGACCTTCACCAAGAACACGACAATGACTACCATAATGAGGGTACTGGCCACTAAAGTACTAAAGGTTGTATTGAATATTTGTACAAATCGATCCATAATGAAATACAAGAGTGTTTGTAATATTAAAACCATTGAAGATGATTTCATTATTCCTATAATAATGGACCAAATATCGGCTTCAGTAGACCCCTCGGCTTCACTAAGTTGGTAAATTATAATCTTTACCAGAACCATGACCACCAATCATATGCCGCCAAAGAAAACAAAGACACCATACAGGTTTGTAGCAAAGCCATTCAAACCCTCGTATCTAAAAATAAACTCTGATAGAATATTAAATATTGTCGTTGTCCCATCTTCCACCCATTCTTGAAACATCCGTAAAATTTTGTCACCCATTATGTCACCCCTTATTCACTAATATTGAATATTTTTCAATTGCCATTGTCTTGGTACATTGTAATTTTTAAATCATTTGAATGCATACCAAACTCCTCACTTCGAAAATCACCTGTTTATTATCAGAATCTATTTCATAGTCATCAATCACATATTTAGTCCAGAGTATTTGGTTGTTTGAGTCATCTAAAAAATCGATTTTATTTGGTATAGGATCTAATGTCGTCTCCTCAAACGGAATTTTTTCCACTAATCCTGAAATTTCTTCTTTAAAGTTATCACTAAAGTATTCTGATAGGTCACCTTCTAAAAAGGTTAGGACGCTTTCCTGCGTGTAGTCCACTACGATTTCCTTATCTTCATGACTGGCAAAGAAGGTATTCAATTGTTCTCACCTGTCATTCAGTGCTGTTTCCGGATTAAATCCCCCGCATGCCGTTAACAAAAACGTCATGCCCATCATGATTGTTATGCGCTATTTCTTCATTTTCAATCATCTCTTCTATTCCGCAAAAAATTCGAGTAACTCTTGCTCTTCTTGTGCTTCAACCTGTTCTTGTTTCAGGCGTTTCTCAGTTTTGATTGCTTCCCGTTTTTCTTCCTCAATGAGATTCACAGATTCGCGTTGCTCGACATACGTTCTTTTCTTCAACTCAAAGTTTATAAATTGCTCTTCGGTCGGTTTAGAGCGGTCATGGGTTTCTTTTATTTTCCCCTAAGTGTTGCACTTAATTTGACGCTTAATTGCAATATCAAATGCATAAAAAATTTTAAAAACCTTTATAGACAGCGAATTACTCAATAATCCAGTATTACCAATGGTTTGAAGCCTTTGTTGGCAGTGTGTATTTCGTCCCTTACCATTTTTCAGGTGAGTTGTTGGTGGTTCTGACCCAAGAGAATAGGTTGGCTGAGTCAAGAGAAGGAGCGAAGCGGCTCTTGACTCAGCTAAGCTGTTCTCTTATCCTATAAAACCAACAAAATACCTTAAGCTGCTTGTAACTTAGCTAACTCTTCCTGCAGGCGTTCTGCAGGTGTTGCATAGCCCATTATTTTTCTCGGTCTGTCGTTGATCGTATTAGTTACTGCCAGTAAATGTGCATAAGACAATGGACGCAGAGTGACTCCCTTTGGGATAAATTCTCGGAGCATGCGGTTGTGCCTCTCGTTCGTTCCTTTCTCCCAAGAAGCATACGCATGAGTAAAGAAAACCTGAACATCTTCAGTAATGCCTTCGATAAGCGACAGACTTGAAAACTCAGATCCGTTATCAGTTGTTAGGGTCTTAAACTGTTCCAGTCCCTGTTTTCTCATCAAATCAAGAACACCTTTTTGAACCACTATGGCACCTTTTCCCCAAACTTTCTTCGTTAGACAGTAGCGGGTTTTCCGTTCAACCATAGTGATGATGACAGGCTCATTTTTTATTTTCTTGCCTAATACTAAATCGACTTCCCAATGCCCAAAATCTTCTCTAGAGAGTATTTCTGGATCGCGTTCTTCGATACTGCGACCTAAGTGCTTAGCGTTATGACCTTTCGGTTCCGAAACGTTTTTCTTGCGTGGCCGCATCCGGGTCTTCATAGGTAAATCGATATTACGGATTGGGAGTACGGCAGCATTGATCAAGGCGTAAACTGTTTTCGTGCATGGTACGTGTTCGTCAGGGTGCGATTTTCTGTAAGAGTGTACAAAAGTATCCACACTATGAATCCGTAACCCCTTCATGGGTGCTAGATTTTCAGGTAAGGCAGCAAGGAAAGCTGCAGAATATTTATGATGATTCCGCGCATGCGAGTTCTCACGATTTTCTTTGTAAACCCGAGCGCCTGAGGCGGCAATATACTGCTCGTAATAATTGTGTTGATAGTCAAGTTGGCGCGTTCTGCCGCGTTTCAACTCACGAGAAACAGTCGATTGGCTGACTCCTAATTCACGCGCCATCTCCGCTTGTTTATAGGTACCGATTTTAGCCATCTGTTCCAGCTTTCCCCGTTGAATATCAGTAAGGTGTGTGAAGGTGCGGTTTTCTATGATACAATTATTATTAGTCATGTAGATACCCCTTATACTTTTGGTTTGGTCGCTTATAAGTATATCGTATCTACATGATTTTTTCGTTTATTTCCTTATGCATTTCATTTTACAATTTACCCACTTAATTTGACAATCTATCAAATAAAGAAAACAGTTGACGTCGACTTGAGCCGGTGGTATTATATAAAAGTTGCCGCTGCCGATGAGGCATATGAGCACAACACGAAACAACTTTTCAAATAAGTTTTAAAAAACTGTTGACACATAATTAACACCGTGTTAACATATAGAAGTTGTCACGACACGAGCTTAACGTAACACGTGATAACGGATTTGACCTTTGAAAACTGAACAAAGAATGAACGAACCAAACGTGCAGGGTCATTCTTATTAATAAGAATGACACAACGAATCGCGATAATAATCGCAAAAACATTAAGTCAGCAAAAAAGAGCTATTCAGCTTTTCATGTCGGGTTTCTGTACAAGAGCCCACACTTAACATGAGAGTTTGATCCTGGCTCAGGACGAACGCTGGCGGCGTGCCTAATACATGCAAGTCGTACGAATTGATTAAGGAGCTTGCTCCTTATGACGTTAGTGGCGAACGGGTGAGTAACACGTGGGTAACCTACCTTCAAGAGGGGGATAACATCCGGAAACGGGTGCTAATACCGCATAGTTTCAGCTTCCACATGGAAGCCGAAGGAAAGACGGCCTTTGTGCTGTCACTTGGAGATGGACCCGCGGCGCATTAGTTAGTTGGTAGGGTAACGGCCTACCAAGACGATGATGCGTAGCCGACCTGAGAGGGTGATCGGCCACATTGGGACTGAGACACGGCCCAAACTCCTACGGGAGGCAGCAGTAGGGAATCTTCCGCAATGGACGAAAGTCTGACGGAGCAACGCCGCGTGAGTGAAGAAGGTTTTCGGATCGTAAAACTCTGTTGTTGGAGAAGAACAAGTAGGAGAGTAACTGCTCTTACCTTGACGGTACCCAACCAGAAAGCCACGGCTAACTACGTGCCAGCAGCCGCGGTAATACGTAGGTGGCAAGCGTTGTCCGGATTTATTGGGCGTAAAGCGAGCGCAGGCGGTTCCTTAAG
>NZ_CP019433.1:1827500-2300992 GCF_001975685.1 Jeotgalibaca sp. PTS2502
GGTTTCCTGGGGAAGGCTCGTCCTCCCAGGGTTAGTCGGGACCTAAGCCGAGGCCGATAGGCGTAGGCGATGGACAACAGGTTGATATTCCTGTACCAGTTGTTTTTGTTTGAACGATGGAGGGACGCAGGAGGCTAAGGAAATGCGTGCGATTGGAAGAGCACGTCCAAGCAACAAGTCTTGTAGAGAGTCAAATGCTTTCTACTATACGGACAAGTTGTGATGGGGAGGGAAATTTAAGTACCGAAGTTCCTGATGTCACACTGCCAAGAAAAGCTTCTAGTTAGAAACCAACTGCCCGTACCGCAAACCGACACAGGTAGTCGAGGAGAGCATCCTAAGGTGAGCGAGCGAACTCTCGTTAAGGAACTCGGCAAAATGACCCCGTAACTTCGGGAGAAGGGGTGCTGACCGCAAGGTCAGCCGCAGTGAATAGGCCCAAGCGACTGTTTATCAAAAACACAGGTCTCTGCAAAATCGAAAGATGACGTATAGGGGCTGACGCCTGCCCGGTGCTGGAAGGTTAAGAGGAGAGGTTAGCTTCGGCGAAGCTTTGAATTGAAGCCCCAGTAAACGGCGGCCGTAACTATAACGGTCCTAAGGTAGCGAAATTCCTTGTCAGGTAAGTTCTGACCCGCACGAAAGGCGTAACGATTTGGGCACTGTCTCAACGAGAGACTCGGTGAAATTATAGTACCAGTGAAGATGCTGGTTACCCGCGACAGGACGGAAAGACCCCATGGAGCTTTACTGCAGGTTGATATTGATTGTTTCTGCTACATGTACAGGATAGGTAGGAGCCATTGAAGTCGGGACGCTAGTCTCGATGGAGGCGTCATTGGGATACTACCCTTGTAGCAGGACCACTCTAACCCGCCACCCTTATCGGGTGGGGAGACAGTGTCAGTCGGGCAGTTTGACTGGGGCGGTCGCCTCCTAAAATGTAACGGAGGCGCCCAAAGGTTCCCTCAGAATGGTTGGAAATCATTCGTAGAGTGCAAAGGCAGAAGGGAGCTTGACTGCGAGACCTACAAGTCGAGCAGGGACGAAAGTCGGGCTTAGTGATCCGGTGGTTCCGCATGGAAGGGCCATCGCTCAACGGATAAAAGCTACCCTGGGGATAACAGGCTTATCTCCCCCAAGAGTTCACATCGACGGGGAGGTTTGGCACCTCGATGTCGGCTCGTCGCATCCTGGGGCTGTAGTCGGTCCCAAGGGTTGGGCTGTTCGCCCATTAAAGCGGCACGCGAGCTGGGTTCAGAACGTCGTGAGACAGTTCGGTCCCTATCCGTCGCGGGCGTTGGAAATTTGAGAGGAGCTGTCCTTAGTACGAGAGGACCGGGATGGACACACCGCTGGTGTACCAGTTGTTCTGCCAAGGGCATTGCTGGGTAGCTATGTGTGGACGGGATAAACGCTGAAAGCATCTAAGCGTGAAGCCCCCCTCAAGATGAGATTTCCCATCATTTTAAATGAGTAAGACCCCTGAGAGACGATCAGGTAGATAGGCTAGAAGTGGAAGTGCAGCGATGTATGGAGCGGACTAGTACTAATCGGTCGAGGACTTAACCAATAATAAAACGGTAATGACGTAAAATGGGTTTTAAACCAAGGGTTTCATGTTAACTATTCAGTTTTGAGGGAACAACCTCAGCAAGACAACAAAATATGTGCGGTGGCGATGGCAAGAAGGTCACACCTGTTCCCATCCCGAACACAGAAGTTAAGCTTCTTAGCGCCGATTGTAGTGAAGGGTTTCCCTTTGTGAGAGTAGGACGCTGCCGCGCAATATTTTGTTTTTTTTATTGTCTTGAGTCATTAGCTCAGTTGGTAGAGCATCTGACTTTTAATCAGAGGGTCGTAGGTTCGAGCCCTACATGACTCATTTAATGCCGGCTTAGCTCAGTTGGTAGAGCATCTGATTTGTAATCAGAGGGTCGAGGGTTCAAGTCCTTTAGCCGGCATCATTAAGGAAGTGGAGATCTATCCTTAGACCTTCACTTCCTACTTTTTTAGCACTCATAGCTCAATTGGATAGAGTACCTGACTACGAATCAGGCGGTTGCAGGTTCGACTCCTGCTGAGTGCATATCATAACAATAACAAGCGTATGTCTACTGAGTAGAGATACGCTTTTTTAATAGACTAGGGGATTATAAGTTCAGCCATCAATGTCTAGCTCCCAAGTCCTGACCTAGTGAAAAAAAGATAAATTTGCCCCATTGCGCGCTTCGCTGCTCGCTAACGCATATCATTCGACTAACCCGCTGAAGCGTGAAGTCTCCTGACAATTCAGGGTCAAATTTCCTATTTTTTCATAGGCCAAGGCGGACTTGTTCGCTTTTCTTAATAAAAGAAGAAGAGTTTAAATTTATACTGAATTAGGCTATAATAATAAGTCATACAATAGAAATAGGTCAGCAAATCAAGCCAAGTATTTGACACTTAAGACTGAATGGCTTACTATTTAATTGTAATAGTCAAAATTAGTCAGGTGAGAGGAGGCAGTTCCTTTGCAAAACCAAAATATGTCCGATATTATCGAGGCCTATATTAAACAGATTTTAAATACTGAGGAACAGGTTGAAATTCGCCGTAATGAAATGGCAACTCATTTCAACTGTGTACCCTCACAAATTAATTATGTGATCAATACCCGTTTTACTGAGCAACATGGTTACTTAGTGGAAAGTAAACGCGGTGGTGGTGGTTACATTCGCATTATGAAAGTTAAATTTTTAGAAAAAGTTGATTTGCTTAATGAAATGATTCGTATTGTTGGGAATAGTATTGGCGAAAGGGACGCTTATGCGGTTGTCCAAAATCTCTACAATCAAAAGATCATTTCTAAGCGAGAAGGAAACTTGATACTGGCCGTTATGGATAAAGCCTTTTTACAAGCGTTGCAAGAAAATGAAGATGCGGTTCGAGCAGGATTATTGAAAAAATTACTAACAAGCTTACGTTATGAAGCATAACTGATAAAGAAAAAAATGCTGTAAAGGAGGCGTTATGAATGGATGAACTATTTACACAAAAAGCTAGTCGGGCACTCTCACTAGCAACAGAAGAAGCTCATTATTTTAAACACCAAACGATTGGCACAGAGCACATTTTACTTGGGCTGATTCGTGAAACAGAAGGAATTGCTGGTAAAGTTTTGCGTAGCTTCCATATTGATGAAGCGATTATTCGTGATGAAGTTGAACATCTAACAGGCTACGGTACGGCACGTCCACTAGCAAATCAATTTGCACCGATGCCATTTTCGCCTCGCGCTAAAAAAGTAATGATGTATGCAACTGCAGAATCGCAAAAGCTGGGTGTCCCTCAAGTTGGCACAGAACATATTTTACTGGGGACATTAAGAGAAGAAATCTTAGCAGTTAAAATACTTAAAAATATCGGAGTAGACTTAAACCAATTACAACGTACTCTATATGAAAAAATTGGATTAAAAGATGTACCGAAATCAGCAACTAAAGGGGCTAAAAAAGCTCAAAAGGCAGCTGATGGAACACCAACCCTAGATGCCTTAGCGCGTGATATGACAGACCTTGCTCGAAGCGGACAATTAGACCCAATTGTCGGCAGAGACCGTGAAGTGAAACGTATTCTGCAAGTCATTTCACGTCGTACAAAGAACAATCCTGTTTTAGTAGGAGAACCAGGAGTTGGTAAAACAGCTATTGTAGAAGGATTGGCTCAAAAAATTGTGAACGGCGAAGTCCCCGAAACATTAGCGAATAAACGCTTAATGATGCTCGATATGGGTTCACTTGTAGCTGGGACCAAATATCGTGGTGAGTTTGAAGAGCGGATGAAGAAAATCATTGATGAAGTGTACCACGATGGCAATGTTATTCTATTTATTGATGAATTGCATACCTTAATTGGAGCTGGTGGTGCTGAAGGAGCAATCGATGCATCTAATATCTTAAAACCAGCGCTTGCTCGTGGAGAGCTACAAACGATTGGTGCGACAACATTAGATGAGTATCAAAAGTATATTGAAAAAGATGCCGCTTTGGAACGTCGCTTTGCTCCTATTACGATTGACGAACCGACTGCTGAAGAAACAACTCAAATTCTTAAAGGAGTTCGTAGCCGTTATGAAGAACACCATCATGTTGAAATCACGGATGAAGCGATTGAAGCTGCGGTAGCCTTATCTGTTCGCTATATTACGGCCCGTCGTTTACCAGACAAAGCCATTGATTTAATTGATGAATCAGCAGCTAAAGTCCGTCTTGATGTGACTCATGGCGATACGCCTGCTGGTAAACTAGAAGATGAAATCGAGCGTCTTGCTCAAGAAAAAGAAGAAGCAATTCTTGCACAAGATTTTGAAAAAGCAGCCCGTATTCGAAAAAAAGAATTATCAAGAAAGCAACGCTTAGAAAAGGTTCGTGCCCAGTCTTCTGCTCAGGATGAGGGTCATTACACTTTAAGTGTTGATGAAACTGATGTTGCTCAAGTTGTTGCTCTGTGGACAGGTATCCCTGTTTACCAAATGGAACAAAAGGAAAGTGAGCGCCTCATGAGACTTGAGAAAGTGCTTCATGAACGTGTTATCGGGCAAGAAACAGCAGTGAGTGCCGTTTCAAGAGCGATACGCCGTGCACGATCAGGTTTGAAAGATCCAGCCCGCCCAATTGGCTCATTCTTATTCTTAGGACCAACAGGTGTTGGGAAAACCGAATTAGCGAAAACACTCGCTGAAGCCATGTTTGGTGAAGAAGATGCCCTTGTTCGAATCGATATGTCTGAATACATGGAGAAATTCTCAACGAGCCGGTTAGTCGGGTCACCACCTGGTTACGTAGGATACGATGAAGGCGGCCAACTGACAGAGAAAATTCGCCAAAAACCTTACTCTGTTATTCTGTTAGATGAGGTTGAAAAAGCACATCCTGATGTCTTTAATATTTTACTTCAAGTATTAGACGACGGTCATTTAACGGATTCAAAAGGGCGAAAAGTGGACTTTAGAAATACGATTTTAATTATGACATCTAATCTTGGTGCAACAGCCTTAAGAGATGAGAAAATGGTTGGTTTCAATGCTAAGGACGCTAAACACGATTATACAGCTATGGAGAAACGAATTCGTGAAGAATTGAAGAACAGCTTCCGACCAGAATTCCTAAACCGAATTGATGAATCCATTGTGTTCCATTCATTAGGTGAAAAAGAATTATCTGAAATTGTTAAACTGATGGCAAATAATATTGTTAAACGTTTAGAAGACCTTGATATTCACGTTAAAGTAACGCCAGCAGCCATTCAAGTGATTGCTAAAGCTGGCTTTGACCCAGAATATGGGGCCCGTCCCATTCGCCGTGCGATTCAGAAAGAAATCGAAGATCGCTTGAGTGAAGAAATATTAAGCGGAGCGATTAAGTACGGAGACCATGTCACGCTAGGTGCTCGAAATGGTACGATTAGGATGACAGTTAAAGAAAAAAAGGAGACTCCCATAATGGAAGAAAAGGGAGAACTCGTTAATAACTAAAAATAAAAACCCGTTTGTCCACATGTGGATAAACGGGTTTTTATTTTTAGTTCTTCACATCTTCTAAAATATACAAGCGATCAAAATCAATTTCAACATCATAATCCCCAATTTGAGTGTGGATATCCTGAGTAATTGATTTTAATAACGTCTCGTTTGTTTCTGAGCTACTAGAAGGAACCACAATATCGAATTGCATTAAGGGTCGATCCTTGTTTTCCACAATGCGAAAATCATGGAATGTCAAATTCATAGAATAGGATTTTAAAATCGCTTTAATCTGTTGATAGACTTTTGTATGCCGTTCGTTTTGAACCGCAATCGGATCCACATGACAAACCAATTCCACATCCAGTTCCTCTAAAAAGCGTTTTTCAATCTGGTCAATTAGTTGATGCGCACGCGATAAGCTCCAACTATCATCAATCTCAATATGAATGGTCGCATGGGTTTGATTAGGCCCATAATTATGGACTAACAAATCATGGTAGCCCACAATCATCTCATACTGGTCGAGTAAACCAATCATTTTCCGAATAGCGTCCTCGTCAGGTCGAATCCCCAACAGATCATTAATAGAATGATGAATCATTTGAAGGCCACTAAAAATAATGAAGACAGCCAATACAGCGCCGGCGATGCCGTCCACTTTCCAATCCAACCAATACTCCACTAAAGAGGCTAAGAGAACAACGATGGTTGAATAAACATCATTGAAGCTATCCTGTGCAACGCCCTTTAAGGTATTGGAATGAATGGCCTCAGCAATGACTTGGTAAAATTTCCCTTGAAATAACTTAGCGATAATAGAAAAAAGTAGTAAGATGACAATTAATGGATTCATTTTTAGAGTGCCGGGATGAATGATGCGATCGATTGAAGAGACGAGAAACTGGCCTCCCACAAAAATAATGACTAATGAAATTAAAAGCCCACTAATATATTCATAACGCTCATGACCGTAAGGGTGTTCTTGGTCGGCAGGTTTAGCAGCAGCATAAAAACCAAAAAGGGCTAGAATAGAAGAAGCCGTATCAGATAAGTTATTCATAGCATCGGTAATAATGGAAATACTACCTGATAGGACCCCTGCTAATAACTTAATCGCAAATAAAACAAGGTTGGAAGCTAATCCAACTTTTCCGGATAAAATGCCCAATTGCACACGGTTATCTGTTTTGACTTTTTTACTAAGATACCGTTGAAGCCATTTTGTTAACATGTACACGCCCTCCAAAAAAGAGATAATTTTCATATTATCCTATAAGTTATAGGAGATGTCTAGTTTTTCATATCATTTAGTGTTCTCATTGATCTATGTTAAAATGATAGCATAAAGATAGAAGGAGCGATTAGTATGAGTATGAAAAATTCAAAAAAAGCCTTATTAGTTGGACTTGCTGCCACAGCGGCGGTTGCTGCAGTTGCTGCTGTCGTTGCCTATGAAGAAGACACAGTGGATCGAATTGGTTCGTATATTAATCGCCACCGTGTAAAAAGTTTCGTTAAAAATAAATTCAAAGGAAGTGCAAAAGTCTTAAAGGCTGTGGATGCCATGAGTGATCGTGAAATCGACACCTTATTAAAGATTTTTGACCACACTGGCAACTGGAAAGACGCTGCTCTAGATGCATTCTCAGACGTAAAAGATAAAGCATCAGACTACAAAGGCAATGTCGTTGATACGGTTGAAGACATTTTTAACAAGTAAAAAAAGAGTTTTATAACTTAAAAAGGAAGTTGAGAAAATGATCTCAGCTTCCTTTTTTGTCTTAGTCCATTAAAAAATGTCTGTAATCATCGTTAATCCTAGGTAAGTATTCATGGCCGTATTCGGGAAGTGCAAAGTGACGGAGAGCTACCTTTTTCAGAATTCCAACTGGTGGAATTTCCACGTATTTGGGTGAATAAGACGAATCAATGGGAAACAGATAATCAAGGTAACGATATTCGACCTTCTCAGATGGAACAGGCTGAGTGGTTAATGGTATGGGTGTGTCGCGCGAAGAACGCTATTTGAATAAAGTCGGCCAGATTGAAGATGACTACCGTATCCAGTTTTTTCAAGAACACTTGAGCTGGCTGCATAAAGGGATAATAGAAGGATCAGCTTGCTTTGGTTATCATCTATGGATACCGATTGATTGTTGGTCTTGGCAAAATGCCTACCGCAACCGTTATAGTTTGATTTCGACCAACATTCATACACAAGTTAAAACCATTAAAAAGTCTGGCTACTGGTATAAACAAATGGCTGAAGACAATGGCTTTAATCTCCCAGATCACTTGCAAGAGCTTATAGTTGATTAATTTTAAAAAAAAAGTCGACAATGTTTAAAAATAGAGTAAAATAGATAGGAATTATAAAACAGGTCGAAAGAGGTGAAATATGCAAAAATATGTCTTTATATCCAATGATATCCGCGATAAAATTATGACAGGGGTCTATGCGATTAATGAGCAATTGCCGTCAGAAAAAGAAATGTGTGTCGATTATGGTGTCAGTAAAATGACTATTAAACGCGCTTTAGATATTTTAGTGGCAGAAGGACTTGTGATTAAACGAAGAGGATCAGGCACATTTGTGAAGGATTTGGGTGAGAGCCAGATGAAGCATATTCACATGGCCAACCAATTCCGAGGAATGTCGGCCATGAATCAAGACAAAGCGATCAGCAGTAACGTATTGAATTTTTCAGTTCGAACAGCGTCACCGGAAATCGCTTCTCAACTAAATGTCACAAAAGACAGTTTTATTTACGACATTTACCGTGTTCGTCTAGTTGATGGGGAGCCGCGTGTTATTGAACAAACTTACATGCCGATTGATGTGATTCCTTCTTTAAAAATGGAACACGTTCAGAGTTCGATATACAATTATATTGAGAGCGAACTGAAATTAGTTATCCAGAGTGCCCACCGAACCGTTAGTGTCCGTAAGGCAACAGATTTTGAGGCTGAAAAGCTAGGTCTAGAAAAAGGTGATCCTGTTGCGGTAGCAGAGCAAGTTGGTTACCTTAATACTGGTGAAGCCTTTGAACTATCAACATCAGTCCATCGTTATGACTATTATGCCGTTCAAATGATTTTTACTCGAAACTAACAAACGACCAGCCGAGAGCTGGTCGTTTTTTGTCGATAATGAGAGACAGCGTCAAAAATTGAGCTGTCTCTCACACTAAGGCAGATGAAAAGCACTTGAGCCTAAGCCCAAGTACTTTCTACTGAATCAGTGCTTGATTTTGCGAAACAGAAATGACTCGATTGTTAAAGGCTGAATCATCATTCAAACGAGTTTCTAACACGAAGCCATTAATATCTGGATGAGTATTCATTTCGGCAATAGAGCGATATAGCTGGCTCAATGCTTCTTGAATATCGTCACTAATCGCTAAACTTTTTTCCGCTAGTTCAGCTGGCAACTGGTTAATCGTTGATTCTGAAGCTAGAACACCAAAATTCTTTTCTTTCAAAAGGTCGATAGAAGCTAAGATGTCGCCAGCTGATCCATAAAGGACATCACTCTCAACTGTATAGTGGGCATATTTTTGGGCAATATCGCTTGTTTTTTCGGTAATCGATTTGCCGATAGACCGCTCGATTTGTTCTTTAGTGATGCTACCTGGTCGAATAATCGTTGGTACATCAGTCGTTAAATCAAGAACGGTTGACTCGATTCCAATTTGGGATGGACCACCATCAATAAAGGCCGCCACGTTATCTTGGAAATATTCCGTTACCTGTTTAAAAGAAGTCGAAGACAATTGTCCCGATACATTAGCTGATGTGCCAGCGACAGGTTTGCCTAACCCTGCAATCAGTTGTTTGGCAATATCATTATCGGGTAAGCGGAAACCCACTGTCTTTTTACCGGCATTAACGTTTGGCGAAACAGTATTTTCTTTGACTTCAAGAATGATTGCTAATGCTCCTGGCCAAAAGTCAGCCATTAACGTTTGCGCATCATCCGTCACATATGCGACTGCCTTCACCATATCAACATCCGAAACATGAAGGGTAACCGGGTTATCTTTTGGTCGTTGTTTCACTTCAAATAAACGATCAACTGCCTCATAGTTCGTTGAGTCGACACCAATGCCATAAACTGTTTCAGTTGGGAAAACGACCACTTCACCCTCTGCTAAAGCATCAATAGCTTGGTCGATTTGTAATTGTATACATTCTTCAATCATTTTAATTAATCACCTCAAGGTTAAATATCACTACACACCTTATGTATTATGCGCTCATTTTTGAAAAAAGCAAAAATCTTTACTTAATTGAAGCAAAAAAAATTATTTTTCAAAGCGGGCATGGATGGCTAGGTAACTGAGCAATAGATCATCCATGGTTTTTAAGTTAACACCCGTCTCTTGGAAAAAGCGCTCAATACGGTATTGCAAAGTATTGCGGTGAACATACAAATCATTAGCAGCCTTAGAAATATTACCAAGATTTTGCCACATGGCCATGACTAATTCATTGCCACCATCAATTGCAAAAATGGCTTCCTTTAAGCGGTTGAGAATCGTGCTTTTTGAAGCAGCTTCATAAGTAAAGTAGGTAATAGCGTGTTCGGCTAAGGTGGCAATCTTTTTGCGCTGGTAATGAGAACGGCGGTTCATGAAAATCTGCTGTTCCTCAGCAAATAAGGCAGGCAGTTGGTTATCAACTGGCCAATTTTGTCCTAAATAAACGGTAGTTTGAACAGTAAAATCATCGTCCAAGACATTTAAAATGCCTTCAATTTCTTCTAAGAGGTCAATATGGCTCGGGTTATCAATGACTAACACACCATACGTCTCGGTTATAAAGAAGCCGTCTTTTACAAAACTCAAGGTATTTTTAAAAGCATCTAACCATAGTTGGTAGTCGAAGCTGTCATCATCGGCGTGTTTGATGGACACCTGTAAGAGTTGGACCTTGTTAGCGTTAGTAGGTATATCACTAGACTGTTCAAGCAGAAACCGCGCCCAGCGATTAGTTTGTTTTTTGAAATGAACCACTTCTGGTGTTGTTAGTTGGACAATTAGTTTTTTTTCACGGTCAGAAATGGAATCAGCCGGGAAGTGCAGCCAGTTATCTTCGTAGGGAACACTAAAGTAGCCGTCACCCATTCGGGACGAGTGGTTAATGATTAATTCTGGAAATAGGTCTTCTAGTAAGTCTTCAATCAAAATGCTCCCTCACAATCAAATTATAATAGCTTTATTTTATCATTATCCTGGCAGAATTGCTAAATCTTGGAAAGAAAATATGCTATAGTTAGGGGTGAAAAAGGATGGTGTCGTATGAATCAAGAAGAAAAAGAAGGCTTTATGCGAGAAGCTATAAAAGAAGCGGAAAAAGCCAAACAATTGGGTGAAGTTCCGATTGGCGCGGTGGTGGTTTTGGATGGCGAAATCATTGGTCGTGGCCATAATGAACGTGAAACAACCCATGATGCAACGACCCATGCAGAAATGAGTGCCATTCGTCAAGCTAATCACCATTTGAAAAATTGGCGGTTAGAAGATACCTGTTTGTTTGTTACCTTAGAACCATGCCCCATGTGTAGCGGCGCAATTATATTGTCTCGCGTTAAAGAAGTCTACTATGGCGCTGCCGATTTAAAAGGCGGGACAGCTGGAACATTGATGAATTTATTAGAGGATGAGCGGTTTAATCACCAGTCGCAAGTAGAAGTAGGGATTTTAGAAGCGGAGTGCAAAGCCTTGCTACAAGATTTTTTTAGAAATTTACGCAAGCAACGTAAAGAAGAACGCCGTAATCACTTAAAACGCGTTCACCAACAGCAACTTGAAAACGAGTCATGAGCTTGCAAAAGGGTTTAGACTTATGCTATACTAAGTTTTGCCGAAAGGCCTTATGGCAATGGTGGTCTTGTGAATCGAGTCAGGTCCGGAAGGAAGCAGCTATAAACTTGATCCGCCATGTGCTGTAAGTATTTTTATTTAAACAAACCTTAACCCCCAAGACAGCTGTCTTGGGTTTTTTTGTATGTAAAAAGCCAAGCTGATGAGGTTTCATCGGCTTGGCTAAAAGGGGATTTACTAAGGTTAGTGACGATCGCCTTCGCTTGGCGGCGTATACGTTGTTTCCTCATCTAAAACATCTTCCTCATGGGTGACGTCTGGATGTGATTCTGTTTCGAATGTAGCATCAATCATCGCATCTGATGGTGGCACATTGTATTGGACATCATCTGGCTGACGATCCAAATTTAATTTCGCATCGCGATTCAATAAATCCTCAACTAGAATGAGAATTTTTCCATCTTCTAAGTCGCGGCGATAAGGAAGCAATAACTCATCAGGTGATTCCTCTCGGTCCTCATCCATTTCCATTTGACTTTCACGGTCAATCGTATCTTGATTAGTAAAGAAACCGGTAAAGGTATGGGCGAACCGCTCCCACAAAGGTAAATCCTTTTCTTCGGTAAGGTCAGCAAGATCATCTTGTCTAACGGCAACGTGGGTTTCTTTTTGGATTTGGAGAAGATGGTCTTTTTTGTCAGCAACAATAGTCAAGGAGCTGTCTGGATAGCCCTCTTTTTGTAATTGCGTGATGGCGTCTCTTAATTCGGTAACGGTTGTATAGGGTCCTTTGATAAAATAGGTCATCTTAATCCCTCAACTTTCCTAAAGCTCGATTATGAATCATTTACACTATCAGTTTATCGAAAAAAAGATGGGACTGCAAAGAATAAGGGTCAGTGAGTCGTTGCGACTAAGACGACCATGCTACCATAGCCAATGGCCTGTTGATAGTCTGTTAGCGGATTGTTTTCAGTGTCAAATAAAGGTTGTTTGTTGAAGTAGCTTTCATATTCCTGTAGATGAAGGATGCAATTGATATTGGCTAAGAGACGGTGAGATGAAAAAACAGAGCCGTCTTGTCGTCTAAGGTCATAGTTACGGTGGATGGTTTCTTTAGTCGCTTGGTTAGTGATAACATAAATCGCATCTTTGTTAACGCCATTTTCTCGTAAACGGTCGACAACAGCCATCACGTCAGCAATAGATGTTGATCGGTGTATGAGTTCCAGTTTCATGTCTATCCCTCCTCAAATCGGGCAATCAAAATGATTCCATTAGATCTTATAAGTCTATTATCCAATGAAAAGTAAAAATACGCTAGCGCTAAGCTTTTAAAGAGAAAAATCCTTGATTTATCAATGATTTTAAAAGATTTTGCCAAAGAGGGAACCCTTTCTATTTTCCTGTTTTTAACGTATAATGAAGAAATGAAGACCAAAGGGAAAGAGGGGGAAGAATGAGCTATCAAGCACTGTACCGTGTTTGGCGTCCACAGCGATTTGACGATATCGCAGGCCAAGAAGCGGTCACCCGAACATTGAAGAATGCTTTAATACAAGGTAAAAATAGCCATGCCTACCTGTTTACTGGGCCAAGAGGAACCGGGAAAACAAGTGCGGCTAAGATTTTCGCCAAGGCAATTAACTGCCCTAACCAAGAAGATGGCGAACCTTGTAACCATTGTGATATCTGCCAGTCAATTACAGAAGGCCGATTGAACGACGTCATTGAAATTGATGCTGCCAGCAACAATGGTGTTGAAGAAATCAGAGATATTCGTGACAAAGCGCGCTATGCCCCTACCCAAGCAGAATATAAAATTTATATTATTGACGAGGTTCATATGTTATCAACTGGCGCTTTTAATGCGCTATTGAAGACACTCGAAGAACCGCCGGCCAATGTTATTTTTATCTTAGCGACGACTGAACCGCATAAAATTCCGCTGACGATTATTTCGCGGACACAACGGTTTGACTTTAAACGAATTACGTATCAAGCCATTATTAATCGTATGGCTTATATCTTAGAACAAGAAGCTATTAAATACGACAGCCAAGCGCTTCATGTGGTAGCCCGTGCTGCCAATGGTGGGATGCGGGATGCCTTAAGTTTGCTGGATCAAGTCATTTCCTATGATTCTGATTTTGTATCTTTTGACCATGCCATTCAAGTGTCAGGCAGCCTAACAGAAGAGATGATGTTGAACTTTTTATCAGCATTATCCCAATCTGAAGCGGAAGAAGCCCTTCATATCCTTCACGATATTTTAGAAAAAGGCAAAGAAGCAGGGCGCTTTATTGAAGAAATGATATTGTTTGCCCGCGACTTATTAGTTTACAAGCAAGCAGGTCAGTCTGATTTAGAAGAGCGTTATAGCCAAGCTTTTCGTGAGTTCTCACAGGCGGTTGAGCCGACTTTTTTATATCAAGCGATTGAAGAGTTTAGCCAAACGCAAAAGGATATGCGTTTTTCAACTCAGCCAGACGTATATTTAGAAGTCTTGGCGGTGAAGCTAGCTAAACAAAAAGTTAAGCCTCAGACTACTAACGAAACGGCGGCTCCTGCTGATTCAGCAGAAGTAAGCCGACTTGAAAAGGAACTAGCTGACTTAAAGAAAGAATTAACGACAGCTTTAGCAGCGATGAAGAATGGAGCAGTTGCAGCTGAGCCAGTAAAACCAGCCAGCCCACGACCAGCCGTTGCTAAAAATGCGGCAGGATTTAAACCTAATTTAGGTCGGGTTCAAGCTATTATGAAAACAGCATCTAAAAAAGAATTAGTCAGCATCAAAGATAATTGGGTTGATATTTTGGATGTTTTGTCTGTCACACAACGTGCTGTCTTACGACAAGCAGAGCCAGTAGCAGCGAATAGCGAAGCCTGTATTTTGTCCTTTGATTATGAAATATTATGTCAAAAAGCTAGTGAAGATATGGAGTTACAAGTAGCTCTCGAAGAGGCAATTGGGCGTATGTCTAATCGACCAGGTGAATTTGTTTGCGTAACGGCTGAACAATGGGCCTCTCTTCGTAAGAGCTATGTGCAAGAATTGAAGTCACGTCAAGAAGCTGCGCCAGCCGTAACCGAAAATGAACCGCAAACAGCTGCACAAGCAGTTCCGTTGGCAGACTACGATGATAACGATGCGCCACCACTCTTCGATGAGGATATGGCTATCGAGATGAGTCCAGCTGATGAAGACGAGCAAAAACAACAAGAAGTGGTGGAACAAGCCATCAGTATGTTTGGAAAAGAAAATATTACAGTTATTAATGAATAGGAGCGAATAATATATGCGTGGAAATATGGGAAATATGCAAGGTATGATGAAACAAATGCAAAAAATGCAAAAACAAATCGAGGAAACTCAAGCAACTTTAAATGAAACAGAATATGTCGGAGCTGCAGCTAACGAATTAGTTTTAGTGACCATGACAGGCGATAAAAAAGTCGTTGATGTTGCAATTAAACCAGAAGCCGTTGACCCAGATGATGTTGACATGTTACAAGACTTAATTTTAATGGCAACTAACGCTGCTTTAGAAAAAGTAGAAGCTGACCAAACAGCAAAATTAGGTAAGTTTGCTAAGGGAATGCCAGGATTCTAAACCAATAAACAAGATAAAGGAGCGTAGAAGACATGCAATACCCAGAACCAATTGCAAAGTTAATTGAGAGCTTTATGAAGTTGCCTGGTATCGGCCAAAAAAACGCAGCACGTCTCGCTTTCTTTTGCTTGGATATGGCTGAAGATGAGGTTGTTCACTTTGCTAATGCGCTGCTATCAACTAAGCGAGATCTCCATTATTGTTCGAAATGTGGCAACATCACCGAAAGTGATCCGTGTGTGATTTGTTCGGATGAGACGCGAAACGCCGCAACAGTACTCGTAGTCGAAAACCCACGCGACATTATGTCGATGGAAAAAATTCGGGAATACAATGGTCGCTACCATGTTCTTCACGGTGTGTTATCGCCGATGGAAGGAACGGGTCCGGAAGATTTGAATATTCCTAACTTGATTAAACGGCTGCAAGAAGAGGCCATTGATGAAGTGATTATTGCGACTAACGCAACAGCTGAAGGCGAAGCGACAGCTATGTATCTGTCACGTCTGATTAAACCAGCTGGCATTAAGGTGACGCGCTTGGCTTACGGTTTAGCAGTCGGCAGTGACATTGAATATGCAGATGAAATGACCTTGTTTAGAGCCATTGATGGCAGACGAGAGCTATAAAAGATAAGGAGACGATCAGGTCATGCCTTTCCACTTACTGAAAAAACGCAAGCATAACCATCAAAAACGGCTAGTGGATGAGCAACTCAAAGCGACTATGCAAGATATTTATCAAAAGTATCAGTTGCTAAAGGAGCTGGAAGAGGCCGCTTATGATGTATCCGATGAGTTATATATGGCAAGAAAAATCGAAGGTGCAAAATACCTCTGCTTGTTGAAGGAAGCGCGCAAACGCCACATATCAGCAGATATGTCTGCCCCTAAAAAAGCAAAAGCCTTTCGTATTAAAAAAAGAGGTTATCAAAAAGAACATTTATTTACGCAAGACTAGACGCAACTGCCTATAAAAAGAGTGCTGAGTAGCGTATAATGAGACTATACAAGCAAGGAGCATAACATGAACGGCATATTTATTACCTTAGAAGGTCCAGATGGATCGGGCAAGACAACAGCACTTCAAGCGATTATTCGCGCACTACCTGCTTATACGGACAAAAAAATTGTTACAACGCGTGAACCGGGTGGCAGCCCAATTGCAGAAAAAATCCGCACGATTATTCTAGATCCAGACCATACTGAAATGGACCCTAGAACGGAAGCCTTGTTGTACGCAGCAAGTCGCCGCCAGCATCTGGTTGAAAAGGTTATTCCCGTTTTAGAGCAGGGCGATCTTGTTTTGTGTGACCGCTTCGTTGACAGTTCTATTGCCTATCAAGGCCACGCCAGAGGCATCGGTGAAGCAGGTATTTTTCAAATTAATGACTTCGCAACAGGAGGAATACAACCGGATTTGACTCTTTATATCGATATTAGCCCAGAAGAAGGACTAAGACGGATTCAAAAGAATCAAGATAGCCGAGAAAATAACCGCTTGGACCGCGAAACACTTGTTTTTCATGAAAAAGTACGAGAAGGTTACTTGCAATTACTTGACCAGCATCCGGATCGTATTGTAAAAATCGATGGCAATCAGACCCCCGAAGAGGTAGCAAAAAGCTGTATCGACCATATTACCAAGTACCTATCAACAGATAAAAAATGAAACGTAGAAAGAGGAGATTGATATGAAACTAATCATGGCCGTAATTCAAGATAAAGATAGTGCATTATTATCAGACGAGTTAGTAGAGGCAAATATTCGTGCAACGAAGTTATCTACAAGTGGTGGGTTTCTACGCTCCGGAAATACAACGTTTATGATCGGGGTAGAAGACGACCGTGTTGAAGAGGTCCTAAACATTATCAAAGTTAACTGTGAATCAAGAGAGCAGTATACCACATCACCTGTTAGCCTAGATGTATCCTTAGACAGTACCATTCCTTATCCAATGCAAGTTCATGTTGGTGGTGCAACAGTATTCGTTCTACCAGTAGAAAGTTTCCATAGATTCTAATGAGTGAGATAGCTATTAAACAAAAGCAGCCAGAGCTGATGGCGCTTTTTTCCCGCTCGATCCAAAATAAACGCTTAGGTCATGCCTATTTGTTTGAAGGGACAAGAGGAACAGGCAAGAAAGAGCTAGCCCTATGGATTGCCGGCTGTATTTTCTGTGAACAGCCAACAAATGGCGAAGCGTGTTTAAGTTGTCGAAATTGCCAACGATTGAAGGAGGGCAACTTGCCCGACCTGATTGAGTTGAAGCCAGACGGTCAATCCATTAAGGTCGATCAGATACGCCAGCTAAAGACTGAATTTTCAAAGAGTGCAGTTGAAAGCAATAAGAAAGTTTATATCATTGATGATGCCGAAAAAATGACGGTCAGTGCAGCCAATAGCTTGCTGACCTTTCTAGAAGAACCGGGTAAAGACACTTATTTATTTTTATTAACCACTGTAAAAGAAAATATGTTGCCCACTATTCGGTCACGCTGTCAGATTATTCATTTTCAGCCATTGAAACGGCAAATGATGACGGCATTGCTCTTAGCTGAAGGTTTAAACCAAACGGATGCGGATGTTTTAGCAGTTATTACTAATGATAGTGAGGAAGCTAAAGCTTTAGCAGCTGATGAACACTTTCATTTACTGCGTGAGTTGAGTTGGCAGTGGTTTAAATTGTTAGCAACTGGCGATGATATGGCATTTATCTATGTGCAAACCCATGTGATGGATGCCTTAAAAGAAAAAAGCCATAGTTTATTTTTCTTGGACTTGCTCTTGTTTCATTATCGTGATCTATTGTATGCTAGCTTTGGCAACCAAGCTGATATTGTCCATGCCAATCGATTAGAGGATTATCAGATGGTTGGCCGCCAGTTAAGAGGCAGTCAAGCGATTATTTTGGCAATTGAGAGTATTTTAGAAGCTAAGCAAGCAATAAATGCCAATGTTCAAGTTCAAGGATTATTAGAGAGTATCGTGATTCAAACATCACGTCGCTAAAAGGAGCGCAAAATCATGAAGGAAGTTATGGGGCTTAGGTTTATTACCAATGGAACCATCCATTATTATGAAACAGGCAATGAAACCTATGCCGTGAATGATAAAGTAGTCGTCCAGTACGGTGAAACTTTGGAAATAGCCAAAGTTGTCATTGCATCAAAACGTTGTCATCAAAAAGATACAGCCTATCCCAGTCAAGCGATTATCCGTCGTGCAACGACCGATGATTTAGAGTGGGAAGCTAAGAATAAAGATGATGCCAACACAGCCCTTCGCATAGCCAAGGAACGTGCGCGTGAACATCAGTTAGATATGAAACTGATTAAAGCACAATATGCCTTTGACCGTCAAAAACTAATCTTTTTATTTAGCGCACCTGGCCGTGTTGATTTCCGTGTTCTCGTTCGCGAGTTAGCAGCCGTTTTTAAAACACGGATTGAATTACGTCAGATTGGTTCTCGTGACGAAGCTAAGCTATTAGGCGGTATAGGTCCATGTGGACGTCCCCTTTGTTGTTCAACATTCTTAGGCGATTTCTCACCAGTATCCATTAAAATGGCTAAAGATCAAGGCTTATCATTAAATACCACTAAGATTTCAGGTATCTGTGGTCGTTTAATGTGTTGCTTGAATTTTGAAAATGATACCTATGAAGAATTAAAACGTAGCATGCCTGATTATGGACAAGAAATTGAAACACCAGAAGGTCGTGGCAAAGTGATAGCTCTTAATATTCTATCTCAAGTTGTGACCGTTCGCTTTTTTAAAAATAAGAAAACAGCCGATTACACTTGGGAAGAGTTAAAAGGCGAATTAGTATAGTTGTAGTAGCTTAGAAGAAAACAAAAAATGTGAGTGAGTAAAATGGATAAACGAGCCTTGTTTGATCAGTTTCACCGAATGGAGAGTCGCGTCTCAGCAGTTGGAGAAGACATCATTGATATTCAGGAGAAATTAAATCAGCTAATCGAAGAAAATACAACCTTGCAGATTGAAAATCAGCATTTACGGGACCGTGTCGATTTCTTAACCAAGCAAATGGAAGAAAACGCAGCTGCCATTGAACCGGAAATGTCTAAATCACGATTAAATCTGCAAAAATTATATGAAGATGGCTTCCACGTCTGTAATGTCTATTACGGCAGCCGCCGCATGGATGATGAATCATGCGTATTCTGTTTGGATGTCATCTACGGAGAACGGGAGCAACGTCATTGAGTGAATCAAATCAAAAGAAACCAGTATTATTAAAAGCGGACGAACGATTGGATCTACTTAAAAAGGAAAATATTCAGATTATCCAAAGTCCATCCGTTTTTTCCTTTTCTTTGGATGCGGTATTACTAGCGAACTTTGCTTCCGTACCTAAAACCCGTCAGGCAAAAATTGTTGATTTTTGCTCGGGAAATGGTGCGGTAGCTTTTTTATTAACCGGAAAGACTAAAAATCCCATTATTGGAGTTGAAATTCAAGACCGTTTAATCGATATGGCTAGACGTACTGTTCAATTAAATGAATTGGAAGAGCGTGTCTCTTTTGTACACGCCGATATTAATGATATTACTGACCACATTCCAGCTGACTCAGTGGATGTGATTAGTTGTAATCCTCCTTATTTTAAGGACATCCCATCGAGTACGAAAAATACCCATTCAGCCTACACCATTGCGCGCCACGAAGTGAAGCTGAATTTAGACCAACTAATGAAAAAAACAAGCCACTTATTGAAGATGAATGGAAAAGCCTATTTTGTTCATCGACCAGACCGCTTATTGGAAATTTTAGATACGATGCGAGCGAACCGTCTAGCACCTAAACGCCTGCAATTTATTTATCCAAAGATAAATAAAGAGGCTAACATGATCTTAATTGAAGCGATTAAAGACGGTAAACCAGATGGCTTGAAGATACTACCACCATTTTATGTTCATGATGAGACAGGCGATTATTCAACAGAAGTGAAGGCGATTTTGTTTGGCGAATAAAGAAGAGAGCCGTCACTACTTTTATGTTTTAGAATGCCGTGACCTGTCTTTTTATGCCGGTTATACAACAGATTTACTTCGGCGGGAAAAAGAACATAACGCCGGTATCGGCTGTAAATACACAAAGAGTAGACGACCAGTCAATATGATTTACCATGAAGACTTTGCCACGCGCAGCGAAGCAACCAAGGCAGAAGCAGCCTTTAAAAAACTAACTCGCAAACAAAAGGAAGAGAAGGTGGGAAGAAATGGAAACACAGAAAAGTTATGAAACACACCCAACTGGAACGCTTTATCTGGTCCCAACACCGATTGGTAATTTGGGTGATATGACCTTTCGCGCGGTTGAAGTATTAAAAGAAGTGAATTGGATTGCTTCAGAAGATACACGCAACACGAGAAAGCTATTGACCCATTTTGACATCGACACCCAGCAACTTAGTTTCCATGAACACAACACGAAAGAACGCATTCCGCACCTAATCACGCTCTTACAAGCAGGCGATTCCATCGCTCAAGTTAGTGATGCCGGCATGCCATCCATTAGTGACCCAGGCCATGAATTGGTCCTTGCCTGTATCGAAGCGGCTATTCCTGTTGTCCCACTACCAGGTGCAAATGCAGGGATTACAGCTCTAATTGCATCCGGTTTATCACCACAGCCGTTTACCTTTATTGGATTTTTAAAACGTAAGAAAAAAGACCAACGTCAACAATGGCAATTATTGAAGAACAAGCAAGAAACGATGATTTTTTACGAATCACCGTATCGCTTGAAAGAAACTGTTGAAAATCTAGCCGCCGAATTAGGAACGGATAGACAGATTGTTATTTGTCGTGAATTAACGAAACGTTACGAAGAATTTATTCGTGGAACAGCAGGACAGGTCCTCGAATGGCTAGACCAAAACGTCGTTAAAGGCGAAATTTGTCTGATGGTTGGAGGCAACCCGGACGCTGAGGAAGTTGCCGAAGTAGTTGATTTTCCAGAAGACTTAAAAGAACACGTTGAAGAAGTAATGGCAGCAGAACAATTGTCGTCGAAAGATGCCATTAAACAAGTTGCTAAGCAACGTAATATTAAAAAACAAGAGGTTTACCAAGCTTACCACCAGATTTAAAAGGGGGAGATCGGATGAATTTAAACGGGCTTCATACCATCTCACCTTATGTCTTGCTTGCCTTAAGCGTGTTTGCTGCAACCCATGGTGTCAATCGTATTATTAAAAGAGGTTGGTCCCGAAAATACATGGCACTAGCAGTGCTGAGTAGCTTATTGGCTGGCTTAGCAGGACTCATTATATGGAATAAGATGAGGGGGAATCCTTATCCACTTGTATTGTTGGAGAAAGGGTTAGTTTATTTATTACTGTATTTAATGGTATCATTTGGATTATTTGTTTTATATGTCTTTATGCTCCAATGGCGCCCCGTTTCTTTAAACCAAGATTATTTACTGATATTAGGAACGGGCGTCTTGCCAGATGGTACTGTGAGCTTAGTTCTCCAATACCGCTTGGACAAAGCCTTAACTTTTTATAATAAGCAAAAAAGTCAGCATAAAAAACCCGCTAAACTAATTGTGAGTGGTGGTCAGGGTCCTTCTGCACCTTGTTCTGAGGCAGAGGTCATGCGAGATTATTTGATGGCTAAGGGGATACCATCTGACGACATCTTGTTAGAAAAAGATTCCATCAATACTCACCAAAATTTTCTTTTTAGTAGTCGAATGATTGATCGTTATCAAATTGGCAAAAATGGCTTATTTGTGACTAATGATTTTCATGTTCCTCGTAGTCAACTCTATGCTCGCCAGGCTGGCATTGCGGCTTATGGTATTGGTGCACCAACACCATGGATGAAATTTCCTTATTCAGTTGGCAGGGAGTACATCGCCTTATTATTGATTTACCGCTACTATCATGCGGTTGTAGCTGGTTTTTTGTTTGGGATATTTTTATATGTTTTCTAGGGATTGAGCCATTGCTCAGTCCTTTTTTCATAGACTAGGGGATTATAAATTCAGCCATCAATGTCTAGCTCCCAAGTCCTGACCTAGTGAAAAAAAGATAAATTTGCCCCATTGCTCGCTTGCGCTGCTCGCTAACGCATATCATTCGACTAACCCGCTGAAGCGTGAAGTCTCCTGACAATTCAGGGTCAAATTTCCTATTTTTTCATAGGCCAAGGCGGACTTGTCCGCTTTTCTTATGGTCTCACAAGCACCAGCCAATTGTTTCAAAATCTTATAGAAGAATGCTCGATAACTGATACCATTTTAAAAGAATCCGTTTACAATAAAGGTAAGTATCATCCAATAATAATAATAGAAGGAGGATAATGATGACAGCATACCTATTTGCACATTTTATTGGTGAACAACCGGATAGTGAACAAGTTTATTTTAGTATCAGTAAAAACGGCTTACATTACACAGACTTGAACCAAGGTTGCGCCGTTTTAAAAAATCCTCTCGGTGAAAAAGTGAACTGCCCCCTGTCTACTTGACGGGGGGCAGTTCATAGGGCTTGGATGTTTTAATGATTATATTAACTTATCTTCGTCTACAGTCTCAACTGTTTCAACTTTTTCTGCTGCTAATAAGTCACGAATATCTTTTAGATATTGTTCAGCTGCAGGAATCTCAACTTCGTCAACAGCCGTTTCTGGATTTTGACGTTTGAATTTGTTAGCGGATTTGATGATAAGGAATAGCACTAATGCAATAATAAGGAAATCAATAATAGCTTGAATAAAGCTTCCGTATCGTAATGTGGCTGTTCCGATCTTCACGGATAGGTCCTCGATTGCAGCTTGAGAAGTCAAGGATACAATAATGGGAGAAATCAAATCTTCAACAAGTGAATTCACAATTGCTGAGAAGGCAGCCCCAATAATAACCCCAACAGCCAAATCAAGAACATTACCACGCATAATAAACTCTTTAAATTCTTTAATCATTTTTTCACCTCCATAGTTGTCTTTATTATAGACAATGACCCTATCAACAAGCAAAGGGAAAGCTAGGAAAAAATAAATTAACCCATTGGTTTTATATAAGGTGCTGGCGAATAATCATCTAGCGGCAAGCTAGCTTCCTGGCCGCTTGCTAAAAGCGCCAATTGGTAACCGATTAACGGCCCCGTTGTTAACCCAGATGAACCAAGGCCACTAGCTGTTAAGACTGTTTCGTTAGTTGGCAGATAACCAAAAAAGGGACTGAAATCGGAGGTATAGGCGCGGGTGCCAACTTTTACTTCTATTAATTCAGCATCTTTCAAGTCGTCAAATAATTCTTGTCCATTTTGAATCATGCTTTGGATAATAGTATCGTCTATGGTTAAGTCATACCCCAAATCATTTTCATGGCTAGCGCCTACGAAAACACGGCCATTACTCAGTGGCAAAATATCAATTTCGCCTTCTGGCATAATAACAGGCAAATTTCCATTATCTAAATTGGCTGTTTGTAAAACAGCTAGCTGTCCTTTTTGCCCACGAATGTCGACTTCAAAACCAAGTGGCTGTAAGATGTGCGGCAACCACGCACCTGTTGCTAAAATAATATGGTCAAAAGAGTGTTGTCCACTAGCCGATTCCACAATATTATCTGCCAGTAAATGAGCTTTTTCGTTTAATCGTTTGCCACCATTTTCAACAACGTAGTTAAGAAGAGTAGCAACGAGTTGCTGACCGTCTACTCGTGCACCGCCAGCCACATAGAGTGCATGCTCTTGTTCGTTTAAGCCCGGTAAAAATTGCTTCAATTCTTCTTCTGACAAAATAGTTAAGTCGCCAATCTCAGGCGCATCTTGTCGTCGGCTGACGCCAAGGTCGTATTGGTCCTGGGTTGCTTTTGCCTTTTTCTTTAGTAAGACGGCACCAGATCGCTTGTAAAATGAGGTGTCTTGTCCGTCAGAATTTAAATCGGCTAACATTTGATGATAAAAAGCAGCTCCGCCTGCAGCTAAGCGATACCAAGGCTTATTACGGCGCTTAGATAACCAAGGGCAGATAATGCCTGCCGCCGCAGAAGTCGCTTGCCCAGTGCCCTCGTCATAAACAGTAACTTGATGACCAAAATGACTGAGATAGTAGGCAGCCGTTGAGCCAACGATGCCGCCACCGATAATTGCAATAGATTGTGTCATGAATCGTCCTCTTTTCGAAAATAGTAGCTTTATTATACCATTTTGATCGTAGCGGAAAAATAAGAGAGCTAGTTGTTGCATTATTTCTTGAGAATCGAAAGGTTCAGAGTCGAAAAGTATCATGAAGCCCTTAATTTTCCAAGAATCGAGAGGTTCAGCACGGAAAAGTATCTTGAACCTCTTAATTTTCCAATAATGCAGAGGTTCAGAGTCTAAAAGTATCTTGAACCTCTTAATTTTCTAATAATGCAGAGGTTCAGAGCCTAAAAGTACTTTGAACCTCTTAATTTTCCAAGAATCGAGAGGTTCAGAGTCTAAAAGTATCTTGAACCTCTTAATTTTCCAAGAATCGAGAGGTTCAGAGCCTAAAAGTATCTTGAACCTCTTAATTTTCTAATAATGCAGAGGTTCAGAGACTAAAAGTGTCTTGAACCTCTTAATTTTCCAATAATGCAGAGGTTCAGAGTCTAAAAGAATCTTGAACCTCTTAATTTTCCAATAATGCAGAGGTTCAGCATCGAAAAGTACTTTGAACCTCTTAATTTTCCAAGAATCGAGAGGTTCAGAGTCTAAAAGTATCTTGAAGCTCTTAATTTTCCAATAATGCAGAGGTTCAGAGCCTAAAAGTATCTTGAACCTCTTAATTTTCTAATAATGCAGAGGTTCAGAGCCTAAAAGTGTCTTGAACCTCTTAATTTTCTAATAATGCAGAGGTTCAGAGCCTAAAAGTACTTTGAACCTCTTAATTTTCCAAGAATCGAGAGGTTCAGAGTCTAAAAGTATCTTGAACCTCTTAATTTTTTAAGAATCCAGAGCTTCAACACCAAAAACCTCCTCGAACCTCTTAAATCACACATAAAAAAGAGGTTCAACGCTCAAAATGAACATGAACCTCTCTCTAATTAGCTATTAACAGCTTTCGTTACCAGTTGTCCCTCTAATTTGGCCATCGCCAAAAATAATATATTTGTAAGAGGTTAGCGCTTCTAGGCCCATTGGTCCGCGCGCGTGTAATTTCTGTGTGCTGATTCCAATTTCGCCACCTAGGCCGAAACAACCACCATCGGTAAAGCGAGATGATGCATTAACATAAACTGCAGCAGCATCAATGTCTTGTAAGAAATCTTGGGCTGTTTGATAATTATCGGTCACAATGACTTCTGAATGCCCAGTCGAATGAGCTTGGATATGCGCAATCGCTTGGTCATAATCATCCACCACTTGAACAGCTAAGGTGAAACTTAAAAATTCAGTATCATAATCTTCTTCAGTTGCCGCAACCGCATCAGGGAGAAGTGCGCATGTTTTTTCATCGCCTCGAATCTCAACTTGGTAGGCAGACAAAGCCTCAGCAAATACTGGCAAATACTCATCAGCCACAGATTGATGAACAATTAAATTTTCAATGGCATTACACACAGAAGGGCGGTCTGCTTTCGCATTAACCAAAATCCGTGTCGCCATCTTCAAATCTGCATCCTTATCAATATAAAGGTGGCAGTTACCAACGCCTGTTTCGATAACAGGAACAGTCGCATTCTTCAACACATTTTGAATTAAGCCAGCACCACCACGAGGAATCAAACAATCCAAGTATTGATTTAGTCGCATAAACTCAGCCGCCAATTCGCGAGACGGATCCGTAATCAACTGAATCGTATCTGCCGAAAGCCCTGCCGAAACTAAGCCCTCTTGAAGAGCAGCCAAAATCGCTTGATTCGACTGCAAGGCCTCCTTGCCACCCCTTAAAATCACAGCATTCCCCGATTTAAAGCAAAGCGCTGCCGCATCTGCCGTTACATTTGGACGTGATTCATAAATAATACCGATAACGCCGAGAGGCACACGCTGCTTACCGATTTTAAGCCCATCTTCCGATAGCTTCATTTCTTCGATATAGCCAACAGGGTCAGCCAATTGTGCAATCTGATGAATGGAATCTGCCATTCCTTTAATCCGGTCGGGGGTTAAAGTGAGTCGCTCAATCATTGGTGCTGTTAGGCCGTTTTCTTTGGCGCGATTAATATCGTCTTGGTTGGCTTTGATTATCAAAGCCTCGTGCTTATAAAGTGCTGCCTCCATGGCTAGCAAAGCTTGATTTTTAATAGTTGTTTTTGTTTTTCGAAGTTGGTTAGCAGCTGTTTTTGCTTGCTGTCCCATTGTATGTAAGGTTTCGATCATCCTAATGCCTCCTTATTTTGACTGAGGGGTAAAGTACGTGCCGATTTCAAGACCGGCTAGAATATCAAATAAAATCGTGGGGTCTGCAGCAGAAGCCAGCACCATTGACTGGTTATTTTTTAACAAATGTTTTGCTGCTTTCAATTTAGTGACCATCCCACCTGTACCAAAGTTTGATCCCACGTCACCAGCTAGTGCCATGACTGAATCATCGACATTATGAACCGTATGGAATAGTGCTGCATCAGCGAACTTAGACGGGTTCTTATCATAGAAGCCATCCACATCCGATAACATAATTAATAAATCAGCATGAGTAATCTCCGCAACGATGGCTGATAATTGGTCATTGTCGCCAAACTTGGTTTCATGTTCCAATTCATCAACAGCTACCGCATCATTTTCATTCACGACAGGAATAATGCCCATATCGAGTAGTGTTTCAAAGGTGTTTACCACATTTTTATGACTTTCGGGGAACTCCACAATGTCACGGGTCATCAGAATTTGTCCAACGGTTTGTTTGTAGTGGGAGAAGAAGCGACTGTATAGATTCATCATCTCACTTTGTCCAACAGCAGCAACAGCTTGTTGCTGGCGTATTGTTTTAGGACGCTCTGCTAAATAAAGCTTATCCATCCCCACACCGATAGCACCTGAAGACACTAAAATAATTTCTTTTCCTGCTTGCTTTAAGCTACTTAAGACATAAGCGAGGCGGTCAAATTGTTGGTAATTAACCGTTCCATCCGCCATCATAATCGAGCTTGTGCCAATTTTGATGACGATACGCTTACTAGCTCCTATTGTTTCTCGTTTAATCGTCATATTAATTCCTCATTTTTCTCTTAATGGATTTTAATAAACCACTCTATTATTGCCTATACTAACATGGAAACTAACAAATTATAAGAGGAAAGCTCGGAATTTAAAGCAGCGGCTAGCTATTTTTTAACCATCCGTGCTATTTCAATTGAAAGACTTTACAAAACAAGTTAGAATGCCTATACTTATTAGTGAAAAAGACCTATAAAATATATACTTTTAAAAAGAGGAGCAGAACCATGACACTAACATTCCCTAAAGACTTCTGGTGGGGCGCAGCAACATCAGGCCCGCAAAGCGAAGGCCGTTTCAACAAGAAACATGCTAACGTTTTTGATTACTGGTACGAAATCGAACCTGAGAAATTCTACAACCAAGTTGGACCTGATACTGCATCTAACTTCTATCACTCATTTAAAGAAGACATTGCTTTAATGAAAGAAATCGGATTGAACTCTGTCCGCACATCGATTCAATGGACACGTTTAATCGACGATTTAGAAGAAGGAACAGTTAACGAAGATGGCGCACGTTTCTACAACGAAGTTATCGACGAATTTATTAAAAATGGCATCCGTCCGGTTATTAACTTGTGCCACTTTGACTTACCAGTTGAGCTTTACCACAAATACGGTGGCTGGGAATCAAAACACGTTGGGGATCTGTTCGTAAAATTTGCGGAGCAATGTTTCCGTCTGTTTGGCGACCGCATCAACGACTGGTTTACCTTTAACGAGCCAATGGTTATCGTTGAGGGCGAATACCTTCACCAATTCCACTACCCAAACATTGTAGACGGAAAGAAAGCAGTGCAGGTAGCCTATAACATTACAGTGGCGTCGGCGAAAGCAGTTCGCTCATTCCGCCAAATTAACCAAAATCCAAATAGCCGTGTTGGGATTATTTTAAACTTAACACCATCATACCCAGCAACAAATAGCAAAGAAGATGAAGCAGCTGCTAAATTTGCTAACCTATGGCTAAATGGTTTGTTCTTAGATTCTGCTGTTAAAGGTCACTTTGACCCAGAATTAACATCTGTACTAGAAGCTGATGGCGTGATGTGGGAAGCACCAGAAGATGAAGCGACTATCTTAAGCGAAAATACAGTTGATGTATTAGGGATTAACTTCTACCACCCACACCGTGTAGAGCAACCTGAAATTTCACCAAACAGCTTAACGGTTGATTGGATGCCAACAAAATATTATGACGATTACGATATGCCAGGGCGCCGTATGAACGTTGATAAAGGATGGGAAATCTATCCAAAAGCATTGTACGACATTGCTATTAACATCAAAGAAAACTATGGCAATATTCCTTGGTTCGTATCTGAAAACGGTATGGGTGTGTCACGCGAAGAACGTTACTTGAACGAAGACGGTGTGATTGAAGATGACTACCGCATTCGCTTTATCCAAGAACATTTATACTGGGTTCATAAAGGGATGGAAGAAGGATCAAACTGTTTTGGTTACCACCTGTGGACACCAATTGACTGCTGGTCATGGATGAATGCTTACCGTAACCGTTACGGATTCATCTCAGTTAACATTCATACACAAGTTCGTACGATTAAAAAATCAGGTCACTGGTTCAAGACTGTTGCTGAAACAAGCACACTAGATATGCCAGCTGGATTTACTGAATAAAAATGAATAAGTTAATCCCCAAAATTAGTTTTTGGGGGTTATTTTCTATGTTAAAAAAACATGCTATGATTTAAAAATAACACACCCCTATTGATGAATCAGATAGGCTGGACGAGGAGAATTTATGAATAAAAAAAGCCGTAAATTATTATTAGCAGAACATGCTGTATTAGAAACAGACCGTTTAATTTTAAGACCACTAACGTTAGAAGACACCGCAGATGTTTTTGAATATGTTAGTGACGAAGAAACGATGAGATATATTTTTAAACCACATACAAACTTGCAGCAAACAGCAGAGTTTATTGCGAATTATTACTTAGCATCGCTATTAGGTTTTTACGCACTCGAACATAAAGATGACAAAAAAATGATTGGTGTTGTTGAGTTTAGAATCGATGATAAAGAGCATGAAGGTGAAATTGGCTACATGTTGAATAAAAAATATTGGAGGCAAGGCTTCACCACAGAAGCCTGCTTACGAATCTTATCGCTTGGTTTCCATACACTCGGTTTAGAACATATTAATTCTGGACATGATAAAGGGCACACGGCTTCAGGAAATGTATTGAAAAAAATCGGTATGTCCTTCGAGCATCTCACGGAAAATACTCATGAAGTAAACGGTAAGATGGTAGATACCCTTTTTTATGGCATAAAGAGAGAATCTTATTTAAAGAGCCAAGAAGAAGGTAGTTAGGGACTAAGTTAAGTCATAAAATACCCCTGAAAAGTTAGAGTTTTAACTTTTCAGGGGTATTTTACTTACAGGCGTTCCCTTCTGGATAGGTGATCATTTATAGCATTAGCTAACTGATTTAGCCGTTTCTGTCTCATTCTAACGTTCAAAAAGTAAAGAATGACATAGATACTCCCATTGGTAATGATATTTTCGACTGTTAAGTTAATGAATCCACTCCACTTAGTTATCACAAAAAAAGCAATCAGCTGACTACTTAAATTAAATAAATGATAGAGCTGAGCTGAACGGAAGGGGAAGCTTGAGATGACAGTCGCTAATCCCCACATAATCAAAATCAAAAGTGCTAGAGCCAATATAGATTCACTTTTCTGTTCAAGACCTTGAAATAGTCCGATTGTTGCGTTTAATAGTACGATAAACGAGAAAGTAAAAGTCATACCGTGTAGCTGTTCGGATAAGAATGTTTTCATAGTGAGACCACCTTTTTTATATTTTTGTATATTGCTTTATATCTTTTAAATAATGCCGGCTGATGATTAGCGTTTCTTTATTTTTCAATTTTGCTCCTAATCTGTAATTAGGTAATGGATACACGCTTTCTAAGTAATCCATATTTAATAGAGTACTTTTATTGATTCGTATAAATGAGCTTTCTTTTAAAATACTTTCTAGAATATAAAGTTTTTCTTTGCTCTCAAAAACATCGGACTCTTTATACAGAAATGAAAGACTATCAACACTCTCAATATAGTAAATATCAGAACTATTCAGAAGATAGAATTGTTCCTCTTTTCTACCTTCCAATTGAACAGATTGTGTTTCTACCATTTCAATAATTTTTTTAACACGTCTGTCCAATACGTTGTAAGTGATATCAATAATAGTCTCTTTTAGATTTTTATTTTCTTGTAAAATTAATTTCATGTCGGTCCTCCTTTTCATATGACTTAAATGTAGTTTACAAATCAGTTTCATGTGAATCAACCTAATTTGGGTAACTTGCATAAATCGCATGATTACTTGCATGAAAATGCCCTTATCGTAATCCTTGTTAAAGGAAAAATCTCAATAGACCCATCTAACTTTGATGAATCATATTGAGGTTTTCGTTTAAGTATTTACTAATATTAGTGCTTATTTACAACATATTAAAAATGAGAATAGTAAATCAGTTGTTAAGATAAACGCAATATATTTTCTGAAAATCTTGCCTAATCAGTAGAATAATCAAGCACTCTTTCTATTTTATCTCCCTCACCGTTAGCGTCAAACAAAAAATAATAAAAGGTGTCTCTGCTACCTTCCACAATTATTTCAGCAACGGTATCATTAAGCCATTTGATTTCAATATCTCGAGGCTGAACATCTGCCTTCCCATCTTTCACAATATCGGTAGTAAACTCGGAAGAAGTTGTATCTTCTTCGATTAAAATGGTGGTTGAAGGTCCTGTTGTTGATATTTCTATATGATAGGTTTCATCGGGAGAATCACTGGTTAGAAGAATTTGTGTTTCAGTATAGTAAAGGAATATATCATGTGTAAATTTGAAAATAGGGATGCTCACAAGAAAAAATACTGAGATAACCAATAAGAATAAAATCCCGCATCCTTGGTTAGGGATATATTCATTGTTAGACTGTTTCATTTTTACACTCCTTTCGTTTCAAACTAATAATATAGCATCATTATAAATCATATATCTCTTTTGTGATAATATACCCCAATAAGAGGAGCGGTTCCTTAGAGACCGTTTTGTAGTCTATACTGTAACTATATGAATGGAGGAATGAATACAATGAATATCAAGCAAGCTGCTGAATTATTTAATCTTACCCCAGATACCTTGCACTATTACGAGCGCGTAGGTGTTATCCCACCTGTAACACGCAACAAATCGGGCTATAGGGATTATCAGACCAGAGATTTGAACTGGATTTACTTGGTGAAAAACTTGCGAGGAGTCGGACTTCCTATCGAATCCTTGATTTCATTCTGCGCACTGTCACAAGTAAGGGACACGCAGTATATCGAAGAGGCACAAAAACAGATTTTGAATGAGCAATTAGAGGAGTTGGATGAACGTTTAGCAGAACTTCAGCAAGCGAGGGAGGTTCTCGAGTACAAAATAGCTACTTACGATGACCACATGGCAAAGTTCAGGTCGGGAGAGAGAACCGATGACGACCTAGAGAAGCTCTGGGAAGAAATAAAAAAATAGTAGGAAAACGCTTGCTATGGACTGAACTCCAACGTTTATAGTAGTAGGTAAGCTGGGAAACACGAAGCAGAGGAGGAAAATCAAATGAGAACAATTCGGTTGAATAATGAAGTAGAGATTCCAATTTTAGGATTTGGTACTTTCCAAATCACCGGTACCGATGCCGAGCAAGCAGTGATGGAAGCTATTAAAGCGGGCTACCGTCATATCGATACCGCCCAGAGCTACATGAACGAAGAGGCAGTCGGTAAGGGTGTTAGCAAGTCGGGAGTGCCCCGCGAAGAGCTGTTTATCACAACCAAAATATGGGTGGAAAATGTGAGCTATGAAGGTGTATTGTCTTCTTTTGACCGTTCTTTGAAGCGGTTGGGAATGGACTATGTCGACCTATTGCTTATTCACCAGCCTTATAATGACATCTATGGTGCATGGCGGGCCATGGAGGAATTACAGAAAATAGGAAAAGTAAGAGCCATTGGTGTTTCGAATTTTAGTGTGGATCGGGCCGTCGATGTGGCCGAGTTCAATCGTGTTACTCCGCAAGTCAATCAGATAGAAATTAATCCTTTTCATCAGCAAATGGAAGCGATTGCGAATTTGAGGCAAGAAGGAATTGCTCCTGAAGCTTGGGCTCCCTTTGCCGAAGGAAAAAATGATATCTTTAATCATTCGATTTTGATGAAAATTGGCCAAAAGTATGGGAAATCGGTAGCACAGGTCATTATCAGATGGCTAGTTGAGCAAGACATTATTGTCTTGGCTAAATCGGTCAGTCCAAAAAGGATGGTTGAAAACATAGAGGTCTTCGACTTTGAATTGACAGAAGAGGACCGAGTTGAAATCGCTAGTTTGGATGAGAGTGAGAGCCAGTTCTTCTCCCATACCGATCCTGAAACCATCAGGAGCATGGCTAGTCGGAAAATCGGGATATAAATGTAACTAGGAGTAAACAAGGAAAGGGAGAAGCTGATGAAGCAACGTAAACTTGGGAACGACTTTACCATTTCGGAACTAGGGTTAGGCTGTATGGGGATGAGCCACGGACATGGTCTGCTGGTGATAGGGATGAGATGATTTCTTTGAGTCGTGCAGCGGTAGACAGGGGTGTAGACTTTTTCGACACGGCAGAAATCTATGGTCCTTTTGTGAATGAGGAACTCGTGGGCGAGGCATTGGCGCCGTACCGAGGACAGGCCAAGATTGCCACTAAGTGTGGGATTAAGCTAGTCAACGGTGAGCAAGTAGTTGACGGTCGGCCGGAAGAAATTCGGAAGTCAGTTGAGGGTTCCTTGAAACGACTATAGGTGGAAGCTATTGATCTCTATTACCTGCACCGAGTGGATCCAAATGTCTCAATTGAGGATGTAGCTCAGACCATGCAAGATTTGCGGAAAGAAGGCAAAATCAAACATTGGGGGTTATCTGAAGCAGGTGTGCAGACTGTTCGCAAAGCCCATCAAGTAGAGCCACTTACGGCTGTACAGAACGAATACTCACTTTGGTGGCGGGAGCCTGAGAAATAACTATTTCCGTTCTTAGAAGAATTGGGCATAGGCCTAGTAAGGGAGCTACACCAGCCCAAATCGCCTTGTCTTGGATTTTGGCTCAGAGGCCGTGGATCGTACCAATTCCCGGAACGACCAAATTGCACCGTCTAGAGGAGAATCTGCAAGCGGTCAATGTTACCTTTAGCCAAGAGGAGTTAACGCAGATTGATGAAGCGACCCGCCAAATTACGATTGTTGGGAACTGCTACACACCAGAATTGGAGAAGCGGGTAGGATTGTGACAAAAAATAGCTTTTTTGTTTTGTCTCAGAAAGGACTATTTCAATATGATTTTTATCTAAATGGCAAAAAAGAACACGACAGCAAATACCAATTCGTTATTTAAAACGGATTGGTATTTGTTGTTTTAGTTTAAACATTAAACTGCTACGAACAACTGACGCTGGAATACTTGAGCACCATATGACAGCATTAATGAAGATAATTTAGGTTGATGAGGTATAATGAAATAAATAAATAAATTTTGTTATTAATAATCGGAACTAGTAGCTGTTTTTTGACAGTTAATATTATGTTGTTGCAAAAGAAGGTATCATGTGCAAAAATACGCTAATTGTATCATAATAATAGCATTGTAATAGAAAGGACGTTTGACATGAAAATTATCATTGCAGGCGGTGGTAAGGTTGGCTCAGTTCTCTGTGAAGAATTATCTACAGGTGAAAATGATATTATTTTAATAGAAAAAGATGAGACTCGCTTAGGGAATTTAATTAATATGAATGATATATCAGGTATTGTCGGTAATGGCGCTAGTTATGATATCCAACAAGAAGCTGGTGTAAGTAATTGTGATATTTTTGTTGCGGTAACGCCCCAAGACGAAGTAAATATCATGGCTTGTATTTTAGCGAAGAGTTTAGGGGCTCGTTATACAATCGCACGTGTACGGAACCCAGAGTACTCTAATCATTTCCAATATGTAAGGGAGAGTTTGGGAGTAAACTTGATGATTAACCCAGAACTAGAATCGGCTCATAGCATTGATCGGATTATTAAATATCCAACAGTTCTGAGTATTCAGACGTTTGGGGATAATCAGGTTGAATTAATTGAAATTGAAGTTACCGAACGAAGTCCGTTAGCGAATCTACCCTTAAATGATTTCCGGCCAAAATATGGTGATATTTTAGTGGGAGCTATTCGCCGTCAAGGTGAGACGATTATTCCATCTGGACAGAATCAAATAAGAGTTGGTGACCATGTTTACTTAATTGGTAATGCAACAGCCTTGCGGAAATTTTATCGAAAAGTCCGTTCCAAAATAAATCAAGTTCAATCAGTACTCATTATTGGTGGTGGGCGTTTAACCTATTACTTACTGGAACTGCTAGTAGAATCACGGATGGACATCAAGGTGATTGAACATAATCGTGAGGTTGCTGAAGGGTTAGGTGCTGGTTTCTCAAATGTAGAAGTCATTTTAGGAGACGGAACTGATCAAGAGTTTTTGCAACAAGAAGGAATTGAGAACTATGATGCCTTCATTTCCCTGACAGGCGTGGATGAAGAGAACATTATTGCTTCGCTATATGCTGCGCAACAAAAAGTCGGTAAAATCGTCACAAAAGTAAACCGCGAGTTATTGTTGAAAATATTCGACACAATTGGTATGGAAAGTATCGTAACACCTAAACGTGTTATTACTAATACTATTCTTCATTTTGTTCGTAGCTTGGGGAATACGTCTGTTTCTGATGTAGAAGCATTGTACCGCATAGCAGACAATCAAGCTGAAGCCATTCAGTTTAAAGTTAAAGCAACGAGTCGCGTGACGAATAAACCAATTGAACAATTAAAAACAAGAGACGACTTGTTAATTGCGTATATCATTCGCGATAAAAAATCAATTATTCCTTCTGGTCAAGATATCATTAAACCAAATGACCGTATCATTATTATTACCAAAGAGAAATACTTTGATGATATCGATGATATTTTGAAATAGGAGGGAATGCATATGAATATTGGAATGGTTCGATACGTTACGGCTCGACTATTGCAGGTTGAAGCAGTCCTTCTTCTTTTTCCGCTCTTAGTCAGCTTTATCTATCAAGAAACGTGGCATTATAAGTGGAGTTTCATGTCAGTTACCTTACTCTTAATAGTGTTAGGGCAACTATTAAGTTGGAAGAAACCAGAGAGTAAACGGTTAACGGCCCACGAAGGATTAGTTATCGTGGCTTTGTCCTGGATATTATTTTCCTTCTTCGGCGGGTTACCGTTCGTTATTAATGGTGATATCCCGTCATTAGTTGACGCTTTTTTTGAAACAAGTAGTGGGTTTACCACATCAGGCTCAAGTATTTTGGTCGATGTCGAGTTGCTCGCGCACTCAAGTTTGTTTTGGCGGAGTTTCACACATTTGACCGGTGGGATGGGGATTTTGGCATTTGCTTTAGCAGTCTTACCGCAAATGGGTTCTCAGTCAGTTAATATTATGAGAGCTGAAACCCCGGGTCCAACATTTGGTAAGCTGGTTTCCAAGTTGTCTTCATCTGCACGGATTTTATATATTATTTACCTTACGATGACCGCTATAGTTGCATTGTTGTTGTGGATAGGTGATATGAGTTTGTTTGATTCATTAATCCATGCATTCGGAACGGCAGGTACCGGTGGGTTTGGGATTAAGAACGGTAGTGTGGCTCCTTATCAAAGCCCTTATAGTGAATGGGTGATTGGATGGGGAATGCTTGCGTTTGGTATTAACTTTAACTTGTACTATTTGATTTTAATAGGGCAAGTTAAACAAGTCTTTAAGAGCGAAGAGTTGAAGTGGTATTTACTCATTGTAGTGGGATCGGTAGGGATGATCTGTTTAAATCTAGCAAATTCCTATACATCATTTACAACGATGGTGCGTGACGTATTCTTCTCGGTCTCTTCTGTTATAACAACAACCGGTTTTTCTACAGCTGATTTTGGATCATGGCCGATGTTTTCCCAAATGATTCTTTTGATGTTAATGTTTTTCGGGGGAAGTGCGGGTTCTACAGCAGGTGGCCTGAAAATCTCACGGATTGTTATTTACGGGAAACTTTTTATAGCGGAAATTAAACGTGTCGCTCAACCTAATCGAATCATAAGTGTTCAATATGATAAAAAACCGTTAAATAAACTTGTAAAACATGCGGTAGCGAATTACTTTGTCATATATATGGTGTTATTTGCTTTTCTAGTTCTGATTGTAAGTTTGGATGGGTTTGATTTTTTAACAACCTTTAGTGTAGTAGCTGCAACGATTAATAACATTGGTCCTGGATTAGGGCAAGTAGGACCACTATTCAGCTATGCGGGGCTAAGTAATCTATCGAAAGTGACGTTGTCTTTTGCTATGCTAGCAGGACGTTTAGAATTGTTTCCAATTCTTATTCTATTCACACCACGCACATGGAAAAAGTAATACGAAAGAAATAAAAACCCCTACTGATTGGCTGTTCAGCAGGGGTTTCTCAAAGGAGTTATTCTTTATTTTGGAGGAGTAAAGAATAAAAAAAGATGGTTATTTCTTTTGGCTTAAGGATATAATAATCCAATAATATGAAAAAAATATGAAGCTTTTGATAAAGAAATAGTAAGATTATTTGGGTTGGTTTTTATGAGGCGGTATAATAGAGTTAGGCATGACGAAGGAGGAAGAAAGATGACTGAACAAAATAGACTCGTTTACGGTTGCTACGATAGTGTGGATGATGTTGCTGCTGTCATACGATGATCCGCTCTATCATTATCAAGAACAAGTAGAGAGTGGTTGCATCGTTTTATTAGTGAATGGCGCAAAGTACCAACCCAATAAAGAAAAAGAAGCAGTCGTTCAGGATCACTCAGCGGAAACAATAGTCGATATGACAGACGCTATGCAGTCAAATGTGATAACATCTACTGGTAGAGCTGAGATGCTCGATAGTCAAATCAGTGTGGATGATGATTGATAATAAAAACAGCTAAAGAGGGGACAAAATGGGAAAGATTGATTTTTCATCGTGGCTTGGAAAGATTGTTTGGTTAGCAGGATTAATTTTAGTCATATTGGGGAGAGATTATGTCGAGAATCATATTCTGTGGCAACTTCGACTCGAAAATAAGGAATTATTTCTGCAGGCCATTTTATTATTTCTCTTGCCATTTTTGACAGGCTTATACCTTTCTCTGTTATTCTATTGGAGTGGGTTTAAAGCTGTTGACGTCTCTCTTTTAGCGGTTATTGCGATACCGGCGTTAGTATTATCTTTATTACCAGTCGTGGTTCAACAACTGCCATTAGTTTTACCAGAAGAGGTTCAATGGTTAGTAACCACCTTAAATACCGGTGATTTACTCGCTCTCGTAGCAGGATTAACACTCATACCCGCCTTACAATCTAAACAAAAAAGACGATACAGATAGACACAAAAAGAGAGAGTGCGACAAAAGGCGTTTAGCCCCGAATCGTTGGACCGAAAAAACGCAGGGTGGTCGTAGACCATCCGAGTATTGAAAGAAGCACTGTGGGCTTTTGCCCAAGTGTATCATCAAGGTAAGTTGCTGAAGCAACAACAATGATGACAAAACGCATGTCGGGGCTGACTTTTGGAGCACGTTTTCACTATAAATAGACGACACTAAAAAAGATGCTGGGATAGAACCCAGCATCTTTTCTTAAGGAGTTTTCTTTACTTGGAGGAGCAAAGAATAAAAAGATTGTTTGTGATTGGCTTATTTGTATAATAGCCCCTAAATACGAAGAAAATATGAATTGTTTGTAATGATTGTAAGAAATATTTATTTGGTTGCAACGTTTAAGAACATGTTATACTAATTGTAAGGAAGGTCACTTTAAGGAGGGTATTTATGAAAGTCGCATTAATTGCACATGATAGAAAAAAAGATTTAATCATTCGTTTATGTACAGCATATAAACCTATTTTGGAAAAGCATGAATTGTATGCTACTGGAACAACAGGGTCAAAAATTTCTGAAGCTACTGGCTTACAGGTGACACGCTTCAAGTCTGGACCTTTGGGCGGAGACCAACAAATTGGTGCCATGATTTCTGAAAATCAAATGGATTTAGTGATCTTCTTGCGTGATCCATTGGCAGCGATGCCTCATGAACCTGATGTGACAGCCCTTATTCGCTTGTCAGATGTGTATGAAATTCCATTAGCAACTAATATTGGAACGGCTGAAGTATTGCTTCGCGGTTTAGATAGCGGCTATATGGATTGGCGTCATTTTTATAATAGCGTTGACCGTGATGACTTGACACCAGGTTATTAACAAGAGAGTGGAAAAAAAGACGTTTAGCCCCGAATCTTCTAACGCATACCATATCCGTAAGCAGCTAAAGCTACAACGGCTATGGCAACTGGAACGAATCAGCACAGGACGGTCGTAGATCATCCGAGCATTGAAAGATGCACTGTGGGCTTTTAGCCCAAGTGTATCATCATTGTAAGTTTCTAAAGCAACAACAATGATGACAAAGTGACGTCGGGGGCTGCCTTTTGGAACACGTTTAATAAAAATAAAGCAAGCTGGGAACCTGTTCTCAGCTTTTTAATTTATAGGGAGGAAATAGAATGAATCAAACGATTGAAACTATTTTAAATCACCGATCAGTGAGAGATTTTGAAGATAAGGCATTAACTAAGGAGCAAATTGCAACGCTAGTTGATTGCGCGCAGGCAGCTTCGACATCGTCCTACTTGCAAGCTTACTCAATTGTTGGAGTAACCGACTCGGAAAAAAAACAAGCCATAGCTAAATTAGCAATTAACAGTAACACCGTTGTCGATAGCGGTCACTTCTTTGTTTTTTGTGCGGATATGTACCGCCACCAAATGATTGGTGAAATGGAAGAGGTTGACCTAAGACCATCAATTGAAAGTACCGAAATGTTTATGGTTGGCTCGATTGATGCAACTTTAGCAGCACAAAATACGGCTTTGGCAGCTGAATCAATGGGTCTGGGTATTTGTTACATTGGTGGGCTTCGCAATGATATGGGCTTGGTGAGTGAGATTTTAGATCTTCCGAACCATTGTGTGCCGCTGTTTGGCTTAGCAGTTGGCCATCCAGCTGTTATTAATGATAAAAAACCACGTTTGCCGAGAGTAAATGTCTATCATGAAAATAGCTATGAGTCTGATCCAACTCACTATAAAAACCAACTAGAAGACTATAACCAAACAACTATGGATTACTACAAAGAAAGAACAAATGGTAATCGCCAAGATAAATGGACCACTCAAATTAGTAAAGGCTTGATAAATTCTAACCGTCTTTATGTTGGAGAATTTGTCAAGAGTAGAGGATTAAATAACTAATAAATTAATAGAATGTCTCTGAAGCTATGGGACTAGCCCATTCCTCAATGCTTTTCCTTAGCAATTTATTATCGTTTACTCATTTAAGAGAGTATGATAAACTGGTTTCAGCACAATATATAGGATGATTGTTTTTAATCGACACTATATATAGTATAGACAAGCGGTTTTAACATAAGGAGGGCAAGCAAGTGGAAAGTGTGGTAGATCAGTCTAGAATACAAGCGTTTATCCAGCAGCTAAGTGTGAAGAAATCAGACGGGAGAATTGTTTCTTTTAATAAACAGAAGATTGTGGATGCTGTTTTACAAGCGAATGAGGGAAAGTCATTATCGTCGCCAGAGCGGATGAAAGAGTTGTTAACGGCTGTTATTGAGCAACTTTATCTGCAAGATGTGTCGATGACGTCAACGGAAGATATCCATGAATGGGTTGAACAAGCGCTCATTAAACAAGATGAATTAGATGTCGCACAAGCTTATCACGCCTATCGTATCCGTAAACAAGAACAACGTATTGCGCAACGTGATATTGAATCACGTATTCAACAATTAATTCAAGCGGATGAAACGATTTTAAATGAGAATGCCAATAAGGATAGTCGTGTCTTTAATACAATTCGTGATTTAACAGCGGGCGTAACGGCAAAGGCGATTGGACTTAGAATGCTCCCAGCTCATGTAGAAAATGCTCACTTGAGAGGTGATATTCACTTCCACGACCTAGATTACCATCCCTACTCACCGATGACCAATTGTTGCTTGATCGATTTTAAATATATGTTTGAAACGGGCTTTTCAATTGGAAATGCTGAAGTTGAACAACCAAAATCAATCCAAACGGCAGCTGCTCAAATGGCCCAAATTATTGCCAATGTGGCAAGTAGCCAATATGGTGGAACGAGTGCGGACCGAGTGGATGAATTACTGGCTCCTTACGCTGAATTAAATTACAACAAGCATATGGAAGATGCTGAAAAATGGGTATTAGCTGAACAACGTGAAACTTATAGTTGGGAAAAGACCAAAAAAGATATTTACGATGCGATGCAAAGTTTAGAGTATGAAGTGAATACTCTTTATACTTCTAATGGGCAAACACCATTTGTTACATTTGGTTTTGGTTTAGGAACCAATCGCTATGAACGTGAAATTCAAAAAGCAATTTTGCAAGTACGTTTAGATGGTCTCGGCAAGGAGAAACGAACGGCTATTTTCCCTAAACTTGTTTTTGGTATTCGTAAAGGTATCAATTACCGACCAACAGATCCTAACTACGATGTTAAGCAACTGGCAGTGGAATGTGCGACAAAACGGATGTATCCGGATATTTTAAACTTTGATAAATTGGTTGAGTTAACCGGTTCTTATAAGGCACCAATGGGTTGTCGTTCTTTTTTACAAGGTTGGAAGGATGAAGAGGGAAGAGAAGTCAATAGCGGTCGTATGAATCTGGGCGTTGTGACTCTGAATCTACCTCGCATTGCCATGGAATCAAAAGGTGATTTAACAGCCTTTTGGGAATTATTCCAAGAACGTGTGGCGATTGTAAAGGATGCTCTACTTTACCGTATTGAGAGAGTGAAGGAAGCTAAGCCTGATCAAGCACCTATTTTATATATGAATGGTGCTTGGGGTCATAAACTGGCAGCAGACGAAGATGTTGATCAACTCTTTAAACAGAAGCGGGCGACCATTTCGCTGGGGTATATTGGCCTTTATGAAGTTGCAACGACCTTCTATGGACCTAATTGGGAAACAAATCCAGAAGCGAAACAATTAACGCTAGATATTTTAAAACAACTAAAAATAAATTGTGATGCGTGGGGAATCGAACAGGGATACCATTTTAGTGTTTATTCCACACCAAGTGAAAGTTTGACCGATCGTTTTTGTCGTCTTGACAAGGAAAAATTTGGTACAATAACAGACATTACGGATAAGGAGTATTACACTAATAGTTTCCATTATGATGTCCGTAAAAAACCAACGCCTTTTGAGAAACTAGACTTTGAGAAAGACTATCCGAAATACTGTTCAGGTGGCTTTATTCATTATTGTGAGTATCCTAATATTCGTCAGAATCCCAAGGCACTAGAGGCTGTTTGGGACTACTCTTACGATAAAGTAGGCTATCTGGGTACCAATACACCGATTGATAAGTGTTATGAATGTGATTATGCCGGCGAGTTTCATCCAACTGAACGCGGTTTTGAGTGTCCACAATGTGGCAATCATAATCCAGATAGTTGTGATGTCGTTAAACGGACATGTGGTTATCTCGGTAATCCACAAAAACGCCCGATGGTACGCGGCCGTCATAAGGAAATTACGGCACGCGAAAAGCACATGTAGGGGGCGGGAGCGATGATTAGAAATCCAGCGCCCGGCGAGTGGACGGCTGAAGCCTACTCTCGTGGCTACATTGCTGATTATAAGCCCTTTAACTTTGTTGATGGGGAAGGTGTTCGTAATAGTCTTTATGTGAGTGGTTGTCTTTTTGCCTGTCCGGGCTGTTATAACAAGGCGGCTCAGTCCTTTACTTATGGTAAACCCTACACCAAAGAGCTAGAAGACCAGATAATAGCTGACTTAGCTCATGATTATGTGCAAGGCTTGACTTTGTTGGGTGGAGAGCCATTTCTAAACACTACTATTCTCAACCCATTAATCCAAAAGGTCCGCCAAATCTATGGCGATCAAAAGGACATTTGGAGCTGGACGGGTTACCGTTGGGAAGAAATGATGGTAGAAACGGCTGATAAAAAAGAGCTACTAGCTCAGATTGATGTTTTAGTAGACGGTCGTTTTGAACAAGACAAAATGGATTTGACCCTTCAATTCAGAGGGAGTTCAAACCAACGAATTATAAATGTAAAAGAAAGTTTAGCTAGTGGACAAGTCGTTCTCTGGCAAGGATATTAGAGGAGGAATTTATCATGGAAGTATCTTTATACACAAAAAACAATTGCGGTATGTGCAAAAATACAAAACGTTATTTAAAAATGGTGGGTGTTCCGTTTGTAGAAAAGAACATTGAAGAAAACGAAACATATATGGATGAAGCCCGTGAAACAGGCTTTACCACATTGCCGATTATTAAAACAGCAGAGGATGTATTTAGCGGCCACCAACCTGATAAATTGGAAGCATTATTCGGTAGCCTATGAAAGTTGTTTTTTTCTCGTTAACCGGCAATGTAAGACGTTTCGTTAAGAAACTAGCGGATTACCCATCACTAGAAATTACCCAAACCAACCCATTTATCGAAGTCAATGAACCATTCGTCTTTATCGTACCAGCTTATGAAAAAGATGTGACAGAAATTGCTTGGGATTTTATGTCGACTGGTCAAAATGCTTCTTACTGTAAGGGCGTTATTGGCAGTGGCAACTTAAATTTTGATGCGCTCTATATCTATACCGCAAAAGATTTAGCGAGAGATTACCAATTACCATTGCTAGACAGTTTTGAGTATTTTGGAACGAGCACAGATATTGAACGAGTAAAGGAGAAGATCAATGCAATCGCCTAAAATTATTCCAGCAAATAAAAAAGTAGAAGCCAACTACTTCGAATTAAATAACCAATTGAACATCCCCAAAGATGATAAAATCCAATTGGCCAAAGATAAAGAAGCCGTACGGACTTATTTCTTAACTTATGTGAATCCGAATACGGTATTCTTCCACAACTTAAAAGAAAAAATCGATTATCTGGTAGATAATGACTATATAGAAGAAGAATTGGTTAACCAGTACAGCTTTGATTTTATTAAAAGTCTATTTAAGCGCATTTACGCTAAAAAATTCCGCTTTAATACCTTTATGGGAGCCTACAAGTTCTACCAACAATACTCCTTAAAAACAAATGACGGCAAGCGTATTTTAGAACGTTACGAAGACCGTATTGCTTTTAATGCTTTGTATCTAGCCGATGGAGACGAGATCTTAGCCAACGATTTAGCGGACGAGATGATTTCACAACGTCTTCAGCCAGCGACACCGACCTTTTTAAATGCCGGTCGTAAACGTCGTGGGGAATTGTCATCGTGCTACTTAATCTCATTGGAAGATGACATGAATGCCATTGGGCGCGGGATTAACTCTGCCTTACAGTTATCAAAACGTGGGGGTGGAGTAGGAATTAACCTATCCAGCATCCGTGCCAAAAATGACCCGATCAAAGGGATTGAGAATGCCGCAGCAGGTGTCGTTCCGATTATGAAGCTCTATGAAGATTCATTCTCTTATGCAAACCAACTTGGTCAGCGCCAAGGAGCTGGTGTGGTTTACTTGAACGTTTTCCACCCCGATATTGTGGACTTTTTAGCAACTCGTAAGGAAAACGCTGATGAAAAAGTTCGTATTAAAACATTGTCATTAGGCCTTGTTGTGCCGGATAAATTCTATGAATTAATCAAGCAAAATGCGAAGATGTATCTTTTCAGCCCATATGATGTGGAACGTGTTTACGGCCAACCATTCTCTTATGTGGATATTACCGCTGAGTATGACAATATGGTGAATAATCCAGAAATCCGTAAATCAAAAATCAATGCCCGTGAACTTGAAACTGAAATTTCAAACCTTCAAAATGAGGCAGGATACCCTTATATTATTAATATTGATACAGCCAATCGTGAGAATCCGATTGATGGCCGTATTGTGATGAGTAACTTGTGTTCTGAAATTTTCCAAAGTATGACACCGTCTGTTATTAACGACCGTCAGGAATATGATGTTCTAGGAACAGATGTGATTTGTAACTTGGCATCAACTAACGTGACCAACTTAATGGCATCACCTGACTTTGGTAAGTCAGTAAAAGTGGCGATGCGCGCATTGACTAATGTGAGCTTGAAAACAAATACGGCTTCTGTACCGACCATTGAAAATGGCAACAAGCGTAACCACGCTGTTGGTTTAGGTGCGATGAACTTGCATGGTTTCTTAGCTAAGAACAAAATTCATTATGGTTCGCCAGAATCGATTGAGTTTACAGACTTATACTTTATGCTCTTAAACTACTGGACGTTAGTCGGTTCAAATGAGATCGCAATCGAACGAGGCGAAAGTTTCGTTGATTTTGAAAAATCAGATTACTATAGCGGTGACTACTTTGCTCGTTACCAAGATCGTATTACGACACGCGATGACATTAAACATGACAGTGTCAAAGCTTTATTTGACCATGTTTACATTCCAAGTCGTGAGGACTGGGAAACATTGGCAGCTAACGTTCGCGAACATGGTTTGTATAACAGCTACCGACAAGCGATTGCGCCAACAGGATCAATCAGCTACATCAACGAATCAACAGCATCTATTCACCCAATCATTCAAAAGATTGAAGAACGGGTAGAAGGATCACGTGGGAAAGTGTATTATCCAGCACCATATATGTCTGAAGAGACCATTCCTTACTATACGTCTGCTTATGACATTGACCAACGTCGCATCATTGATGTGTACGCTGCCGCTCAAAAACATGTGGACCAAGGTATGAGTTTAACCTTGTTTACTCGCTCTGAATTTAAACCGGGCATGTACGAATGGAAGACAGATCCAAAGTATCTAACCAAAAAGACAACCCGTGACTTGAATATGTTCCGTAACTACGCTTGGACACAAGGGATTAAGTCTTTATACTACGTTCGTACCTTTACGGATGATGCAGAAATCAGTTCAGTAAACGAATGTGAGAGCTGCTCAATTTAATAAGAGATAAGGAGACGAGAACGCAATGGCTAGAATGAATACACGAGAGTACGATGCAAGTGCTTCTTATAAATCAATCAACTGGAATGTTGTCGAAGACATGGTCGACAAATTAACATGGGAGAAGCTAACGTCTCAGTTTTGGCTAGATACCCGTATGGTACCGTCAAACGACAAGGCAGACTGGTCCAAATTAAATGATGTTGAAAAGACCCTTTATAATAAAGTATTTGGTGGCTTAACGATGCTAGATACCTTGCAAGGAGAAGATGGTAATGCTGAAATCATGAAGGATGCCCGCACCCAACATGAAATTGCCGTACTGACCAACATTCAATTTATGGAACAAGTCCATGCTAAAAGTTATTCGACTATTTTTAGCACCCTGTGTTCGCCGGCAGAAATTAGCGATATTTTCCGTTGGACGGAAGAAAATGAGTACCTACAATATAAAGGGCATAAAATTCGAGACATCTACCTAAACGGCACAGCCCTACAAAAGAAAGCAACAAGTGTTATGTTGGAATCCTTCTTGTTTTACTCAGGATTTTATACACCACTACGCTATATGGGAAATGGGAAGATGGTCAATGTGGCGGAAATTATTCGATTAATTTTGCGTGATGAGAGTGTCCACGGCACTTACATTGGCTATAAGTTCCGCCTTGGTTTAGAGGAATTGCCAGAAGATGAGCAACAAGAGTTAACAGACTGGGTTTATGATTTAATGCTGGACCTCTACCGCAATGAGTCGCGTTATACAGAAGAATTGTATGATGAGATTGGTTGGACTGAAAGTGTGAAAGTCTTCTTGAAATACAATGCAAACAAGGCATTGATGAACTTAGGACTGGAGCCATTCTTCTCTGAGACGGTTGAAGATGTTGATCCGATTGTGATGAACGGTATTTCAACAACGACCAGTAACATGGACTTCTTTAGTTCAGTTGGAAATGGTTACCTATTATCCGACGTAGAGCCGATGAAGGATGAAGATTACGCTTATTAGAATGACGTAAAAGAGGTGTTGGTGAATCATTTTGATTCACCAACACCTCTTTTTATTTGAGGACACGATTACTAAAAGTCATCAACATATGAGTCTGTTGTATACTCGGTTCCGATGTCATCTACAAATACTCTATCGGCGATTTGTGTTAAGCGGTAGTTAATTGTGTCGCCACTCTTAATCGTATACACATCGCCTTTTTTAGTTACCGTATAGGGATTATACTCACCCACTTCTAAAGGTAAATCCCTATTCTCTGTACCGACATCATCCGACGTTATGGGAACATAATTGTCATAAACAATAAACGTCTTATCTGTAAACGCCAATTGATAAGAAGCTGCAATGTCGTAGTTTCGTTGCGAGAGAAGGACGTCGTTTTCAGCCCATGCGTCTGTGACATCTTTTGGTCGCAGCGTCATAAATAAAACAACGATTGCGACTGCAAGTACACTAGTAACGAGTGAGAGGGTATATTTATTCTTTAGTATTTTTTTCAAAAGCATTTCCTCCAATCTTTTCTCTATAAAAGGTTTTACTAATTATAATTATATCATGCTTTTTGATAAAGCTAACAAAATAGTCATATATGAATATTTTGTTAGTACGGAAAGACTTCTTTTTGTTTTTAATGTATTATCCAAAGAGATTGTTAGCCATATAAAGAGCCCATCAAAAGTTAGCGTAACAAATCTAACTTTTGATGGGCTCTACTGCTATGCTCATTTTTATTACTGTTTAGTCCATTCATCTAAGTCAAAGAATTGTATGTCTTTTTCGGCAGCTTCTTTAGAGGAGTAGAGATGCATACCGTCATAGGGAACGAGTTGCTTTTGCCAATCATGAGGATTGCTAAGAAAAGCATCCCAACTTTCAGCAATCTCAAACGCCGAATGGTCACTATTAACATACAGAACCTTATCAGCTGCTAAACAAATATAGCCAGCTTGGCTGTCCCGTGCCACGATGTCGACAGCTGGAACAGAGTAAAAAGGAAGAGTAGGCTGGTCACCCTCTAGAAAAAAGTGGCAGTCGTAGTCCCTTGCAAAGGCCTCGACTACTGACATATCATCATCTTTATCTAGGAACACAAACTGACTTCCTGCAAAGACGAATTCTTGATCAGGCGAACTGATGCCTAGCCATCCTGCTTTATTTGTGATATCGATATATAATAGTTGTCCGATTTGAATTCCCTCTTTCTGTCTCTTAATTTTTTATAAGTTTGAGTATAGTATAGCAATATAATGTAAAAAACAACAGTTAACTAACTAGCAATTTATGATAAGATGAAGAAACAATAGAAAAGTAGGTGAGCCAATGACCATTCGTTATCAAGACAATACACCCATCTCAATCGACAGCTTAACGCAACTCTACCAAAGTGTTGGTTGGCGAAATTACTATAATGCCCCCGCAATAATGAGCCAACTTCTTCCAGGGGCTTGGCATTACATCAGTGCATGGGAAGAGGACCAGCTAGTTGGCCTGATTCGAACCATCAGCGATGGCTGTTATATTCTCTATATTCAAGATATTCTCGTTCATCCTGACTATCAACGCCAAGCGATTGGAACAAGTTTAATGAAGCAGATGTTGGAGAGAGCCAAAGATATGCAACAAATCATTTTAACAACAGATGATACCGAAAGAACCATCCAATTTTACCAATCATTAGGATTTAAAACGATGCAAGACCTCAAGTGTGTATCGTTTATGAAAGTATAGAGGAGACTAAGATGGACTTATCATATTTAGAAGCGTTTGTAGCAGAAAAATTAGGCCAAGACACAACCGGACACGACCTTAGCCATATCAGACGAGTGGAACAATCAGCCATAACCATTGCCCAAAAAGAAGGCATGTCAGCGTCCGATATCATAACGATCCGAGCAGCTGTTTTACTTCACGATGTAATCGATGACAAACTGACCGATGATGTCGAAACAGCGAGAAAGCAAGTCATTGCTGCTTTACAGGCAAGTGGTGCCACCGACCAACAAGAGGTGGTTATTTTAGATACTATTGACCATATGTCTTATTCTAAGAATCTCATTGAAAAGCACGAACTCACCAAAATAGGGCAAGTTGTTCAAGATGCAGACCGATTGGATGCCATTGGTGCCATCGGAATCGGACGGACTTTTTATTATGGCGGCTCAAAAGGACATGCTATGTATGACGATACTAAGCCCGTTCATGTGACAGAACTAACCCAAGATAGCTATCGTGGATCGAATAATGTAGTTAACCATTTTTATGAAAAATTACTTCATTTAGAGGGCTTAATGAATACCCTTGAAGGCAAGAAACTAGCCAAGGAACGGACTGCCTTTATGCAGTCATTCCTACAGCAATTGGATTGTGAGATTAGAGGAGAAAAATAAGGAGCTGAACAGATGAAGGCTAATAAATGGCAAATATTCGCTACTGTTGTTTTAGTTATCAATATGGCTGTGATTGTAGATACGATTCGTATGGAAAGTGATAGAGACCAGCAAATCATCGCTGATCTCATTGAACAACACAAGGAACTAAAAGAAGAGTTAGCGGTTCAAGAAAAGACTATTCAGACGTTGGAAAAACCATTTACCTATTTAGATGACTTGTCAGAAGAAGAACGCGCAGCTTATAAGCAATTTCAAACTAGTAAGGATATTCAAGTATTAGAGCTATCTGCAGAAAAAACGTTGTTAGTTTACTTACATCTAGCGAGTAACAATGATCTAGAAGGATTATATGCCTTAACAAATACCCAACAAACACTAGAAGAGTTCCAGAATACCTATGTATCAAGTCAGCAAGAAGCGCAAGATTTAGAGGCTGTTTTGCTTTACCGCTACTATGATGATGTTAAAGTTCTAGAAGATGACCTAGATGATAGCAACGTTAATGTTGAAATTTCAATATCTCAAGCTTCCCATCAACAAGTCGCAATTTACAGACTCACGAAGACAAATGGGAAATGGCAGTTAGCATTTTAAGTTACATTTGCCCAATAAAATGAGCGAGTAGATAGAATTCAAAACTGAAAATAGTCAGTAAGCCATTTAAAGTCCAAAACCATGGATTCGAACGCTTGTCTTTTATGAGAGCTCCTACTGAAATAAGAAACGCTGAGATCCAAACGAGGTCAAAGAAAAAAAGAGACCATGAGTTAGGTAGCCATGTGTAAAAGCCGATAAGAAATAAAATCCACTGTAATACAAGTAGGCAAAACGAGAATATAGTTAGAGAATGCGGGCGAGTAAGCATAGTCGCTCGCTTTTTTAATAGGGTATGAATACTGTAAATAAGAAAAACGAATAAAATGAAGACATTGAGAGTAAGAATCATAGTCACCAAGCCCATTTAAAAACCTCCTTATTGAATAGAAGTATAGCTCATATTATTGAGGTTGTTTCCTGAATTTTATAAGTCCATATAAGAATATAATGACTAAAAATTGGAATGGTAGAATAAGTAATTGGGTTAGATTTACTTGTGGAACTTCAAATATTGCAGCTAAACCTGTATTTATAATGAAGAGACATAAGAAAAAACATAAAATCATGATTACTAGTTTTGTAAAGAATGGGCGGACTCTTTTTGTAAGTAAGAAAATAATTAAGAATAGTGAAATAATTATAAATGTAATTTCAAAATACATTGAAAAGTGCGATACAGATGTTATTCTTTCAATTTCTTGAAGACTTACTTTGTAAACAGAAGATTCAGTAATATTATATCCCATCGACTTAAGGATGTTTGGCTTATTTATTTCGGATATTACATAAGTGAAATTAATTATTGTTAGGAGTATAAAGCTAAAGAAAACTGGATAGTTAGGTCTTGAAAATAGTTGTTTACTATCTTTACTATTCATCGTAAGATGACCTCCATTTATTTTTATTAATTGCATCAAAAAATTAAACTATAATTAATTATAGCACTAAAAAATAAGGAAAGTGTAATCTTATACAATCAATTTAATACTTCATAAGTAACTACATTGTAAGATGGAAGTACGATGGGAGCTTCGTGCCGGATTACCTTTGAAATTGATGATGGAACATTTATTACTCCAGGACCCGCAGGTGTAACGGTTACGAATGATGAGTATTCGAATTATTTAAGTAAAATAAATACTCAACAACTATTGACTGGAACGTCTGTTATTCTTGTATTATCACTTGCCAGTATTGCCTCGGCTTTAGCAGCAATTGCAGCTGGTGCTACGGCACCTGTAGCAGCTGTAGCAATCGTGGCCTTAATCTTATTTAATCAAGATTAAATAAGATTTTTCCTTAGAAATAAGATAAACCAGCAGCTCTGTATATGAAACTATTTTGGGCTGCTGGTTTATCTTTTTTTTAAAATAAAAACATCTTGTTGATGGACCACTTTTCTTTTAAAGTATATGAAGATATATAAAACGAGAGGAAAGATTCAATTGAAAAAAATAAAAAAAATAGGGTTGCTGATACTAATATGCCTTCTCATACTATATGGGATATATAATGCCAGTGTAATGTTTATTATGCCAGAAGATGAGAAGTTAGCTAATTTTATTATTGCCTTGCTTTCGATATCCTATTCGATATGGTTAATTAAATACTATAAAAAACAGTAAATAGTTATTTTGTTTTTAAATGTCAATGTTGTCGCTTATAAATTGGGTAATTTCCTTTATTTTGCTTTCGTTGAAAGCGGCATGGGGAATGACTTTAATTTGCTGATCGTTGATTTTTAATAGCCAAAATTTTTTTCGGTTAATCAAGCATTGAAATTCATCCCAAATGAAGAAAATAGCTTCATTTTTTTCAAGGTTCTTTGTTTGAAAGCCTTTTTTGGTAATAATGAATTCTCTAACTCCTATAGAGTGAGGGTATTTTTTTAGTTTCTTTATCAAGGTAATGATTTCAGCAACCACAAAAGATAGAAAGATAAATATAAAAATAAAAATGGTAGAAATAATTTGTCTTTCCAATGTATATCCTTTCATAAATAGAAGAATAAACCACAAGCAAATCACTAAAGTGGCCCCGGCATATGCGATATATTTTTTCGTGTTTACTGTTAAATTTATAAAGAGATAATCTTTTAAAGAAAAATTAGCTGTTCCATGATACATTTTTGAGCTCTCCCTTCTTTTGTTGTAAATTTATCATACCAAAAACATGTAGGGATTGTTAATTTTTGGTGGATTAGAATTTATGTGCGTTCGTTTAATTCCACCTGAGATAAGTTAATAACACAAGTATAGTATTCTTTACCAAGTATATTTATCAAATCAACTAAGATCACATTTTTGGTTTGGGCAGATAGCTTTATTGATACTTCTTATTAAGACCTTCTAAAGTCATAGCACCAGAATCTTTATGACTTTAGAACATTTTGATATCATTGGTCTATTTTTTGAATTTGTCATTTTTTCTTTCATTACTATTTCATTTTATCTGACATACTATCTAAGTAGTAAAATGAATGATAGAGAGATTAAATATGTTGAAAGGAGAGATTTTTTTGAAGAAAAGAACCTTTGTATTGCTTATTTCTTTTCTTATTTTTTTTGAAATTTGGAATATTCTGTTATTTTTTACTGTTCCAGATAATAGAAAAGTAGGAATTGTTATTCTCTTTTTATCAGTAGCTTTGTACATTATCTTTTTAGTTAAGAACAAAAGATTCAAAACCTAGTTTTAGATTCTAATTTATTCACTAAAAAATGGTTAATTTCCTGAATTTCACTCTCTTTGAAAGCAGCATGAGGAATTGCTTTAATTTGCTGATTATTTAATCGTAAGAGCCAAAAGTTCTTTCGATTAATCAGGCTCTCAACTTCGTTCCACGAGAAAAATTTTGTTTCATCATTGCTAGGTTGTGTTATGTGAAGGCCCTCATTATCAATGATGAATACTCTATGCCCAATAGATTCAGGAAATTTTTTGACACTTTTTATTAAACTGATCGCTTCGTTAAGAATAAAAGAAGAGAAGATGAATAAAAAAATCAAAATACTTAAACCAATTTGTCTACTTACTGTATAGTCTCCCATGAAGAGCATAAAAATAATGAAACAAAGGAACATCGTGAAGCTAGCGTAAATCAAATACTTATTAGTGCTTAGTGTTAAATTTAAAAATAAGGAATCTTTTAAAGAAAGAGTTCCTTTTCCTTTATATGTCATTGATTTTCCTCCTTTATTTATCGTTAGTTAAATCATACCAAAGATTACGGTCATTAAGAAATGATTCTATATTGATTAAGATTAACCAGTATTTCAACTGACAAAGTGGTTAGTTGAGTGATTTAGTTTTCAATCTAATGGATTGTAATTATTGCGATAGGAGTGTAGGGAAAACGTTGGTTGACTTAAGCTTAATAAAAAAACAAACAGCCAACTGGGTTCTTAAACGAACACGGTTGGCTGTTTGTTTTTAATTACTCTTCGTCCCAAACTGGAATTGATGATCCTTTAGAAGATTCTTCAATTACTTGAGCAGTTCCTTCTGATTGGTAATATTCAACGATTGTTCTATACAACTCACTATCAGCATCTTCAGCGCGTGATGCAATTACGTTGTAGTACGGTTGAGAATCGTCACTTACTGGCTCTAAGAAGATTGCGTCTTCTGTTGGAATATAACCAGCATCTACAGCCATACCGCTATTCACGATAGAGATATCCAAGTCTTGAAGAGCACGTGCAGTTTGCGATGAATCAAGTTCAGTAATTTGCAGGTTCTTTGGATTGTCTGTAATATCGTCAACTTGCGGTGTTAAGCCAGTATCTGGGTCAACTGTAATTAAACCAGCTGTTTGCAACAGTCGCAGCGCACGGCCATTGTTTGTTGGGTCGTTTGGAATTCCTACAGTTGCCCCATCCGGAATATCCGCCACGTCAGTATACGTTAATGAATAAATACCAAGTGGAGCAATAACGGTATAACCCAAAGTCGTTAAGTCTGAACCAGTATCTTCATTGAAGCTATCCATGAAAATTTCTGTCTGAAAAGCGTTCAAATCAACGTCTCCATCTGCTAATGATTTATTTGGTGTTGCATAGTCAGTATATTTTACTAACTCAATCTCGATATTTTCATTTTCTTTTAATTGTTCCGCTACATATTCCCACGGTTCGTTGATTTCTCCAACGACCGCTACTTTAACCTGAATAGGCTCGTTAGCTGCTGCTTCGCTTGTTGCATCATCAGAAGCCGTTGTTCCACTTCCGCCGCCACATGCTGCTAATAATAGGGCACTCGCTGCCACAAAACCACCTAAATATTTCTTTAAACTCATAACCATATCCTCCTAATATTAAATCGAATAGTGGGTGATACACCAGCTATGCTGCAACACAGCTGGAACCCGGTTTATTCAAAGCTTATCTTATTCCCATGCAGGAACGTCATTACCTTTTGTAACTTCTTCAAGCTTAGCTGCTGTTTCTTCTGATTGGTAAGCTTCAACAACTTTCAAGTAAGTTGCGTTGTCTTTATCTTCAGAACGCGCTGCAACAACGTTTTTGTAGATTTCGCTAACTTCTGCAATGTTGTCAGTATCTAAGAATAACGCATCTTCGCTTGGGTTTAGACCTGAGTCTGTTGCGTAGTTTGTATTGATAATCGCTGCATCCACATCACCTAATGAACGAGCTGTTTGGCTAGCATCTAATTCAGTAAAGGTAATATTTTTTGGATTGTCAGTAATATCGTTAACTGTTGCATTTGTACCAGCTGCTTCATCTAATGTAATCAAGTCAATCGCTTGAAGTAATAGTAGGGCACGGCCACCGTTTGTAACATCATTTGGAATAGCAATTTCAGCACCTTCTGGAATATCAGCGTAATCGTCAACTGAATCTGAGTATAGACCAAGTGGTGAGACATAAGTAAAGCCGATCGGCACAATGTCAGAACCATTATTAGCGTTAAATTCTTCTAAGTAAGCAACGTGTTGGAAAGCATTTAAATCTAAGCTGCCATCTGATAGAGCAACGTTTGGTTGCACGTAATCTGTGAATTGTTCAATTTTTAAATCGATATTTTCAGCAACAAGACGCTCTTTTACGTCTTCCCAAACGTCAACTTCGACTTCACTAACAACCCCAACAGATACTTCGACAACTTCTTCTGTTGATGAAGCTGAGTCTGCGTCTGATGTGTTGCCACATGCTCCTAAAAATAAAACCAAAGCTGCTGATGATAATGAAATTAATTTTTTATTCATGATAAATTCCTCCGATATAGTTTTTTTTTTTTTTGTGAATCATTTTTCTTTGTCTAGCTCTCAAGTCCTGGCTTGGTGAAAAAAAGATAAATTCGTCCCATTGCGCGCTTCGCTGCTCATTCGGGGCCAAATTTCCTATTTTTTCAAAAGCCAAAGCGGATTTGATAGCTTTTCTTCTTTGTCTAGCTCTCAAGTCCTGGCTTGGTGAAAAAAGATAAATTTGTCCCATTGCGCGCTTCGCTGCTCATTCGGGGCCAAATTTCCTATTTTTCAAAAGCCAAAGCGGACTTGATAGCTTTTCTTCCTTGTCTAGCTCTCAAGTCCTGGCTTGGTGAAAAAAAGATAAATTCGTCCCATTGCGCGCTTCGCTGCTCATTCGGGGCCAAATTTCCTATTTTTTCAAAAGCCAAAGCGGACTTTCGAGCCTTTCTTGATTAATGGCTAACTTTTTTAACTAATGCATTGCCAATGGCTTGGCTGATAAAGACGATGATTAAGATTAAGATTGTTGCAACAAAAATGACATCTGTTTGGAATCGATTATAGCCTCTTGTGATGGCTAGATTTCCAAGTCCGCCGGCACCAACCGCACCAGCCATGGCTGTTAACCCAATTAAGTTAATAATAGTTACAGCAGATACACGGATGATTGAAGCTAGGCCTTCTTTTAAATAAACACGAAAGATGATATCTAATTTGCTTGTTCCCATTGCTTGAGCTGCCTCAACGACACCAGGGTCTACTTCAAGCAAGGCATTTTGAATCTGACGAGCATAGAAGGGAACGGTTGAAAAGACTAGTGGTACAATAGCGGCTGTCGTCCCGATAGCTGTGCCGACAATCATACGAGTGATTGGATAAATCAGTGTCAGTAAGATAATAAAGGGCAGTGACCGGAAAATGTTAACCAGTTTATCTAAAATGCTATAGAGCAGGGCGTTTGGTATTAAGCCTTTTTCATCTGTAACCAGTAGGATAACACCAAGGATAATGCCCAAAATGCCAGCAATCAATCCTGAAACGATAACCATATAGAGTGTTTCTCCTAAGTTTTTCCAGACAACATCCCAAATACTTGAAACGTTTGGTAGTAAGTTATTAATAAATTCAGTCATTGTTATTCACCATCTTCTTTCTTTTGACGTTCTTCGATATACTCTGCAGAAATAATGGAAACTGTCACATCATTCGATTGCAAGTAGTCGATGGCTTCAGCAATTTTTTCAGTTGATCCTGATAAAACGAGTAATAACGTTCCAACCGGTGTTTCTTGTAAAATTTCCACATTTCCAAAGAGAATATTTCCTTGAACTTGGAAGCTATTATTCAACTTAGCAATGAGTGGCTCACTCGTTGAACCGCCAACGAAGGACAGTTTTGCTAATACGTCGGTTTCCTTCAAGTTAAGAAGGGTTGGATGAGCTAATACTGTATCGATTCCTTGATCCACATGAGTCGCTGTATTGATAAAGTCTTTTGTTAGTTGATTTTGTGGGCTAGTAAAGATTTCTAGTAGGCTGCCTTCTTCAATGACATGGCCATCTTCCATAACTGCAACCTTGTTACAGATTTCTTTCACCACTTGCATTTCATGAGTAATGATCACAATCGTCAGACCTAAATCTTTATTTAGTTTTTTCAACAACTCTAAAATAGAAGAAGTTGTCTTAGGATCTAGGGCACTTGTTGCTTCATCACATAGTAGAATTTCTGGATCATTCGCTAAGGCACGCGCAATGGCAACTCGTTGCTTTTGTCCACCAGAGAGTTGAGACGGATAAGCATCTGCTTTATCGCCTAGCCCAACAAGGTCTAATAGTTCGAGCACTTTTTTACTGATTTGGCTTTTTGTGAGCTTCGACCGTTTTAAGGGGAAAGCCACGTTATCGAAAATAGTTCGAGATCCCATCAAGTTAAAGTGTTGGAAAATCATCCCGATTTTTTTACGAGCTTGTCGTAACTCTTTTTCACTCAAATCAGTGATAACTTTCTTATTAATCACCACTTTGCCACTGGTTGGACGTTGGAGTAAGTTAATCGTTCTAACGAGTGTACTCTTTCCAGCACCACTGTAGCCGACAATCCCGTAAACGTCACCTTTATTAACGTGTAGTGAAACATTTTGTACGGCTTTAATTTCTTTTTGTTTGTCACCTTGGAAGATGACTGAGACATCTTTTAAGTCAATCATATATGTTCCTCGTTTCCTGTTTAATGAAAAAGACACCCGTCTGGTACCTTCTATATGTTATATGAAGTATACCAAGGACGCGTGTCTGATGCACCGTGTTACCACCTTGTTTTAGCTTTTCCTCACAGAAAAGCTCTTAGGAAGTGGCTGTGCCACTTCATCGCTGTAAAGGGCGAACCCTCCAAAGGCTAACGTCTCCGCTCACCTTTGCCGCTCCAAGGCCATTTCCTCGTTTTTCTGCTACCTGCTCTCACCACTTCAGGCTCTCTTTGAAACATCTTAAACGGTACTTACCTTTTCTACGCGTCAAATCAATATAATAAAAAAATCTCGTCCAATCAACACAAATAGACTGTGCTGAAAGGACGAGAGTCAACGTTTCATCTCGTGTTACCACCTTAATTTACAAAAGTATCACTACTCTTGCCTCTATCAGTACCGCCACGAATTGCCATGACTGATACTGGGACACTGTAACGGGCGTTCCCGTCCTACCCTAAAGGTTTCCCTACTCGGATAAGCCACTCAGAGACCATCTTCAGCTACCTGTTCCTTGCTTGCTTTCACCTAACCAAGCTCTCTACAAAAGGAAAGAATACCTTACTCTTCTCTTCAAAGTGTTTTTGCGATGTGCTTACTATAACCAATTTCTCATTTACTGTCAACATCATTTTTCAAATCTTTTTTCTTTTTCAGAAAAAGCACGTCTAAACCTTATTATATAGCAATTAAAATTAATCATTTAAAAATAATGGAAAGACTGCTACAATGAAAAAATAACAAAAAATGAGAATTTGATGAAAAGAGTGAAGACGTTGGTAGAACAAGCATTCCATATTCGACTGGCAGAGCGTCAGGATGTAGATATTATTTTTAACTTTATAAAAGCATTAGCTGATTACGAAAAAATGTCAGATGAGGTTGTTGCAACATCTGAAAGTTTGGAGAAGTCCTTATTCGATGACAAGCATGCAGAAGTCTTAATCGGAGAAAGAGATGGAAAGGCGGTAGGATTTGCACTGTTTTTCCATAATTATTCAACCTTTTTAGGTAAAGCAGGCATTTATTTAGAAGACTTTTTTGTTTTAGAGGATGAGCGTGGTAAAGGCTACGGCAAAGCGCTCTTTCAAGAAGTTGCTAAAATTGCTGTTGCGCGTGACTGTGAGCGGATGGAATGGTCGTGTCTGGATTGGAATAAGCCGAGCATTCAATTCTATGAATCGCAAGGGGCAGTTGGGATGACTGACTGGACGGTTCACCGTTTATCTGGTGAAACTTTAAAAAAATACGGAGGCGATGCTTATGACACTAACTACTAATCAACAATTAGATAAAATTCAACCGTCAGCAATTCGGGTATTTGACCAGCTGTTCAGAGGTATTGACGATTGTATTCTAATGACTATTGGTGAACCCGATTTTAGTATGCCCGAACACGTTAAGGATGCTGCTATTAAAGCAATCCAAGAAGATGAGTCTCATTATTCCCACTCGATGGGAGCGATTGGTGTCCGACAAGCTGTCGCTGACTATTTAAAACGTCGCTATCAGTTAGACTATAATCCAGAAAGTGAAATTTTAATGACTGTTGGCGCAACGGAAGCAATCTCGACCGTTCTAAAAGCGATTTTGAATCCAGGTGAGAAAATTATTGTGCCAACGCCAGGCTTTCCTTTATACAAATTGTCGGCAACCATTGCTTATGGAGAGACGATTGAGGTGAATACTTCTGAAAGTGGTTTTCTATTAACGGCTGATCAGGTTCATCAAGTAATGGCTGACCATCATGATGTGAAGGCGATTGTCTTGAACTATCCGAGTAATCCAACTGGTGTGACTTATACGCCGGATGAATTACAAGCGTTGGCTGAAGCCATTCGTCAATATGAGGTATTTGTCATTAGTGATGAAATTTACAGTGAACTAACTTATGATCAAGAGCATCTATCTATTGCCCGCTTGTTGCCGGAGCAAACGATTTTAATTAGTGGGGCATCGAAGGCTTTTGCCATGACAGGCTGGCGTGTCGGCTTTATTGCCACTCAGGAAAAATGGTTGCCACCTATTTTTAAAACACACCAAATGGCGATTACGACAGGTGTGACTGTTTCTTATAAAGCAGCAGAAGAAGCTTTCAATAATGGGGCAGAAGCCGTTGCCTTAATGAAAGCAGAATATGAGAAACGACGAGATTATTGCGTCGGTGCCTTAACCAATCTAGGCTTCGAATTAGCAAAACCAAGCGGGGCATTTTATTTATTTATTAAATTACCCCAACAGTTTGGTAAGGACGATCAGGCCTTTTGTCGCGATTTAGCAGAAAAGGGAAAAGTGGGTTTGATTCCAGGAAGCGTGTTTGGTCCTGGCGGAGAGGGTTATGTTCGGATGAGTTACGCCCTGTCGCAAGAAGGCATTGAAGAAGCGATGAAACGGATAACGAATTATATGGGAAAGAGTGAATAGAATCGGAAAAAGTAGGTTCTATTCACTCATCCATCGCCGTTTGCTATCTTGCGGTTGTATTTCAGCTCTATCCGTTGTAAAATGCATGTAATCCCGATATGGGAAATAAATCAGAGTAGAGAATGAAGCGTTAAGTGTCGGATGGATGGGATGTTGCCTCCGAACGAAAAGTAAAGGGAGACCTTTATTTGCGGTTTTGTTCTTGCATTCGCTGCATATGAGAAATCGTGTAGCGGCTCTATAAAGGAGTTGCGGTTCATGGAAAATAAAAAATCCGTGTCCATGTTCATGGCCAGAGACATTGCTGTCATTGGCTTAATGATTGCTTTGAAAGTGGTATTAACACGCTTTTTAGCAGTCGAAACCCAGTTTGTAAGAGTTGGGTTTAGTTTTATACCAACCATTTTGTTGGCTATTATGTATGGGCCTTGGGTAGGAGCTTTTTCTGGTGCCTTGGCTGATGTTGCTGGCTTTTTCCTTTTTCCAAAAGGATTTGCCTTTTCACCTGGTTTTACAATTTCAGCTGCGGTAGCACCGATTATTTATGGTATGATTTTATATCGTAAACCACTGACTCTCAAACGCATTATGATGGCGTGTTTGGCAGTAACGGTTATCGTCAACATCGGTATGAACTCATTATGGCTGCGTATTTTATACGATCAAGCTTTCTGGGGTATGTTACCGATTCGTTTAGCTCAAAATATCATTACCCTCCCTATCGAAGTAGGGATTATGTACTGGGTGCTGAAAAATGCCTCGATTAAACGGGCAATGAAAGACTATCCGATTCACTGGATAAATTAAATAGAATAAATAAAGCTAGCCATATACTGCATATGGCTAGTTTTTATGATTAGATAATCGTTTTTAAGGTAGAATTAAGGGATTTATGGTATCGTTTTAATAGAAGAACGATCTTAGGAGTAAATTATGAGTAAAAAAAGGAAATTCCATGTTATATTTTCTGGAATAATGATAGTCATGTCATTAATTATTATTTTCGCTTTATCACATAAGAAAAGTTTAGTACTGGGAAACAGTAAAAATGAGCTAGTCGCATCGGCTAAAATTATGATCGATCATAATAAAATGTCAGACGGTGACTACCCAGCAGATACAAGTATAGAAGATGTCGTTCAAGGAATTATGGCAGAATTTAATGTTCAAGATGATCAAGTCTCCATTGTGTATGAGGATCTTAAAAAAGGTAACGATTATCGTTTGAATGAGGACGATTTAGTAACGGCCGCTAGTACGATAAAAGTAGGTATTGCAGCGATTTTTGTTGATCAAATTGTGGCTGGAAACTTAACGTGGGATAGCGAGTTGCCTTACTACGATGGCTACTATGAATCCGGGGATGGCGCAATCACAAATTCAGAAAAGAAATACAGCTATACGGTTGAAGAAGTAATGGATCAAATGCTAACCTATTCTGATAATACAGCAACCAATATACTGGCCTTTTACTATCGCGACACATTTAGTGACTACCGCCAAGCAATTCTAGATTTCAGTGGTGAAACAGATATTCCGCTAGAAGCCTTTGAGAACAACGAAACGACAGCTGATATTTTAGCCGCCATTTTAAAACGCCTGACAGAAGATGAGCGTTACCAACTAATTATTGATGTGATGCTACAGGCGCAGGATGGTTTCCGCTTAAAGCAATATGTGACGACGGGTATGGCAGCAAAATATGGGAGTTACGGCGCATGGCAGCACGATACAGGCATTTATTATGAAGACGAAGAGGCAGTTTACCTTTTAGTCGTTCTAACGTACGGATTAGAAAATGTCGATGAATTTATGGGAGAATTAAATTATCAAATTAAAGAGTGGCAACAATTACAATAATAATGGAGGAATAATGATGACGAATCAAACACTAAACTGGGCAATTGTTGGAACAGGAACGATTGCCAAAGAGTTCGCAGGACAATTTTCGGCAACTAATGCCCGTTTATATGGCGTCTCTTCGCGTCGTGAGGAAACAGCCCAAGCATTTGCTCAAGAGTTCAAACTTGAAAAAGCTTATAGCAGTTTTGAGAACTTGCTAGCTGATCCAGCGGTGGATGTCGTTTATATTGCGACACCCCACAATACCCACTACGACTACATGATGGCAGCTCTTGAAGCAGGTAAACATGTCGTCTGTGAAAAAGTAATTACAATCAATAAAAAGCAGTTAGATGCTGCCTACCAATTAGCTAAAGAAAAACAAGTCTACCTCTTTGAGGCAATGACCATTCATTTTATGCCACTTTACCAAAACCTCTTTGATTGGTTAGCGAAAGAAAAATTAGGCCCTCTAAAAATGGTGCAAGTGAATTTTGGTAGCTACAAGGACACTGATCCAAGGTATTATTACTTTAATAAAGAATTAGCGGGCGGCGCACTCTTTGATATTGGGGTTTATGCTTTGCATTTTACCCGTTGGTTCTTATCGAGTCAGCCGACAGAGATTCAGTCGATGGCTCACTTGCATCAATCAGGTGTTGATGAAAGTTCTGTCATTATGCTGAAAAATAAAGAAAATGAACTTGCTAATATTTCATTAACTTTCCGAGCGAAATTGCCCAAGCAAGGGATTGTCGCTTACGAAGAAGGCTATGTTACGATTACGGATTATCCACGCTCAAACCGCGCTGTTCTGACACGTAACACAGGTGAAGTGAGTGTATTTGAACAAGGTAAATTGGAAGAAGGGCTAGCTTACGAAGCGGAGGCAATTTCCAAACTGATTATCAGTAAAGAAGGAAATCCATACATCGATTATTCCTTAGATGTTTTAGCGATTATGGATGAGGTTCGTTCACAATGGGGATTGGAATATGATTTTGAATAGTCATGAATGAGACGAGAGCTGGGAGAATTTTTCCAGCTCTTTTTTTTCTCACAAAATACCACTCTTTCATAAATTAATTTATTTAATAAATGAACAGCTAAACAGAAGCGATTTGAGGCAGATACGACTTATCAATCATTTGTTGAGGTTGTGAAAAAAATACTGGAATGTTGACCAGAATTATTTTTTCATTGAAAATAGTCCTAAATTGACGTAAACTAATTGCGAAAAGGAGTGGTCAAATGATTGAACGCTATTCGTTGTCACCCATAAAAGAATTATGGGATTTGGAAGCTAAGTACCAAAAATGGTTGGATGTGGAATTGGCAGTTATAGCGGCTTTTGAGGAAGTGGGAATCTGCCCACCAGGCACGCACGATAAGGCCAAAGCTGCTGCAACCATTGACGTAACTGCTATTTTAGCGGAAGAAGAAATCGTCAACCATGATTTCATCGCTTTCGTTAACTGTGTGACAAGCCCAATGGGGGATGAAAGTCGCTTTTTCCACTTAGGTTTAACCAGTTCAGATGTGGAAGATACCGCAACTAGTTTATTGTTGCGTGATGCTTTGGATATTATTTTAAAATCTCTTAGCGATTACCGCCAAGTTTTGTATCAAAAAGCCAGTCAATACAAAGACACCATTACAGTCGGACGTACACACGGGATTCACGGTGAACCAACGAGTTTTGGATTCAAGCTGTTAGGCTACGTGGCTGAATGTGATCGAAATATTGACCGCATGAAAGCTGTTCGTACCGCCCTTTCTGTTGGAACTTTATCGGGCGCAGTTGGTAACTACGCGAATATTGACCCAGAAATTGAACGATTGGCATTAGCTTACTTTGACTTAACGCCAACATTGGCGGCCACTCAAGTGATTGCTCGTGATACTCACGCGGAGTTTATCCATGTCTTAGCTCTAGTAGCGTCATCCATTGAACGTATTGCGGTAGAAATACGCCACCTTCAAAAAACAGAAGTCTTAGAAGCTCAAGAAGGCTTTAAAAAAGGCCAACGTGGCTCATCAGCTATGCCGCACAAAAAGAACCCGATTTTGTCAGAGCGTTTAACAGGTTTGTCTCGTATGGTTCGTGCGATGGTGCCAATTGCTTATGAAAATATCGTCCTGTGGCATGAACGCGACATCTCGCATTCATCAACCGAACGCTTTATTTTCCCAGATGCTACTCAGATTGTGTTTTATATGACGGAAAAAGCACAAGACTTACTCCAAAATCTGATTGTTAATGAAGACCGTATGCTTGAGAATCTGGATGCCTCTTATGGGCTTGTCTATTCGCAACGCGTTATGCTGGCACTCATTGATAAGGGACACAGCCGTGACTATAGCTACACATTAGTTCAAAAAAATGCCCTCCAGGCTTGGGATAGCAGATCATCCTTTAAAGACTATTTATTGAAGGATGAAGACATCATGGGAATCTTGACGGAATCTGAATTAGATCACTTATTTGATCCAACATTTTATACAAGAAACATCCACTCTGTTTATAGAAAGTTTGAGGAAACCAAATGAAAAAATTAGCGATTGTAGGAGCACAATGGGGAGACGAAGGGAAAGGGAAAATTGTTAACCACTTTTCCAAAGCATACGATTATATTATCCGCTTTTCAGGAGGAGCCAACGCTGGCCATACGATTTACTTTAACGGTAAAAAATATGTCAACCATTTGTTGCCATCCATTTCACCTGAAACAAACTCAATCGGAGTTCTATCAAAAGGGATGGCCTTAGATCTAGAACAAATGATTAAAGAGTTAGAAGTCTTGGAAGCTGATTTTAAAGGTATTTCAAAACGCTTTGCCATTGATAAAGAAATCTTCTTAGTCTTGCCTTATCACAAAGAGGAAGATGCTGTTTTAGAAGATATGCGTAAATACCCAATCGGCACAACCAAACGTGGGATTGGCCCTAGCTTTGCGGACAAAGTTTCCCGTGAAAACATTCGCTTAATTGACTTATTTGATGAAGAGCGTCTCTATGAACGACTAGAAAATATTATTTACTTAAAAAATAATGTCTACCAAGGGAAATTGAATCTGGATACCGATACGGTTTATCAAACCATTTTAGCGCAATTTCGCCGTATTCAAGAATTGGGATGCCAGCTGACATCTAGTTCTGAACTGTATGAAGACTTGCAAAATAAAAGAGTCTTATTAGAAGGCGCGCAAGGTATTATGCTAGATATCGACTCTGGTACCTATCCATTTGTGACGAGTAGCCAGACAACAGCACATGGTGCATCAACAGTTGATTTAACTCTAACCGAAGACGACAATGTTATGGGTGTTGTTAAAGCCTATACCACTCGCGTTGGTGAAGGTGAGTTTCCAACTGAACTTGATGGTGAAGAAGCAGATCGATTGAGACAATTAGGAAATGAATACGGTGCAACGACTGGTCGCGATCGCCGCGTAGGCTGGTTAGACTTACCACAGCTGCGCTATGCCATCCGCAAGTCTAAATTAAATGGCATTGTATTGACAAAAGGTGACGTTTTAGATGGTTACGATACTGTGAACGTTTGTGTAGGCTACGAAATTAACGGCGAAGTGAAGGCAATGCCGATGATTGCTGACGAATTCCGTCACGCAAAACCAATCTACAAAACCTTAAAAGGGTGGAAAAACGTCTTTGATATTCATTTCTTGAAATACATTACCTTTATCGAACAAGAACTTGGTTTGGAAGTCGATTATATTTCTTACGGACCAAAAACTGAAGACATTATGGACAAAAAAACATTTATCCTGCATATGGATTAACCATTTCTGAAACCAAGGCGCAAAGCGCCTTGGTTTTTTGCTAGCAATGTACGATACAGCTTGGAAAAATTGTCTGTATCGCACATTCGAGAGCCCACATGTAAGATACAGACCTCTCGAGCCTAGCTGTATCTTACATATGACGGTCAAAATGTGCGATACAGCGAAAATTTTTAGGCTGTATCGACAAACTTTGCCAACAAAAAAATACGCCCTCAAAGTTAGCGTGTATAGTCTAACTTTGAGGGCGTATTAGTTTTAAGTAGGATTTGATTCGCTTGATTATTATAAATAATTAAAAGGATTGAGCAATTCGAGAAAAAAAGTCCAAAAGGTATCTTTGAAACTTAAGAGGAAGCCGTGTTTGCGCCATTTGATGAGAGCGACAATAAACGCAATCAATACACATACTAAAAAATAAATCACTAAAAAAATGAATACGACAGTCAAATGATCGATTAACGTTGACATAGGACACCTCCTTCTCTTTTTTTATAGTATAACGGTTTCAATTCTTAAATAAAAGCTGGTTATACTCGATGGACCTTTATTGAAATCTAGGTTATAAGGAAGAGAGATAACGATTTCATCCAATAAAGGTGGCCGTGGCTTAGCCAATGTGGATGTGGTGCCGATCGGTAAGGACCGCTACCCCATTATCACGGGTCAGATGAAGATGGTTGATTTTGACGATGAGCATTTTTATCCAGCTAAAGAAGCCATTGATATGTACCACCGTTATAAAGAGGATATTGCCTTGTTCGCGGAGATGGGCTTTAAGACCTATCGTTTGTCGATTGCGTGGTCGCGGATTTTTCCAAAAGGGGACGAAGCGGAGCCAAACGAAGCAGGCTTGCAGTTTTATGAAGATGTCTTTAACGAATGCCGCAAGTATGGCATCGAGCCGCTCGTTACCATTACCCACTTTGATTGTCCGATTCACTTAGTGGAAAACTATGGGGCTTGGCGCAACCGCAAGCTAGTTGGCTTCTACGAGAATTTATGCCGAGCTATTTTTACCCGCTACAAGGGGCTAGTGAAGTATTGGCTGACTTTCAACGAAATTAACATGATTTTACACGCACCTTTTATGGGGGCAGGCCTTTATTTCGAAGAAGGTGACAACAAAGAGCAAGTCAAATATCAAGCGGCACACCACGAATTAGTGGCGAGAGCGATTGCGACCAAAATTGCTCATGAAGTGGATCCGGAGAACCAAGTGGGCTGTATGCTAGCAGCTGGCGGCTACTATCCCTACACCTCAAACCCCGAAGATGTCTTTGAAAGTCGGAAAAAGATCGGGAAAATTATTTCTTTATTGATGTTCAATCACGCGGAGAATACCCTGCCTACGCATTGAAAGAGTTAGAACGACAAGGTATTCAGATTGAAATGGAAGCGGGCGATTTGGAACTTCTCAAAGCCCATACCGTTGATTTCATTTCCTTCTCTTACTACTCCTCTCGTGTAGCAACCGCGGACCCAGAGTTGTTGGCGAAAACTGAAGGTAATATTTTTGCGTCAGTTAAAAACCCCTATCTAGAAGCGAGTGAATGGGGTTGGCAAATTGATCCATTGGGCTTACGAATTACTATGAATGATCTGTATGACCGTTACCAAAAACCATTATTTATTGTCGAAAATGGCTTAGGTGCAGTTGATGTGCCGAATGAAGATGGTTATGTCGAAGATGATTATCGTATTGATTATTTGGCAGCCCACATTAAAGCCATGAAAGATGCCGTTGAATTGGATGGCGTTGACTTATTGGGCTACACCACTTGGGGCTGTATTGATTTAGTTTCAGCTGGAACAGGTGAGATGAAGAAACGTTACGGTTTCATTTATGTTGACAGAGACAATGAAGGTAACGGCACGCTAAAACGCAGTAAGAAAAAATCATTTGACTGGTATAAAAAGGTTATAGCTACAAATGGTGAAGACCTATCAAACAATAACTAGCTCTTCAAACAGCCAAGGCGCTCTGCGACTTGGCTGTTTTTGCTAGCAATGTAAGATACAGCTTGGAAAAATCTGCTGTATCTTACATTCGATAGCTGAAATGTAAGATACAGACTTCTCAACTAAAGCTGTATCTTACATATGACGGTCAAAATGTGCGATACAGCGAAAATTTTGAGGCTGTATCGACAATTTCAAACAAAATGTCCTGCCTTTTTTAAAAAAAGGTTACATCTTAGTGACTATACTAGAAACCAGAGGTATTTTTTGTTATTTTAAAGCAATGAAAACTTTTGAGGGGTGGCCGCGTTGAAGAATAAAGAAAAATTAGGGAAGTGGCTATTCGTTCTCTATCTCTTCGCAATTATCTGGATTATTTTATTTAAATTTCAGCTTCATCCAGATGATATTAAACTATTGAGCGATGAAAATTTTGGTACTGTTAATTTAGAGCCGTTTCAGGCGCCTAAACGCATTAATGGCCGCATTGATTATACGGAAATTATTTACAATGTTTTGATTTTCATTCCGTATGGCTTGTTGTTTCCCGTTGTTAGCAAGCATTTATCCACCTTTAAAAAAATCATTATGATGCTAGCGACCACAATGGCGCTAGAAGGGTCACAGTATTTATTTTCACTAGGAGCCTGTGACATTACCGATGTCATCACCAATCTATCCGGTGGTATCATTGGTCTAGCGCTTTATGCGATCTTGCGGTTAGTCTTATCCGAAGAAAAAGCAGACCGTTTTTTGATTAAATCAGGCTATCTCTTTTACCTTTGCTTTTGGATGATTTACACCTTTTTTATAAAAAGTATTCATATATGACTATTTTGTGAGTTTTTGATAAGAAAGTGATACACTAGAGCTAATAGTTTAGAATGGAGAAGATGGTAGTGAAAAAGGCAGAGAAAATGACAAATCGAGTAAGCAAAAAAATAATGATGATTGCCCTATTATGTCTATTTGCGGTGCCGACTATCGGTTACCTTATTGTTCAAAGTTGGGAGAGCAATTTGATTGTTGATTTGGGCAATGTGGAAAATGCTGCTGTTTCCTTGAATGGGGATTCATTGAGTGAGAACAGTATAGTGACGCTCCATGTTGGTTTCAATCGATTTTATGATTATGGCGGATACGAAGTAGAATGTTCGGTTGACAAGCGAATTGCAAGAGTTGAGCTCTACAAAGATTTTTCTTTTGCCCATCCATCTAAAGATCTCTTCATTGAAATTCCTTTAACAGGCCTATCTAACTATGATGATATTAACGAAATCCACTTGCACCATTCTAAGAAAAAACAAAGTAAAACCATTTATCTAAAAAATGAACTATAAAAAAGCTGAGACGCAATTGTATAGTGGACCCAAAAAGTTAGACTAAATTTTATGAGAGTTGACCGATTGGTCAGCTCTTTTTTAATACATGCAATTTGGCTTAATTCCTGTTGTCGACAATACTTCTCATAAATTTCAATCTATCAAGAGTAGTAGCGGAGCGACTCTTGATAGATTGAAACTTTATGTGAAACTATGAAAAGACAATGGAATTAGTATATTGGCTGCGATACTGGACGGGGCTTAGCCATCCTAGTTTCTCTTTAATTCGTTCTTCATTATAATAGTTAATATAGGTGGTAATTGATTCAGCCAATTCTTCAAAACTATGATAAGTTTGACCATAATACATTTCTTGTTTGAGTATACTAAAGAAATTTTCCATTGGTGAATTGTCATAACAATTCCCTTTTCTAGACATACTTTGGAAGATATCATTATCTTTTAAAGTTTTTGAATACCGTTTCATTTGATAAGCCCAGCCTTGGTCTGAATGAAACGTTCTTCTGAATATGCAATCATTTGTACGTTCTATAGCTGCCTTCAAAGCTTCCATCATACTTTCACCGTTTGGCCGTTTTGTTATTTGAAAACTGATGATTTCGCTATTGAATAAATCCATATAAGGATCTAAATAAAGTCTGCCTGTCTGAGTGTTGCCTAACTGGTCCATATAATAGTATTTGAATTCAGTTGTATCAGTCGTAATTTTTTGATGTGGAACTGATGTGTTAAAACGTCGTTTTAAACGATTTGATGCTACTTTCCCTACAGTCCCCTTATAAGACTTATACTTTCTGCTTTTGTGTGAGAAGGCAGTTACAAGAATGCCTAATTCACGCATTAAGCGTAATACTTTCTTCCGATTTATGTGATAACCTAATTTTTTTAACTCGGGAGTCAGTCTTTTATACCCATAATCTTTATTTTTCTCTCTTAGTTTTAGTAAAGCATCTTTGTAAACTTTATCCTTGTCTGGGCGTTTAGATTGCTTCCTAATATAGTGATAAGTTGCCTTTGGAAAGCCAGTTACTCTCAAAATATCAACTAATTTGAATTTATTAATATTATGGAGATTGTAGATTGCTTGAACTATTTGTTTCTTTGTTGCTGTTTCTCTGCTTCCTGCAATCTCCCTAATTCCTTTAAAAATTCATTCTCGATTCTCAAATCACGATTTTCGTTTTCAAGTTGTCTCAGACGCTCAACGTTTACATCTTCTCTAGTTATATTCTTTGGATCCTGAAATACTTTCTTATCAGCTTTCTTCCGTCTACCCATTTTCGGTGGCCTACCTCTCTGTTCTGATAAGCCATCGACGCCTTTCTTGAGGATAGTAGTGCGCCAATTACAAATTAAACTAGGGTTATTCATCCCTAATGAATTGGCTACTTCTCGATAACTCATCTCTGTTGTTTCATATAATTTTACAGCACTAAGCTTAAAATCAACAGAGTAATGAGTTTGATTCTTACTACGTTTCAGTCCTTCGATTCCAAATTGTTGATAGCTATTAACCCATCTTCTTACAATAGATTCTTGTATATTATATTTCTTTGCTACCGCTAGGTAGCCACCATAGTTCCCCAGATAATGTTTTACAATTTCCAATTTAAATTCTAGTGAATATTTTGCCATAAAAATAAACCCCCAAAAGTTAGATTTTTGGTCTAACTTTTGGGGGCCTCTACATTGTCTCAGCTTTTTCTACTTCACAATATCAATGGTTATCGCATCAATAGGTGCTGCCTGTCGTCCAGAAGGTTGCGAGTAAATGCCTACCAGCGAGCCAGAAGGTGTGTATTTTTTCCAATAAAGGGTGCCGCTAGAAACGGCTGCTTGCTGATAGACGGCTATGCGAATATTTTCGTCGGGTAATAAAATTTCGGGATCAAGCGGATAGGCTTGGTCAAGATTGGTTACAATCGTATCTTTGGCAGTTTGTTCTAAGGCATCACTGATTTGCTTGAGAAGCGGTTTTTGAAAGGCAGATTGCTTCATGACGCTACCGACTTGCCAGTTAACAGGAACCAATGTCATTTGAGAATATTGAACCGTTACATCGCCAGACGATTGATTGGTTACCGATAGTTGGTCAATGAGCTTATAACGCTCAATTAAAGAAATACTATCTTGTTTATAATAAAGCGGTAGATAAGAGTAGCCATCTTTAGGCGGGCTTACGTTTTCACCAAACTGTTCGATGTCATCAACAGTTGTCTCTGATACAACATTGATTGTGATGTCTTCGGTTGTGGCTGCTTGTATTGGGCTAGGTAGCAGAAGTAACAGTAATAAGCAGGCAATGGTTTGCTTAAAAAAAGCGGGCATGACAATCATCCTTCTATTTGTGGAATAAGTGATTCTGGCTTGTCGAGTGGATAGTCGGTTAGGCTAGTTGTATGAATGAGATAAGTATCCTGGTCGTCAGTTTGGTAATGGTGCTCGATTTTTGTTTCTGTTAAGTAACCGTCTTGGTCAATGGTATAGGTGATAGTATAAGAGCTGGTATTTTCTAGTAGTAGCAATGAGAACTCTAAGGACTGCTCATAAGCAGCGAGTATATCTTCTTTGGAATCAAGATCAGAGTCTCGAATATCATCCATGGCATCTGCCATTTCTTCCTTTAGGTCAGCAATCTGGTCAGTAATAAATTGGTCATTTAAGGTGACCGTATAAATCTGGCCATCTTTCTCAAGGGTTTGAATGTGTTTTTCTTCAAGATCACTATCAAATAGGCTAGGTAATAAGTCACTCATTTCCTGGTCACTATCTTTATTTGTTAGCGACCATTCCGAATCTAAGTCGCCACTAGTCACTTGCTCGTAGCGTTGTTTGTCTTGGTAAAGGACTTTTGTTGACATACGATCACTATAAATCGTTTCAGAATAAAAAACAGGGTCGCTATCAGTCTGGATAAAGACACCGTTTGTTTCTTGCTTGATGTCTTCATTATGGTTACCCTGATTTAAGCTAATCGTAAAAGCCCCGCTCGTTAAGGTGTCGTTTTTAGCGAAAGCGGATTCAATTTCATCAACTTCTTTAGTCGTTCCGCTACAAGCAACGAGTAGGAAAGAGCTTAGGATGGTAACAAGGATTGACATTTTTTACCCAAAACAATCATTCCTTTAGTCTCATTTAAAACTATTATACCTAAGATAGTTTTAAATGAATAGTCTGCTTATTAAAAAGATTAGAGATACAAATAAAAATCAGCAGCAATTTGAATCTCATGGATCAAGTTGCTGCTGATTATTTACCGAATAATCTCTTCGTTTTCGATATAAGAGCGGAATTGCTCTGCTAAATTATCGAATAAATTGACGCCTTCAGAAGAAAAACCATGTGTGATTTCGCGAGGAAAGTATAGTCGCTCGTCGCCACGCATTTTTCCAGTCAGAGAAGAGACAATAGCACTAACTTGAGACAGTTCAATGATATCGCCATTTTTCTGAATAAATTCAATCTGCGTTTTGCTACCAGCTTCACCTGCGCGGTAAAGGTCATAAGGCAAGTCAAAGCTATTATTTGTTGATGTATAATAATCAGGATTGTAGCCCATATTTTCAATTAAAGCTTGCAAATGTTCAATGGTCGGTAAATCAGTATCCCGTTTAAAGCGCACAGACTTAAATGGTTTCCGATTTAAGAAACGACTAGCCAAATCACTAAGGGTTGGATCGCTATCTTCACACCAGTGATTAAAATAGGTCATTAACACACCATCATCTAAACGCAAGTAATCTTCCAAGTTCCAACTGTTTTTGAAAAAAGGTTGTAAAAAAGTCGCCGAATGGTGCAAGTCGGTCTGGTCATTGAGGTAAATATCCTTAGCGCGTTTCATCAAATGATATAAGACCACTTCCATACCACGTGAAACAGAATGGAAATAAACCTGCATATACATTTGATAACGGCTCACCACATAGTCTTCAACAGCGTGCATTCCTGAAATATCGAAGGTAATTCCATTGGCATAGGGACGAATAACCCGTAAAATACGCGTTAAATCAAAGGTTCCGTAAGTTACTCCAGAATAATAAGCATCACGCAACAAGTAATCCATTCGGTCAGCATCAATTTGACTAGAAATCATTTGAACCACTTGAGGGTTAGGATAGGTTTTGGCAATGACCGATGCCACTTGCTCTGGAAAATCTTGTCCGACACTGCGCAAAACCTGGTTAACCTCTGTTTCAGGCGATGTAATAATCGCAACTGTGATTTCTTCGTGGTTTGTATCGAAAATTTTCTCGAAGGTATGAGAGAACGGACCATGTCCCAAGTCGTGCAGTAGAGCCGCACAAAGGGTAACCAAACGTTCGCGGTCATCCCATAGGCCATCGCCGTCTTCGACACTCGGGTAATTACGGATAAACTTATCGCAAATCCGTCGAGCAATTTCATACACGCCTAGAGAATGGTTAAAGCGAGAATGTTCTGCACCATGAAAGGTAAAGGAAGCTGTTCCTAATTGTTTAATTCGGCGTAGGCGTTGGAATTCCTTTGTATTGATTAAATCAAGGATGACACGGTGTTGGATATGGACATAGCCGTGAACAGGATCACGAAATACTTTTTCTTTGGCCAGCATGTCAGTTACATAATAGGTTTGCATAGGGTCACCTCGTTTTCTTATTTTCCAAACAATTGGCGATTTCTTTTTTCCATTTTAGTGTAGGCATCATGGTAGTCTGCCATAATGTCAGCTGTGTAGTCACCTTCAACTAAATGATTGCCTTGTTTAGTTAAGGTGTCGATCATCATTTGTTTTACTTGTGCGACTGTCAGTGTCGTATCGAGTAAATCGGACAGGTTAGCCATTGAATCTGGATTAACGAGAGGGAAGTTCCACTGGGTCTCTTCACCCTTTAAACCACCTTCGTAAAAGCTTTGGATTAGTTTACCGCGGCCATCCTGGTCGCCTTCGACACTCATATAAATCATAATAGCAATCCCTTTTTTAAATCGTCTTTGGGCAATTCCAGCAAATTTTTTGCCATCAATACTGAGGTCAAACTTACCTGGGCAGTAAGAATCAACGATTTCATAAGCTTCAATAGCTTTGCCGTAAGGCGAAAAAACTTGTCTAATCAAATCAACCATGACTTGATAGCCATCATCAATACTGATTTTTTCATCGTCAGCTTCCGGTAAAATAAGGGAAAAATTAAGAATACCTAGATCGGAAACAACAGCCAATCCTCCTGCAGGCCGAACGACGACTTGAGCGCCTTTGTTTTCTAAAAAGGAAACCCCATCAGCCAAGTAAGGTAGCTTGGTATCCATCATGCCTAAAATAACCATATTTTCGATTGGCCAAAAATGGGCGATTGCTGATCTATTAGGCTGGTTAACACGCCGAATGAAGGCATCACCGAGCGCAAAGTGAGCATAAGTTTGTGAGCGTAAAGGTGTTGTTGACGAGTCAAATAACTCAAAAATAGATTCATGTAAAAAGTCTGTCATAAAAATGCGTCCAATCTATGTGAAATCAGTAGTATATATAAGTTAATTATAGCAGATTTTTAAGCTAATTATTAATAAAGGAGAGTTGACCTTGTTTGAAAGAAAAAGTTATACTAGGAGTGAAAATGGAATAATGGCAAGAAAGGAGTGACAGACTTGCCAATTGATAAGAGTACAGTAGTAGAGTACCGATTAGAAACAATCATTGAACAAGAAGGAGAACGTGAGATTTTCCTTTACGAAGGCAATGGGCAAATGGTGCAAATGGGTGAATGGCTCTATTTACGTTATGAAGAAGCTGAAACCAAGCATAAGGTGACCCTAAAAGTGTCTAAGGCAGGAAAAGTAACGATTATCCGACGTTCAGAGGAAGGCATAGCAACACGTATGGCTTTTGAGGCCGGTGAAAAGGGGAATGCGCTACTGCCAACACCAGCTGGATTGTTGGAATTAGAGACAGTAACCAAACGATTATTACAAAATTATCATGATCAACCTTTTTCTGGTACAATTCAATTAGATTATGCGTTAGAATCAAATCAAGAAGTATTGGGAAATTACGGAATGACGTTGCAATTTACTACCTAAATATTGTATGATAAAGAGTAGATTTTTGAAAGGACGTGGCACGGTGAGGCTGGCGGAATTAGACGGAATAAATAAAAATGAATTATCGATGATTGAAGTGGCACATGCGATTTTAGAAGAGACCGGCGAAGTGTTGGAATTCAACCACTTGCTTGAACGTATTCAAGCGTATCTTGAGTTGTCTGAAGAAGAATTGGAAGGCCGTATGGTTCGCTTCTATACCAATTTAAACATTGACGGAAGCTTTATCTCTTTAGGAGAAAACCGCTGGGGACTACGTTCTTGGTATCCGATTGATTCTATTGATGAGGAAATCCTTTCTTCTATTGATGAAGATGAAGTACGTGTACGTCGTAAGAAACGTAAGAAACTAAATGCCTTTGCGACATCTGAAGATGATGACGTGATTGATTACAACGATGATGATCCAGAAGATACGTTTGTCTCAGATGAAGAAGAGGACGAGAGTGAAGCTGATGATGTTATCGAAGATGATGAGGCAGAGATTGACGATGATTTAGCAGATAATCTAGATGATGAGTTAGATGATGTGCCTGAAAGCATCGAAGAAGACTTAACGCTCATTGATGACGATGATATTGAAGCTGATGAAGAAGAGGAAGAAGAAGAGTTATAATCTTTTGATTGACCTCACAGTTAAATGCGAGTAAAATAATTGATGGGCTCACTACAAACCAAACGGTTACGTAGGCGCACATAAAATGATAATTCTCCCTGTTCCAGTTTTGGAATGGGGATTTTTTTATTTTTCCCTCCTAAATCAAAGGAGGTTTTACTTATGACAAAGTATGTGTTTGTATCAGGTGGCGTTGTCTCATCAATTGGGAAAGGAATTATCGCAGCATCGTTAGCTAAATTATTGAAGGAACGAGGATTAAAGGTAACCATTCAAAAATTTGATCCTTATATGAATGTCGACCCTGGTACGATGAGCCCTTTCCAACATGGGGAAGTGTATGTCACTGATGATGGAACGGAAACTGATCTTGATTTGGGCCACTATGAACGATTTACGGGAATCCGCCTGAACCGCTATTCCAATGTCACCAGTGGCCGTATTTATAAAGAAGTCATTGAAAAAGAACGCAGGGGTGATTACTTAGGTAAAACCGTTCAAGTGATTCCCCATATAACGGATGCGATTAAGGAAAAAATTGTCAAAGCTGGCCAATCAACAGATGCGGATATCGTTATTACCGAAGTTGGTGGAACCGTTGGGGATATTGAATCATTACCGTTTTGGGAAGCCTTAAGACAGATGAAGAAAACTGCTGGTCCAGATAATGTCTTATACATTCACGTTACCCTTGTTCCCTATTTGAAGGCAGCGGGCGAATTTAAGACTAAACCGACTCAGCACAGTGTGAAAGAGCTGAGAAGCTTAGGCATTCAGCCCGACTTCTTAGTCTTACGTACAGAACAGCCTCTTCCGATGTCTACAAAAGAAAAATTAGCTGCTTTTTGTGATGTCGATTTAGATGCTATTATCGAATCGCCAGACACAGCCAATATTTATCGTATCCCTTTGCTATTGAAAGATCAGAAGATGGATGATGCTGTTTTAAGTCGTTTAAAACTAAATGCGCTAGAGGGGACTTTAAGTGAGTGGGAAGGTTTTGTTGAAAAGGTAGAACAAACGACTCAATCTATTCGCATTGGTATTGTCGGCAAGTATGTGGCGTTGCCGGATGCCTATTTGTCGATTGTTGAGGCATTGAAACATGCTGGATATAGCTATGATCGACAGATAGACATCAAATGGATTGATGCAGAGTCAGTGACTGCAGAAACAATTAGCAGTGAATTGGATGATGTTGACGGCTTGCTAGTGCCTGGTGGCTTTGGCGAGAGAGGGACGGAAGGGATGATTGATGCTATCCGTTATGCCAGAGAACGACAATTACCCTTCTTAGGAATTTGTCTAGGGATGCAGCTAGCTTGTATTGAATTTGCACGGCACGTAGTGGGCCTTTCGGAGGCCCACTCAAGCGAACTTAATCCTCAAACGCCTCACGCAATTATTGATTTAATGGATCATCAAGAGAAAAACGGTGATTTAGGCGGCAGTTTAAGATTAGGACTCTATCCTTGTCAATTAAGAGCGGATAGTCTCGCTCACTCGCTTTATCAAGCAGAATTGATAGAAGAACGCCACCGTCATCGCTACGAATTTAACAATGACTACCGTGATAATTGCCAACAAGCAGGCCTTCAGTTCTCTGGATTATCACCTGACGGCCAATTAGTTGAAATAATTGAATTAAACAATCATCCTTACTTTCTAGCAACCCAATTTCATCCGGAATTTCTAAGTGGTCCTAATTCGTCCCACCCGTTATTTAGCGGTTTTATTAAATCAATCATATAAATCGGTAATAAAGTGTTCATTTTTGCATTTTAATAGGCTCATTTGGTAGTAATCCGGGACAAATTTTGTTACAATAGTCTTGTTAGTGAGTCTAAGAAACAAACAAAATGGGTAGTTCCAAGGAGGCAAAAAAACATGAGTCGGTTAGTAAGTATGACAGAAATGTTAAATAAAGCATTGGAAGGTAAATATGCTGTAGGTCAATTCAACATCAATAACTTAGAATGGACACAAGCAGTATTGCAAGCAGCACAAGAAGAAAACTCTCCAGTAATTTTAGGTGTATCTGAAGGTGCAGCAAAATATATGGGAGGTCATTTGGTTGTTGCTTCAATGGTAAGTGCATTGTTAGAAACAATGGATATTACTGTTCCAGTTGCACTTCATTTAGACCATGGATCAAGTTACGAGAACTGTAAAGATGCAATCGACGCTGGATACTCTTCAGTTATGATTGACAATTCTAAGTTCCCAATCGATGAAAACATCGCTCAAACAATTCGCGTTGTTGAATACGCTCATTCAAAAGGTGCTTCAGTTGAAGCAGAAGTAGGTACTGTGGGTGGTACTGAAGATGGCGTAACAGGCGGAATCCAATACGCAGATCCTCAAGAATGTCTACGTATGGTAACAGAAGCAAAAATCGATGCTCTAGCAGCAGCTTTAGGTTCAGTTCACGGACCATACGAAGGTGAACCAAACCTTGGATTTGACGAAATGAAAGAAATCTCTGAATTAACACATGCACCATTAGTATTGCATGGTGGTTCAGGAATTCCACAACACCAAATCCAACAAGCAATCGAATACGGTCACAGCAAAATTAACGTAAACACAGAATGTCAACAAGTTTGGACAGCTGCAGTTCGCGAAAAATTAGCTAACGACTCTAAAGAATATGACCCACGTAAAATTATTGGGCCAGGAAAAGATGCAATCGTTAAATTGGTTAAAAATACAATGAATGTATTTGGATCAAGCCAAAAAGCGTAATAGCAACTATCCAAAAGCCGGGGCTTAGGCCCTGGTTTTTTTTTATTAATGATGAGTTTAAAGGGGAATTGTTATGTATACAAAAAATGATTTCATGGTGCAACTCGAAAACCTAGGTATTGATAGAAATGGTACTGTTTTAATTCATTCATCATATAAGAGTATCGGTGACGTCGACGGCGGACCAGATACCGTTTTGGATAGCTTTATTGAGTATATGAAGGATGGGCTACTTGTTTTGCCGACTCATACTTGGGCATACATTAAGGAAGATAATCCCGTTTTTTCTGTTGAAGATTCGAAGACAAATGTAGGCGTTTTAACGGAGTTGTTTCGTAAGCGTGACGGTGCTATTCGTTCATGGCATCCCACTCATTCGGTGGCTGCTATGGGTAAAGAAGCTAGTAGTTTTGTAGAAGGGGCAGAAACATTTGATACCCCTTGTGCAAGAGATTCTGTTTGGGGTAAATTGCTAGATCGCCAAGCCCAAATTGTTTTGTTGGGTGTCGACTTAACCAAAAATACTTATATTCATGGTATTGAAGAGTGGTTGAATGTACCGGGACGCATTTCTGATAGTCATCAGCAACTCTATAGCATTTCACCAGATGGTGTAAAACATTCCGTTCCTTCAAGGCGTCATATTGGACCATCTTGGTCTGAGCACTATTGGAAAGTAGACGACCTTCTCGTAGAAGAAGGTGCTATGACCATCGGTAAGTTCGGCGATGCAACCGTTCGAGTTTGTGATGCTGCGAAGTTATATGACGTTCTTGAACCAATGATTCGACATAACAGTGATTTATTTACTGAGAATAAACCTTTGACTGATGAAATGAGACATTTCTTTAAAAATAAATAAAAAAGGCGCCTTTCTGCTGGATAAATTGCGAAATCATAGCCAAGCATTGTCTTATTTTGTTAGAATAAGATAGCGAAAGCAAAGAGCGTTATAATAAGAGATAAATCATAAAGTGAGGTCTTTTCATGAAAAAGATAGTCATCAATGGTGATAGACCATTGAATGGAGAAGTCACCATCAGTGGTGCGAAAAATAGTACGGTTGCCCTTATTCCTGCATCAATTTTAGCAGATTCAGTGGTAACTCTTGAGGGGATCCCTGATATTCAAGATGTTCATTCTTTAATTGATATTTTACGTGATTTCAATGTTGAAGTGACTTTTGAAGCCGATCGTGGTGTCCTAACCATTGACCCATCAAACATGGTTTCTATTCCAATGCCAACTGGGAAAATTAAGAACTTAAGAGCATCCTATTACTTCATGGGAGCAGTTTTGTCTAAGTTTGGTGAAGGCGTTATTGGATTACCAGGTGGCTGTTATTTAGGGCCTCGTCCGATTGACCAACACATCAAGGGATTTGAAGCGCTTGGTGCTAATGTCCGCAATGAATTAGGGGCCATTTACTTAACAACACCAGAAGAAGGGTTAGTTGGCGATCGCATTTACTTGGATGTTGTTTCCATTGGCGCAACCATCAACACCATCTTAGCTGCCGTTAAGGCAAAGGGAAAAACCATTATTGAAAATGCTGCTAAGGAACCTGAAATTATTGATGTTTGTACCCTACTAAACAATATGGGTGCTAAAATCCGTGGGGCTGGTACTGACGTGATTCGAATTGAAGGTGTGAGTCGCCTAAGTGGTTGCCGTCATACCGTCATTCCTGACCGCATTGAAGCAGGGACCTATCTAGCTGCAGCTGCAGCGATGGGCGAACGTGTTCACGTGAAAAATGTGATCGTGGAGCACATCGAAGGTCTTGTTGCAAAAATGGAAGAAATGGGCGTTAAGATGGAAATTGGAGAAGATAGTATTCTTGTCCACAAATCAGATGATCTAACAATGACACATGTCAAAACATTACCTTACCCAGGCTTTGCAACTGACTTACAACAGCCACTAACCCCATTGATGCTGAAGGCTCATGGTGATGGCACGATTATCGATACCATTTACCCCAAACGAATCAACCATATTCCTGAACTTGTTCGCATGGGTGCCCGTGCAAAAGTAGAAAGTGACACCATTATTTTAACAGGACCAAATCAATTGACCGGTGTAGAAGTGAAAGCGACTGACTTGCGTGCGGGAGCTTGTCTTGTTATTGCCGGCTTGATGGCTAAGGGAACAACCACCATTTCAGGTGTTGAAAATATATTAAGAGGTTACGACAATATTATTGATAAACTAACAGCTTTAGGTGCAGACATTCAAATGATTGAAGACTAAAACTGTTGACTATAGAAGGAAAAGGAAGGTGGGTGACCACAAATGGAAGATATGTTATCCCTTCAAGAACTGGAACAGAAAACCTTGAAAGAGATTTATACCTATGCCAAGGAATATAAAATTCCTTATTATAGCCAGATGACCAAAAAAGAACTTGCCCATGCGGTGATTCGTGCTCAAGAAGAAAAACAAGGCTTCTTTATGACAGAAGGTGTTCTGGATATTATCTCTCAAGAGGGCTATGGCTTTTTGCGACCAATCAACTATTCGCCGAGCCAAGAAGATATTTATATATCGTCTTCCCAAATTCGCCGATTTGATTTGAGAAATGGTGACAAAGTAGGCGGTAAAGCGCGGCCACCCAAAGCATCTGAACGTTATTATGGACTAATGCAAGTTAATAGCGTGAATGGTAGAAACCCAGAAGAAGCTAAGGAACGCTCGCATTTCCCAGGCTTAACGCCTATTTATCCCGACAAAAAAATTGTCATTGAAACCAGTCAAAAAAATCTATCCAACCGCATGATTGATTTGATTTCGCCAATCGGCTTTGGTCAACGTGGCTTAATTGTCGCGCCACCTAAGGCAGGAAAGACAACCTTATTGAAGGCTATTGCCAATGGTATCAAGACCAATTATCCTGATGTCGAATTGATTATGCTCTTGATTGACGAGCGTCCAGAAGAAGTAACTGATATTGAAAGAAGTGTAGATGGTGACGTGGTTTATTCAACCTTTGACCAGCAACCATCTAACCATGTTCGCGTTAGTGAATTAGTTTTGGAACGTGCCATGCGTCTAGTCGAAGATAAACGCGATGTCGTTATTTTAATGGATAGTATTACCCGTCTTGCGCGTGCTTATAACTTAGTGATTCCGCCAAGTGGACGTACATTGAGCGGTGGGATTGATCCAGCTGCACTTTACCGGCCGAAACGCTTCTTTGGGGCGGCACGAAATATCGAGGATGGCGGGAGCTTGACTATTTTAGCAACGGCCCTTGTTGATACAGGTAGCCGCATGGACGATATGATTTACGAAGAGTTTAAGGGAACGGGGAACTCAGAGATTGTCTTATCGCGTGAATTGGCTGAGCGTCGTATTTTCCCGGCTATTGATATTAAGAAATCAGGAACGCGCCGTGAGGAATCGCTGCTGACGACCAAGGAAATGGAAGGCATTTGGAAGTTGCGTAAGACCATGCGTGGCGATGCCTTAGAATATACAGAAGAATTCTTGAAACAGTTACGTACGACTAAAAATAATGAGGAATTCTCAACCCGCATTTCTTTAATGAAATAATGATCCATGCTATGATGACTGTAGCATGATTTAAAGGAGAGATAGGAATGAGTCAAGATCAATACGAAGAAGTTGTTAACAACTTTATTGAAATTACAGCGCAAGACGTTGAAAACCGTTTAGCTAAAGGTGAAAAAACAATCCTATTTATTGGAAAACCAACCTGTCCATACTGTCAAAAGTTTGTACCGAAATTGGAAAATGTTCGCCAACAAAATGGCTTAACTGTCCACTACTTGAATAGCTTGAATACACCGAGTGATCCAGAATTGAAAGCATTACGCGATAAAATGACTGTGCCTTTGGTACCTCAAGTGGTTACGATTGATGGCGAAAATGCTTTTACAAACTTAAACATTGATAGTGGTGCTTCTGAAGAAAGACTAACAGAATTACTAGCTAACTAAATGGAAGAACCCCTTCTCGGCTGTGCCTAGAAGGGGTTTTTTGTATCTAGATGGTAGATACAGCTCCCAAAATATGGCTGTAATTTACATTTGTTAGTCAAAATGTAAGATACAGCTAGTCATTGGGAGGCTGTATCTTACATATCAGCCATCCCATGTAAGATACAGACCAAAAAGAAGAGCTGTATCTTACAATGCTAACTCCCTAAACGACAAAAAGAGCTGAGACAATGCTGTCTCAGCTCTTTTGTTTGTGAAATTAAGCTTCTTCTGTTTCTGTTTTGAAACCGTATTTTTTGTTGAAACGACCAACGCGTCCTTCTGCTTGTGCAAATTTTTGACGGCCAGTATAGAACGGATGTGAATCAGATGAAATTTCAACACGGATTAATGGGTATGTATTTCCATCTTCCCATTCAACAGTTTCGCTAGAACCTTTAGTAGATCCTGACAAGAATTTAAAACCTGTTGTAGTATCCATGAAGACAACTTGTTGGTAACTTGGATGAATTTCTTGTTTCATTCTATTTTCTCTCCTTTATGCCCTGAGATATTTCCTAAATCAGAGTTGATTATTATACACGAATTGGTCACTCGCCCATAACATTAAGATAATACCACTACACATTCCAAAATGCAATGATTTTTAGAGGTAAAATAGTGCAATTAAAAAACAGAAATGGACTTTGTTTGCGGATTATATATATGAAGGGAGTGTAAAGAATGACACTAATAAAACCAGTATCTGTTCGAACATTTGCACCAGCAGACGTTCACGAACCAACAATCCAAGCGGTATTAAATACAACAGTTGCTTGGGCAACAGCTTTAAAAACACTAAGATAAAAAATAAAGACGGTGCTGGGAATTTTGATATGCTCCCCCTAAAGTAGACACTTAAAAAAGTAAAATTACTTTAGGGGGATTTTTATGCGTTCAAACAGTAAACATACAACTGAAGAAATCGAAAGATATATTTTGATGTATCTGAATGAAGGAATCAGTTTCAAAGAATTAAAAGAAGCCTATGGTTTATTAATTAATTGGACGTCCTTTTGGGATAAAGTCTTAAGATACCAAGAGCATGGAATTAGTGGGATTCAAGTTAAATCTAAGTCCAATAAATATAGTAAAGAATTTAAGGACTTAGTCGTGAAAGAATATTTAGAAGATAGATTACCTATAGGTCAGCTAGCTGTTAAATATAATATCCCAAAAGTTGATACTGTCAGGAGCTGGATAAACAAGTATACTAAAGGGGAAGAAATGAGGAGCTATTCTCCAAAATCCGAGGTGTATACGATGACAGATAAAAAATCAACACAAGAAGAAAAAATCAAAATAGTCCAAGACTGCCTAGCTAATAGTTTATCTTATAAAAAAACTGCTGAGAAGTATCAGGTATCCTACAATAACGTGTATTCATGGGTTCAAAAATATAAGAAGCATGGTCCTGACGGACTAGTAGATGGACGGGGTCGCGGCAAACCAAACTCTGTTCAAACGGAAGAAGAAAGAATCCGGGCTGAAAATGCAGCTTTAAGAGCACGAAATGAGTATCTAGAAACGGAGAACGTAGCGTTAAAAAAGTTAGAAGAAGTGGAAAGAGAGTTGATGTCACGCAAACGAGGTATGAAGCGGAATACCAAACGATCAAGAAACTACAAAAAGAAGGATACAAAGTAATCCATCTCTGTGATGCTTTGGGTGTGAGCAGAGCGGGTTATTATAAGTGGTTGAAACGCAAGCCGACTGCGTCGGAAAAAACGGCTTCGAAAGCTTGTTGAATTAATCCTTCAAGTCTATGAAAAGCATAAAGGTATTTATGGCTATCGTCGAATAACTATCTATCTAAACCACTTCATGAACGCTAAAGTAAACCATAAGTGTGTCTATCGTTTGATGAAATTACTGAACTTGAAAGCTGTTATCCGTCGGAAACGATATCGTTACAAGCCCCACAATCCTGCACATATCGCCGATAATATCCTCAATAGAGAATTCCGAAAGGACTATCAATCGATGGAAGTCTTATTAACCGATGTGACTGAATTTAAGTATGGAGAGAACGCCAAAGCTTATCTTAGTGCCATATTGGATTATGGCGAAAATAAGATCGTAGCCTTTAAACTATCGAAACGTAATGATAATGCCTTAGTTCGTGATACAGTTCGCCAAATTGAAGACAAGATTATATCAACCCAAACGCTTATTCATAGCGATCGGGGATATCAATACACGTCATACGACTTTAATAATTTTGTGAAGAAACATCAACTCACCCACAGTATGTCTCGTGTGGGAAAATGCATTGACAACGGTCCAATGGAGAACTTTTGGGGCATTATCAAAGAAGAAATGTATCGGCTGAAGACTTATATGAGCTTTGAAGAATTAGAGCGTGATATTGAACAATATATTGGTTTTTATAATACCCAACGGGTGACATTAAACATGGGCTTAAGCATTCCGGCATAAAAAAACCATGCATGAACAGTATCATACATGGGACAAAGATTTTGTTTATTTACCTGTCTACTTGACAGGGGGCAGTTCATTTGTCCCGGCGCCGTCTTTTTATGTCTTGCTGTACCATACAGAATAAATAAAGGTGCTGTATCTTACATTTAGTAGCTGGAATGTAAGATACAGCCAATTTTTAGAAGCTGTATCGGATAAAAACTACTCAATCGGACCTAATAATAAACTTGCCCAGGCGTCGTGAAGCGATTCTTGGTCAGAAGGTTGGAACAATCCTGCGTAGACATCCCGCAACAAGCGAGATAGCTCGGTATCATTATAGTAAGAACGCCCGCCACTAGCACGAACCATCTCCTCGACCGCTTTGATAGAGGCTTCGACCGCTGTATTTTTAATAGCTGACAAACGCGGCAGCCAAAGGTTACCATGATCAGCGTCCTCTTCGATATCAGTTGCTAAAACATTAATTTGTGGTTGAACACTATCCAAAATGATGGCAGCTTCTGCAATCCGCCAGCGGATGTTTTTATCTTGATCATACGTTTTCCCTTGTGCAATGGATCGACGTTTCTTCACCGTTTCGATTCCCAACTCCAAGGCACGTTTTCCAATCCCGTGATAGGTTGCAGCTAGCAATAATTCGAAGTGAGAAAAAATCCCAAAGACAACCGGGTCAAAGCTTGGACCAGGCTTGACTGTTGTTAGAATTTGCTTACTGGTTGCGTAGGCACCATCTAATAAAACGCTATAGGATTGGGTACCACGCATACCTAACGTATCCCAATCTGGTTTGATTTTAATAGTTTCTGGATTTTTTTCGAGATAGGCAAACACAGATTGTGGCTGCTCGCCTTGGCTGTCCATGCCATAAGTGACCATCCGCGAACATTCGCCGACCATGGAAATGAAAACTTTGGGACCATAAAAGCGGTAGCCTCCGTCCTCGTTAGCTTTGGCTTCACAAATCGAGCCAAACAACACACGGTCATTCGCTGGTTCTGAAATTGCAAAGGAAAGTAAATGTCCTTCAGCAGCATCCCTTAAAATTTGTTCACCCTTCAGATTACCGTGCTTGACCATATGGCGAGCAACACCAACAATAATTTGGTGCATATTAATCCCCAGAGCTGTCGCAGGTGCTGCCATAGCTAGCCGTGTTTGCTCGTGAGCAATCTCTTTAAGATTAAGCCCGAAACCGCCATATTCTTTTGGAACAAATGCCTTATAATAGCCCGCTTCCTTTAAAGCCGCATAATCTTCATGAGGAAATGTATTTTCCTTATCATATTTTGCTGCGCGACTATGAATCGCCTCTAACAAATCATCACTTAAAAACATGAATCAACCTTCTTTCTATTTAGTCTAACATTACTTTATCACAACTTTATCACACTTCAGCTAGCTCTGTGACCAAGGCCTCTGCCTGCTTGCGCAAGCCCTCGTCCTCGTCCGCTAAGAAACGATTGAGGAGATCAACGCCGGAGGAAGGGAAAGATAAACGAAAATAGAGCAGTTGAACCTCAAGGGCAGCTAATGTGACTCGGCGATAGGCAAGCTTTGGGTGCTTGGTGAAATGTTCCAACCAACCCAACAACCACTCCTTGTCTTCCCAGTCTTCCACATGGAGCCATAACTCTTCCAAAAAGTCTGCATCGTCAACTAATAAAAAAGCGTGATTTGTTTCGTGACGCGTCAGTTTTCCTTCAAGAGGAATAGTCAGTTGATAAGGCTGTAGCATCTCTAAAAAACGTTGGAAATTAGGAGCGACAATTTGCCAATTATCAGTTTCAATATCTAAATGACGAATAGCAGGTTGGTTTTGGGCATCATGATTGGCGTAATCAAAGGCAAATAATTGCTGCTCGTTGGCGCTAAAAATAACAAAGTAATCAGGTAAGTCATGGCGTTGCTGGTGAAGGATACTTGTTTCAGGATCGTGATGTAAACCGAAAATATAATGGATGAGACCGTAATCCAGACCGTCAGATGTTGGTTCAGGAGTAGGCAGCCACATATTTTGAAGATAGCCACCATTTTTTTCAGCTAATAAGTCCAAATAGGCTGCTGGCAAATCCTCCGTTGTTAAACGATTGGTTAGGGTGGCAGAATCAATTAGTAGTGGTCGGTTGATTCCCATGGGGCAATTGATGACTGTCATAAAATAACCTCCTTTTGTAAACGCTTGATAGGAATAGTGTAAACTATTTTTCAAAAATAGTGTATCCGTATAAGACAACTTTTCGACATTTTATCACTTTTGTCTTATAATAAAAATATTTAGGAGAATATTAAAGAAAACTTAGAGCTTTTATTTAAAAAAAGATATATGATTGTAATAATATTAACACGGATTTGATACCTACCTATTTTCAGAAGGTAGTACAATAAGTTCGGAAAGAAAGAAGAAGGGAGGATGTAAAGTGCCAAGTCAAGTTGTTTATATTTATTACGATACAGTTGGAAACAATGTACTAAGTAAAGGTATTGTTAATATCAATCAAAAAAGCTTACTAAAACGAACACCGAATAACCTGTTGTTGATTAAAAGTGATGGCAGTGTTGGTGACTACGATAACCATAGTGGTTTTCAAGTCATTAAAGGACAAGAGAATGTCAGAGCCTTTTTAGAAAATAGCCAATCAGCGGTTGCGCGGACAACATCATGGATTGATTTCACCAATCTGGAAATGCTACACCAATTAACCCCAGTTGAAATTTCTGAAATTCTATACCTGGCTCATGCACATAACTATTTACATTCGCCATTCTATTACAAATTGCAGAATAATTATATTTTTCTTTCATTGCCAAATGGCTTTAATAAAGTTTACTATCGCTATTTGGAAGAGTTTATTGATCAATTTGTTGGTTCTATCACCCAACGCATGACTAATAAGCTGAATGAAAAGAAACGATTTTTCCAAAAAGACAGAATAGCGGCGCCGTTCGCGATTCCCAATATGGACCAGTTGGCACTCGTTTTTCGAGAAGGTGTCTGTCTCTCTTTTCGTCAAATCATCATTAAAGATGACCTTTACCGTGTTCCAATTTTTATCGCTGAGGATAAATTATCCTTGGTTGACCGCTTGTTTGACGAGGATGAAGCAGTCGGCTACATAGAATACCATGCAGAAAAAGGGGAATGGACCCTTATCTATGATTTTGATTAGAGTCTGGCAAAAAAAGAGTGTCGGGCTCTTTTTATGATGTCATGGCTCTTTGTGATGTGATACAATGACCTATGAAAAAGATTTGAATATACCTATATTCAATGCTAAGGAGAAAAAGTATGAAAGTTTTTCTAATCTATGGAGGCAAAAGTGCGGAACATGATGTTTCAATCCTAACTGCCCACTCAATTGTAAAAGAAATTTATTATGATTATTATGACGTTGTTCCTGTTTACATCACTCGTAAAGGTGACTGGTTACAGGGTGAAACACTAAAAGCACCAGTAGCAGAGTCAGAATGGTTACGATTCACTGCTGGAGAAGCAGCTGTTATGGCTAGCGAAGAAGGTGCTACTTCTTATGGTAAGAAAATCAATCCTGGTGCTATCCAATCTGACGATGCCGTTATTTTCCCTGTTTTACATGGACCAAATGGTGAAGATGGAACAGTCCAAGGCTTATTTGAAGTATTAGATATGCCTTATGTTGGCTGTGGCGTCTTAGCTAGTGCAGCAGGAATGGACAAAATTGTCAGCAAGCAATTGTTCCAACAAGCAGGATTACCGCAAGTGCCTTATGTGCCAGTCTTTAAGTTCGATTGGGACAGCAACCAAGAAGCAACCTTTGTTCGCTGTGAAGGTTCACTCATTTATCCGATGTATGTGAAACCGGCAAACATGGGCTCAAGTGTTGGGATTACGAAAGCTAGCAACCGTGAAGAATTGACAGAGGCGATTAATAAAGCCTTCCTTTATGACCACCGTATTGTGGTTGAACAAGGCGTCGAAGCTCGTGAAATCGAAATTGCTATTTTAGGAAATGCCGATGTTCACACATCAGCTCCTGGTGAAATTGTTAAAACCACTGAATTTTATGACTATGAAGAAAAGTACATCAACAACTCTGTTGATTTACAAATTCCAGCAGAGCTACCAGAAGACTTGATTGCTAAGTTACAAGACTATGCTGCAACAGCCTTCCGTACCTTAGATGGTTCTGGTTTGAGCCGCTGTGATTTCTTTGTAACCAGCAACCATGAAATTTACTTAAATGAAGTCAATACTTTACCTGGCTTTACTAAATTCTCGATGTATCCACTACTATGGGAATACACAGGCTTGAAGTACAGCGATTTAGTTGAAGAACTGATCCAGCTTGCTTTAAAACGCCATGCTGAAAAAATTGATTTTACTGAACTAGACTAATAAAAAAGAATAGGTGCTGCCCTCTTTGAGAGGCGGCATTTTCTTTTATCACATCAGAAAGAAGGACGAGACATGAAGCCTATTCGTATTATAGACGTTGTAAAAGCTGTCCATGCCATTGATTATAGTTCACCTAACCGCTTTGCTGAAATCGAATCAGTTGTGTTCGATTCACGAAAAGCAACAGAAAATACCCTGTTTGTGCCACTGACAGAAGGCGAAACAGACGGTCATGATTACATTCAATCAGCCATTGCTAATGGAGCAACGGCTGCGCTTTGGAGCCGTCCAGAATCAGAAGCACCTGAAGGTATTGCCATTATTTTAGTTGATGACACCTTACAAGCTTTCCAAGATTTAGCAAAAGCTTATTTAGCGATGGTTAATCCGAAGGTGGTCGCTATCACTGGTAGCAACGGGAAAACAACGACTAAAGACATGACGGCAGCTGTGTTATCTGCTCGCTACCGCGTTCATAAAACAGCAGGTAACTATAACAATGATATTGGGTTACCAAGCACCATTTTAGATATGCCAGAAGACACAGAAGTTATTGTATTAGAAATGGGCATGTCAGGCTTTAACGAAATTTCTCGCTTGAGCAAAATCGCTCAGCCAGACGTGGCAGCTATTACTCTAATTGGTGAGAGTCATTTGGAGCACCTTGGTTCACGCCGAAATATTGCGAAAGCTAAGCTGGAAATTTTAGAAGGCTTGAAGGATGATGGTTTATTTATTTATCCGATCAACGAGCCGCTGATTCGTGAAGAAATGCCAATTGATGGCAGTTATAAAAAAGCGACTTTTGGTATTGATAAAACGGCTACTCTATTTGCTTACGGCATTGATAGTCACAAAGATCATACTAATTTTAAAGTGAATTTCGATGATACAGCTGAATTATCGATTCCAGTTTTAGGCGATTACAACGTTCAAAATGCCTTGATCGCTCTTTCAGTAGCCGCTTATTTTGACATCTCAATGATTGAAGTGAAAGCTTACTTAGAAAATTTCACACTGACTGAAAACCGCACACAATGGTTAGACGGTGTGAATGGGTCACACATTTTAAATGATGCTTATAATGCTAGTCCAACGGCTATGCGTGCTGTCTTAGATGCCTTTCGTCAAGTACCGTGTGAAGCGGAGGGACGTCGTATCGTTGTCTTAGGCGATATTCGTGAACTAGGTCACCAGTCTAAAATTCTTCATGAATCGTTGGCACCATCTTTGACACCACACGACTTTGATTGCCTTTATTTATACGGTGAAGAAATGACTGCTTTGTTTGATGTTTTAAGCAATACCTACGAAGCAAGTAATATCCACCACTTTAGTGGTGAGAAAGCACCGCTGATTGCTGCTTTGAAAAAAGAGCTACAGCAACATGATCAAGTCTTAATTAAATCAAGTTTCGGAACGGATTTACTTTCTGTCGTGAAAGAACTCCGCGTCGATTAAACCTGTGAGCGGCTCCTAAAGGGGCTGCTTTTTTGTTTCAAAGCTGAAACAAAAATCAAAGACGAGACGCTTGTCTCAATCCACTTCGAAAAGCTTTTCTAGTATTTTTGATATGCTAAAGTAAAGCGATGAAAACTTTATTAAAAAACGGAGGGAAAGAGATGACTAAAACAGGATTGAAGATTGTCACCATTGGCGGTGGCTCCAGTTATACACCCGAATGAATTGAAGGCTATATTATGAGGAAAGACCAATTGCCGATTAAAGAAATTTGGTTGGTTGATATTGAAGAAGGGCGCCACAAGCTAGAAATTGTAGGGGAGATGGCTAAACGCCAAATTCGTGCAGCCGGACTCGATTGGGAAGACCACTTAACATTAGATCGCTTTGAGGCTTTGAAAGAAGCAGACTTTGTTACAACGCAATTCCGGGTCGGTCTGCTCAATGCTCGGGTAAAGGATGAACGCATTCCTTTGTCCCACGGGGTTTTAGGTCAAGAAACCAATGGTGCCACCGATTGTCAGTCAAATTGTATCCTTGATTAAAGATACGTCATTGGCAACGATTATTACCTTGCCAGAATTAACGCACCATGTACGTATTGTATACGGGCAAAATACCATTTATGTGATTCCGATGTTTCTTATGATGGGGTTAATGTATTGGATTGTCTGCTACTCGCTTTCTAAAGTCTCCAAGCGCCTAGAGAAAACCATATAAAAAAGGTGCACAATATTGATTGGTTGATTTCAAAAGAAGTGTCGGGCTGAAAGGCTCTAGATGCTTCTTTTTTATTTATTTAATAAGGTTCATAAGATTTAGATGAGGAAAATAGTTTTCAAAATGAGGCTAATAAATTTGTAAAATAGTGAAAACCATGCTATGATTACAGATGTTAAAAATCACGAGGAATAAAAGAGGGTTTTTCTTCATAGATGAACGAACAGACCGGCGACAAATGTCCGGTTTAAAACGATAAGATATCTTTTGTATATAATTTGATATTTACCGACTAGAGGATTAAAAAAGGCTGGCGATTGTTGCTAAGCTTTTTTAAAAATTTTTTATAGGGTTAAAAAAAGACTCTCCATTGTTTCTCAAAAATTAGGAGGAAACATGAAATTTTCAGAACTGGGATTATCTCCCGAACTATTAAAATCAGTTGAAGCTATGGGCTTTGAAGAAGCAACACCAATCCAGGAACAAACAATTCCGTTGGCACTAACAGGGCTTGACGTTATTGGTCAAGCACAAACAGGTACAGGTAAAACTGCTGCATTTGGTCTACCAATGCTTGAAAAAATCGACCGTAACAACCGCACTATTCAAGGGTTAGTAATTGCACCAACTCGTGAACTTGCTATCCAAACTCAAGAAGAACTATACCGCCTAGGTCGCGAAAAACGTATTACCACACAAGTTGTTTACGGTGGAGCTGATATTAGCCGCCAAATTCGTGGCTTGAAAAACAATCCACACATCGTTGTTGGAACACCTGGTCGTCTATTAGACCTTATCCGTCGTAAAGCTCTTAAATTGCAAAATATCGAAACATTAGTTTTAGACGAAGCAGACGAAATGCTAAACATGGGCTTCTTGGAAGACATCGAAGCAATTATTTCGGAAACACCATCTGAAACTCGTCAAACACTATTGTTCTCAGCTACAATGCCACCAGCAATCAAACGTATCGGTGTACAATTTATGAAAAATCCCGAGCACGTTCAAATTAAAGCATCAGAAATGACTGCTAACTTGATCGATCAATATTTCGTGAAATGTAAAGATTTCGAGAAATTCGATAACATGACTCGTTTATTCGATGTTCAAAACCCAGAATTGACAATTATCTTCGGACGTACAAAACGTCGTGTTGATGAGTTAGCTAAAGGATTAGAACTACGTGGTTACCGCGCTGAAGGAATTCACGGTGACTTAACGCAGAAAAAACGTATGAGCGTTCTAAACGACTTCAAAAATGGGAATCTAGATATTCTTGTTGCGACTGACGTTGCAGCTCGTGGACTAGATATTTCTGGTGTTACTCACGTTTATAACTACGATATTCCTCAAGATCCAGAGAGCTATGTTCACCGTATTGGTCGTACAGGCCGTGCTGGTAAAGAAGGTATGTCAGTAACATTTGTTACACCAAACGAAATGGACTACCTACGTACAATTGAAAAATTAACACGTAAAGAAATGTCACCATTACGTCCCCCTTCAGATAAAGAAGCAATGGTTGGACAATTGAAAAATGCGATTGATACAATCGAAGACATTATCAAGGATACAGAAGCTGATAAATACGATAATGCCATTAAACATTTATTGGATAAATATACAGCAGAGGAATTAGCTGCTGCATTCCTTAAGAGCCAAACAAAAGAAGCGTCTGAAGTACCTGTAAATATCACTCCAGAACGTCCATTACCATCTCGTAAAGGTGGCAAAGGCGGTTACCGTGGTAAGAGCGGTGGCGGATATAAAGGTAAAGGCGGCGGCCGTTCTAATGACCGTCGTGACAGAGGCGACAGAAATGATAGAGGCGGCAACCGTTCACGTAACAATGAAGGTAGCAAAAACCGTTCAGGCGGCGGCAAACGTCGTGACGATCGCAAACGCGATGACCGTCCATCATCTGGTTACAAAGGCCAAAACAAAGGTAAAAAACCAGGATTTACAATTCGTAACAACGACTAATTAATGATAAAGAGGTCTCGAAAGAGGCCTCTTTTTGTGCTTATTTTCTAGTTGTAAGATACAGCCTATTAAAGTTAGCTGTATCTCGCATTTGGAGACTAAAATGTAAGATACAGCATGTTCTAGGTGGTCTGTATCTTACATTTCGTGACTTGAATGTAAGATACAGGACTTTTTTATGAGCTGTATCTCACATGACCGAGCTCTCGCTCCTATAGTAAATCAGATTTTTTCGCTAAAAATCCATTCGACAAGCCCAGCTCTGTCGTCTTATAATAAAACAGATGATAAAGGAGGGCTGAATATGAAAAAAATCATTCTATTAGCCAGTGTAATCATAGTAGGTATTTTTTTATATGGATTAACCAATCAAAACGATCAAATAGATGCTAGTCCCGAACTAATAACTGTGCCACCACTAGTGACAGACGAAGAAGAAGTCACTATTTGGATGGTAACCGATATTCACTATTTATCGCCGCTTTATTTTGATGATGGCGAGGCTTTTGGCAAAATGCAGGCCACATCAGCGGGGAAAGACTTAGCCAATATGCCAGCTATTATGGAAGCATTAGTTTGGCAAGTGGCAAAAGAGCAGCCCGATTTGTTGATTGTTAGTGGCGACTTGACCTTTAACGGTGAATATCAAAGTATGGTCGAACTAACGGATTATTTTAAACAAATAGAAGCAATCGGGACGCAAGTTGCTGTTATGCCGGGCAACCACGATATTCATAGCGGTTGGGCTCGTAAGTTTGAAGGCGATCAGATGACCGTTATAGACCAAGTGACGCCGGCTGACTTCCAAGACTTATTTGCCGATTACGGCTATGACCTAGCAGTTTTCAAAGACCCAAACTCGCTCAGCTATATTTTTGAACCAAAAGCGGGCTATCCGATTTTAATGGTAGATACCAATGCCTATCCAGAAGAGAAAAGTAGTAAGGCTCCCGTCGCGGAAGGCAAAATCCGCCCCCAAACCTATGAGTGGCTGGACCGTTATTTCCAAATGGTAGAAGGTGAAAAAGAAGAGATCTATTTAGTAGGCCATCACCCACTCTTAAACCATAGCGGTAATGAAGGTAGTCGCTTAGTAATGGAAGAAGCTGATCAAGCAATTGATTATTTTATGAATCACCATATAAAAACAGCCTTTGCAGGACATATTCATGCTCAAAATATTAGCCAATTATTAACAACTAAACAACCTTTTTATGAAATTGTAACGGGAGCCCTGTCTATTTTTCCTAATGCCATTGGCCAAATAAGCCTATCTAATGAAGAATTGGCATACGACCGCTTGACGCTAGATGTGGAAGGTTGGGCGAATGAAACAGCCCAAACTCAAGAGGAGTTGCTAAATTATTCTGAAACGAGCTACCATATTTTTAAAGAAGACGGCGAGCTCTTAGCTCTGCAGCAAATGTTTGAAGAACAATGGTATGACGAGAGTTATGCGGAAGCAGTTATGGATTATATTGGCCAAATGAATGTGCGTTATTTTTCCGGTGAAGATTATGTAGAAGATGACGCAGAAATAGCAGCCTATATCCAACACGATGGCTACCGAGTCATTCAAGAAAACAGCAACAATTTCTTAAAACGCTACAGCCAACAGCTGTTAAAGGATACAAACTTGAATGATTTGAGTATTGTGATTCCGCATTAAATGGCTAGCTGACGTTAAGCAGCTGACTAGCTAAGAATGTATGGTAAAATAAACCCAGTGTATAAGAAGGGATGAACAAGTATGATTGTAGGCATTGGGCTTGATGTGACAGAGTTAGATCGTATCACAGCAGCATATGAGAAACGATCGACCTTTGCAGATCGCGTCTTAACAAATAATGAAAAAATGATTTTTAACCAGCTAAAAGGAAGCCGACAGATGGAGTTTTTAGCAGGGCGATTTGCAGCCAAGGAGGCTTTTTCAAAAGCCTATGGAACAGGGATTGGTAAATTGGGCTTTCGTGATATTGAAGTGCTGCCTGACGAAATAGGTAAGCCAGAGATCACAGCAGCACCATTTGAAGGCAACGCGTGGGTATCGATTTCCCATTCAACCAATATCGTGATTGCGCAAGTTATTTTAGAAAAGTAAGGAGAATTTTATGGTAAGAGGCGTGCACCGACCGACAGTGGCAACCATTGATTTAGGAGCCATTAAATCAAATATAAAAACAATACGAACACATATTAAAGCAGATAAAAAACTACTAGCAGTCGTTAAGGCAGATGGTTACGGCCATGGCGCTATCCCGATTGCTAACGCAGCTAAGGAAGCTGGTGTTGATGGGTTTTGTGTCGCTATTTTAGATGAAGCTCTGGAGCTTCGTGATAGCGGCTTTACAGAAGACTTCTTACTCGTTATGGGGATAACGGAACTCCGCGATGCTGCATTGATGGCAGATCAAAATATTTCTGCGACCGTGTCTTCAACCGAGTGGCTAGAACAAGCCTTACCGCTCTTGAAACTACGTAAAACGGACAACCCGCTTCGGATCCATCTAGCTGTTGATACCGGTATGGGACGTATAGGCCTACGAACAAAGCAAGATATCTTGGCTTTTGAAGCATTCTGTAACAACCATGATGAACTACTGCTAGAAGGAATCTTCACTCATTTTGCAACAGCAGATGGGGAGGACGACAGCCAAGTAGCTACTCAATATGAAACATTTAAAGAGCAGGTTTCTGCCTTGGAAAAGCGTCCAGAAATTGTTCATCTAGCAAACTCAGCTATGACCTTATGGCATGAAGACTTTGAAACGGATGCTGTTAGAATAGGAATCGCTATGTATGGTTACAACCCATCTGACAAAACAATTTCACTACCATATCCGCTAAAACCTGCCTTTAAACTTGAAACTGAATTGAGCTATGTGAAACAAATGCATGAGGGTGACACCATCAGTTATGGTGCCCGCTACCGTGCTTATGAAGGTGAATGGTTAGCGACGCTGCCAATTGGTTATGCAGATGGTTGGCGCCGTGATTTAGGCGGACAGACCTTATTGGTTGAAGGACACCCGTGTCCTGTTCGAGGCGTGATTTGTATGGACCAATGCATGATTAGTTTGCCGAAGGAATTCCCAATTGGCACAAAAGTAACCTTATTAGGTGAAAATCATGGCCAAGTGAATAGCCCCTCTGATATGGCAGTTGATATTGGGACGATTGGTTATGAAATTTTGTGTGGTATTAGCCACCGTGTTCCGAGACATTATATCGATAGTGAGTAAGGAAGGTGATGACTGTTGAAAATCATGATTGTAGAAGATGATCGAACCATTTCAGGTATCTTGGCGTCTGAACTTGAAAAGTGGCACTATAACCCTTATCAGGTGACTGATTTTCAAACGATTTTAGAGCAATTTCAAGCAGAAGAGCCACAACTTGTGTTAATGGATATTCAACTGCCCGCTTTTAATGGTTACCACTGGTGTCAGGAAATTCGAAAACTATCGCAAGTACCGATTATTTTTATTTCTAGTCGTTCAGAAAATATGGATGTGGTGATGGCGATTCAACTGGGCGGCGATGATTACATTCAAAAACCATTTGATCTATCAGTAGTCCTTGCTAAAATTCAAGCTGTTTTGCGCCGGACTTATGATTTTAATGAATGGGATAATTTTTTAAAAGTAGGCGATGTTGTTTTGAGAAGTGGGGAATCGAAAGTGGTTTTCCACGACCACAGTATTGACCTGACACGCAATGAACTTAAAGTCATGGAGTTGCTGTTCCAACAAAAGAACCGCTATGTTTCTCGCGAAGATATTATGGTCCATTTGTGGGAAGATGAATCCTTTATTGATGACAATACGCTAGCCGTTTTAATCGCTCGTTTACGAAAAAAGTTAAAACAAGTGGGCTTAGACCAGTTTATTGTGACTAAAAAAGGATTGGGCTATTCGGTTCAGGAGGATGAGCAATGAAGAAGGGCCTAAAGTTAACAATTGTAAAAGCCTTTTGGCGTAGTATGCGGCCTGCTGTAGTTGTTTATTTAGTGGCACTCTTAAGCTTTGGCTTAGTTGCTTTTCTCACACGATTTCCATCATCATTTTTTTGGTATAGTAGCTTAGTTTTTACAGCTATCAATCTTGCTTATTTCACTTACCAAGCCATTGGTTACTACCGACACTACCAGTCTTTAGAGTCGTTAGACGTATCGCAACGTGCAGAATGGGAAGCTTTAGCCAAGGGGCACGACCCCATTGAATCGGTCTATCAAGCTAAGTTATTAGAATTAGCCGATCTGTATTACCGCGATATGCAAGCCAATCGGGAAGTCCAACAAGAACAATTGGATTATTTTACCTTGTGGCTTCATCAGATTAAAACGCCGATTGCAGCTATGAGTTTGTTAAACCAAGGTATGACGGATGCCCAGCAAAAACGTCAGTTTCAACAAGAACTGATTCGGGTAGAAGACTATACTCACATGGCGCTCAGCTACCTCAAGCTATCCGAACACAGTCAGGATCTGGATTTAGGCGTCGTTGATGTCGACCTAGTGGTTAAAAAAGTGATTAAAAAGTATGCCGTCTTGTTTATTTATAATCAGGTTCAACTGGACTACCAGCCCTTAAATTTAAAGGTTGTCAGTGATGGCAAATGGTTAGAAGTTTTAGTTGAATTAATTATTTCAAATAGTTTAAAATATGCCACGCAAGGAAAACTTCATATTTATAAAGAAGGCCAGACACTGGTCTTTTGGGATAATGGGATGGGAATTAGCAGCCAAGATTTACTTAAGATTTTTGAAAAGGGCTATAGTGGGACAAATGGTAGGTTGACGGAAAAATCAACCGGACTAGGTCTCTTTTTATCGAAACGCATTTGCCAGCGATTGGGTCATTCGATTAAGGTTGAATCAGCGCTTGGCGATTATACGCGTGTGAGTGTGACGCTTGACCAAGAAAACCTCTCTTTATACGACTAACAGTGGAAGCTTACAAAAATGTAAGGTTCCACTTTTTGATTGTAAGGATAGGTACAGGCTAAAAAAGATAAAATCGCATAGACTATAAGGGAGGAGGAATGAAGATGACATTCTTAGAAGTAAAACACTTAAAAAAAGTATACCGTGCGAAACAAAGTTTAAAAGGAACCGAGGCACTATCTGACGTTAATTTTTCAGTTGAAAAAGGTGAATTTATCTCAATTATGGGTGAATCGGGTTCAGGAAAAACAACCTTGTTAAATATCCTGTCAACATTAGACCGCCCAACAGAGGGTGAAGTTTATTTAGACGGTCAACCGATTTCTCACATTAAAGACAAAGAGATTTCTCGTTTCCGCCGCGATACGTTAGGCTTTGTTTTCCAAGACTTTAACTTACTCGACACCTTTAACTTAAAAGACAATATTTTCTTGCCACTTGTATTATCATCGACAGCAGTTAGTGAAATGGAAAGTCGCTTACAACCACTGGCTAAGCGTTTAGGAATTGAAAATCAATTGGAAAACTTCCCTTATGAAGTGTCTGGTGGACAAAAGCAACGTGCAGCTGTGGCGCGTGCCCTCATTACCGAGCCAAAGATACTACTAGCCGATGAGCCAACGGGCGCCTTAGATTCAAAGGCTTCTCAAAATTTATTAGAGACCTTTGAAGAAATCAATCAAGCTGGTCAAACGATTGTGATGGTGACCCATAGTGTGCAAGCTGCCAGTCATTCAAATCGTGTTTTATTTATTCGAGATGGGGTTGTTTACCATGAAGTTTACAGAGGAGATTCAAGCCCTGAAGCATTTCATGATAAAATCGCCCAATCCATGTTAGTGGTGACTAATCGAGGTGAGCACAATGCGCTTTAGTTATTTTTATAAAATGGCTGTTCGCAATATTAAGGCTAACCGCCAGCTCTATGTGCCTTATATGGTGTCGGCAGTCGCAACAGTCGGCATGTTTTTACAAATGATGACAGTGATGAGCAACGATTTTTCGCAATTTAGAGGTGGCAATGAGGTCAAGGAAATGCTGTCATTTGGGAGTATCGTTATCGCCATCTTCTCAGTTATTTTCTTGCTCTACGCAAATAGTTTTTTGATTAAGAAACGAAAGAAGGAAATTGGCCTTTATGGGATTTTGGGACTAGAGAAAAAACACGTTGCTAAAATTCTGTTTGTTGAAACGATTCTCGTCACTCTAGCGACGCTTGCTTTAGGAACAGTTGTTGGACTGGTGTTTGGCCGACTCTGTTTCTTCCTATTAAATTATCTCTTACGGATGCCGGCTGAAATGGCTTATCATTTCCACTGGCCCAACTTGTTACTAACGATCGGATTATTTATGGCTATCTTCCTATTGGCTTATTTGTATAATGTGAGCCAAGTGACCTTTTCGAATCCTATTCATTTATTGAAGGGGCAAAAAGAGGGAGAGAAAGAGCCTAAAAGTAACCTATTTCTCTTTCTATTAGGACTAGTAACATTAGGGGCGGGTTATTTTATATCCGTAACGATATCGGATCCATTGGCTGCGCTGATTCAGTTTTTCCTAGCGGTACTATTAGTAATCATTGGTACCTATTTATTATTCACCTCGGGATCAATCTTTATTTTAAAAGCCATGAAGAAAAACAAAAAAATCTACTACCAGCCTCGCGGATTTATTTCAATCTCAGGTATGCTCTACCGTATGAAACAAAATGCTGCAGGGTTGGCTAATATTACGATTTTGTCTTGTATGGTGATGATTGCTTTGGGGACGACGGTGTCTATATATGTGGGAGCTGAAACAGCCTTGGCTAGTCGCTACCCAACAGATAATGCCGCGACGATTTATTACGATGAAGAAATTTCTGTTCCTGCTATTGAAGCGGATATGGCAACAGCTATTGATATGATTGTTGCTGAAAAAGAGGATTTAGAGATTACTGATTTTAAGAGTTATCCTTATGCGAATATTTTTGGATACCTGATAGATGGGCGTTTTGAAGGCTCTAGAAGTTTTGCGTCTGATATTAAGACACTTGTTTTAGTAGCACTAGACGATTTTAATGCGATGGAAGGATTAAACTTAACTTTGTCAGCGAACCAAGTCTATATTCATGAAAAAATTGATTATCCAGTTGATAGTCATCTTGATTTAGCAGGTATTGACTTTGAGGTTTTACGTTTTAATGATTCTGTAGAGTCCTTTGGTTTAGACCAAGACTTTGGTATGAGTTTATTCGTCATCTTACCAAACCGTCAAGCTGTTGACCAAGTGGTTCAAGCCTATCAAGTGGATGACTCAACATCGGTAAGTGTGTCTGGCTTGGTTCAATGGAATACAACAGGTGATGACCAACAAAAAGCTGCCTACGCTGAACGCTTGCGCCCACGCCTTGAAACGGATGAGATTATTGTTCGTTATGAAACGCGTCAAGAAGGTCGCGCAGAATGGTTTGCTATGAATGGGAGCTTCCTATTTTTAGGTATTTTCTTGAGTCTACTCTTCATGCTAGGAACCATTTTGATTACTTATTTCAAACAAATTTCAGAAGGTTATGATGATAGGGAACGATTCCAGATTATGCAGAAGGTGGGATTGGATAAAGACATGATTCGTAGCACTAGCCGTAGCCAAGTGGTTTGGATGTTCATGTTACCTGTCATTGTCGCAACCATCCATATCGCATTTGCCTATCCGATGGTTCATAAATTACTTTTTATCTTTGGTGTCACATCTCATGTGACCTTGCTCAGTTGTTTGGCAGCCGTTATCGTAGCATTCAGCCTTCTTTACTGGCTGATTTACCGTCTGACGGCACGCATTTACTATTCAATCGTTCAATAAATTTTGGGAGGCAGCTGCTAAATCAAGCAGTTGCCTTCTTTTTTTTAAAATGTAAGATACAGCCTCCAAAAAAATGCTGAAAGTTACATTTACGGGTAAAATGTAAGATACAACCGTAAAAAATAGTTTGAAGCTCTCTTTATTCGAAAAAACCCTCACTTTAGCCTATACTCAAGTTAAGTAAGTCGATAAAATAAAGGAAGATAATGATGACTGTTGAAATAAAGAAGGTAAATCAACCTATAGCTGATCATTCCAGCCAACTTGTGCACTTAACGGATCAAACGATGGAAGAGCGAAAGCAAGCTCTCTTACGTCTGATGGCAGAACGAGGATTGTCTGCTCTCGTTATTTATGCTGATAAGGAGCACGGCAGTAATTTTGAATATTTAACCGGTTTTATCCCGCGTTTTGAGGAAGGACTGCAAATTCTCAACCAAGATGGCTCATCCACTCTCATCCTAGGAAATGAGAACTACAATAAGGTACGCTATTCCCGTACACCATCGGAAGGAAAAAAATGTAGCCTCTTTTCGTTACCTAACCAACCGATGCAAGAGGTGAGCGAGCTGGACAACTTATTAGCAGACACAACCATTGATACCAGTCAAAAAGTAGGACTAGTCGGTTGGAAATTAATTCCGGCAATGACCGATCAGTATGACCTGCCGCATTTTATCGTTAATGCCTTAGAAAACCGTATTGGAAAAGAAAACTTGGTGAATGCTACTGGCTTGTATATTGATCCGGCCTACGGTGCCCGTGTAACTAATAATGCTAATGAAATTGCTCACTATGAATATGGTTCATCACTAGCGTCAGATGCAGTTTTGGATGCGATGAACCAGCTAAGTGTAGGGAAAAGTGAAACGGAAATTGGCCAATTGCTAACGAAAGAAGGCCAGTATCAAACAGTAGTCACGATTGCGGCATTTGGCCAACGCTTTTTAAATGCCAATCTTTATCCGTTAGATAAGCCATTAAAGTTGTCAGATAAAGTTGCCTTAACGGTTGCTTATCGTGGGGGATTGTCTAGTCGGTCAGGTTATGCGGTAGAAACAAACGAGCAGATGGAATCAATTGATCCGGCTTATTTGGAAGAAGTTGTTAAACCTTATTTTGCAGCCTACCACTATTGGTTAACGACCATTCGAATTGGGCAAAAGGGTGGCGACTTCTTCAAACAATTTAATGATTTTTACCCTCAATCAAACTATGGCTGGGAATTGTGCCCAGGTCATTTAACGGCTAACGAAGAGTGGTTGTCGTCACCATTTTACCCAGGGTCAAAAGCGACTGTTCAATCGGGTATGATTTTCCAAGTAGATTTTATTCCATCCCAAGTTGGTCACAATGGTATCTCAGCTGAAAGTACTGTCGCCATAGCAGATGAGGAATTGCGTCATAACATTCAAGAAGATTATCCAGAACTATGGGAAAGAATTCAAGAGCGTCGCAACTACTTAAAAACAGAGTTGAATATTCAATTATCAGAAGAGTTATTACCCTTAGCGAGTACGTTAGCTTACTACCGTCCCTTCTTCTTAAATAAAGATCTAGCTCTAACCATTCAATAAGCATCTTGTTCCTCTCTTGTGAGTGTGGTAAACTAGTCAGGCTTGCAAACGAGTGAGCACGTGGTTCGTTGACCATCCCACGTAAAAAAACTAGGAGGAGAGGAAATTATGAAAACAAGAAGAATGGTAACCAATACCATCGTAGCGGCCTTATATATAGCCATGACCGGCATTTTCTCATTTATGTCTTTTGGGGCAGTCCAATTTAGGCTATCGGAAATGTTGAATCATCTATTTGGCTACCACCGCTCATATCGATATGGCGTGTTGGCAGGTGTGTTTATTTCAAACCTTATATTTTCAACACTAGGAGTCTGGGATCTTATCTTTGGATTTGGCCAGACATTAATTGCTTTCTTTATTTTAGATAAGCTATTTAAACCGGGTGATTCTGAAATGAAACGGATGATGTTAACCACTATTGTCTTTACAGCCACTATGGTATTTGTCGCAGTTGAATTGTATTTTGTATTAGGGCTACCGTTTTGGTTTAGCTTCCTAACAACTGCCTTTGGTGAAGTTGTCGTGTTACTCGTTTCTGCCCCACTAATGACTTATTTGAATAAGTTGATTGGGTTTGCAGAACGTATGAATGCATAAGTAAAGAAACCATGCGCATTCGTCAGCATGGTTTTAGTTGTATCAAGACAAACATTTAGACTATGATAGAGAAGACAAAAGGAACCGAGGGGGGAGTAGAATGGAACTACTTGTATTGACAGTTGGACCCATTGAAGAAAATTGTTATTTTTTAATTGATGATAATCGTGAGACGCTTATTTTTGATCCGGGTGCTGAAGCAGATGAAATTATGGCCGTTGTTGAGAGTAATAACTTGAAACCAATTGCTATTGCCTTAACCCACGCCCACTATGATCATATTGGTGCTTTGAACCAAGTGCGCGATGCTTACGACATTCCGGTTTACCAAAGCTCAATTGAAAAAGACTGGCTAGTAAATCCAATGTTAAATGGCTCGGGCAAACATCCTGAAATAGGCGATATTATCATCGATAAGCCAGCTGACGTCTACTTAGATATAATGGGAACTCATACGATCGGAACATTTACCTTTGAATTGCAACACATTCCCGGTCACTCACCAGGAAGCTTAGTTTATCTTTTTAAAGAGAACGGCTTTGCGATTGTTGGTGATGTGATTTTTCAAGGAAGTATTGGTCGAACAGACTTCCCGGGATACGGTAATCAGGAGAGCCTCTTAAAGGGGATTCGTGAGCACATTATGCCACTGCCAGTTGAAATGGTCTTATTCCCTGGTCATGGTAACCCAACAACTGTACAAGCAGAACTAGAAACTAACCCATTCTTAAAGAACTAATCAAAAACAGTGCCCTCCTAAAAAAAGGAGACGCACTGTTTTTTAGTGATATGATTATTCTGATCTTAAATCTTCAATCGAAATGACGCTGTAGTCCTGACGTTCTAAGGATTGAACAATCGTTTTAAGTTGTTCTTTTGTCGCGCTAGCAGGCAATGTCACGAGGACTCGGCGTAGGACATCATCGCGTGTCGCGTCCAATGTTAAGATGTTAGCGATACTAGATGTCTTGTTAATGATTTTTGTAATTTGGTACAGATCACCTTTACGGCTCGGTGCTACAACAGTTAATACATAACTACCCATATCTACACTCCACGCTTGTGACAGCATATTTAACAAGCTACTGTGAGTCAAGATACCGAAGAATGTATTGTCTTTATTTAGAACAGCGATATAAGGTAATTCTTTAATCGTAAAGAAGACCTTAAAGAATGAGCTGTCAATTGAAATAAACTTTGTCGCATTTTTTAATAGGTGAGTGACTGGTAAAGACATATCTCCGCCATTTGCCTTGTGGCGATAGATGTGCATTTTATAAATATTTCCTCTGAAAAGAGTACCAGTCTCGTCAAGAATCGGTACACAACGGAAACCAGATTCTTCCAAGATATCGATTGCCTCTTGAAGAGTCGCCGATTCCTTTACCACCGTAAGATCTCTTTTTGCAATGGCAAGCGAACGAATAAGCATGAGTATTTCCTCCTAATTATGAATAAATAATTCTACCAGTAAAATCATAACACTAAAATGAGAAAATGCAATGCAAAAAATATGAAATAAAAAACAGATAAACATCTTTATAACAACTAAATAAGCGCTTACGTAATTATTTTTTAAATTAAAATAATTAAAAAAAAATGATAGAAACAGCGAAGGTGATAGTTTACGAATAATAAAAAAATCCTTGATTTTTTGCGCAAATTTGACTATCATAAAAATAAAATAGAGATATTGTATCTTAAATTTATAATCAAAGAGGAGAAAAGAAATATGAACGCAGACCCCGAGGCCCAGAGTTTTTTAATGAATATTTTGGTCGTCATCATTTTAACCGTAATAAATGCTTTTTTTGCATCCGCAGAACTAGCTTATGTATCAATCAATCGCCAGAAAATCGAAAATATGGCGGATGAAGGAGACAAAAAAGCGAAACGAGTGCTAAAATTACTGGAAGAGCCGGACGATTTCCTAGCAACGATTCAAGTTGCCATTACCCTAGCAGGATTCTTCAACAGTGCTTCCGCATCATCTAACTTTGTTCCTTATTTAGAGCCTTTGTTAGGTAGCATCTCAGGATGGCAAACCATTGCTACGATTATTATTACAATTCTATTATCATACATTACACTTGTACTAGGTGAACTTTATCCAAAGCAAATCGCCTTGCAAATGCCAGAAGAACTGGCGCGAATGACATCAGGAACCATCTCTGTCGTTAAAGTTGTAGCAAAACCATTCGTATGGTTGTTATCCGCTTCAACTAACATTTTGAAAAAGTTATCACCAATTGATTTTTCAAAACAAGAAGAAAAGTTAACACGTGATGAAATGAGACAGATTTTGGCACAGAGTCGTGGACAGGGTGCAATTGACCCATCAGAATTTACAATGATGGAAGGTGTGTTATCCTTAGACACGCGTTTGGCTCGTGAATTAATGGTGCCACGTACGGATACCTTAATGCTTGATTTAGAAGATGACCTTTCTGAAAACTTGGAAATTATATTAAATAGTCCTTATTCACGTATGCCGGTTTATGAAGGCGATAAGGATGAAGTAATTGGTGTCCTTCATATGAAGAATGTCCTCAAAGCTTCAAAAGAAGTAGGTTTTGATCAACTTAATTTAAGAAGTTTAGTAAATGAGCCATTGTTTGTGCCAGCAACGATTTTTATTGATGACCTTTTAGTAGAGTTTCGGAAACTACAAACCCATATGGCAATCTTAAAGGATGAGTATGGTGGTGTAGAAGGGATTGTTACACTAGAAGATGTCTTAGAAGAGATTGTTGGTGACATTGAAGATGAGTATGACGAAATTCAGCGTCTATCACGCAAGATGGACGATAAAAATTATATTATTAGCGGTAAAATGACCTTGCAGAAATTCAATCAGCTCTTTAAAACAGAGTTATCATCCAACGAAGTGGATACAATCGGGGGCTTGATGATTGAAGAAATCGGTTATTTCCCAGCTGACAATGAACGCGTGACTGTTCGCATCAATGGCTTTATGCTGACAACAGCCCGTGTTGAGAGTGGCCGTGTTTTATCGGTTCACTTGGAACATGTTGCTGAAGAAGACGATGAGCAAGATAAAACTGAGGAAGAATAAACGACCAATCCAGCCTATGTCGCCCTGGTGCGCAATAGGTTGGATTGATTTTTTGAGGAGATAAGAGTCATGAAGAAAAATGAAATGATGGATCGACCAATTGTTAAAGAAGAAATTGTCGATTTCATGCGTAAAGAGTTAAAACCATTTACAGGGAAATTAGGTGACATCGAAGCCTATGCCAATGAGAGAAGGATTCCGATTATCCCTCACGAAACAGCTGTTTTTTTAAATATGATTGTTGGCCAAATTAAGCCACAACATATTCTAGAAATCGGAACAGCGATTGGATTCTCAGGAAGTTTGATGGCGCAGCATATTGGTAAAGACGGCCACTTGACGACTATTGATCGTTTTGACATTATGATTGAACGCGCAAAAGCAAACTTTGAAAGAATGGGCTTAAAAGATCAAGTCACCTTACTAGAAGGTGACGCTGCTGATATTTTGCCGACCTTAACTGGTCCCTATGATTTTATTTTCATGGATAGTGCCAAAGCTAAGTATTATGAGTTTCTTCCGTATTGTATGGATGTCTTAAAGGTAGGCGGTATGTTAGTCATTGATGACGTCTTCCAAGGCGGAACAATTTTAGATGATGAAAAAGAAATTCCTAAGCGCGTGCGTAAAATCCATCGTCGATTGAATAAATTAATGGAGACTGTTCTTAATCATCCAGCCCTTGAAACATCTGTCGTGCCGTTAGGTGATGGCTTGCTGATGATTGTTAAAAAAGAAGAGTATGATTTTTCATATATTATAGAAGAAGTGAATCAATAGAAGGATAGGTATCGCGCCTCATCCTTCTTTATATGAAAAAAGGATGTGTTTTTCATAAATTTGAGCAAAAATATAGCCAAAGGCATTATTTTGCGTTACAATAAGCAAAGAAATCCACAATGTAATCAAAATGTAACATAACAGTAATAAATTGTAAGAAACAGAGAAATGGAGGGTTTCTGTTGAAAAAGAAATCATTAGTCGTGGTGGGAATCAGTGTATTGGCAGTTGTTCTCATCGCATATATCGGTGGCGGCATTTATTTTAAAGATCATTTCTTACCACAAACTAAAGTCGGTAAGATTAGTATAGCAGGTGACACTGTTGAAGAAGCAAACCGTAAGTTTGCTAAAGACCTGCACAGCCAGACCATCACCATTACCGAAAACGGTGAAACATTAACGAGTATCACACCATTAGAATTGGAAGCAAGTGTTGATATTAGCGCCTATTTAAAAACAGTTAAACAAGAGCAAGGAAACTGGATTTGGCCGATTAAGGCTTTCCAAGACAAAAATTTAGAAACAAGCCAAGCAACATTTGATTACAATGAAGAAGCTTTGAACAACTTACTTGCTTCTTTGGATTTAGATAGTAAAGAACGTGCTGCCTCTCAAAATGCCAAGGTAGTAACTGAGGCTGGAAATTTCGTCATTCAAGACGAGGTTCAAGGCACACAAGTTGATATTGAGGCGCTCAAAGCAAGTTTACTAGCTGCTTTTTCTGAAGGAAAAGAAACCGTTACAGTTGAAGAAGCTTATATTAAGCCAACTTTAACAGCAGACAGCGAAGAATTAACAACCATCATCGATCGTCTAGAGGACTTAGCAAGTACAGTAATTACTTATAAAATCGCTGGTCAAGAAGAAGTGGTACCAGCTGAGCAAATTAGAAGCTGGATGAGTATCGACGCTGAAGGCAATCCCGTTGTTGATCAAGCTGCAGCAGAAGCTTACTTAGACCAGTTGCATGATAAATATGCAACCCATGATAAGACACGCACATTTAATAGTACGAATCGTGGAACAGTTGAAATCCCACCGGGTACATATGGTTGGTCAATTGGAACAATTGCCGAAGCAGAGAGTCTTGTCCAATATGTCCTAGCTGGTAAAGATGTAACGGTTGAACCAGAAATTAACGGAACAGGCTACCACGCTGACGGTACAGATATTGGCAATTCTTATGTAGAAATCGATTTACAAGCGCAAGTGATGTATATGTACAAAGATGGTGCACGCGTATTTGAATCACCGATTGTATCCGGTCACGCGACAACACCAACACCAATTGGTGTATTCTATGCTTGGAATAAAGAAGAGAATGCGACACTTGTGGGCTATAACCCACGTCGCGGTAATGACTATGCACAGCCTGTTAACTACTGGGTGCCGGTTGATTGGAATGGCGTAGGAATTCACGATGCCAACTGGCAAACATCATTTGCATCTGATCAATGGGTAGCTAACGGCTCAAACGGTTGTATTAATACACCACCTGGAGCAATGGCGAAATTCTTCCAGCTTGTAGAAGTAGGTATGCCAGTTATAATGTTTTAATTATAAAAAAGCTGGGATTTTATCTCAGCTTTTCATGTATTGATGATCAATCAGTTTCCTCTCAAGCGATTGTAGCGCTTTCAAAAAGGGCTTTGCACTTGTTAATTTTCCCATGTATAATTAGAGAGAATATAAAGGTCGAGTAAACCCTTTAAGGAGATAAAAAGCTTATGAAAAAGATATTAGTAGTAGATGACGAAAAGCCAATTTCAGATATTATCAACTTCAATCTTGCCAAAGAGGGCTTTGAAGTTCATACCGCATTTGACGGAGAAGAAGCCGTTGAGAAGTTTGCGGAAGTAAATCCCGATTTAATTCTATTAGATTTAATGTTACCGAAGATGGATGGCCTAGAAGTATGCCGTCAAATTAGAAAGACAAGCGAAGTGCCGATTATTATGCTGACTGCAAAAGACTCGGAAATTGATAAAGTTCTTGGCCTAGAATTAGGGGCAGATGATTACATCACAAAACCTTTCTCAAACCGTGAGCTTGTTGCTCGTGTAAAAGCGAACTTGCGTCGTGTTAGTGCAGCACCAGTTGTTGAACCAGAAGAAGAAAAAAGCAATGACATTCACATTGGTGCGATCACCATTCATGAGGACGCCTATGTTGTTTCTAAACGTGGCGAAGAAATTGAACTGACCCACCGTGAGTTTGAATTATTACATTACCTTGCCAAACATATTGGTCAAGTGATGACACGCGAACATTTACTTCAAACGGTTTGGGGTTATGACTACTTTGGTGACGTTCGTACAGTTGATGTAACCGTTCGTCGTCTTCGTGAAAAAATTGAAGATACACCAAGTCATCCAACATGGTTGATTACTCGTAGAGGAGTAGGTTACTTCTTGAAAAATCCAGACCAGGAGTAATAAAACATGAATAAAAAAATTAAATGGTTTCAATCCATTCACTTTAAGATACCAATGCTGTTTATTTTTCTGCTATTGGTATCTTTACAAATTATTGGGGCGTATTTTATTCGCCAGCTCGAAACAGAATTGATTAATAACTTTGATAATCAGATGAGTTTGAATATCCGTTTTTTGGAAAACTCGCTAACACCAATCTTGGAGGATGAAGACCAAGATACAACGGAGAGTTTAATCCAAAATATCCTGCGTGATTATATCGGTGGGGATTTTTTGGAAATTCAAGTCGTTGATGATCAAGGTTATATTTTGGGTACAAATGACCAGACGAGACAAGCGGTGGTGGGCCTAAAGTCAACTGACCGTGATGTTCAACAAGCACTCTTGTTGGAAAGTAATCGTAAATACCAATACTTGGATGAAGATAAAAACAGCCGAGTATTAAAAAATGTTTCACCAATTTTCTCATCCAGTAACTCTGGTGAAATTATTGGTGTTGTTATGATGGAATCAAATATTGAAACGGTCTACTCACAAATTCGTGATGTCGTGACCATTTTCTTAAATGCCTCCTTCTTTGCTATTGCTATTACCATTACCTTGGCCTTTGTTATATCGAGAGGGATTACCAAACCTATTTCAGAAATGAGAAGCCAAACCATGAGTATTGCTCAAGGTGATTATTCGGGCAAGGTTCGCATTTACGGAGATGACGAGTTGGGTCAGTTGGCAGATACCATTAATGACTTGTCCTTAAAGGTAAGGGATGCCCAAGAAACAACCGAATCAGAACGTCAACGCTTGGATAGTGTTTTGAAACATATGTCTGACGGGGTTATTGCAACTGATCGTCGTGGTAAGGTTATGATTATTAATAATCGTGCATCGGAATTGCTAGGCTTGCCCCAAGAAGATGCTGTCGGTAAGTCAATTATGAAGGTATTGAAATTAGGACGGGAGTTTACTTTCCGTCAATTACTAGAAACTAAGGAAGAACTCATTCTTCATATTCCTGAAGAAGAAGAGAAAGATGAGAGTATCCTCCAAGGTGAATTCTCCATTATCCAGCGTGAAACAGGCTTTATTAGCGGCTTAGTCTGCGTTCTAACGGATATTACCGAGCAAGAAAAAGTGGAACAAGAACGTCGTAACTTCGTATCCAATGTTTCTCATGAACTGCGGACACCACTAACCAGTGTAAAGAGTTATACGGAAGCCTTGCAAGATGGTTTTTGGAAAGATGAAGGTGTGGCGCCGAACTTCCTGCAAGTTATTTCAACTGAAACCGACCGGATGATTCGGATGGTAACCGATTTACTTCATCTATCCAGAATGGACCAAGGAAATATGCAGCTAGAGCTAGAATACGTAAGTATGAACGACCTCTTTACGCATATTTTGGACCGCTTTGACATGATGTTGCTATCTGAAGCTTACCGAGAGAAGAACTATAAAATTGTTAGAGACTTTACCCAACGGACATTGTGGGTAGAGATTGACCAAGATAAAATAACACAAGTGATTGATAATATTATGAATAATGCCATTAAATATTCGCCAGACGGTGGCTCTGTGACCTGTCGGTTGATGGAAACCCATAACAGTGTTGTTCTTAGCGTGACGGATGAAGGAATGGGTATTCCACCTAAAGACTTGAACCACATCTTTGAACGCTTCTACCGTGTTGATAAGGCGCGTGCTCGGTCAATGGGAGGAACTGGTTTAGGATTGGCTATTTCTAGAGAAGTTCTTGGTCTCCATGGTGGCCGTATTTGGGCAACGAGTGTGGAAAATAAAGGGTCAACCTTCTTTATTTCCTTGCCATATGAATCATTTGACGATGAGGAGGAGTGGGAATGAAACAAACTGAATCAAAGCGAGTGACGATCCTCTTGTATGGTATGGTTGTGTTGAGTTTGGTTTTAACGTGGCGAATACTCAGTGTGCCATCTAATAATTCGAGTATGCAGACGATTAGCACGACGCAATCATCAACTTCAACCGCAACATCGGTAAAAAATATTGAAGATATTTTTGCTCCTTATCAAATGTTGGTTCATACCAGTTCGAGTACCTTTATCACACAAAATGAAACAGTGGTCGGTCAAGCCAATGACTTTTTATCCAAATGGAAAATGAGCAGCCCGCGTTTTGAATCCGTTTATTCTGATGAACTGTTCCGTGAATTGGTGTTAGAGCTAAATAAAGTTGAAATTAAGTTTCCTGCTTCAATTCCTTTGGGATTAATTTCCCGTTATTTTGAAAATCTATCAGAAGATATGTATGGTGAAACCATTTCTCGAATTTTGATTCCTACTGATGAATCGGAATCAATTTATTTAGTAGATGACCACAATAAACAAGTGTATACAGCTAGAAGACCTGAAACAGCGATGGATGATTTAGTTGCTATTTATATGGAAAATAAAAATTCCTTTGCTTTAGCAGATGCCTTTGGTTTTGAAAATGGCATTCAATTCTTACCGCGTGATTCCTTTGAATTAAAACGCATTGTTTATCTTGTTGAAAAGCAGCCCAACAGTTTTTTCATTAACGAGTTATTTGATGATACGACTGAGTTGCGGGATGACAGTAGTGAATTTTATACAGCTTACAGTGATAATATTTCCAAGCTACAAATTCATAAGGAAACCGGTATTCTCTCTTATTTGAGAAATAGCTTGGATCAAGTGGAGAGCTCCTCATACCAACAGATTCGTGACAGTTTCCATGCCTTAAAATTTATTGATACTTGGACACGTGTCACTTATTTTAATGGCTATGATGAAGAAAGTGGTGAGATTACTTACTACCGCTATGTGAATGGTTATCCGATTATGAATAGCTCTGACCGTGGTTTAATTAGAATAACGATGTCTAATACGCGTCCTGTTGAAATTCAATATCCAACTGAAGTGATTCAAACACCTTTAGAAGACCGAGAAGAGTTAGTTGTGTTACCTAGTGGCGTTGATGTTATTGATCGTTTGACAGAGGCAGGCTACCTATTTAATGACATCCAAGCAGTCCGTGTAGGTTACGGGTGGACGAGCAGTGAGGAAAGTAGTCGGATTGCCGAATTAACACCCGCCTGGTATGTCAAAATGAATGATACTTGGCGGACAGTTGATGCGTGGCTGAAGTCGTTAGAGGAAGGTGAAAACGTTGGATTATAAACGAATACAAACCACCTTAATCATCGTTTTCTCTATTTTAAATATCTATTTAATTACCATTTTACTGGAAAAAAACGATGAGCTTAATTTCGGTGATCCCAGTACCTCGGTAAACTTGGAAGAAGGGATGCGGAATGATAGTATCCAAGCCGATGAACTCAGCAATGTGCAGCAGCAAATTCCCGTCATCAAAACCGAAAAAGATAATTATTTAGAAGAAAACATGAAAAGTTTGTCTAATCAAACGACTCAAATGGAAGATGGTAAGCTAATCAGTGTGCTGACCGAAGCCATTGAGTTAGATATGGCTGGTGCAGGAACGATACTAGATAAACTAGCCCCTCTGTTGAAATTTATGTCAGATGGTAATGTTTTAAAGGCTGAAGAGTATACGTATTTTTCTTACCAACCAATCAACCAACGGATTATATTTGTGCAAAAGCATAATAATATTCCCATCACAGATGGGACAGCTTCATTGATTTTCTACATTAATTCAGATGGTGAAGAGCTCCTATGACCAGACACATGTGGGTGCTTCAGAAGTACAAGGGAAGGACCGGACTGTTATTTCAGAAAAGGCAGCGATTGAATCGCTCTATTTGAACAATCAGATTCCGAACAATTCTAAGGTGACTAATATTACCTTATCTTATTTCCAAACCTTAAGTTTGAATGACATGAATATTTACAGCCCAATGTGGTATGTAGAGATTGTCCGTGAAAATATACCGATTCAAATCAAACGTGTGGATGCTTTAACGGGAAGTGTGATTACTGCGCCTGTTATGGTAGAACCTGAAGCCGATCCTGCTTCTCAAAGCTCAAATGGAGCAGAGGTGTCGGAGGTAGACTTGGTAGATGGATCCCAAAATTTAAAAGCCATTGAAGCCTTTATGAATGAAACCATGATTGATGTGGAAGCAGCAAACGAACGGGTTTATATTGAAAGAGATGAATAAAGAAGGAGAGGCTGAGAGGCCTCTCCTTCTTTATAGACTAGGGGGATTATAAGTTCAGCCATCAATGTCTAGCTCCCAAGTCCTGGCCTACTGAAAAAAAGATAAATTTGCCCCATTGCGCGCTTCGCTGCTCATTCAGGGTCAAATTTCCTATTTTTTCATAGGCCAAGGCGGACTTGTCCGCTTTTCTTAAGAATTAAGGTCTTCTTACTGATTTTTCTCTTCAGATGCGTTAAACTAGTGAAGACATTGGAGGGAATGTAAGTGATAGACTTAAATCAAACAAATCAATTTCGTGTGAGTATGCTGGCTAGTGGTAGTTCAGGCAACTGCACTTATATTGAAACACCAGAAAGAAAAATACTTGTTGACTGCGGATTAAGCGGTAAAAGAATTCAACAGTTGATGGCGGAAATTGGACGAGACCTGGCTGATGTCGATAGTATTTTAGTGACACATGAACACCGCGACCACGTTCACGGCTTAGGTGTTTTAGCACGAAAATATGATATTAATATCTATGCCAATGAAGCCACTTGGCGCGCAATGCCAGATGCAGTTGGGAAAATAAAAGTTGAACAAAAGCATATCTTTGAAATGGGCGAAGTTGTGACACTCGGTGACGTTGATATTCAAAGCTTTGGTGTCTCGCATGATGCAGCAGCGCCTCAATTTTATTCATTCCATTATGAAAACAAACAGTTTGCCATGCTGACCGATACAGGTTATGTTAGTGATCGTTTGCGAGCATTATTACGTAACGCTGACGCTTACTTGATTGAAAGCAATCATGATTTGGAACTCCTTCGCATGGGACGGTATCCATGGTCCCTCAAACAACGTATACTCGGAGATGAAGGTCACTTATCGAATGATGACGGTGCTCTTGCGGTGGCAGAAATGCTGGGGGATAAGACCAAACGGATTTACCTTGGTCACCTGAGCCGTGATAATAATATTAAACAGTTGGCACACGAAACGGCAGTTGGTATTCTAGGTTCAAAAGGCCTGGGTGTCAACGAGGCTTTTCACGTTTACGATACAGATCCAGACCAACCAACAGAACTTTTTACAGTGTAAGCAAGCAGGAGAGGCTCCTAAAAGGCCTAAGTCCTGCTTTTTTGCTATAATAAGGGGTAAGAGAGAATAAAAATACCTAAATTCTTCATATTTTTTTCAAAAAGAAAATCTATAATTTCTTTGAGAAGATAACTAAGAGGATGTGAGCATATGGACAAGAATGAATGGGAAAACAAAGATCCAGAAGATGTATTTAGAACGGAAGAACAAGAAGCAACATTTGAAGAAATGACAGATAAAAAAGAGGAAAGGAGAGAGCAAATGAGACAGCAACAAGGCAGTCGTCAACCGCAACAAGAGCCAAAGCAAAACAAACAGTCCACCATTAAAAGTGGTATTTTTGGAGGGTTAATTGGGGGAGCTACAGTAGCTTTACTGGGTACGGGCGTACTAGTAGGCAGTGGCGCTGTAGACCTTAATCAAACGGGGCAAACACCCACGGAATCGACAACAATCGTTGATGAAGAGACGGGCGTTAAAACCACTACCATTAATGTGGATGTGCAAACAGGTACGACACAAGCAGTAGAGACAGTTCAAGAAGCGGTTGTATCGGTTATTAACTTAGTTGAAAGTTCCGGGAATTTATTTGGTTTTACTATTCCACAATCTGAAACAGCTGAAAGTGACCTGGTGACTAATGGAACAGGTAGTGGGGTTGTCTACAAAGTTGAAGGCGATTTGGCCTATGTAGTAACTAATAATCACGTGATTGATGGTGCTGACGCACTCGAAGTCATGATGAAAGATGGTACAAAAACAGAAGCCCAAGTAGTCGGTAGCGATGTCTGGACTGACTTGGCTGTTTTGACGATTCCAGCTGAAGATATTGGTGTCGTTGCTGAGTTCGGAAACTCTGATAACTTGAATGTTGGCGAGCCAGCTATTGCGATTGGTTCACCACTCGGAACAGAATTTGCAACATCGGTTACACAAGGGATTATTTCTGCAACAGAACGGACGGTTGAAACCGACATCGATGGAGATGGCGTAGTCGATTGGGACGTAACAGCGATTCAAACCGATGCATCCATTAACCCAGGTAACTCTGGTGGTGCTTTGATTAATATTAATGGTCAAGTCATTGGAATCAACTCAATGAAGATTGCGGATTCCAATGTTGAGGGGATGGGCTTTGCCATTCCAAGTAATGATGTTGTTCATATCATTAGTGAATTGGAACAACATGGGGAAGTTATCCGTCCTGTTCTAGGTGTTAGCATGCTAGACTTGACGCAAGTTTCTGTTTCTCAACAACAAGCTATTCTGCAAGTGCCAGCTGACGTGACGTCAGGTGTTGTCGTTGCTGATGTTCAACCAGTTTCTGCCGCAGAAGCAGCAGGGATTGAGCAATACGATATTATTGTTGAGATTGCCGGCGAAGAAGTTAATAACATGGTTGAGCTGAGAAAAGTTCTCTATAGTTTAGAAGTTGGTAGCACAGTCAGCATTTCCTTCTACCGAGATGGCGAATTGCAGACAATGGATGTCACCCTAACTGATGGACAAGCCCAACTTTAATTAAAGGATTCAATAAGCAGGTTGAGATACACGCAGCCTGCTTATTTTTTATGCCTCATGTGCGATAGAGCTCGTAAAAATGAGCTGTATCTACCATTTGAAGCATGAAATGTAAGATACAGCAGCCTCAGTAAGTCCTGTATCTTACATTTAACACCCTAGATGTAAGGTACAGACCGAATTTCTTTGCTGTATCTACTATTTAAAAATAGTCATGTCAAAAATCAGCCTAGTTCATTATAATAATAGAAAGAGGTGACTATTTTGCAGACATATAGATTGGCGATTTGTGAGAATGAGTTGATTCAAGCCAAATTTATTCAAAAAATATTAGCAGACTATGCGGTCGAGCGTGGTATTCAGTTTCATTTACCTATTTTTGAAAGTGCGGAAGCATTTTTATTTGAATATGCAGAAAATAAGGCTGTCGATTTACTTTTTCTCGATATTCAAATGGAAGAGCTGGATGGTGTTGCTTTAGCTGAAAAAATCCGCGAGACAGTAGATCAATTAAAAATTGTCTTTATTACCGGAATGACAGAACGCATCGGCGAAGGCTACCGTGTTTCTGCTAGCGACTTTTTAATTAAACCCGTCAAAAAAGACCAGCTTTATGCCGTATTGGATCGGGTGCTGACGACCATCCCCAAGGAAGAAGCGGTTATCGTTTTACCGATTGAGGATGAACAAGTAAAACTCCCACTATCTAGATTGATTTGTGCAGAAATCGTCGGTAAAGAACTAGTCATAACCACCACAACTAGCACTTATAGCCTTAAAACAAGTATGCAGGATTTTATGAAGCAGTTAGACAACAAGCAATTTATTCAAACAAACCGAAACTGGCTAATTAACTGCCAGCATATTGAACGTGTAAAAAAGTCAGAAGTAATCATGGCTAATGAGCTGGTCATTCCGATTTCGAGAAGGAACTCAAAAGATGTGGCTCAAGCCTTCATTTCTTACTTTAGGAAGGATGCCCAATGACTAAAATAGAACTTATTTTAATGCTACTTGTTGTGCTCCTGATTGTATTAACGATAACCTTTTATTTTCTTCAGAAAAAACGCCAAGAACAGTTGGTCGAAACGCAAACCGATATGCTTAAACAGCATGCAGAAGAAGTTGAAAATATTTATCGGCAGATGAGGGGCTGGCGCCACGACTATAAGAATCATATCCAGTCGATGAAGGCCTATTTAGAACTAGATCAATTACCCCAATTGGAGAATTATTTAGCTGATTTGGATGAAGATCTAGTAACTATTGATTTATCCATTCGTACGGGCAACGTTATGGCAGATGCGATTTTAAATAGTAAGTTATCACTCGCTGAAGCGCGCGACATTCAATTAAATGTCACTGCCGAGATCCCTTCAAATTTAGCTGTTAGTAATGTGGATTTAGGGGTGTTGATTGGTAATTTGCTGTCCAATGCGATAGAAGGCTGTTTGACCATTGAAGATGCGGGCGAACGCTTTATCCGGGTTTATATTACGGTGATGAAACAGCAACTCTATATTTCTGTTACCAATAGTATGAATCAAGTGTTGAAAAAAATAGCTGGTGGTTATTCAACAACAAAAACAGGTAAAGAGCACGGTTTTGGCTTAAAGAGAATTGATCAAACAGCGAAAAAATATAATGGTTATGTCAATCGCCAGCATGAAGAAGGCGTGTTTGCGACAGAGATTCTTTTACCCCTTTAACCACTCATACCCAAAAAATGACCGTTCAAGGTCATTTTTTAATTTAAGCGAGAATTGTTGGTAAACTATAGCAGAGGTGAGAGAAATGGAAGAAACACAAACATATTCTGTTTTACAAAATGTGACTTACTTATATAAAAAAATGTGGCGGGAAGGACCTAAGCATATTATTAGCTTCGTTTTGAGAGCTATTGCCGATATGTTACTGCCACTATTAACATCAGCAACCATTGCCCTAATCATTTCGATCGTGAGTGGTAACCAAAGCTGGAATCAGGCACAACTTATTTTTTACGCCTTACTTGCTTTAACGGCTGTTTGTATGATTATTTCAGAGACGATGAGCAATTATGAAAATTCAGGCGGGAACATGTTTCGAGTTTCGAACATGATGGGACTTAGTCGCAAGTTATTATATTTGCCTTTCCAAAAATTAGAGCAACCTGAAAATATCAGTAAGCTTCAAAAGGCAGGCGAGCCTACCCAGAATAATAATGGTGCTTTCCAAAAAATATTTACGGTATCCTATCATTTTTTAAGAGATAGTTTAGGATTGCTTATTTATGGCTATTTAATTGGGCAACTTCATCCGCTCATTATTGCGGTTATCACAATTTTCTCGCTCCTAATGTACGGCTATAGTTTAGGTACTAACCGTCTATCAGAATCAATTAGACGCCAACAAGCCCCTTTATCAAAGAAAACCAAATACCTTGTAGACCATACAGGTGATTTTAAAGCAGTTAAAGATATGCGACTGTTTCATATGGAAAGTTGGTTTGAGGATGAGTTTCAACGGATTTATGCGGCTCGTTTTTCACTGATGAGTCAGTTAGTGAAACGTCAATTTAAGGGAACGCTATTATCCTCTTTATTTGGCATGATTCGTGACGCATTAGCTTATTGGTTATTGATTAATCAAGTGATTGATGGCAGTTTGTCTGTCGCTAGTTTTTCCTTTTACATTGGCATTATTGCTAGCATCTCACAGTGGACAAATGGCTTGTTTATTGACTTAGCGGACTTTCGCCATCTTAGTAGTGAAGTTCAAGACTACCGTGATTTTATGGAGCTAGATTTAGTTCAATCGACTGGCAACCGTAAGACAGATGATTTAAGCTTGCCGATTGACATTGAATTTCGTCAGGTTTGCTACCGTTATCCTAATGCCGACCGAGATACCATTCATGATTTGAACCTAAAAATTACAGCAGGCGAAAAAGTAGGCTTAGTCGGTGTGAATGGCGCAGGTAAAACAACTATTATTATGATGTTATGCGGCTTGTACCAACCGACTTCTGGGGAAATACTAATCAATGGCATTCCGCAACAAGAGTTTGATCAAGACAGCTACCTCGATCTTTTTTCAGCTGTATTTCAGGATTATTTTGAACTACCGATTACGATTGAAGAAACGATCCAACAAGCGAAAACAAAATATAGTCTATCTTATGAAGAAGCTGTCGAGCAAGCTGGTATGGCGGAGATTTTGGCTAAATTACCATTAGGCGGGAAAACGCCACTAGTGAAGCGCGTCCATGCAAAAGCTGTTGATTTATCAGGCGGTCAAAAGCAACGACTACAGCTCGCTCGTGCGTTGTACAAACAATCACCCGTTTTGATTTTGGATGAGCCAACAGCTGCGCTCGATCCGATTGCTGAAAATGAGATTTACTTGGCTTATAATGCTATTTCTCAAAATAAAACATCTCTCTTTATTTCACATCGCCTGTCTTCAACGCGGTTCTGTGACCGGATTGTGTATCTAGAAAACGGCAGTATTTATGAAGAGGGCAGCCACCAAGAGCTACTAGCTAAAAAAGGAAAATATGCAGATATGTACCAAGTCCAAAGTCAATACTATCAAGAAGAATGGGAGGGAAAAGTAAATGACTCAATCACTACTGCTTAATAAAAAAGGAATTGCGCTCATGCATCAATTAGAACCCAGATTACTGTGGGTAAGTGTGTCACAGGGAGCGCTAGAAGCAATCATTCCTTTCCTACCATTCTTTTTTACAAGCCGAATTTTAGACTTACTTATGACGGGCCAGTTTAATCAGCGCTTGCTGGCTTATGTTGTGGCAGCCTTACTGATTAATTTTGTCGTCTCAGCCATCGCTAATGGCTTAGCTCACACCAGAGAGAGTTTAATTTACCGTGCGATGGACAAAAAAGAAATGCTATTGAATAAAAAGATGATTCATATGGACTACCAATTTGTTGAAGATATCGCTGTTCAAGAGAAACTAAGTAGCATTCGAATGAACGAAATGACGGGTGGTATCGGGATGTTTCGCCTGTTTGGCTCGACCAAGGATATGGTTAAACACACCATTACCATTTTAATTGGTCTGCTATTCATCATCCCTTTAATCCGATCACAGTCAACGATCCAACGCTTTTTTTTCAATGTCGATTCACCATGGTTGATCGTCTTGTTCTTTTTAAGTCTAATTGGCTTTATTATGATTGTGCTATACGTTAACAAATGGTCGCTTGAACGATTTAATAACTTTATTCAAGATGGCGTTCAAATTAACAATTTAATGGGTGCCATTTATCCCATTCTCAATAATTTCAGGTCAGGAAAAGAAATTAGAATGTACCATCAAGGCCCGATTTATGACTCTTTTTTCAAAAAAAGTGAATATCAAGTGGAAAAAACCATGGGTGACATCAATCAAACGGTGAACAGAGTTAGCGTCATTTCAGTTGTTTTATCCTATTTGATTCTGTCATTCACTTACCTATGGATTATAGGCAAAACCTTAAACGGCGCAATTTCAACGGGCGCTGTCATCCAATATACAGGCGCTTCAAGCTTGTTAATTCGTGAAATGCCAGCCTTCTTAGAAAAACTAACCGAATTTATTAATAATTCAGTTGGGCTACAACAATTATTTGATTTCTTAGACATGAAGAGTACGCGCCACCAAGGGACACTCCCTGTTGAAAAACGCTTAGACAATCAGTACACACTAGAAGCAAGGAATGTTTCCTTTAAATACCCAGGCAGCGATCAATTTATTTTAAAAGATATTAATCTCAGTCTATCTGCCGGCGAAAAGTTAGCGATTGTGGGGATGAATGGATCTGGAAAGACAACCTTTATCAAGCTGATTTGTCGCTTGTATGACCCAACAGAAGGGCAAATTTTACTCAATGGCATTGATATTCGAAAATACAATGAGCAAGAATATTTGTCGTTACTATCGGTTGTTTTCCAGGATTTCCATTTATACGGCTTTAAGTTAGGGGAGAATGTCGCTGCAAGTAGCGAGATAGATGAAGACCGCATCGTGACTTCTCTAAACCATTCTGGTTTCTCTAAACGACTTGCTTCATTGAAGGTTGGCCTCAAAACCTATCTATACAAAGAATACGATGAAAATGGGATTGAGGTATCCGGTGGCGAAGCACAAAAAATTGCAATGGCGAGAGCTATTTATAAACAAGCACCGATCGTTATTTTAGACGAGCCAACAGCAGCCTTAGATCCCTTGTCTGAATATGAAATGTATACACGCTTTGCGGATGTAACGGGCAGTCGAACAACTATTTATATTTCTCACCGATTATCCAGTTGTCGTTTCTGTGATAGCATTGCTGTTTTTGACGAAGGTAGATTGGTTCAATTAGGTTCCCATCAAGAGCTTGTTCGCCAATCCGAAGGGAAATATTATGACTTGTGGCAGGCACAAGCCCAATATTATCAAAAAGATGAAACAGGCCAAGTTCAAGAAATAGTGATTTAATGAAGATCAACCAAAGCGTCGAGCTTATCTCGGCGCTCTTTTTTTGGAAATAAAGATGAAAGTCAAAAATTGTGGATAAGAACTGGGGAAAAATAAATCTCTTGTCGATAAGTCAGAAGAAAGGTGTTAAACCGTCCTTTTTTAGATAGAGACTTATCCACACTTATCCACAGTTTATGGGGATAACTTTAATGAGATTGTGAAAAAAAGCCTACAAAATCATCTAAATAAGTGTTTTAATTGTGAATCTGTTGTGTTGATAAGTAGGCGAATTGTCCAGTTAACAATTTTTTTACAAAACCTACATTTAGTCTTAACAATTCAAAAAGCACTAAATATGGGAGCGAACATGTGTACATGTGGATAACTTTTGTGGATAAGCTGTGGTTTGACTGTCAATAAGTGGGATAACTTCTAAAATTAAGAAAGAAAAACGAAATAGAGAGAAAAAATAAAGAGATAATTCCAAAAAACGTATCTTTCAAAGAGTGCTTGTTGTAGACTCATGGAAAATGTGAATTACTTAAATGTAAACATTAAAATCAAGGCTGAAAATATATTTGAAATGCTGTTCATAACCCAACTAGGAAGATAGGAATTATTTATCAAGGAAAGAGGGTTGTAAAAAAGAAGACTTTAGCTGATAAGTTATTTTTATCAAGGAAAGTGTCCACTTTAATCGGTATCTTTATCTGATAAAAAACAAAGTTGGGACAAATCGAGCTATTCAGATGGTCTTCTCCGGGCTCTTAACAAAGCAAGCAAATCCATTCGTATCAAAAATTGTAAAGCCAATACTTTTAAGCACACTAACTTTATTTGACAGAGAATCTTTTTTCGCAAAAAAAGAGTTCAATTCACAATTGAATTGAACTCAAGATTTTTAAGAAGTTTTTCCTTGGATTAATTTAACAGCTAGCTCGTAATTGTTCGCTAAAGGTTTATCAGGCGATTGGATTCGTTGAAGTAACAGGTCCACTAGTAAATCAGCGAAATCACTTATCGGTTGAGCGATTGTTGATAAGTATGGAAAGTAATTCTGAATAAACTTCGTGCCATCATAGCCAATAATTTTCATTTCTTCAGGAACATTGATATCCAATTCTTGGCAGAGATTATAGACAAGGATAGCAGTAAGGTCATCTGTACAGAAGATACTGTCAATATCTTCTGTCTCTAGAATACGTTTGATTTCAAGATTTTTCAGGATTGTTGATCGCGCTTTTGTATGGAACTGAAAAATATGGGAATCGATATTTTTTTCTTCTAAAAATGATAAATATCCATTTAATCGCTGGTTGGTAGGAGAGTCTGACTCTTGACTACCTGTCAAAATCGCTATTTTACGAGCGCCATGGAGATAAAGGTTCTCTGTAGCTAAATAGCCTCCGCGAAAATTATCACTACCTATAATTGGAATTCCGTCTGCAAGATAACGGTCAAAAGAAACAATCGGCAGTCCAATATTTTCATATTCTGTAATGCCTAAATTATGAGCACCAGCAATGATTCCATCTACTTTGTTAGCAGAAAGCATGTTAATGTAGCTTCGTTCTTTTTCTTTATTATTTGCACTGTCGCATAGAATCGTTTTATAACCTAATTCAAAAAGTTTGGTTTCAATTTTTTCAACTAACTCTCCATAAAATGGATTGGCAACAGTAGGAAAAATTAAACCGATTAATTGAGTATTCTTTCCTTGCAAAGAGCGTGCCAAGGAATTCGGTTGATAATTTAATTCTTTCATAGCGGCTTGGACTTTATCAATCGTTTTTTGGCTGAGTGAACCGTAATTATTAATCACACGTGAGACGGTAGTTGGAGAGACACCAGCTTTTTTTGCCACGTCTGTTAACTTGATTGTCATTGATTTCTGTCTCTCATTTCGTTGAACGCAAGGTCCATAATTTACCGGAAAATGAACTTTGGCTGCCAGATAGCAAAATATCATTTTTTGATTCTTTAGGAAACACACGAGCAGTAGCGGTTTTTTCTCCATCATTTATAAAAATTTCAACGACCGACGAGTCAACAAATACTCGCAATGAAAGCGGCCCTTGTGGAATGGAGAATTCTCGTTGATTACCATACTCTTCACCAAAACTGATTCCAACATTTTCTCGGTTGATTATCATTGTACCACGCTCGGTATCAAAAGAAAGTTCTAATCCTGTATTTTCTTTTTGGTCTGCTAACAGTGTCAGTTTTCCTTTTGCACCTTGTTCGAACTCTATATTCAGTTCATATTGATTTTCTATTGAAGTGCTGATTGCTTGTGGTTCAGCATGAAGCTGTCCGTGCAGCTTGTATTCTTTTACTCGCAAATCTTTCGCTTCAGCAACAGGATTTTGAAAAAGCATACCGTCCTTAATGGCTAACTCTTTTGTGAGACTTAAACAATGAGCCCAGCCTTCACGATCAGTTGGATAAGTAATCTCCGGTAATCCAATCCAGCTAACTGCTAGAGCCCGTCCGTCCGGAGCGTTAAAGGCTTGAGTTGCATAGACATCAAACCCTTCATCCAGATTTTTTAAACTGCTAGGATTGGTTAAACGGTTATTCTCTGAATCGAACTCGTTAGCGACTACGTACGTATTCGGATAGATATTTTGATACGGTAAAATTTCTTTTTCCAAGCCCTGAGGACAGAAAAGGAGCAAAGCTTTTCCATCAACGAATACTAGATTCGGACATTCAACCATAAAGCCCATTTGATGCTCAGAGAAATCCAGTTCTCCTTGTAATTCCCAATTTTGTAAATCTGTACTCATATATGTCAAAACTTTTCCTTCCAGTGCTTCGTTTTGAGCACCGATTACCATAAAATATTTATTTTGATAAACAAAAATTTGTGGATCACGAAAATGTTGTGTATATCCTTTTGGAGGCTGTTCTATTAATGGTAGCTGTACTTTTTCGATTTGATTGTTTTGATCCATCCATGCTCCCATTTGATAAGAGAATCGATTCCAATCCTTGTCTCGAACATTGCCTGTATAAGCTAAAAAAAGTCGATCGTCTAGTGGAAACGCAGAACCTGAATAGACACCATGACTGTCGTATGGACTATCAGGGAGCAAGTCCGCTCCTTCTTTTTGCCAATCGATTAAATTAGTGGAAGTAAGATGAAACCATGATTTCAGTCCATGGACAGCTCCCATTGGATAGGATTGGTAAAATAGATGCCATTTTCCATTAAAAAAGGAAAAGCCATTTGGATCGTTTAATAATCCAGTTTCTGGTTGAACGTGATAATTTAAGCGCCATTTCGATTGAGATACTTGCTTCTTTAGTTGTTTTATATAATCCTCGGGCCATTTGTCGTAATGTTGATAGCGTAACTCTGTTGTCCAATTTTTAATAAGAGTCATAAAATTACTCCTTTTCGTAAGCGTATTCTTGCCCACATCATACATTTTTCAAATCAAATTGTCAAACGTATAACAATACAAAAGTTATAATATCAGCGTTAGTAGTTAATTTATTTTTATTCTAAAAATATTTTGATAAGCGTTTGACATTATTGTTTTAGCATGTAATACTATTGATGAAAAAAGCGATTTCAACTTAAGGAGGAAAAATTTATGAATCACAAAAAAGTCGCAGAGGAAATATTGGCTGCATTAGGGAAGGACAATATCCAGGCAGCTGCTCATTGCGCTACAAGGTTACGTTTAGTTTTAAAAGACAATGACAATATCAATCAAACGTCATTGGATAACAATGATGATGTGAAAGGGACTTTTTTAGCTAATAATCAATATCAAATTATTATTGGTCCTGGAGATGTGAATAATGTCTACGATGAGCTTGTAAAACTTGCTGGAGTGAAAGAGGCTTCAACAGAAGATTTAAAAGCTGTAGCAGCTGACGGAAAAAAATTAAATCCAGTAATGGCAATGATTAAAGTTCTGTCTGATATTTTTGTGCCAATTGTTCCAGCATTAGTTGCTGGTGGTTTATTGATGGCTATCAATAATGTTTTAACATCCCCTAATCTGTTTGGACCTCAATCAGTAGTAGAGATGTTTCCAAGCATTACTGATTTAGCGAGTATTATTAACTTGTTAGCTTCTGCGCCATTTGCGTTTCTCCCTATTTTAGTTGGTTTTTCTGCAACCAGACGCTTTGGAGGGAATCCATATCTGGGAGCTGCAATGGGTATGGTAATGGTAATGCCAGATCTTGTGAACGGTTACGGAGTTGCGAATGCAATTGCGGACGGCAGTATGCCTTATTGGGATGTGTTTGGTCTAAATGTTGCACAAGCAGGCTATCAAGGTTCTGTTTTGCCTGTGTTAGCTGTTTCGTGGATATTGGCAAATCTTGAAAAATTCTTCCATAAGAGAATACATAAAGCCTTTGACTTTACTTTTACCCCTATGTTAGCAATCATTATTACCGGATTTTTAACATTTATTGTAGTGGGACCCATTATGCGCATGGTTTCTGATGGAATGACCAATGGATTGGTTTGGCTGTATGATACAACAGGAGCAATTGGTTTAGGCGTTTTCGGCCTGATTTACTCACCAGTGGTTATTACTGGTCTACACCAAAGTTTCCCAGCTATTGAAACAACATTACTAGCTGATGTTGCCAGTACAGGAGGTTCTTTCATTTTCCCAGTTGCATCTATGGCAAACATTGCGCAAGGGGGAGCAGCGCTTGCAGTCTTCTTCTTGACGAAAGATAAAAAGCAAAAGAGTTTAGCTTCTTCTGCCAGTGCTTCAGCATTACTGGGAATCACTGAACCAGCTATTTTTGGGGTAAATCTGAAACTTAAATTTCCTTTCATTATTGGGATGATTGCTTCTGGTATTGCTTGTGCGGTAATTGGTTTCTTCCACGTCCTATCGGTTGCAATGGGACCAGCTAGCGTAATTGGCTTTATCTCTATTGCACCAGCATCTATTCCTTATTTCATGATCGGTGTAGTTGTAAGTTTGGTGTTGTCTTTTGGAATGACATATGTCTATGGAAAAAATAAAATGGGCGAGCCGCTTGCAGAAGGTGTAGAAAGCAATTCTTCTGTAGTTGCAGTGTCAGAAACTGTCCATGCATCGGTAAAAGAAGAAGTAATTGGAACAGCAGTAAGTGGTGAAGTTGTTGCTTTGGAAAATGTGAATGATCCTGTATTTTCTTCTGGAATGATGGGAAAAGGAATCGCAGTCAAACCAAATGAGAATACAATATATGCTCCTGCTGATGGATTGCTTACTGTGGTAAATGCTTCAAAACACGCATACGGTTTGCAGACAGCAAGCGGTGCTGAAGTACTTATCCATATTGGAATCGATACGGTTAACTTGAATGGAAAACACTTCGAGACTTCTAGAAAGCAAGGAGAGCAAGTAAGAAAAGGAGATGTGTTAGCAATCATTAATCGTGAAGGAATCTTAGATGAAGGTTATGATGATACAGTAATCATGGTTGTTACAAACTCAGATTCATTCGAACAAATCGAATTACTTGAAAAAACAAGCGTTCAAACTGGAGAAGACATTTTGAAAGTGAGCAAGATGGATGCAAACTAATTGGTGGAAAAAAGCGGTTATCTATCAAATTTATCCGCGTAGTTTCCAAGATACGAACGATGATGGGATCGGAGATATAAAGGGAATAGTTCAACGGTTAGATTATCTGGCCTTTTTAGGGGTAGACGCTCTATGGCTGAGTCCAGTATATGAGTCCCCTAATGATGATAATGGCTATGATATCAGTAATTACGAACAAATTGGTGAACAGTACGGAACCATGGAAGATATGGATGAGCTGATTTTACAAGCAAAAAAACGGAACATTCGTATTATTATGGATTTAGTAGTGAATCATACATCCGATGAACATCGCTGGTTTCAAGAATCTTTAAAAGGTCCAGACAATCCTTATCATGATTTTTATGTCTGGAGAAAAGACCAGAATGGAGGACCACCGAATGGATTGATTTCTAACTTTGGTGGTTCAGCTTGGACCTATGTTCCAGAATTAGGCGAGTATTACTTGCATCTCCATTCTAAAAAGCAACCCGACTTAAATTGGGAAAATGAGAAAATGCGAGAAGCCATTTGGGATATGATGAATTTTTGGCTAGAAAAAGGGATTGGTGGATTCCGTCTGGATGTGATTGATTTGATTGGTAAAATACCAGACCAAGAAATTACTAAAAATGGACCGAAGCTTCATGAATTGCTTCGCGAAATGAATCAAAAAACATTTGGACAATATGATGTCGTGACGGTAGGCGAAACATGGGGAGCGACTCCTGAAATTGCGCAACTCTATTCAGATGAGAACCGTCAAGAATTGTCGATGGTTTTTCAATTTGAACACATTAACTTAGATAAGCAAACGGGAAAAAGAAAATGGGATTTGAAGGCGCTCGAACCTCAAGAACTGCATGATGTTTTTTCAAAATGGCAAACGGAACTATCTGGAAAAGGATGGAATTCATTGTTTTGGAACAACCATGATTTGCCAAGGATTATTTCTCGTTGGGGACATGATGGAAGTTATCGTGAACTGAGTGGCAAGATGCTGGCGATCTATCTTCATTTTATGCAAGGCACTCCCTATATTTACCAAGGAGAAGAGATTGGGATGATCAATTATCCCGTATCCAGTATTGCTGAAGTGGACGATATCGAAAGCATACGTATGTATAAAGAAAGAATTCAACAGGGCTATTCTGAAAAAGAAATCATGAAGTCGATAAACGCAAAAGGAAGAGATAATGCACGGCATCCGATGCAGTGGAATAATGGCGTTAAAGGTGGCTTTACGAAAGGAACTCCCTGGCTTCCTACAGGAAACACAGAGACTATTAATGTGGAAGCTGCTTTGGAAGATAGCAATTCTTTGCTGTATACTTACAAAAAGTTAATCGATTTACGGAAAACTGAACCAGTTATAGTCGATGGTGATTACACAAAGGTAGAGACTGGAAATACCAATGTATTAGCTTATTTGCGCGAATTGGCTGGCGAAAAATTGCTGGTTATGGTTAATTTTAGTCCTAGCGATCAAAGATATCAGTTAGATTTCGTTCCTAGCGTAAAAAAATGGTTAATCACAAATTATTCGGAAGAACTCTCTAGTAGCCTGGCTCCATACGAAGCTTTTGCAATAAAAATAAAATAAAAAAAGCTGGAGAGTGGGAAAAAAGGCGTTTAGCCCCGAATCGTTGGACCGAAAAAACGCAGGGTGGTCGTAGACCATCCGAGTATTATTCGGGAAACGCATGTCGGGGCTGCCTTTTTGAGCACGTTTGCGCAACAATTATTCGTATATAAAAAAGGGACTGGAGTTATTTCCCAGTCCTTCAGTTTACTTATTTATTCGAAATTTCAGTTTTTTTCCAATGGTAAGCAATCACTTCGAAATCGCCTTTAATACGGGGAACGAGAATACCCGCATGGTTTAATTCCGATCCACTATAGTATTTCTTTGTGGTAGAATCTTGGTAAATAGCATTTTCATCTAAAAATTTAGTCTGAAGATACTGAACGGGAACGGCTGGCCGAGCGAGACCATTGGAATAAACCAATAAGGCTTCCTCTTGGTTTTTGAATAGCCAAGCCGTTGCACCCGTTTCGGATGGTGCTTGAATACGATAAAAATCACCAAATTGAATAAGTTCGCGATGTTCTTTATACCAGGAAATTTGTTCTGTAATTTTTTGGAGATTTTCTGTAGTTTGTTTTGTTATGTCCAATTCAAATCCGAAATTTCCGCTCATTGCAATCCAACCACGAGTGTCAAGTGGAGTATTGCGTCCTACTTGATGGTTGGGAATGTCTGAAACATGAGCACCCATCATAACAGGCGGATAGAGATAGCTATAACCGTATTGAATAACAGATCGACAAAGTGCATCAGAGTTGTCACTTGTCCAAGTTTGTGGCATATAAGCCATCATGCCTGGATCGAAACGTCCGCCGCCACTTGAACAATTTTCGAAAAGCACATAAGGATAACGTTCGGTCACGGTTTTTAAAATTCGATAAAGACCGAGGACATAGCGGTGATAAAGCTCTTTTTGTTGGTCAGAAGGCAATGTTTGATTGCCAACTTCGGTTAGGTGTCGGTTCATGTCCCATTTCACGTAATCAATCTTACCGGTGGCTAAATAGCCACTAAGAACATCAATCAAATAATTTTGCACTTCTACGCGGCTTAAGTCTAAAACCAATTGCTGGCGTCCTTCTGTAAGGTGGTAGCCCGGAACTTGTAGAGCCCAGTCAGGATGATTGCGAAATAAATCACTGTTCTTTGAGACCATTTCGGGTTCGAACCATAGTCCAAATTGCATATTGAGTTGATGAATCTTTTCAGCGAGATGAACAATTCCATTGGGTAATTTTGCAGGATTTACTTGCCAGTCACCTAAAGAGGAAGTGTCATCATTCCGTTCACCAAACCAGCCGTCGTCAAGCACAAACAGCTCGATACCTAGTTTGCTTGCCAACTCAGCTTCTTGTACAAGAGATTCTTCAGATAAGTCAAAGTAATTTGCTTCCCATGTATTTAAAAGAACGGGGCGAGCTTTATCTGTAAAGGAATGAGGAATGAGATTTTTTTGATAGATTTTATGGAAGTTTTGAGACATTTGATTGAATCCCTGATCACTGTAATTGATCACAACTTCGGGCGTCTGAAAATTTTGTCCACTATCAAGCTTCCACTCGAAAGTATCCGGTTGAATACCGATCTGTACCCGGCTGGAGCCATACTGTTCCACTTCTACTTGGGCAACGAAGTTCCCGCTGTAAACAAAATGAAAAGCAAAAACTTCTCCTGAGAATTCTGTTGTCTCTCGATTTGCTAAAGCAAGAAACGGCTGATGTTGCGGACTACTGGTGCCGCGACTGCTTTCGATTTTTTGGATTCCGGGATGCAAAGATTGACGATGCAGATTGGCCTCGTTTGTATGGGAGCCATTCAAAGTAACCATATCCAAGTCCCAACGAGGGAAATCAACCAAAAGCGATCCCGCGTTTTCTAAAAAGATTGCTTGATTACCTGAGTTGATAAAGCGCGCGTTTCGAGTGAGAACCGCATCATTTTCATAGAGATTATAGGTCAGGATCATTTGAATAGTTTGTCTTTCGTCTTCTAGAACGATTTCTAACGAAGTGGTGTTGTCTTTTCGCAAATATGGGAGTCCTTCTAATTCGCGTTTCCCTTCGTAAATTCGATGTTCTTTATAGGTGAAGTCCGTAATAGTGAAACCCTGTTGGTTACGGATTTGATAATTTGGTATACGGTGATCGCCATTTCCCTGTGTACTCGTTTCTAAAGGCAGGGCATTTAATGAAAAGGTACGTTCGTCAGGAATCGGATTTGTGGCAAATCCACGATCAATGAATTGCAGCTCATTGCTGCCATGGTAGCTAGTAAGACTTTTTCCAAAATAACGGTGGGTAATATATTTACCTTTTTCAATCCCGATGATATAGCTTATGTAATCATTTTTAAGATGAAAGATATTCTGTTGAGAATCAAATGTTATCGGCATATTATTCCTTCTTTCTTATTTGTTACAACAAGCATAAGGAGTCTGATGAAATGAAACAAGAAGAAAAAATTGTAAGAGCGGGTAATAAATTGCATCCATTCATTCGCCGCTTTCATTATATGGATCATCAGAATCTACCTTATATCCAAGGTCTGGGTGTAGGGACAGGACATGCGGATTATATATGGGACGGCATGAGAAGAAAAGATCAATTAGTAGTTATGCAGTATACCTTAAGCGGGAAGGGGATTTTTGAAAGTGGCGGAAAAGAATACGTTCAAAAAGCTGGAAGTTTTTTCTTGGCAGATATTCCCGGAAGATTTACTTATTTTGGAGAAGATTGGAAATTTATTTATATAGAGTTTTCGCCGATCACAAAGCAATGGCTGGCACTACCTAACCAAGCCTGCCCTTCAAGCAGTGAAAGTTTTTCAAAGAAATTAATTGAATTGATTCTCCTTTTAGAAAATGAAGAAGTGTCTTTATATGAGAATGCGAAACTCTCTTTTGATTTATTTTTACAAATAAAAGAAGAAGTTGCCCAACAAAAAGAGAAAATGGATCCTGAAGTTCAAGTGCTTCGGTCATTTATTGAAGAAAACTACCAGCAAGACATCGGTTTAGATTTAATGGAAAACCACTTCCACATGTCTAAGTTTCAGATTATCCGATCTTTTGAAGAAGCTTTTCAATACACACCGATGGCTTACTTGAGAAAAATAAGAATTCTAAAATCATTAGAGCGATTATGGGATTATAAAACGATTGATCATGTCGCTCATGCGGTTGGGTTTTCCAACGGCAATTATTTCGCAAAAGTTTTTAAATCAGAGATGGGAATGACCCCCACAGAGTATAAAGAAAGTAAAAAATATAATGAGGAGTGAGTGTATTATGTACGGATCAATAGAGGCAGGTGGCACAAAATTTGTTTGCGCAGTTGCTGATGAAAGTTTAGAAATTATCGACCGAGTGAGCTTTCCTACAACAACACCAGAGGAAACGATGGAGTTGGTTATTCAATTTTTTAAAGGCTATCAAGATAAGCTGGAAGGGATTGGGATTGGGTCTTTCGGCCCCGTTGATATTCATCGAAATTCTCCAACATATGGGTTTATTACATCTACTCCTAAATTACTGTGGCAAAATTTTGATTTCGTCGGCACAATGAAAAAACATTTTTCTCTGCCAATCGCTTGGACAACCGATGTTAATGCTGCAGCTTACGGAGAATACGTATTTGGTAAGGGAAAAGGGTTGTCGAGTGTCGTTTATTATACGATTGGAACCGGAGTGGGCGGAGGAGCTATACAAGAAGGGCGTTTCGTTGAAGGATTTAGCCACCCGGAAATGGGACATATGATGGTAGTACCTCACAAAAATGATTCTTTTACAGGAAATTGTCCATTCCATGGTAATTGTTTGGAAGGAATGACTGCGGGCCCCGCAATTGAGAAAAGAACCGGTAAAAAAGGGCAAGATATCTCTCCAGATGATGAACTATGGGACATGCTGGCTTATTATATAGCGCAATGTGCTTATAACACAACACTCATGCTCTCCCCGGATGTCATAATTTTTGGCGGTGGCGTAATGAAACAGCGCCACATGCTTAAAAAAGTTCATCAAGCATTCGAAGATTTAATGCAAAGTTATGTAAAAACGCCTGATTTAACAAACTACATTGTTACACCGGAATTAGAAGACAATGCTGGGACAATCGGTTGCTTGGCACTTGCAAAAGAAGCAAAAATTCAATTATAAGAAAAAATAGAGTGGGAAAAAAGGCGTTTAGATCCGAATCACTGGAAGGAATAAGCACAGGATGGACGAAGACCATCCGCGCATGATTCGTTAAGTGGGTGTCGGATCTGCCTTTTTGAGCACGTTTAGACCACTATTATTCGTTAATACTAGAGGGCCGGGAATTTTTTCCCGGCCCCCTTTCTTCATAGACTAGGGGATTATAAGTTCAGCCATCAATGTCTAGCTTCCAAGTCCTGACCTAGTGAAAAAAAGATAAATTTGCCCCATTGCGCGCTTCGCTGCTCGCTAACGCATATCATTCGACTAACCCGCTGAAGCGTGAAGTCTCCTGACAATTCAGGGTCAAATTTCCTATTTTTTCATAGGTCAAGGCGGACTTGTCCGCTTTTCTTAGGTAGTATTCATTCGTACTATTCTTTCATTACATCAACCAATGATGATTTTTCCTTTTGCATAAGTAATGGTTTTGTGAATTCATCTTTTCTTAACAGACTATCAACTAATGTAATCGGTCCAACTCTGCCTGCAAACATCATGATCATAATTGTTTAAAGAAGTTGCTCCATGGATAGTAGAATAGAGCCAACTAGAATTAAAAACAAAAAACTAGCTACTATTTTTTTTGAAGTTGTCCACTTATAAATCCGCTCTTTCATATTGTTCATTCCTCTTTCAATTTATAAGAAATAATATAGTCAGTTGTTATTATCAATCTTCAAGGTAAAAAATGGAAAAAAAGATGACCTAAATAGTTATCGAGATCACCTTCCATAGATTGTGTAAGAAATAACTTCTTTAAATTTCTCTTATTTTCTATTCATAAGGTTCTTTCAAATAGTCATGACGCTCAAATATATCAGACTCAGAAATTCCTAAAAATATTAAATCTTCTCGAACAAGTGTATCTGCTAACACACTAACGTTTAGTGGCGCATTTTTTGATTCTCGCATGCCAATCAAGTTGATGTCATATCTTTTACGTAAATCCAGTTCTTGAATCGTCTTCCCAACCCAGCTTTTAGGAGGTGAAAATTCTACAATGGAAGTGTGGTCGTCTAGCTCCATAATATCTTCAATTTTGTTTCGCATCAATTTTTTTGCGAGACGGACTCCTGATTCACGTTCAGGCAAAATCACTTCGTTTGCGCCAATTTCTTGAAGAACATCGCGATACATATTATTTTTTGCTTTAGCAATAATTTTAGGAACACCTAACTTTTTACAATGCATAACAGCCAAAACACTGGATTCTAAAACCGTACCGGTAGAGATCACAACTGCATCGCAGTCTCCAATGCCGATGGTTTCCAGTAAATCAAGGTCAGTAATGTCACCAATCACGCCTTTTGTAATAAGGGGTTCTAAATCATTAATGTTTTCTTCACTTTTATCAACTGCAATCACGTCATAATCAAACTCTGCTAATGTCCGGGCAATACTTCTCCCGAAAATTCCTAATCCTAATATTCCAATGGTTCTTCTCATTATATTACTCCATCCTATCCAATAATTATTTTTCCAGAAGCGTAGGTAATGTTTTTCGTTTCTTTATCCTTACGTACCAAACTTTCTGCCATGGTAATCGGTCCAATCCGTCCAGCAAACATTAAGATAATCAGGGTTATTTTACTAGCAATCCCTAATGTCGGCGTCAGATGGGCGCTAATCCCAACCGTTGTAATCGCCGATACAGCTTCAAACATCAAAATAATAAAGTCCACATCTGGGTTCAATAGTGACAATACGCCCGTTCCTAAAAGGAAGGCCGAAAAGAAAACTGAAAAGATAACAAAGGCATTTCGAACAGTCGTTTCAGGAATTGTATGGTTCCAAATGTTCACATTTTTCTGACCATGGAAGACGTTGTAAACCAAAATGACAATCATAGCGATGGTCGTTGTTTTCACACCACCGGCCGTACTACCCGGTGATCCCCCGATAAACATAGAAATGACAAACCAGAATAGCGTAAACGGATAGACTTGTGTAAAATCAACTGTTGTTAAACCAGCCGTCCGCATAGTAACCGTTTGGAAAAAACTAGCCAATAACTTTTCACCAAAGGAAAAATTACCAATGGTATATAGGTTTTGATATTCCACAACTAAAAACATCAGCGTTCCCACTACTGTTAAGATAAGGCTCACCATAATAGCCAAGCGACTGTGGAGCGATAATTTACGGTAGAAGTAACGTATTCTCTTTTCCCCTTACGCTTAAACCAATTACGCGATACCAAAGCAAAATCGAACCAGACGTGAAAGCCAATTCCACCTAGAATAATTAAAATCGAAATAACAAGGTTAACTAAGGGGTCATGAACATAAGAAACGAGAGAATTGCTTCCTAACGTATCAAAACCTGCATTCGTAAAGCCAGAAATAGATAAGAATAAGGCCATAAATAAGCCTTCAACCCATCCAAAATCAGCTACAAATCGGAATGATAAAATAAAAAAACCTACTGCCTCAATTACAAATACATATTTTAAAATGGTAATCAGAAATGAACGAAAGTCCGTTGCATCCTCACGATTCAACCCTTCTTGAACCGCCAGTCGCTCACTCAATGACATCTTCCGACCAAAAGCAGTGACCACACTGGCTACGATGGTCATGATTCCTAACCCACCAATTTGCATTAAAATTAAACAAATCACTTGCCCAAAAAATGAATAGGTATGAGCAATAGGCGTATCCACAAGTCCCGTTACCGTTACTAAAGAAGCAGCGTGGAAGAAATGATCAAAATAAGTTGCTTGAGAACCCAGATGTTGACTGATTGGCAGTGATAATAGAAAGGTTCCAATCATAATCAATATAATAAAACTCGCCACAATCTTCTGAGAAATACCCCAGCGAGAGATCCAGTCGCGCACAAAACCAATCCTTTCAAAAAATAGATTGCACTTATCTTTGTTTTTCACTAACATGAAGATGAAAATATAAAAGGGGCAAGGCACATGAATATAAAGATTATAACAGTTGGAAAATTAAAGGAAAAATATTTGAAGCAAGGCATTGCCGAATACACCAAACGTCTCGGTAGCTATTGCAAAATGCAAATCATCGAAGTAAACGACGAAAAAGCACCAGAGAACCTCAGCGATAAAGAAATGGAAATGGTCAAAGACAAAGAAGGCGAACGCATACTAGCTAAAGTAAGCGATCAAAGCTATGTCTTCGCGCTTGCCATTAACGGCAAACAATACGATTCCGTCGATTTTGCCAAAACCATCGAACAACTCGGCATTACTGGTAAAAGTGACCTCACCTTTATTATCGGTGGTTCACTCGGATTAAGCAAGGCTGTACTCAAGAGAGCCAACCAAGAGATTTCATTTGGAAAATTAACATTCCCACATCAGTTGATGCGGTTGGTGTTGGTAGAGCAGGTGTATCGTGCGTTTCGGATTATGAAGAATGAACCGTATCATAAGTAAAGTAGTAGATAGTTATAAGTCCAATTTAGGATTAAAAAATTGAAGGAGATGAATTAAATGTTTAGGTATTCATCGAAAAGTTTTAGGGTTGCATATTTTGTATCTTCTTTTTTACCTTCATATTCATTTTTATTAATTATACTAGTTGTTCAACATTTTGAATTAAGTGGAAGATTGCTGCCGATCACTTGGGAGATTAGTACTATGAAAATCATATTTATTTTGACATTTATTTCATTAGTACTTTCTTTTTTTAGTCTACTTTATATAAAAAATGCATTTGAAAATGTTTTAAAAAATTCTAAAAGTAGGACGCATAGGTCTGCATATATTACTAGAAACTATAATGTTGGAATGAGAGAGTTTCTGTTGAGTGTACTAGTACCTATACTAACGACTATATCGATTCAAGATATGCCTATTACTGGCTATGTATCTATGGTAATTTTACAAATTTTAATTTTCTTTTATTATGAGAATTCTAGTGAATATTTTCCCAATTTAAGTTTACAACTAATTAGGTACTCAGTTATAAATGCTATAGATAACAAACAGAATAGAGAAGTCTATCTTTTTACAAAATCTGATAGAGTTTCAGATATTATAAATGGCAATCAGGACTTTGTATATTTCGGGAAGCTGAACAGAAATAGTGAGATAGGAATTATATTGGAGGAGAAGACTCTTGAGAATTGATATATTAGGTATTTATTTAGCGGAATATAACACTAATAGAAATAACTCGATTAAGAAGTTGCATATTGAGAATAAGGAATTAGAAAAGCTTTCAATTAAAATTGAACAACCTAGTCAGAATAGGTTACCTCTATTTGATTCAATGAGTGAGAATATTTTTTCAACATCGACAAGATTTAAAATAGAAGAACTTAGTGAGAATAGTTATTTATACTTCTTAAAAGAATTTTTTGAGGCTATTGAGGAAGCAGATGATACTGATAGTTGGCTAGGCTCTTTAGACGATCTATTTCAAGATAAATATCCATTTCAACCTAACGTGATTATATATAAATTGAAAGAAATTTATGAACATGAAAAGAAAAGCTGCATTTATATAAAAGCGTTTAAAAATAATATGTTAATGGAAGATAGAACAATTTTATTTGGAAAAATGAAAAAACTAGATAATGAATCGGGTGTAAATGAGATAGGGGTGCTACAAGGGAAAAGTATATTTGTATTACCTCAAAGAGATTTTATATGTAGTGTTGAAAAAGAACATAATAATAATATTACATTAAAAGTATACAATGCTATGGAATTGGATAAACTATTTAGTGTTGAAAAATTAATTGAAGATTATGCAGAAAAGAAAATCCGTCGATTTGTAAGTGCAGATAAGGATCGGAAATTTAAATTAACAAGATCAAATGCGGATGTTTTCTTTAAAGATACCGATGGAAATGATAAGACAGAGGAAGTTGTGAGTGAAATTATAACTAGTAAGGACATCCACTTGAAAAAAACATATGCTACATTCTCTGGTAGGTCTACTAAAACGGTTCAAAAAATTGATTTGCAAAGACTAAGTGATGTGGTTGAAAAGTTAAGAGAATATATACTCAACCCACAAACAGATAATTTATTTACTGTAAAAGAACTTCCGCGAATTAATATTACTGAAAATACAATTTATGTAGACGAAAAATCTGTAAAAATATTTGCAGCAATGCTGAATAATGAAATAATTCAAAAATTATTAGATGGTACAATCGAAATACCATATTACCAGGAGAATTAAAAAATGCTATTGATATTTAGAAATTACGAAAGAGATAAAGAGGCTTTAATAAAACATCTCAAGACATATAATCAATATCAGAATAAATTCAATAAATATATGATTGACATGATAGTAGATATTGTTTTGACACTAATGATAATTACTCCTACTTAATTTTATAACAGTTATAGTTTTAAGGGAATCGAGCCACTGTTGCAGGGGGGAGTCACACAATGTCAAACTAATTTTCAAAAATGATGTTATAATTTAACAGTGATAATAAAAAATAATAATTTTGAATAGCAATGTACCCACATCGATTTTTGCTGATGTGGGTACATTGCTATTTACTGTTGAGTGTATCCCTAATCTGTTACCATTAAGTATTCATTACTAATAGATAGTCATAAATGTGAGGAGATATAAAAAATAAAATTTAAATCAAACATTTTTTGGACGTAAGGGGTGCTAGTATATTGTGGTATAATAACCTTAATAAACTACAGTAATCATTAGTATTAAGAATGATGAAATTTGTGAGTAATAAACGTAATAGTTGGAGGAATATATATGTCAAGTGTTACACAACGCGCTAAATTACAATCTCAAATCTGGAAAATTGCCAATGATGTTCGCGGCTCTGTGGATGGATGGGATTTCAAACAGTATGTCTTAGGGACACTTTTTTACCGTTTTATTAGTGAGAATTTTGCTGCTTATATTGAAGCAGGTGATGATAGCATTCATTATGCAGAACTAAGTGATGATATTATAACGGATGAAATTAAAGAAGATGCTATAAAAACAAAAGGATATTTTATATACCCTAGTCAAATGTTCAGTACAGTCGCTAAAACTGCGAATACAAATGAAAGTTTGAATACAGATTTAGCTGCAATCTTTACTGCTATCGAAAGCTCAGCAAATGGTTATCCATCAGAAAAAGATATCAAGGGTTTATTTGCTGATTTTGATACGACTAGTAATCGATTGGGTAATACGGTAAAAGATAAAAACGGTCGTTTGGCTTCAGTTATAAAGGGAGTTGAAGGGCTAGACTTTGGTAATTTCGAGGAAAATCAAATTGATCTTTTTGGTGATGCCTATGAATTTTTAATTTCTAATTACGCCGCTAATGCGGGAAAATCTGGTGGAGAATTCTTCACACCTCAGAGTGTTTCTAAACTAATTGCCCAATTAGCAATCCACAAGCAATCAACAATCAATAAGATTTATGACCCCGCAGCTGGTTCAGGGTCCTTACTATTACAAGCGAAAAAGCAGTTTGATGCGCACATTATTGAAGATGGTTTTTATGGGCAAGAGATTAACCATACAACATACAATCTTGCGCGTATGAATATGTTTTTACACAATATAAACTACGATAAGTTCCATATTGCATTAGGGAATACCCTTTTAGATCCTCGTTTTGGTGATGAGAAGCCTTTTGATGCCATTGTGTCTAATCCACCATATTCTGTAAAATGGATAGGAAGCGAGGATCCAACACTTATTAATGATGAACGCTTTGCTCCCGCAGGCGTACTAGCGCCAAAATCGAAAGCAGATTTTGCTTTTGTACTTCATGCGCTTAATTATCTTTCAAGCAAAGGGAGAGCCGCTATCGTTTGTTTCCCTGGTATTTTTTACCGTGGAGGTGCAGAGCAGAAAATAAGAAAATATTTGATTGACAATAACTTTGTGGAAACAATCATTTCTTTAGCACCTAATTTGTTTTTTGGTACTTCAATAGCAGTCAACATATTGGTACTCTCCAAACATAAAAGTGATACTAAAACACAGTTTATAGATGCAAGTGGAGTAGATTTCTATAAAAAGGAAACAAATAATAACATACTTACGGATGAACATATTGAAACGATTATAGGACTCTTTGACAGTAAAGAAGATGTTGAATGGGTTGCAAAATCGATTGAATATGATGCAATCGTTGAAAATCACTATAATCTTTCTGTCAATTCATATGTGGAAGCCAAAGACACAAGAGAAGTGATTAATATAGAGGATTTGAATGCAGAAATAAAAAAGACGGTGTCTAAGATAGATAAGCTTCGTGTTGAAATTGATGAGATCATTGAGGTGATAGAGTCATGATGGAGTCAAGTTATATTGCTGAATTACTTGATGGGGTTGCAACTAAGTGGATACCGTTGAATGAGGTGGTTACCACAATAACAGCACCAGCAAAAGTTAAAAAAGAAGTTTATCGTAAAAAAGGTACAATGCCTATAATTGATCAAGGAGTGGAGTTCATTGCAGGTTATACGGATGAAGATATAAAACCTGTTAGTGCTAATGAGTATATTGTGTTTGGAGATCATTCTGAGCATATTAAGTATGTAGATTTTTCTTTTATTCAAGGCGCTGATGGTTTGAAAATCCTAAAATCAAAGTATCCTAATGCTAAATACATTTATTATGCATTTATTAATTTTTATAAAAAAGAACTTAATTATAAACGACATTGGTCTTCAGCGAAAGAAACTTTAATTCCAATTCCTTGCCCAGATAACACAGAAAAATCCCTTGAAATTCAAGAAAAAATCGTCCGTATTTTGGATACTTTCACAGAGCTTACAGCAGAGCTTACAGCAGAGCTTACAGCAGAGCTTACAGCTCGTCAAAAGCAATATGCTTATTACCGCGATAAGTTGCTGACATTTAAAGAAGGTGAAGTTGAGTGGAAGACGTTGGGAGAGGTTACAGTTCCTACTACTAATATTAGATGGAGAGATACAAATGAGACTTATAGGTACATCGATCTTACCTCAGTTTGTCGTGTGAAAAACATAATAACTGATACGATTGAAATAACTGCTGAAAATGCACCAAGTAGAGCCAAAAAATTAGTAATTAAAGATGATGTTATTTTTGCGACCACTCGTCCAACTCAACAACGACTTTGCTTGATTACTGAAGAGTTTTCTGGGGAAGTTGCTAGTACTGGTTATTGCATATTAAGAGCAAATAAAAACGAAGTATTACCAAAATGGATTTATTATTTTATTACATCATCTAAATTTATGAGTTATGTAGAAGAGAATCAAAGTGGTTCAGCATATCCAGCTATTTCTGATGCTAAGGTCAAAAATTTTGAAATACCGATTCCTTCTCTTATTGAGCAAAATCGTATAGTTTCTATCTTAGATAAATTTGAAATGTTAACAAATTCAATCACTGAAGGTCTACCGCATGAATTAGAATTACGTCAAAAACAGTACGAGTATTACCGTCATATGCTTCTTAGTTTTCCAAAAGAGGAGGTTTAGAAATGGTAGGTTTCAAACCCATCGCGGAATCGAATAACTTCATCGTACTGGAAAAATATACCAAGTACTCAGAGGTAAATGAAGTACAAGCAAGCTACCAAACCGAATCAGCACTTGAACGAGAGTTCATCCAAGATTTAGTCAACCAAGGCTATGAGTATCTACCAGGTTTAACGACTCCCGAAAAGATGCTTGCGAACGTGCGTGTGCAATTACAAGATCTTAATACTGTTGAGTTTACTGAAGCGGAGTGGACTCGTTTTTGCGAGCAGTTTTTAGATACACCCAGTGACAATCACATTGATAAAACACGTAAAATACACACTGACTATATTTACGATTTTGTGTTCGATGACGGGCATATTCAGAATATCTATCTTATAGATAAAAAGAATATCGCCAAAAACAAAGTGCAAGTAATCTCACAGTTTGAGCTAAAAGGAACGCAGGCTAACCGATATGATGTGACGATCCTAGTTAATGGACTTCCTTTAATACAAGTGGAATTAAAAAAACGTGGCATCGCGATTCGAGAGGCCTTTAATCAAGTAAATCGTTATAGTAAAGAGAGTTTTAACTCAGAAAACTCTCTATTTAAATATTTACAGATTTTTGTAATTTCTAACGGGACTGATACGCGTTACTTTGCGAATACGACAAAACGAGATAAGAATAGTTTTGATTTTACAATGAACTGGGCGAAAGCAGATAATACGCTGATAAAGGATTTAAAAGATTTCACCGCGACATTCTTTAATAAGAATACGATGTTGAATGTACTATTTAATTATTCAGTCTTTGATTCGAGTGACACGTTACTTGTCATGCGCCCTTATCAAATAGCAGCAACCGAACGCATCTTGTGGAAAATAAAAAGTGCGTATCAATCCAAAAAATGGAGTTCCATCGAAAGTGGTGGCTTCATTTGGCATACAACAGGATCGGGAAAAACGTTGACGAGTTTTAAAGCCGCTCGTTTGGCTACGGAATTAGAATTTATTGATAAGGTATTTTTCGTAGTAGATAGAAAAGACCTAGATTATCAGACGATGAAAGAATATCAACGCTTTTCACCTGATAGTGTTAATGGTTCAGAAAATACAGCAGGACTAAAGCGAAATATAGAAAAAGATGATAACAAAATCATTGTTACTACTATACAGAAGCTGAATAATCTAATCAAAGGTGAAGCAGAACTACCTATCTATAACAAACACGTTGTGTTCATTTTCGATGAGGCTCACCGCTCACAGTTTGGTGAAGCTCAAAAGAATATAACCAAAAAATTTAAAAAGTACTATCAATTTGGTTTTACTGGCACGCCTATTTTTCCTGAGAATGCCTTGGGCTCAGATACGACTGCAACTGTATTTGGAAGAGAGTTACATGCTTATGTGATTACCGATGCAATCAGAGATGAAAAAGTTCTAAAGTTTAAAGTGGATTATAACGATGTGCATCCGCGTTTCAAGTCTATTGAGATGGAACGAGATGAGAAGAAACTAACTGCAGCAGAAAACAAAGAAGCCTTATTACATCCAGAAAGAATTAAAGAAATATCTCAGTACATTCAAAATAACTTCCGCATAAAAACGCATCGTACGCACGCTAATGGTAAGGGATTCAATGCTATGTTTGCTGTCAGTAGCGTTGCTGCAGCCAAGCTTTATTATGAGTCATTGATGGCCTTACAGAAAGATAGCGATAAGCCTCTTAAAATTGCAACAATTTTTTCATTTGCTGCCAATGAAGAGCAAAGTGCCATAGGTGAAATTCTTGATGAAACATTTGAAACTACTGCTATGGAAAGTAGTGCCAAAGAGTTTTTAGCAAGTGCAATTAAAGATTACAATACGATGTTTAAAACGAATTATAATGTAGATAGTAAAGGATTCCAGAATTATTATCGTGACCTTGCGAATCGAGTAAGAAAAAAAGAAGTTGATTTGTTAATAGTTGTTGGGATGTTTTTAACCGGTTTTGATGCACCAACCCTAAATACATTGTTTGTGGATAAAAATCTTCGTTACCATGGATTGATGCAAGCTTTCTCACGAACGAATCGAATTTATGATTCGACCAAAACATTTGGAAACATTGTAACTTTTAGAGATTTAGAGGAAGCGACTATTGATGCAATTACTCTCTTTGGAGATAAAAACACTAAAAACGTAGTCCTCGAAAAAAGTTACAGAGAATATATGGAGGGCTTTACTGATATATCTACCGGTGAAGCGCGTCGTGGTTATTTAGATGTAGTGCAAGAATTAGAGGAGCGCTTTTCGGATATTGATGACATTACTACTGAAAAAGACAAAAAAGATTTTGTGAAACTTTTTGGAGAGTATCTACGTGTTGAAAATATTCTACAAAATTATGATGAGTTTGCTAGTTTAAAAGCCCTACAATCGGTAGATATACACGATCAAGAAGCTTTAGAGTCATTTACAGCTACTCATTACTTAACTGATGAGGATATAGCTGTTATGCAAGAGGTTGAGATACCGAAAGAAAGACTGATTCAAGACTATCGTTCTACTTATAATGATATTCGGGACTGGCTTCGCCGTGAAAAAGACGGAAAAGAAAAAGAACAATCAACGATTGATTGGGATGATGTAGTCTTTGAAGTAGACTTATTAAAGTCACAAGAAATCAATCTAGATTATATTCTCGAATTGATTTTTGAAAAGAACAAGAAAACAAATGATAAAGCTTCAATTGTTGAAGAGGTCCGTCGATTAATCCGATCCAGTGTGGGGAACCGTGCTAAAGAAAGCTTAGTAGTCGACTTTATTAATCAGACAGATTTAAATGAGATTCGTGATAAGGCTAGTATTATTGAGGCGTTCTTCTCTTTCGCTCAAGCTGAGCAAAAACGTGAAGCCGAGGAATTAATTCGGGCTGAAGACCTTAATGAAGAGGCAGCAAAGAGGTATATACTTACTTCACTGAAGAAAGAATATGCTAGTGAAAATGGAACAGAATTGAATAGCATTCTACCAAAAATGAGTCCTTTAAATCCTAAGTATTTAACGAAAAAGCAAAGTGTATTTGAAAAAATTGCAGCATTTGTAGAGAAGTTTAAAGGCGTAGGAGGAAATGTCTGAAAGAGACAGAACAATTTAAATCATACGTAAAATATTATCTTAGATAAATAACAAAATATAAGAACTCCCCCTAAAGTAGACAGCCGAAATATCAACTAGCTAATTTAGATGGAGTTCTTATCTATTATTTCTCGCGTTTTACTTCAATACGGTAACCATCGGGATCTGTTACGAAGAAGTAAGATGGTTTGCCACCTGCAAGGCCTTTTAATTCGCCTGTTTCGTAGGCAGATGCTTTACAGATGTCATGCATTTTCTCTAAGTCACTAACGGTTACACCTAAATGACTGAAGCCATTTCCAACTTCGTATGGCTCTGCATCATAGTTATACGTTAATTCGATTTGAACAGAAGAACCAGGTGAGTTCAAGTAGATTAAATCAAATTTATTCTCTGGAAATTCTCTGCGGCTCGCAATCTCAAAATCAAATAGGTTTGTATAGAAGTCTAAAGTAGCTTCAATGTCTCTAACACGTAAGCAAATTTCAACTAATACTTGGTTCATAATTATATCATCCTCCCAAAATGTCTTAATTCTATTCTAACATGAATCGATTATTTACGCATTTGATTCACTTAGTTGTTTAACGTAATGTTCTACCCCCCTTTACTTATGTCGAGATAAGTGTTATAGTTATCAATGTAGTAATTTTGTTAATAAAATAAGATTGTATGTTATTCATGTATGTGATTAATTCTCTCTCTTTTTTTTGAACGAAGTATTATAATAAAACGTGCAAAAAGCACAACGGAGGAATATCATTATGAATAACGGTACAGTAAAATGGTTTAACGCAGAAAAAGGCTTTGGATTTATCGAATGTGAAGGTTCTGACGATGTATTCGTACACTTCTCAGCAATCCAATCTGAAGGATTCAAATCTTTAGACGAAGGACAAGCAGTTACTTTTGAAGTAGAACAAGGTAACCGTGGACCTCAAGCAGTTAACGTTCACAAAGCTTAATTTAAACTTTAACTTATCAAACACCTCAGCAAATTCGCTGAGGTGTTTTTTCTTTTTAGCGCATTATTTTTCTAATCCGTGTAAAAAAAACGAGAAATTTGTTGATACAATAGTTGTACTTTCCTTTTAATTTGAGACTCTTTAATAGATAGTATCAGTTAATGTTACCGATAATCTTAAAAAAATTGGAAGAGTGACTAATATGAATATATTTTTTATCGAATCAACCAAAAAAGATAGCTGAAGTTTCAGAAATGATTTTTGGTGAATTTTCAATGAAAATGAGGAGTACTATGAAGTTTGAAGATGTTGTTAAACACTTTTCAAATACAAAGCATAATACAGTTGGATTCTTTGGTCGGAAATACAGTTTGAGTGTACCACGAATGGCTCTTTTAGTTCTCTAACTTAATTTTACAATTTGCGTTACTAATAAAAGTCGTTGATAAAGATGAAAAAGTAAAATCCAAAATTGTAAAGCACAAAATTGTAGAAAGACATTCTGTTAAGTGAAATCACTCTAAAACAATAATTAAACAATGCGAAAATAATATTTAAATTGAACTCTGAACTATTCATACGCCTGAATTCTTCTTGAAAAATGTTTTTTTAAGGTTTAAGCATTTCAATTTTTTAAGAATAGCCATTAGCATGACTTACCAATCCAACAAGCTGACCATCATGCCGTCATGGTTCTCCAAAAAGGAGGAACTGTCGGTCTTATCAAAATAGAAGCCGTTCGTTGATTCCTAGATGAAATTTCCATGTTTCCTTGTGGTAAAGCCGGAACACAGTCTGGGCGGGCACATTCTATCCCAGAACCGGGAAGGGGAAGCTTGTGAGGCGTTGGCTTCTTTCTTAAGTAACTGGGTATTCCTTCAGTGAGTTGGCGGATGAATCAGCAGGATAGCCGGCTAATTTTGAGAAGCTCGAATCCATGAAAGGATTCTCACCCGTATTATTCACTAGCAATTTTGAGTTGAATTTTACGCATCTTTCCTGTAATTTAGCCATTGAGAGGACCTCTTTCCTTGGTTAGGTTTAGACGCTTTGACCATAGAAGATTGGGGTTTTTTTGTACACCCAAATGGTGCAGGGATGTAGATAGAATAATAGCGCCACAATACGCTTTTAGTGAATATTTAGGAAAAAGATGAATGATTCAGGATGTTGTTTCCAGTTTATTTTACTTAGTGCTACAAATGCCCTATGACATCATAGTAATGTGGATTACCAGACGCCACTGGAAGTATGTTTTGAGTTATCTAGATGAACCGGCTCTGTCTGGCTTAAATTGAAAAATCAAAAATAAAAAAAGCAATTGACAGCCCTTTCATAGGGTGGTAATATAGCCCTATAAATGAAACGTTTCCAAAAAGGGAACTTTATTTTTCGAACAAATTGGAAACGTTTCAAAAGGAGGGAAAAAGATTGGCAACATCTGCCTTTGATAAATCAGAAACGAAAGTAAAAAGACGTTCTTCAAGATGGGAATATATTAAAAAGCACCGCCTCTTGTACCTGATGTTACTTCCGGGGTTACTACTGACTTTGATTTTTAAGTATATCCCCATGTATGGAATTTTATTAGCTTTTAAAGATTATAATCCATTGCAAGGGATTTGGGGTAGTGATTGGATAGGGTTAGACAACTTCAGAGAATTCTTAGGTTCACCAAATTTCGGGATGCTGTTAGAGAACACATTAAAAATCAGCATTTACGGATTAATTTTAGGATTCTTTCCTCCCGTCATACTTGCGATTTCATTGAACCAAATTATGAATAGGAAATGGAAAAAAAGATTTCAACTGATTCTCTATGCGCCAAACTTTATTTCATTGGTTATTATCGTCGGAATGCTGTTTGTCTTTTTGGCTGCGAATGGGCCAATAAACGCTATTATAGAATCCGTAACGGGACAAACGGTGCGATTTATGACGCAACCCAGCTATTTCCGTACGCTCTATATTGCCTCTGGAATCTGGCAGGGAATGGGTTGGGCTTCTGTCCTCTATACAGCTGCACTATCAAATGTAAGCCAAGAATTAATCGATGCATCGTTCATTGATGGTGCAAATATCCTGCAGCGTATTTGGTATATTGACCTGCCCACGCTTCGACCGATGATGCTGATTCAGTTCATCTTATCAGTTGGAGGGGTAATGAACGTCGGTTATGAGAAAGCATTCTTGATGCAGACACCTATGAATCTACCGGTCTCTGAGATTATCTCAACCTATGTCTACAAAGTGGGTCTACAAATGGGCGACTATGGATATTCCACAGCCGTTGGGTTATTCAATACTGTCATTAACATTATTTTACTGTTCATTGTAAATGCAATTGCGAATAAAATAAGCGAAGACGGAAACGTTCTGTAAGGAGGATAAAATGATTTCATTAACAAAATTTGACAAGCGGATTTTATGGTTGAATCGTATGGTGATCGGGCTGCTTATTCTTGTCACTTTGGGACCCTTAATCTATGTATTGATAGCTTCCTTTATGGACCCGTTCACGCTACGATCACAAGGTCTCAGCTTCAACCCGGCAAACTGGACGCTGGAAGGTTATCGAAGAGTATTGCAAGATCCAGCGATTGTACGAGGGTTTATCAATTCGATTGTTTACTCGTTTTCTTTTAGTATTCTCACTGTTGCGTTGTCCGTTCTAACTGCTTACCCATTATCAAAGAAAAACTTAGTAGGGAAAAGACCCATCACTACTTTCCTCATGATCACCATGTTCATCGGGGGAGGGTTGGTTCCTACCTACTTGTTGATCAAGAATTTGGGAATGCTCAACTCGATATGGGCAATTGTTCTTCCAGGAGCTGTGAATGTCTGGAATATTATTCTGGCAAGAACGTATTTTAGGCAAATGCCTACTGAACTGGAAGAAGCAGCCATCATGGATGGGGCCAACGAGATGCAAGTTTTTCTGAAAATTATGTTACCGCTTGCTAAACCAATTATCTTTGTGCTGTTTCTGTATGCTTTTGTTGGACAATGGAATTCCTACTTTGATGCGATGATTTATTTGAATGATGCAGATTTACAACCCCTCCAACTTGTATTAAGGAAAATTTTAATTCAAAATCAGCCACAACAAGATATGGTAGGTGCTGCTACTGAAATGGCTGAAATGGCACAGTTGGCTGAATTAATTAAATATTCGACCATTGTAGTATCGAGTTTGCCGCTCTTAATCATGTATCCATTCTTCCAGAAGTACTTTGACAAAGGTATTATGGCAGGTTCATTAAAAGGTTAAAAATATAAAAAAAGGAGTATCACTCATTATGAAAAATAAAAAAATTGCCCCCTTTATTCTAAGTACCACTGCAATAACCTTGCTAGCAGCTTGTTCGGGAAATAAAAATAGTGCATCTTCTCCGGATTATGAATTAACGGATATCACCCTACCTTTGGAAGAAACCGTGACACTGAAAATGACGACTTCTAGTTCGCCGCTAGCACCTGCTGATCCGAATGAAAAATTGATTTTCCAGCGATTGGAAGAAGAATCAGGTGTTCATATTGATTGGAAAAACTATTCATCGGATTATGTAGAAAAACGAAACCTAGATATTTCTTCCGGTGATTTACCTGATGCGATGTGGAATGCAGGTGCAAGTGACTATGACTTGCTGTCTTGGGCAAAAGACGGGGTCATTATTCCGATTGAAGATTTGATTGAAAAACACATGCCGAATTTCAAAAAAGTTCTCGACGAAAATCCGGAGTATTTAGGAATGATTACGGCACCGGACGGGCACATTTATTCTTTGCCGTGGATTGAGGAATTAGGACAAGGGAAAGAATCGATTCATACAGTTAATGATATTCCTTGGATTAATGTAGAATGGTTGGATGCCTTAGGTTTGGAAATGCCACAAACAACAGACGAACTGATGACCGTGTTGGAAGCTTTCAAAACCCAAGATCCCAATGGGAACGGTGAAGCGGATGAAATCCCAATTTCGTTTATTTTTGACGGTGGAAACGAAGATATGAAGTTTTTATATGGTGCGTTTGGAATCGGTGACAACGATGACCATCTCGTAGTAAATGATGATGGTACAATTGATTTTACTGCGGATAACGAGGAATACAAAGAAGCTACGAAATACTTCAACGAATTATATAACAAAGGCTTAATTGATTCAGAAGTATTTGAGCATGATTGGAATGCCTATATTGCCAAAGGAAAGGAACAAAGATATGGGCTGTACTTCACCTGGGATAAAATGAATGTTTCTGGTGACAACGAATCCTATCAACCGCTTCCTGTACTAGAAGGACCTACTGGGATCAAGCATGTTACCCGTACCAACGGCTTTGGCTTTAGTAGAGACCGTTTCGTAATCACCAGTGCAAATAAGAATTTAGAACTAACGGCAAAATGGGTCGATCAAATGTATGAACCTATTCAATCCGTTCAAAATAACTGGGGAACCTACGGGGATGAAGAGTTGCAAAATATCTTCGAATTGGACGAAGAAAATCAAATGTTGAAACATTTACCGTTAGAGGGAACAGCGCCTGGAGAATTGCGTCAAAAAACTGAAGCGGGTGGCCCGTTAGCGATTTTGGATGAATACTATGGAACAGTTACAACTATGCCGGATGATGCAAAATGGCGTCTCGATATTTTCCATGACAACTATTTAGAATTTGTCAATAATGAAAACAACTATCCACGTGTGTTCTTGTCTCTGGAGAACGCAGACAGAATTGCTCAAATTGATGCCGATCTATTTCCGTTTGTGAATCGGAAAAGGGCAGAATGGATTACCAATGGAAAAATTGATGAAGAGTGGGACAGCTATATTGAAGAATTGGAACGTTTGGGATTGAGTGAATGGATGACCATCAAACAAGAGGCATACAATCAAAACCAAGCAACCAATGAGTAAGTAGTCCAGAAAACAGCAATGAAAGAGGGAATGAAATGGAACAAGGAACAAAACCGGTTTATACGCTAGCTGAAGCTAGAGAATTTATTGAGGCAAATCGAGAACGGGTGGATGGTACATACAGAAACCAGTACCATCTCATTCCGCCGGTTGGATGGATGAATGATCCAAATGGTTTCATCTATTATCAAGGAGAATACCATCTCTTTTATCAGTTCTATCCTTATGATTCTAAATGGGGTCCAATGCATTGGGGTCATGCCAAAACAAAAGATTTAATCCATTGGGAAGAACTGCCTACTGCCCTGGCTCCAGATGAACCATATGATCAGGATGGCTGTTTCTCAGGAAGTGCCATTGAAAAAGATGGAAAATTGTATTTGATGTATACCGGGCATCGCATCGAAAATGGGGTTGTATATCAAACACAATGTATTGCCGTGTCCGAAGATGGAATCAATTTCGAGAAATATGCAGCCAATCCGGTGATTGATGAAAAAAGAATGGGTGAATATGGGAATATCCATGATTTCCGGGATCCGAAGGTAATCAAAAAGGATGACAGCTACTATTCAATTATCGCCTCCAAAACAGAAGATGACCGTGGACTGATTCTCCTTTATCAATCCGATGATTTATATGAATGGAAATTTTTCTCTGTATTATTGGAAGGAACTCATGATCAAGGGGTAATGTGGGAATGTCCCGACTTATTCCATTTAAATGGGAAAGATGTCTTGATCATGTCACCGATTGAAATCAACCCTAGAGGAGTAGAATTCCATAATACAAGTTCTACGGTAGCTTTCATCGGCCAAATGGATTGGGAAACCGGTTCTTTTGCAGTAGAAAATGACCATGAAATTGATTTTGGTTTGGATTTCTATGCACCACAAACAACCAGAGACAGTGCTGGACGCCAGGTGATGATTGCTTGGATGCAAATGTGGGGGAGAACCTTGCCAACTGACTTATTGGGACATAAGTGGGCTGGATCCATGACACTTGCCAGAGAGCTGTGGGTGGAAAACAATCGCTTGTATCAAAAACCAATTTCAGATGTTTATCAATCACTAAAAATCATTGAAAAACAAACAAATCTTGTCATTGAAAATGAAGTGAGAAAATATCATTCTATCAGTACCAATAATCGTTACTATCAGTTAACGTTAGGTGTAAGCCAGGCCGATGCATTCCAGGTTTATTTAGCAAAAAATAAACTCGGGGGCCTCGTACTTGACTTTGACAAAGAAACCAATCAATTAACTTTCTCTCGAAAAGATTTTGGTCATCCAATCACAGGAAGTGAACCTAGCCAGTTAACAGAGCGGACAGTAATCCTGAATGGCAATAAGATAGAATTGGAAATATTTATGGACACGTCTTCTGTTGAAATCTTTGTTAACCAAGAAAAAACCATGACTTTTACTTTCTATGAAGAAACCCTTGAACCGAATTTATATATCGAGGCGAAAGGAATCCTGGAGGTACCGCTTTTGGAAATAGGATGTGTGCAAGTATGAAAGAATTATTTGGAAGTATCGAGGCGGGGGGAACAAAGTTTGTTCTGGCAATAGGCGATTCTGATTACAATATCGTCGAGCGGCTGTCTATTCCTACTCATACACCTGAAGAAACAATGCCCAATGTGATTGATTTTTTCAAGCAATATCAATTAAAGAGTATCGGCTTGGGATGTTTTGGACCTATTGATTTGAAAAAAACATCCCCCACTTATGGATACATTACGAATACTCCAAAAATTGCTTGGCAAATGTATAACATTGTAGGAAAATTAGAAGAAGCATTAAACGTTCCAGTTTTCTTCACGACGGATGTAAATGCGGCTTGTTATGGGGAGTATACAATCGGAAGTGCTCGGGATTTAGATAGTTGTGTTTATTTTACTGTGGGAACAGGGATAGGGGCGGGAGCGATCAATCAAGGCTCCTTTGTGGAAGGATTCAGCCATCCTGAAGTAGGTCATATGATTGTAAATAAGCATCCCCTTGATGACTATGAGGGGCACTGTCCCTATCATTCAAACTGTCTGGAAGGTTTTGCTTCGGGACCGGCCATTAAAGCCCGGCTTGGAAAAACAGGAGAAGAAACCAATGAGCAAGATCCGATTTGGGATATCATTTCATCCTATCTGGCTCAAGCCGCCTACAATACGACACTTTATTTCTCACCCCAAAAAATTATTTTTGGTGGTGGAGTAATGAAGCAACCTCACTTACTTGGAAAAGTAAAAAGTCAGTTTGAAGAATTGTTAAATGGCTATGTCTTAACTCCTGCAGTAGAGGACTATATTGTATTACCAGAATTAGAAGATAATCCAGGTACAATCGGTTGTCTTGCCTTAGCAAAAGAACAATATACATAAAATTAGAGATGTTCCCTTCAAGAGCGATGAATGACATTGCTTGAAGGGAACTTGGTTTATTTAGTCATTTAAATTATACTGAGACTTAAAGACAACGAAAAATGGGAGGTATCATAATTGAAAGCGACCATGAAAGATGTGGCTAAGCTAGCTGGTGTAGGTCTTGGTAGTGTTTCGCGGGTTATAAATAATGTGCCGGTTAAAGAAAGTACAGCTGCTAAAGTAAAAGCAGCCATTAAGGAATTAAATTATGAGGCAGACATCTATGCAAGAGGATTAAAAACGAATAAGACCTATACAGTTGCTTTGATCCTGCCTACTATATGGCATCCTTTTTTCGCAGAATTTGCGTACTACGTAGAAACGGAGCTCGAAGAAAGGAATTATAAATTATTACTGTGCAACTCGGATGGAAGACCAGAAAAAGAATACGAATACATTCAAATGGTCAGACAAAATAAAGTGGATGGTATTATAGGCATTACTTATTCCGATATTGACCAGTACATTTCTAGCAGCTTGCCTTTCGTTAGTATCGATCGTTATTTTACTGAAGATGTGATATATGTGACCACGGATAATGTGGAAGGGGGACGGTTGGCCGCTAGAGAACTGTTTAAAAGAGGCGCAAAACATGTGGCTTTTGTAGGTGGACATCAAGAGACTCCGAACGAAACGAAAAACCGAAGAAAGTGCTTCCAATTAGAAGCTGAAAGATTGGGATTGGAATGTGAAGTGCTAGATTTATTGGAACCGATTGAGGATTTACAGTCGGATATAGAGAAGTTTTTGCTCGAGTACCCCACAATAGATGGGATTTTTACAATCACCGATTTGGCTGCATTGGATGCCATACATGTCATCAATAAATTAGGGAAAAAAGTACCAGAAGACATTCAAGTAATTGGATTTGACGGTTTAAAGATGACAAAAGAAGCGCAATATGTTGTCTCCACAATCGCTCAGCCAGTTGAAGATATGGCCAGAACGGCAGTTTCCTTACTACTAAACGTTGTGGAAGGGAAAGAAGCGCCATCAAGAACGGTTCTTCCTGCTGCCTTTAAGGAAGGTGCAACTACGAAAAAATTAGAAAACAGAGAAGAGTGAAATCGAACAGATAGAAATGACTTGATTGCTAATTGATTAGTTATATGTGACTTTACTACAGCTATCTTACCTTTTATGCTAGTGATGACTCATCTTAATGTCTGTTGTTTCAATTCCTTCTTCAACAGTATTGTTATCTTCTTTGTTAATAGCGGGAACGATGTTCGTTATGGTAGATGGGTCTACTGAGATTAAGCAGTTATTTTCAGAATATATCATGATAAATAGGATTACAATAATTGGAAAGAGCCATCCTGAACCAGCTATGACAAAAATTAATAAGATTGATCAAACAGTTAAAGAGGAAGATGGTCTCAGATTTCCACCTGGAATTTTTATCCTTATCACGAATAATGATGAGGAGTTTTATTATGTTGTATTTCTACTAAAATAGAGCCCTTCATAATTACGAAAGGTTAAATGGTGGAAGAAATAACATGGTTACAAAAAAGGAATTCTATTTTGTTAACTGTTTCTAAAGAATGTGATGGGCCCACTGGTATTGAAGTAGAAGCTAAGCTTGTAGAGAATGAGATACTTTATGAGTTTGTAAAGCCTAAAAAAAGAGTTTTTTTGATTTTAGTGAAGATATTTTGGCTGATATTCTTTCAGAAGGTTATAGCAAACATGAGATATTAGAAGAGTTTAGAAATAGGAAAAATGTGTTAACTTCTGCATTTAGATCGATTGCTGAAGAGACTGTTCCTGCTTATAGGCGGACGAACGACACATTAGAGGAGACCATCATTCACTTCTTTTGAAAAGGTATGACCCGATCGAAAATCGTAGACTTGATTGAGAAAATGTATGGGCATCACTACACGCCCCAAATCATGTCCTATATAACAAAATTATTTACAGAAGATGCACGGCGTCTAACGGCCTTGAGCTTCATGACCGTTATGCTGTTATTTATATGGATGCAACGTATATTCCGTTAACGCGGAAAACTGTCGCCAAGGAAGCCATCCTCTCGAATGAAAATGTGCTTACTTTCTGGGATTTCCCCGTAGCCATAAGGGTTTCCAATAGGCCGAACGCGAGCTGGAAACATACGGAGCGGACTGTTGGAAGGTTAAAATAAATTTGCGAAAAGGAAGGGTCATTTTCACAAAGTTATTAACGCTCCCTTAAACAAATAAAAATCTTTATTTGCTATCGATTTTCTTTTCAAGTATACTGAACTCACAAAACTGAATAGTCATTTAATCCGGAGAGCCTTTTAAAGGAGGCTGAGAGTGCTAGAAGCAGATTCGTGAACCTGATCAACTTTATCGTTGCGTAGGAAGATTATAATTTTTTACTACACTCTTTTTCTGGATTATTGACTGGAAAAGGAGTTTTTATTTTGTCAAAAAAAGAATATGTCTCATACGGCAGTTGCGCAGTAGGTGTTCCTGGTTCAAAAGAAGGAATTGCCGGAATTAGATTCAATTTAGCACCGATGTCTGATAACTTTGTCGACATTATCCTCTCTTCACTTGAAAATGTAGACACTTCTATGGTGTGGAGTGAAACTGATCCCACTTCAACGGTTTACCGCGGTAGAGAATCGGCTGTATTTGACGGCGTTCGAGCGGTATTTTCTCAAGCATATCATGATGATATACATATGAGTCTTCATATGACTATCTCGAAAGGTTGCCCGGGAGATCACGATGCAGACTACACACTCGATTATGATGATAGACGGATCAATGACCGTAACAGCCGGAAAATAACCTTCCCCGTTGTCGGTAAATTTTCACTGTATCCAATGGGCACTGATAACTATATGTCACTTATTGAAGAGGTTGTTAATAATGGGATTGACCGAGGTGTTTATGCTGGAAGTGGCCATTACACGACTTACTTAAAAGGTGATGTACATGATGTCTTTGATTATTTAGAATATGTTGCAGAAAGAACTGGCAAAGATGTTAGCCATTATATCATAGAAGCTTCTTTACTCTGTAACTTACCGGAGGGTGAATCATTATGAATAAAGAACCATTAAAATTAAGAGACTTTATTTTTATGGGATTAATCTCTGTCGCATTTGGAATTGTTTATTTAATTGCATTATATTTAGGAGCTGTCTTAACAACTGCCCTTACTCCAGCAGGTATTGGTATTTTAGGATATGAACCTTTTTATGGTATATGGTTTATGGCACCTGTTGTTGCTCTTTACATTCTTAGACGGCCAAGCGTTGGTATTATTACTGAAATATTTGCCGCTGTTATCGAAGTTGTTTTAGGAAATGTTTTTGGTCCAATTGTTATAGTCAGTGCCTTTATTCAAGGTGTAGGTGTTGAATTGCCGTATATGTTTACCAAGTATCGTCGCTATAACATGAGAAATTCAATGGTAGGTGCCGTCTTGGCTACCATTTTCAGTTTTATCTGGACTGCATTCAGAAACGATTATGCTTCACTTGAATTGTCTATTGTCATAGCTATCTTTGTTATTCGTTTAATAAGTTCACTTATTTTTACTGGATTTATTGCACATAAACTTTGTATTGCTTTAGACAACACTGGATTATTAAAATCTTATGGTGTCAGTCATGAAAAAGGGAACTAATCACGGACTTGTTGTTGAACACTTAGAATTCAATCTAGAAAATAGCGTACACTTTTCGGATATAAGTTTTTCAATCAATCCTGGAGAAATTGTGCTTCTAGCGGGTGCAAGCGGATCAGGAAAAAGTACACTAGCAGGTGTTCTAACAGGATATTATCCTGAAAGTGGTGGCACATTAAAATCCGGCACAATTTCTGTTTCTGGACAAGACCTATTATCTATGGACAATCAGGAATCTATGAGGTATATATCTGCATCATTTCAGAATGCCCGACTAGCATTTGCTATGGAAAATCTCTATCAAGAATTAATTTTTTGCTTAGAGAACAAAGGTTTTGATCCTTTATTAATGGATGAAATGGTTAAAGAACACGCAAAGAAAACAGGTGTTACCGAATTGCTTGAACGTTCTTTTGATGTCATGTCTGGCGGAGAATTACAGCGAGCAAACTTTTCATGTTTGGAAATCATTGATCCACTCGTCTATATATTAGATGAACCATTTTCTAACTTGGATGATCAAAAAGCAAACGAACTTCAAGAAACAATTTTAGAACTAAAAAAACAAAATAAAATCATTCTAGTCATCGATCACCGTCTTGATAGGTGGAAATTTGTTGACCGAATGATGGTATTAAGTCGAGTGGGGCAACTTCTAGAGACAAACATCTCACTTGATCCACTTTCTACTAACGATCATCTCCTTCTTGAACAAGAAGGGTTATTATCAGAACTAGAAAAACCTCTGCAACAAGCAGACGTATCAAATAACTTGGAGCCGATTTTTCAAATTGAAAATATGACGATTGAACTAGGAGAATATAAAACAAAATGGCTGAAAAAAACGTGGCATACTGACCGTATTTTATTAAAAAACGGCAACATGCACATTTATCCTGGAGAATTGATTGCGTTAGAAGGAAAAAGTGGGTCCGGTAAATCAACTATTTTTCAGACGATTCTGGGGGAATATCCTTTTGACGGGACTATGCATATGAAAGATTTAAAGTTTAATTCTAAGAATAGGAAAGGTTGGCTTTCTCAAATTGGACTTATTTTTCAAGATCCTTCTCTTCAATTTTTAACAACTTCATGTTTTGATGAATTGAATATTGGCGTGCAAGCTGTTTATCCTGAAAAGACTGAAGAAGAAACTAAAAAATTAATCACTAATCTCTTGAAGCGACATAACTTAGAAGATCAAGCTTCTACTTCACCATGGCTTTTGAGTCAGGGTCAACAACGCCGATTGGCAGTGCTTTGTATGTTAATTAAAGGGCAGAGACTGCTACTAGTTGATGAACCAACCTATGGTCAAGATAAACAAAATGCACTTGAAATAATGAATAATTTAAATGAACTTAGGCAAGATGGAACGTCCATCATCTTCACCAGTCACGATCATGACTTAGTAAAGCACTATGCTGACCGTGGTTATGTACTAGAAAATCAAGAGTTAATTGAGGTGTCCTATGATCGATCGCATTAACCCATTTATAAAACTAGTCACTGTTTTAGTCACCAGTTTACTCTTAATGTTCTCACCAGACTGGCGCCTCAATACGTTTATAAGTGTGATTGTTCTCTTACTTCTATTTACGAGTAAAAGAGTTCAATTAAGACAAGCATTAAAAATCATTCTTCCAGCTCTGATCCTATCTTGCTCTTTCTTCATTACCGGATGGAAGTTTAGTCATACTGGCGGCGTTGACCTTAGTCTATCCGTACAATCAACACGTTATGTTTTGGAAGATGCTGCATTTTTAAATGGGCTACAGTTAGGGACACGTATCTTTTCTTTCGCAGTACTTGGTTTATTAACAGCATTAACTATCTATCCAAATGAGTTAATTGCTAGTATGGTTCAGCAAGGAAAGTTATCGAACAGTCTATCTTATGGTGTTCTGGCATCTGTTTATCTCATCCCTTCAATGAGTAAAAATTATTCACAAGCAAAACTAGCTTATCAAGTTAGGCAGATTAAATTGAAAAAATTTGATTATAGACCGCTGGTTGGACTCCTCATTAGGTCCATACGTTGGTCTGATGCATTGGCAATGGCCATGCATGCAAAAGGATTTTCTGAAGAACGAACCCATTATATTCAAACGAAAGTGAAAGGGTCAGATGTTGTTTTTCTCATTAGCCTTCCGCTCATCACCTTAAGTGGATTGGTGTACCTCAAGCTTCTATAAGTCCATTAAATAATATCTTCCTTCGTATCCTAGTTGGTTATTCACTATTTGACGTTGGTGGACCCTATAAAAGTCAAAGCGAGATTTCATTTTTCGCTTTGACTTTTTCATTTTCAAACCATCGATTTCAGGATGATCTTTTAAGGATTTTCCTACTTCAGAGATTAAATCGCTAATCGATTCATGTAAATCGGTGTTCGGAATCGGTTTAGATACGCAGAAATTTTGGAAGCATTGATGTTTTGGTGTAAAAGGTTGTTTTGGCTTTCAACGTTCATAATATTACTTTATAATCCTTCAATTAAAGAAATCAATAGCGCCTTTTGTTAGAAACGGGTATGATAGAACTAACAAAATGTAAGGAGTGGTTAGATGACAACTTATCAAGTACCAGATGTATGGAAGTGGGAAGACGAGACAGATAGTTTAAGTGGCAACCGTCCGGATTCAGGCAGCCGTTTTGACCAAACGTTACCAGTCGGAGAAGCACCTTTTCAATTGTACTCATTGGGAACGCCGAATGGGATTAAAGTAACGATTATGTTTGAAGAATTGAAGGAACTAGGTGTGACGGAAGCCGACTACGATGTCTATTTAATCAATATCGGAAAAGGAGACCAGTTTGGCTCTGATTTTGTGGCCATCAACCCTAACTCTAAAATTCCAGCCCTAGTTAATCAAAGTCAACAACCGCGTGTCGAGATTTTTGAATCGGGCTCGATTTTACTGTACTTGGCAGAAAAGTTTGGCAAACTGATTCCATCTGATAGTCACGGCCGAACAGAAGTCTTGAACTGGTTGTTCTGGCAAATTGGTGCTGGCCCTTATGTGGGCGGCGGTTTTGGTCATTTCTTTGCCTATGCGCCTGAAAAACTAAAATACCCTATCGATCGCTTCACTATGGAAACGAAACGTCAGTTAGATTTGTTAGATAAAACGCTAGCAAACCGTGATTATATTGCAGGTGATAGCTATACGATTGCTGACATTGCCATTTGGTCTTGGTATGGTCGTTTGGCACAAGGGAAATTATATGATGGATCAGCTCAATTCCTAGACGTGGACTCTTATAAGAATCTGGTTGAGTGGGCAAACAGTATTGCTGACCGCCCAGCTGTTCAAAGAGGGTTAGAAGTGACATATCAATCGCTTGAGGATGAATCGGTCTAAGCACAAACCGGTCTGTTGTTCGTATCATTTGCTATTTGTTTAGTCGAGGCGTAGTATAAAGCTAGAGACAAAAACAAAGGAGCGATTGATAATGAATAAGGCAGTTGAAGGTTTAGTGAGTCAAGTGTTGGCATGTCAAAAAGCTTGTCAGATTTGTTTTGATGCGTGTTTGAAGGAAGATCATGTGGCGATGATGGCTGAGTGTATTCGGACGGACCGTGAATGTGCAGATATATGTGGGCTCGTTGTCGATTTTGCTTATAGAGAAAGTAATCTATTTTCTGACTTAGTCGCCGTTTGCGCGCGTGCCTGTGAGGTTTGTGCAACGGAATGTGAGCAACATGACCACGACCATTGTCAACAGTGTGCCAAAGCCTGCCGCGAATGCGAAGCAGCTTGCAAGGCGTTTTTAGCGGCTTAGTAAATTAAAATAGAACTAAGAGGAGGCTGGGATAAAATCCTAGTCTCTTCTTAGTTTTGCCTACTTACAGTGCAAACTCACTACAAAAGGTAGACCTAACGTGTACTGTGTCATTATTATTGTTGGTTTAGCAACTTACAATGATGAGATATTCGGGCAAAAACTCATAGATCGCCCTCATTACTCGGGTGGTCTAACAATTAGCAGATAAAAGTCCTTTTCCCAGCTTCCTTTTGACAGGTGTTGGAAAAAAGGTGGTATACTGAACCTACAACATGAAAAAGGAGTAAGAAGCGTAGTGGCAAGAAAAAAAAAATTTAACCAAAGAGAACTTTATGAAGCTACAGAACAGTTGATGTTGGAAATAGGGTATGATCGATTCTCTTTCCAGCTATTGGCCGACAAACTTCACGTTACTCGGACAGCTCTATATAAATATTATAAAAATAAAGACGATCTATTAAAAGCCTATCTCAATAATAGTTTAAAAGAGGTCTTAGAACGACTAGACAACATCGATTGGTCGATGAATTATAATGATAAACTTCAATTATTAATGGATATAGTCTTTGACTATGCAGACACACATAAAATATCCAGTATGGTTCCTAACCAGATGTGGACGAAAGAAAATGAAATGGACTCTTCTATTCAACAGTCTAAAGCTTTTCACATTCAATTCTTCAGTTTTATCCAACAACTAATTGAAGAGGGTCAACATAAAGGTGTCTTGAAAAAGGATATTCCTCCGGAAATTATTATAGAAACAATCTTTCATAGTATCAACTTACCCAATCGTGCAGGGCTACCTCTCGATAAAAGAGCTTTTTATATAAAAAGAATGTTGTTCGAAGGTATTTTAGTCTGAATTCAGTTTCATAATTAGTGACACACATGTCACTTTGGTGTATACTAAACCTTACTTTCATAAATAATATAAATAGAAAGAGGGAGAAGAATGTTTTTAGCAAGGAAAGAACTTTGGTTTTCGAAACGACGATTCCTATTGATTGGTATCATTGTTGTTTTTATAACTTGGCTTGTATTTATGTTATCTGGATTGGGAAATGGATTATCAGACTTAGGGACTGCAGTAATTCGTTACTCAAATATGGATTTTGCAATATTTCAAGAAGATTCAGAATTCGCATTAGGGAAGTCAATTCTATCTCAGGAAACGGTAGCGCAAGTTGAACAAGTGGAGGGTGTTGACGAAGCAGCAGGCATTATCACATCTGCTGGGGCTATTTTATTAGGTGATGCAAAAGGTGATGAATCAGGTAAAAAGACTTCTGTCATGTTTGTTGGGATCGAACCTGCTAGTTTTTTAGAGCCAAAGGTTATTCTAGGGGAGTCATTGAATTCGAATAACCCAAACACAATATTAGTAGATGAAAGTCTAAAATTAGAAGGCTTTTCTTTAGGCGATTCAGTTATATTAAGTGGTGTGGGGACGGAATTTGAAATAGGTGGGTTTGTCCAAAATCAAAAATTAAATCATATGCCAGCAGTTTATGCTCCACTAGATACAGTTCAAGCATTTAAATATCTTGTTCCTGGGTCAAATCAAGGTATTGACAATCCTATAAATGCTATTTTTTTAAAAGGATCCGATAAAGTCGAAAATCGCATATCACAACAGATTTCTGGTGTTGAGATTGCTAATAAAAAGCAAACATTAAATGGCGTACCGGGTTACAAAGCAGAGAGCGGAACGATTAACTTGATGCTATGGTTACTTATCTTAATTTCAGCATTTATTATAGCTGTTTTTTTCTACGTCTTAACAAATCAAAAGACCCATCAATTTGGCGTGATGAAGGCCATTGGAGCAAGTAATGGTTTTGTAATTAGAAGCGTGGTGTCTCAAGTGTTCTTATTGGTCTCCATCAGTATTGTGATTGGTATAGGACTAACTTATCTCACAGAAGCTTTTTTACCAGAAAGTATGCCGTTTAATTTATTAGATGAGATGGTTGTAGTGTATAGCGTTGTTATTTTGCTGACCAGCTTGTTTGGTTCGCTATTTTCAGTGAGAGGTATTGTTAAAATTGATCCAGTTACGGCTCTAGGGAGGTTAGAATAAAATGAGTGGTATTATATTAAAGAATGTAAGCAAAGTTTATCGCGAAGGTGATTTTTCAACGCTTGCTTTAGATAATGTATCATTGAAAGTTGAGAGTGGGGAATTTGTCGCAATCATCGGGCCCTCCGGATCTGGAAAAAGTACGTTCCTCTCCATTGCAGGAGCATTGCTAAAGGCATCGGAAGGTGAAGTTATTATTGGCGATACATCAACTTCTGCATTGTCAGAAAAGAAACTATCAAAGATGAGACTCTCAAATATTGGCTTTATTTTACAAACATCCAATTTACTGCCGTATCTAACTGTTTTAGATCAATTACTAGTAGTGAAAAAAATGAATGGATCAATCAAAGCAGAAGATCGTGAATTTGCTAAAGAATTATTGGAAGAAATTGGACTAGGAGAAAAGCTAAATAACTATCCTTATCAATTATCTGGAGGGGAACGCCAAAGGACAGCGATTGCTCGTGCTTTCATGAATGATCCGAGTATTATTCTAGCAGATGAACCGACTGCAAGTTTAGATTCTAAGCGTGCTCATGATGTTGTTTCACTTATTTCTAAACAAGTAAAGACACGTCAAAAAGCAGCAATTATGGTAACCCACGATGAAAGAATGTTAACGTATTGTGATCAAGTCTATAGAATTGAAGACGGTATTTTAAAAAAAAATAACTAAGAGACAAAAAGATATCAGGGGCAGCTTTCCCTGTTATCTTTTTGCCTAAATGGATAGTTATGATAAACTCACTTTAAGAATAAACTGTATCAAGGAGATAGCACGATGAAAGCTGAACTCATTTCTGTAAGCTCAAGTTTGCTAACTGGCGTTTCTGTGAATGATAATGCGGCATTTTTAGCACGGGAATTGTCAGCAATGGGTGTGTCACTGACGCAAGTAGTTATGATTCATGACGACAGCGAAAAGTTAAAGGCAGCTGTTAAAAACAGCAGAAGCTGAAGCAGAACTGATCATTTTAACGGGTGGTCTAGGTCCGGATGACAATGATATTGTGAAAACGGCAATGTCTGACTATTTGAACAAGCCGCTTGTTCTTGATGAAGCGACTCAGAACCGTATTATTACCTATCATAAAAATTCAGATCTCGTTATGTCCGAAAACAACCAACTACAAGCCTTAACCTTGTTGGATTCTATCCCACTTGAAAATGTGACTGGTCTTGCGTTAGGAATGTTTTACCAAAGTGACAGTCATGCTTACTTACTCTTGCCGGGCCCAACCGATGAACTGGCTCCCATGTTTAACCAACATGCCAAACCCTTACTGATTGAAAAACGATTAAAGAATCACCATTTTAGCCATCACGTGATTCGTCTTTTTGGTTTAACAATGGCACAGGCACAACATGATTTAGGAGACTTATTCAGTCAACAAGATGATGGTTTTATTCAACTATATGCTGATGGCTTAGAAATTGAAGTTCATCTGGCCACCCATCACAAAGAAAAGAAGAAAGCTAATCAACAACTTGAATCACTTAAAGATGAGGTCACTGATCGTTTAGCTGACTATATCATCGGTCACGGCAAGACGGATTTGCCCAATCTGGTTCGTGAATGATTAATTGATCAAAACAAACAAATTACGGGGGCAGAAAGTCTGACTGGAGGAGCTTTCTTAAGCAGGCTATCGAGTTTGTTTGAAGCCGGGTCTATTTTTGAAGGTGGGATAGTGACCTATAGCAGTCGTGTGAAAAATGAGTTGTTAGGCGTCAGCAAGCAAACCATTAAAAAGTATGGAGTTGTGAGCGCGGAGTGTGCGTTTGAGATGGCGGAAAAGGCACTAACCAAGTTTGATGCGGATATAGCCGTTTCCTTAACGGGTGCTGCTGGACCGAGTTCGTTAGAAGGTGAAATTCCCGGAACAGTCTGGATTGGCATCGCTCAAAAAAATAAAAAAACCTTCGCTAAAATTTTTCATTTCGGCTATAAGCGAAATCTCAACCGAGACTATTCGGTTTGGAGTGCGTTTAATTTGGTTCGTCAAGTCTTGTTAGAGGAAGAAATAGCTGATATTGTTTATAAATCGTAAAATAATCCGCTTTCTGTTGTGTGCAGAGAGCGGATTATTTTTCTATTTTATTAATGCGTAATATGTGATAATTAAGTAAATTTAGAATTGTAGGTTGAGGAGTGAGTAAGAATGAAAAGAGTGTTAGTTTTAATAGGAACGCTATTTTTTCTAATTGGTTGTGAAGAAAAGATTGATGATGGCAAAATAAATTCGCCATATTCTTCGGATATAGATGACGCCATTTATAAAGATGTAGTAGCTGACTTTGAAAATGCCGGATTTACAAATGTAAAAACTAAAAAAATAGAAGACTTAGTATTTGGATGGCTGACTGAAGACGGTGAAGTAGAAGAAATCACAATTGATGGAGAGACTTCTTTTTCTACTAGCAGTCGTTTTGAATCAGATGTAGAAATTATAGTTTTTTATCATACATTTCAAGAAACCGATAAAGATATTACTCAAGATACAGAAACTGATGAGAGTGAAAATATAGACGAGGAAAAAGGAGAAGATGATACAAGTAAGATTGAAGAATCTATTGATTCTACAAAAGATGAAGTTATTACAGTAGAAAACAATGAAGAGTTTGCTAATGTATTAGGGAAGAAATCAGCAGATGAGCAAACAAGTGAATTTGCGGAGAAATATAAAGGTAGAACAATCGCCTTTGATGCAAACATCGCCTATATGAATAATCATGGTAGCTATACAACAAGATATGATTTATTAATTTATACTGGAGATTACAGTGAAACAGAAGTATATGGTCCAAATTTTCAGATAAGAGATGTTAACATCTCTAACCTTAACCTCACAGGTGAAAATATACCTGATACAATTGGAATGGGAGATCATATTTATTTGACAGCAAAAATTATTGAATGGGATGAAGAAAGACAGCTATTCCGTTTAGAACCAGTATCAACTGAGTTTAGATAAGTACATTTAACTGGCAGTATAAAATCCTTGTGAAAATTTCAGCAAAATCTCATTGATTTAGATTATAATAGATAAAATGATAGGTATAGGAGGATTGGTATGGTAGATGTGTTGAATCGTAATCACGTGACGATAAAAGGAGAAGGCGAGCAAGTTATGATGTTGGCGCATGGCTTTGGCTGTGAACAAAGTATGTGGCGCTATATCTCGCCAGCATTTGAGAAGGATTACAAGCTAGTTTTGTTTGATTATACAGGGTCTGGTTCATCAGATATTTCAGCTTATGATGCCGTGAAATATAATCGTTTAGAAGGCTATGTAGAAGATGTTTTAGATATTATTAGCAGTCTAAACTTAGAAAATATTATTTTTGTAGGTCATTCAATTAGCTCGATGATTGGCTTGTTGGCATCGATTAAACGACCAGATGTCTTTAAAAAGTTAATTATGATTGGACCATCACCCTGTTATTTAAATAGTGAAGGTTATCACGGTGGTTTCGATAAATCGGATATCCATGATCTACTCGAGTTAATGGAAATGAACTTCGAGGGTTGGGCCAGTTACATGGCACCAATGGCAATGGATCAACCAAAAGATACGCCGAAAGTATCTGATTTGGAAAATATGTTTGTCTCTAATAATCCTAAAATCGCTCGTCAGTTTGCGGAAGTGACTTTTTTCTCTGACTACCGCCATGTGTTAGCCGATGTAACGGTAGATAGTTTAATTTTGCAGTGCGCTCATGACAGCATTGTTCCTTTTGAGGTAGCAGAATACTTAAATAACCATTTGGCCAACAACCAGCTGCAAGTGATGGATGCTAAAGGGCATTACCCCCACATTAGCCAACCTGAAGAAACAATCGAAGCGATTAAAGCTTATTTAGGTTAAGGAGGTAGAAGAAAGAGCATGGACGAACGATTAAGAAACGCACCATGTAGTTTTTTATCCCTTGATCACGAAGGCTATATTTTAGAGGTGAACCATACCTTTCTAATTGACATGGGCTATGAGCAAACAGAAATAATGGGGCAGCACATTGAATATATTAGCCCGCTAGCAGTGAAGATGATGTTTCATTCTTACTTTTATCCTAATATTACGCTCTATGGGCACGTAAAAGAGCTTTTTATTAAGTTAAAAAAGAAAAATGGAGACGATATTCCCTTTATGCTAAGCGCCCGCCGTTTCCCACATGAAGCTAATTACCGCATTGATATGGTTTTACTGCCCATGCACAAGCGGATGGAATACGAAACAGAGCTACGAAAGACAAAATCTCTGGTGGAACAGACACTAGTTGATTTGGAAAAAATAAACCGGGAAATCCAGCAAAAGCAAGAAACGTTAGAAATGATTAACGATGAATTAGTTAAAGTTTCAAACACCGACCACCTAACGGGTTTAACTAACCGCAAATATTTGCATGAGTGTTTGAAGGATGTTATTTTGCGATTTTGGGAAAATGGAGACGTGTTTTCTCTGTTAATTATTGATATTGATCACTTTAAGCAAGTTAACGATTGCTTTGGACATCCTATGGGTGACCGCGTTCTAGTGAAGGTGGCAGATACTCTGAGAGCTTGTGCCTCAGAAGAGGCAATTGTGACTCGCTATGGCGGAGAAGAGTTTGTGGTGCTTCTGCCAGCAAGTTTGGAAGAAGAGGCAATCGCTTTGGCTGAACGTATGAAGCTAGCAGTTGCTGAAACAGAGTGGGAAGTCATTAAGTCATTAACGATTAGTATCGGCGTTGCGACCTTTACGAACAGAGATGATCATAGCACCATCATTGAAAAGGCAGACCAAGCCCTTTATTTCTCCAAAAAGAATGGTCGGAATCGTACAACGCATTTTAATCATATTTTTTAACGAGTGAAGCTAGAGTCTGGGTTATCCTAGGCTCTTTTTTGTAAAAAATATAAATAATGTCGACACTTAGGTACTCTCGATTGTATTAATAGTGTAGGGAGGAGGTTGCTCATGTCGAAAAGACAGTCACGTACATAAGATGAAGTGATGGTCATTTACGAGAAGTATAAGTTAATGCTGTATCGGATATGCTTTACTTACTTGAAAAATGTCTCTGATACAGAGGATTGCGTCCAAGATACCTTTGTTCAATTGATAAGAAAAGAGCCTTATTTTGACAATGCCGACCATGAAAAGGCTTGGCTGATTCGTGTTGCATCCAATATCTTTAAAAATAAATTGAAGCATTGGTGGTTTAGTAAGAAAAATAATAGTCAAGATGATCAGTTAATGGGGAGTCATCAGTTAGATGTTGACGAAACATTGATGGCAATCATGACCTTACCTGAAAAGTATAAGGTCGTTGTCTATCTTTATTACTACGAGCGTTATAATAGTATCGAACTATCAAAAATGCTTAACAAACCGCCATCAACTGTCCGTCACTATATTCATTAAGCACGCCTCATACTTCGGGAAAAATTAGGTGGTGAACCGCAATGAGCGAAAGAAAAATAGAAAAGGGTATCTTGCAGAAAAAGAAACAGCAAAGTCATCTCCTTCTCATTCCTAGTGCACTTGCTTTAGGGATAGTAGCGATATTCGTGCTAGCATATTTTGACAAATCTCCGACGCAACAAATGCAACAACCAATAGAAGAAACACAGGAGTGACAGACCATTTGCTGACATTTACACTGGAAAAGTCCGATTCTTCGATTTCGATTAGTTATTCCGATTCGCCGGCAGGCAATCAAACGGAAGCCAATCTGCTTTACCTTTCAGAGGAAGAGTTGCTAGCAGAAGAGTGGAATGATCTTCCCGTTATGGCATTTTACGGAGAAGTGGTCGCTGTTCATAATCTAGAAGCGCAATTTAACAGCCAAATTGATTATTTTTCAGTTATCGAATTTAAGATAATGGGAGATTTGCGGACTGATAAAAAGCAAGGCGAGATTATTAGCGTAAGGGTGCTGGGACATATTACTGAAGGCGGCGGCACGAACACGATCATGGATACAGCGGGTTTTCTTCATGTGGGCAAAGAAGCAGTGATTATGCCGATTCAATATGACGAAACATCTCTTTATGAATCAGATGGTCAAGTTTTGTTTTTGAAGGAAGTCGCTGCTGGGTTCGAGTTTATGAACGCTACAGTCTAATCGGTGGCAACCGTGTGAGTTTGAGTTTAAGCTTTTTCGAGCTAGGCGATGTTATTAAGCTGAGCGCCGTTGCATCGGGCGGCAGTCAAGCGCTCTTCTACAAGTTTAATGCGTTTGGCGAAGAAGCTTTTTTAAATATTATTAAAAAAGTTATTTCAAAATATGAAGTATAACAGATAGGTTTGCTAGAAATTGTTTCTTGTGAGCCTTCTTTGTGCTTGTCAGACTAGTTTGTCTTCTCTATAATGAGTGTTGGGCTTGAAAGGGCTTTAATATCTATAGTCAGACTAGCAATCTCTGAATGAGGCAAGTTGACTAATCATGAGGAGATTGAAATGATTAAAATTATGGCAGACTCTACGTGCGACTTGTCGTCAGAAATTGTAGAGCATTACAATATCGGGATTGCCCCGCTGAAAATAAACATTGGAGAGGACTCTTATCGAGATAAAATTGATCTCTCCGCAGATAAGTTTTTTGAACGGTTGCCTGGATTGAAGGAACTTCCAACGACATCGATGCCAAGTCCAGAAGAGTATCTGGCAATTATCGATGAAGCAATTGAGCAAGGTTACACTGAATTTTTATGCATCTGTATGTCGAGCGGCACGAGTGGCTCTTACCAGTCAGCTGTTTTAGCGAAAGAGTTATTTTATGACTTGTACCCGCAGTCACCCATTAAAATTCATATTGTCGATTCCTTATCCATGAGCCATGGCAGTGGCTGGCTTATCTTAAAATCAGCGCAGCTGTTAGAATCGGGTTACTCGTTTGAAGCGTTGATTGACTTTAATGAATCGCACAAAAAACAAGTCAAGCATTTCTTGTGTGTAGAGGACTTGAAAAACTTAATTAAGAGCGGCCGAATTTCAAATACCGGCGCATTTGTGGGGAGCTTATTGCGCGTTAAACCTATTATGTCGATGAAGCAAGGAAAAGGCGCTATTGTTGCTAAAGTAAGAGGAACGAATAAAGCACTGAAATATTACGTGGATGAATTCGTGAAACGTAAGCATGATGGCTTAACCAATTTCGTCATTGTTGGCTATTCATCAAGCATTGATATCGCTCATCAATTAAAAGAACGTATTGAAACGCAAACGGACTTCAAAGGCATCATTCATTTGATGCAAATGGGTGCAGTTGTCGGCACACACGTCGGTCTAAACGGCGTATCACTATTTTTTATGGAAAAATAATCATTAAAAAGAGGTTCAAGACTGAAAAGAGTCTTGAACCTCTTAATTTAGTAATAATCCAGAGGTTCGGTGTCGAAAAGAGTCTTGAACCTCTTAATTTAGTAATAATTCAGAGGTTCAGTGTCGAAAAGAGTCTTGAACCTCTTAATTTAGTAATAATCCAGAGGTTCAGTGTCGAAAAGAGTCTTGAACCTCTTAATTTAGTAATAATCCAGAGGTTCAGTGCTGAAAAGTGTCTCGAACCTCTTAATTTTGAGATAATCCAGAGGTTCAACGCCAAAAGCCACACCGAACCTCTTTAAATGCTAAAAATCCAAAGCATCACTCATCAAAAGCTCTCCATTCACATCCATCATTGAGCCTTTTCAATTTATTCGGTAAAATAGACCAGAACGAGTTTTGAAAACGAGGCGAGGAGCAACCCAATGAAAAATATCAAACTAACGATTGAATACGACGGCAGACGTTACCTAGGCTGGCAACGTCTGGGCGATTCTGATAAAACGATCCAAGGGAAAATTGAAAATATTATTCACGAAATGACAGGGGAAAAAATAGAGATTATTGGCTCTGGCCGAACAGATGCGGGCACCCACGCAAGGGGACAGGTGGCGAATTTTAAAACGGCATCTACGATGCCATTAGCTGATATGCAAGATTTCTTGAATCGCTATTTGCCGCAAGACATTGTAATCACCAAAATTGAAGAAGTTCACGACCGATTTCACGCGCGCTACAACGCAACAGGTAAACAGTATAGCTACTACATTTGGAATCAAGTTGTTCCCAATGCTTTTGAGCGCAATCGTAGCTATCATATTGCAGAAAAATTGGATTGCGATTTAATGGAAAAAGCAGGCCAAATATTATTAGGTACACACGACTTTATTGGTTTCTCTGCTCTTAAAAAAACGAAGAAATCAACCGTTCGAACAATTGAATCGTTAACGGTTACCCAAGAAGGTAGCATGATTCGTGTGACAATTTCAGGTAATGGCTTCTTGCATAAAATGGTACGAATTATAACAGGTACCCTAGTAGAAATTGGTTTAGGACATATGCCCATTGGAGCTATCGAAGAGATTCTGCAACAAAAAGTTCGCAAAGATGCTGGCGAGACAGTGCCGGCTCAAGGCTTGTATTTAGACGAAGTTTACTACAAATAAAAATTCAGCGACCAGCACAATATGGCTGGTCGCTGTATTTTTTATTAGTCTTCAGTACCCATAATTTGATTAATTTCTTGAGAAAGCAAGTCTGCTTTTCCGCCAAAGACAGCTTGGATGCCGCCTTGTACTTCAAATACGGCAGTTGCGCCTAAGCGTTTGATGGAATCTTTATCAACGATTGAGCCATCTTTTACTGAGACACGTAAGCGTGTTGCACAAGCTGTAACAGACTCAATGTTTGCGTCGTCGCCAAGTGCATGGATAATAATGTTTGCTTCATCATTCAATGATGATGGTGCAGAAACGGTTGTGTTTCCTGAATCAGCTACTAAGTCGCTGTCTTCCATACCAGGTACGTTTACGCTGAATTTCGTAATCAAGAAACGGAAAATAAAGTAGTAAAGGAGTGCCCAAACGATTCCGACTGGGATAACCCAAAGCCAGTTTGTTTTGTCATTTCCTTGAAGTGGTCCGAATAAGAAGAAGTCAATGAACCCACCTGAGAAGGTATTTCCGATACGGATGCTAAGTAAATCAGCAACGAAGAAAGAAACGCCGTCTAGGAAAGCATGAACCACATACAACCATGGAGCCACAAACAAGAACATATACTCGATCGGTTCAGTAATACCAGTTAAGAATGATGTTAGGGCACTACTGAAATAAAGTCCGCCGTTTTCTTTTCTATTTTTCTTAGGAATAGAATGATACATTGCTAACGTTGTTGCTGGTAAACCAAACATCATTGTTGCAAAACGACCAGCGAAAAAGCGTGTGCCGTAAGTGAATAAACCAGTGTGGTTTGGATCAGCTAATTGTGCAAAGAAAATATTTTGTGCGCCGGCAATTGATTGGCCAGCAACTACTTCTGTTCCACCTAGTGATGTATACCAGAATAATGGATAAATCGTATGGTGAAGGCCAACAGCACCTGTTAGTCTTAGTAAGAAGCCATATAAGAATGTTCCAAAGCTTCCCATTTGAGCAACTGCTTCACCTGCAGAAGTCATAGCTCCTTGAATCGGTGGCCAAATTATGAAGAAAATAGTTGCTAGAATAATAGCTGAAAGAGACGCGACGATTGGAATAAAGCGTGATCCACCAAAGAAACCTAAGAATTGTGGCAATTGAATTTTGCGATAACGATTATGTAAAATAGCAACCGTACTACCGACAGCGATTGATCCAACAACACCTGTGTCGATTGTTGCACCCTCAGCTGCAAAAAGTTGTAGGTAACCACTGATTGTCGCTGCGAAAACAACGTAACCAACACCACCAGCAAGACCAGCTGTTCCACGGTCACCGTTTGATAAACCAACTGCAATACCGATTGTAAAGATAAGCGGCAAGTTAGCGAAAACAGCATTACCAGCAAAGCTCATGACATTCAAAATAACTTGAAGCCAAGCAATATCTAAAAACGGATAAGCAGCTAACGTACTGGGGTTTGTTAAAGCACCACCCAATCCCAGCAAAAGACCAGCAGCAGGCAAGATAGCAATAGGTAGCATCATGGCTCTACCTATTTGAGAGAATTTTTTAAACATGTTTGTTCACTCCTTTTTTTATTTGTTTAAATGATTGATAAAACGACTAGCAATTTCCTTTGGACGTGTAATGGCGCCACCGACAACAATACCAGCTACCCCAATTTCTTGAATCGTTTTAGCTTGCTCAGGAGTATGGATTTTACCTTCAGCAATCACATCAACACCGGCATCAACTAATTGTTTGATTAGATCAATATCTGGCCCATCTTGTTTAGTGCTGTAATCGGTATAACCACTTAAGGTTGTCCCAATAAAATCAATACCAGCTTGGAAAGCATTCATGCCTTCTTCAAAAGTTGAAATATCAGCCATAAATAGTTGATTTGGGTATTTTGTTTTAATGTCATGAATAAATTCATTAATAGTTTTGCCATCAAAACGCTCACGTTTCGTACAATCAAGGGCAATAACTTCAACACCTGCTTCAGCCAATTCATCGACTTCTTTCATAGTTGCCGTAATAAAAGGGGCTTGAGGTGGGTATTCCTTTTTGATAATACCAATAATTGGCAGAGTGACTTTTTCCTTAATTTGCTTAATATCTCGAATAGATTCAGCACGAATCCCAACAGCACCAGCTTGTTCAGCAGCTAGAGCTAGTAAGGGCATAATGCCACCTTCTTCTGTATATAAGGGTTCACCAACTTGTGCTTGGCAAGAGACAATAATGCCATTACGCATCTTGTTTAACATCTCGTTTTTCTTCACGGATTTTTCCTCCATTTTTTATTTATTTTCGGAGTTTATCTCCACAAATAGAATATAGCACACGCTTTCATATTTGTAAATAGCTAAATAAAATGGTCAACTTCGTGTATAATAAGCATACAACTAAGAAAAGGACTGACTTTATGGGACTTGCTCAAACGATATTAGAAAACTATCATGCGTTAACGAAATCAGAGAAGATAATTGCTGATTATCTATTGGATGAAAAGGAACAGACCGCTTATAAAACCATGAAAGATGTAACAGATGCCGTTAAGGTTGGCGATGCGACTTTAATTCGTTTTTGTCAGAAGCTCGGTTATTCAGGTTTTTCTGATTTAAAAATAGCGATTGCTAAAGATGAATTTACTAGTCAATATGAAGAAGAGAGTACAGATAAGTTTTATGATCAGATTCTAGATAATCAAATTAAGGTTTTGGAATCGACTAGACAACTGATTGATCCAGAAACACTTTTAGACGCCATCAATCATATTACGAATGCAAAGCGTATTTATATTATCGGAGTGGGATCGAGTGGCTTGTCTGCGGCTTCCTTGGAAAAAATGCTGTTGAGGGTAGGCGTTCATGCCAACCATACCATTGATCCGCATTTTCAAGCTCATGCCTTATCATTATTAGATGAAACTGATTTGGTGATTTGCTTTTCATTGAGTGGTCGCACAAAGGACGTCTATGATTCCTTGGCCATCGCTAAAAAGAATCATTGCCCGATTATTGCGATTACCAATTTTAAAACGTCACCTATTGCGGAATTGAGTGATATTGTTTTGCAAAGTGCGAATGAAGAGTTTTTTGATGGGGGTTCGTTAGCTGGAAAGATTTCCCAACTTTATGTATCAGAAGTATTGGTGCGAGGGTATGAAATCAATAACAAAATTCAAACAGTGGAATTACGTGAAAAAGTCTTACGGTCTATTCTAGACAAATTTATTGATTAAAAAGAGAGTGGGAAAAAAGGCGTTCAGCCCCGAATCACTGGAGCGAATAAGCGCAAGATGGTTGCAGACCATCTGAGCATGATTCGTGAAGTGGACGTCGGGGCTGCCTTTTTGAGCACATTTACGCTATATTATTCGGGTATAGGAAAGAGGTTGGTAATTTTTCCAACCTCTTTTTTTATTAAAATTCTAACGCTTTTAAGTCGTCAATTGTAACTGCTTCTTCGACATAACCATCAACATCGAAGCCGCTTAGATTCATGAATTCTTTCATGAACATGCTGTAGCCTGTTTTGTCTGAATTGAAGTTTCCTTCGTTAATCTCTTTAATGAGTGCTTCCGTTTGAGCTTGGACTTCTGGATCAAGTTCCCAGCTGTCTGGGCGTAAGCGGCCAAGTTCATCATACTCAGCTTTGTCGCCGTAGACCATATCTCTAAAGGTGCGGTCGATATGCATAATCGGTGTTTCATGCGTGCCATTGTCAGCCATCACACGGTAAAGTCCCATGCAGTAAACAGGGAAAAATGGAATAACTGAACTTGCTTTAGTCGTGACAGCTGTTGCAATGATAATGGTCGCTTTACCCTTAATGTCTGTTAATAGGTCATTAATATGAACTGCTTTTTCTTCACAATCTGCTTTGGCACGACCGAGTGTGCCGTCACCGTAGTAAGGTTTATTTAAATCAGAACCCAGGTAAGAATAGTTGGTTGTTTGAACGCCTTCTGCTAGAACATCAGCTTCTTTAAGAGCTTGCATCCAGAATAACCAGTCTTCACCACCCATAACACTGACTGTATCAGCAATTTCTTCTTCGGTGGCAGGTTCTAAAGCCTGTTCGTAAAATTCTTGTTTCTCAATGTTAATGTTTGGTCCAACAACATTTTGTCCGATTGATTTGATAACAGAGTTGATTCGTTCGCCCGTTTCAGGATTGATACGGATTCCTGAAGCCAAACTATAAACCACTAGATCAATTTTTCCGCCAAATTCTGCTTTGATGTAATCAATAACATCTTGCTTTGTTTGGTTGCTGAAGGCGTCTTGGACAAAGTTTTTAGCGATTAAGCCTTCTTTTTCTGCGGCTTGTTTAAAGTAGATGTTGTTATACCAGCCAGCAGAACCTAAGCTTCGCTCTGACTTTGGTCCTTTTTCAAAAGAAACGCCAATCGTATCAGCACCAGCTCCAAAGGCTACGTTGATACGAGAAGCCAATCCATAGCTAGATGAGGCGCCGATAATCAATACTTTTTTAGGGCCTTCATAGTGGCCTTGTTCTTTTACATAGTTAATTTGATTTAAAACATGTTGTTTACAGCCAATAGGATTCACGCCTAGAGAGACGTTCCCACGCATTTTATGTTCGAATTTAATCATCATTACCTCCAAAAGTGTTTCATAGTAATACAATAACAAAAAAGCACATCATTGGGTAGTATATCTATCATGAAAGATTCATTATTTTTTAATAGTGGTCGAATCGCAACTAGGATTGTTATAATAGAGAAAATGAAAGATGGAAGGAGAAAAATAATGACGACTCACATTCATCCTATTTCTGCTTTTACGGATAATTATATTTGGCTGCTCGAACAAGAGGGACGGGTTATTATAGTTGATCCCGGCGAATCAGAGGGCGTGTTAGCTTATATAAAACTTAAAAATCTAATTCCAGAAGGGATTATTTTGACTCACAAGCATGATGATCATACAGGTGGTGTTTTGGAAATTGTAAACCGTTACCCTGAAACGCCTATCTATGGTCCGATTGAGACCGGTCATTTAGCAACAACTGTTGTAAAAGAAGGCGACAGCATCCAACTTTTCAACCAAACCTTCGAGGTTATTAAAACGGCAGGACATACAGAAGAACATATTAGCTACCTCACTACCGATGCTCTTTTTTGCGGTGATGCCTTATTTTCTGCTGGATGTGGTCGCGTCTTTACTGGTGACTACCAAGCCCAATACGATGCCCTTCAAAAATTAAATAAGTTGGCAGACACTGTCGTCGTTTATCCAGCCCATGAATATACAGAAACTAATTTGCGTTTTGCTAAAACGCAGGAGGGCGGAAATTCAGCGATTGACCAAGCATTAGAAGAGACCATTCAATTGCGCCAAGCGCATAAACCGACCTTGCCAACGACGATGGCAAAGGAACGGATGATTAATCTATTCCTGCAAGCAGAAAATTTAGAGTCATTCATTCAATTGCGACAAGCACGAGATCAGTTTTAAGGAAAATAACCAAGTAGAATTAAAAAGAGAGCCAGTCGACATTTTTTCCGAATAAATGTCAACTGACTCTTTTTTTTCGTCACTCGACATATTCACTCCGTAACCCCACTTTGTGCCTCTAGTCGCAAACTTTTAAATGTGATAAAATGCTTGTGAAACGACTGATATGTGAAATTTTTACATCTGATAAAGACTATAAATATGGCTATGCAGCTATTAAATGTGTCTATATGAACATTTAATTTTTGATGTAAAAATAGATTGCATAATAAATGATTCACAAAAAGAAAGAAGGTTACTGAATGATTGAGTTGATTGCAACAACTGAATCGCTTGAACAAGGAAAGTTACTCCTAGAAGCTGGCGCTGACCAGTTAATAGTAGGAGAAGAGGTCTTTGGGTTGCGTGTTCCAGGTTATTTAAGAGATGATGAAATTGGTGAGTTAGTGGCTATCGCCCATCAAATGGGTAAGCAAGTTATTGTTGCTGCTAACGCGATTCTCCACAATGACAAAATTGAACAAGCACGACCATTCTTGAAGCGAATGAAAGCATTAAAGGTTGATAAACTAATGGTAGGAGACACAGGGCTCATCCAGATTATGAAAGATCCTGACTATTACATCCCCTATATTTATGATGCATCTGTGTTGGTGACGAGCCACGGCCAGATAAACTTTTGGAAAAAGTATGGGGCTGTCGCAGCGCTAATTGCTCGAGAAGTTCCCTATGTCGAGCTAGAATTGCTAGTTCCAAAAGCAGAATTGCCCGTCGTGACGCAAGTTTACGGCGCACAATGCATTCATCAAAGTAGACGAGAACTCCTTAATAATTATTTTAACTACATTGAAAAAGACGCATTAAATTTTGAAGACCGCCATCTCTTTTTATCTGAACCGGGTAAGGATGATACTCATTATGCCATTTACCAAGATAGCCACGGCACTCATGTGTTTGCCAACAAGGACTTGAACTTGATGGTGCAGTTGCCGATGCTAGCTGATATTCATGCAGACAATTGGTATTTAGATGGTCTTTATACACCGGGGCAAGCCTTTGTCGAAGTGGTCACTGTTTTCCACCAAGCGCGTACGCTAATCGAAAATAATGAGGCGACGCCTGAATTGCTGGCGCAGTTAAATGAACAAATCATCACCCATCACCCTGAAAATCGAGAAACCGATACTGGCTTTTTCCTTTATTCAGCGGATAAAGTGCGATAAGAGAGGAAGCAAATAATGAATACAACAATGAAACGCCCAGAATTACTAGCACCAGCGGGCACCTTGGAAAAATTAAAAACAGCTATCCACTATGGTGCTGATGCTGTTTATATTGGTGGCGACGCCTATGGTCTTCGGAGCCGAGCAGGAAATTTTTCTTTTGAAGAAATGGCAGAAGGGGTTGCCTTTGCCCATGAAAGAGGTGCCAAAGTTTATGTGGCTGCTAATATGGTAACCCACGAAAATGATCAAATTGGAGCAGGCGATTTCTTCCGCACCATTCGGGACATCGGCATCGATGCTGTTATTGTGTCCGACCCTGCTTTGATGCAGATTTGTGCCGCAGATGCGCCTGGCCTTGATATCCATTTATCTACCCAACAATCGGCAGTGAACTATGAAACACTTAACTTTTGGCAGGATGCAGGGTTGACCCGTTGCGTACTCGGTCGAGAGGTTTCTATGGCTGAGGTAGCAGAAATTCGTGCCAATACTGACGTAGAAATCGAAGCCTTTATTCACGGAGCGATGTGTATTTCTTACTCAGGTCGTTGTACCCTATCCAACCATATGGCTGACCGCGATGCTAATCGTGGCGGTTGTTGCCAATCTTGCCGTTGGAAATACGGTTTGTTTGACCTTCCAACACTCGGTGACCGCCAAATGGTCGGCAAGGGCGAGGAAGGAATTGACGAGGCCTTTTCGATGAGTGCTGTTGATTTATCAATGATTGAGCACATTCCTGACATTGTTGAGAACGGTATAGATTCCTTGAAAATTGAAGGTCGGATGAAGTCCATCCACTACGTTTCCACCGTTGTTAATGTTTACCGCAAGGCACTGGATGCTTACATGGCAGATCCAGACAACTACGTTTTACAAGAAGAGTGGTTGGACGAACTGTGGAAAGTAGCCCAGCGTGAGCTAGCCACAGGTTTTTACTACGGCAAACCGACAGAGAATGAGCAACTATTTGGAGAGCGTCGTCGCAAGCCTCGCTATAAATTTATCGGCCAAGTGCTTGATTATGATGAAGCAACCCAAATCGCGACTATTCAACAACGGAATCTCTTCAAAGTGGGTGACCAATTAGAATTTTACGGACCAGGCATGCGCCATCATCCAGAATTACTAGTCGAGATGTGGAATGAAGAAGATGAAAGTATCCGTTCAGCTCCTCATGCGATGCAAATTGTTAAAATGAAGGTTAGCCAAGCTGTTAAGCCGCAGGATATGATTCGAAAAACAATCGTTGAACGCAGCCGCCTTCGCCAAAAAGTAGCACAAGATTAAAAATCAGGGGACTGGGAAAAAACTCAGTCCCTGAATAAAGAAAATCCCCAACTCTTTCTAAATTGAAGGAGTTGGGGATTTTATTGTTTTAAAAGACATAGTGAGCCAAATACCTTATAATTTAAGTACGACCAAAAACCAAAGGAGTGACTCACCATGTATCAAAATTATAACACAATGGAGACGGCCTTAGCACTACAATTGGATTTTACAATCCCGAGTGATCACGAAGCACGCCTCATCAGCCGTTTCGTCGATTCGATTCCTTCGGAATTTCTCCTGGAAGAGACGTCTCATACAGGTCGCCCTGCCTTTCATCCCGCGATGCTTTTGAAGATGTGCTTATTTGCCTATAGCCGCACCACATTTTCCGGACGCAAAATGGAACGCATGAATGAAGAATCGATTCCCATGAAGTGGTTGACAGGCGACACTTCTGTTAGCTACAAGACAATCAACAATTTCCGTTCAAGCGAGCATGCATCAAAGCTTATTAAGTATGCCTTCATTCTTTTCACAACACTCTTGAGTGACAACGGCTTGATTCACGAAGATGCGTTATATATCGACGGTACGAAGATACAAGCCGATGCAAATATTTATAGTTTTACTTGGAAGAAAGCAATCGAACGCTATGAAGCAAAACTCAATGATAACGTTTCGAAATTGTATGATGAACTCGTCCAAGCAAAAGTAAACCTCGCTTTATCGGAAGAGACATTGAAAACAGCAGAAGGTATTAAAGAAATAATCGGTTCTCTCGACAAGGAACTTGTGGCCGTCGAAGCTGCGATTACAGAAGAAAAAGTGGTTCCTAAAGGTGGTTCGGAACAGAAGCGACGTCGTCGCATCCTCAAAAAATACCGGAATAAATGTAAAAAAGATTTCTTACCGCGTAAGCAACGCTATGAAGAAGCAAACGCCACATTTGAAGACCGAAACAGTTTCTCTAAAACAGATACGGACGCAACGTTCATGTGCATGAAAGAAGATCCGATGAAGAACCGTGAGTTGAAACCGGGCTATAATCTTCAGGTCGCATCGAGCAATCAGTTTGTCATCGCCTATGATATTTTTTCAAATCCGACGGATACACGCACGTTTATCCCTTTTTTGGAATCCATTCAAACGTTGGATTTATTCACGTATATCGCTGCAGATGCCGGTTATGGCAGCGAAGAAAATTACGAGGCGGTTCTGGATACCTTTGGTAAGGTTCCGCTCATCCCATACGGCATGTATCATAAAGAAAACACTAAAGCCTATCGCTCTAATCCTAAACACCGCTATAACTGGGATTATGACGAGATCGAGGATGCCTATACAGATTTAGACGGTGTACGCTTTAGTTTCTCGCATTACAGTACGCGAAATGATAAGAATGGTTTTCAAAGACAATTTAAAGTATACAAGGCTGATGTGGAACAACAGGACGAGTCGCGCAATCAATTAGCCAAGACACCGAAAGGTGCCCAGCGCCAGACAGCGGTCAACTATAACTGGGAATACTTCAAGCAGCATGTAAAAGAAAGCCTTGAGAGCGATCGTGGAAAAGAAATCTACGCACAACGAAAAATCGACGTAGAAACTGTTTTTGGTCGTATGAAAGGTGTATTTGGCATGCGCAGAACTCATGTCAGAGGCAAGCAAGCCGTTCATAATGACATCGGGATCATGCTTATGAGCATGAATCTTACAAAACTAGCCCTTGAGGCTAGAAGAAAAGCGGAAGCTTTTTACAAAAATCCAGTGAAAAATAAAAATCGCAATGAAACAATCAGAATTATGATTATTTCATTACGCTTTTTTTATTTAAGGCTAGTTATTTCCCAGTCCCCTGATTTTTATTGATGGTTATCAGCGTAGATAGCCATGGCATCGCGCATAAATAGCGCCAATCCATCACCAAATTGATCAATATTTTTTCTGAAACGATCATCGTCTACATACATCTGACCTAATCCCTTAAATGCTTCAAGAGAATAAGTCGCAATCGACTGTAAATGGAGATACCACTTTTCAATCGACTCTTGAGCTTGTTTAGAAGCCGGGTCTAAATGACGAACTTCAGCCAAATCACGGAAGATTTGATTGAATCGATCTTGATCTGTTGCCGTCATCTTACTCACGTTTTGATTGGCTTGGTCGACTGCATCGTTTCCCCAACGCTTCCGGGCCTCTTCTTTGTAAGGGTTATGTTTAAAATCAAAGCCTTTAAATTGTTCTTCTTTACTCATTTGTCTCTCTCCTTTTCCTGCTTCTATTGTTTTTTCAATGGTTTCAATCATCTGCGCCAGCTTCTTTTGCTTGTCCAGCAGCATCTGATGTTGCAATATTAATGCGTCTTGCCGGTCAAAATCGGGTTGATTAAGAATATCTTTTATTTCTTTCAAAGGAAAACCAAGTTCCTTAAAAAAGAGAATTTGCTGCAGGCGCAGGAGGTTTGTATCTGAATACAAGCGATAACCTGCTTCGGTCAGTTGGTCTGGCTTAAGTAAGTCAATGGCATCGTAGTGATGCAAGGTACGGACGCTAACACCGGTTAATTGAGCAACTTCTTTTATTTTCATCTGATTCTCTCCTTTCTTCCTTACTATAAACCATGACGTAAGGTTAGGGTCAATACTTTACGAAAAAAATAAAATTGTGACAAAAAGCACATAATGGTGAAAAGTAAAATAGGCCTGTGATATAATGATATTATCAAGAAGCAAAAGGGAGTATCCAAATGAATATTGAAACTATTATGCAAATTTTGCAAGATCAAATGAAAGTTGCTGTTTTTGCAACTGTTGATGAAGATAATAAACCTCATGCTCGTCACGCAAACATCGGAGTTGCTAACGAAAATGGTGTGTTTTTCATGACGCATCCACGAACTGACTTCTATAAACAACTCCAGCATAATCAAAATGTTGCGCTAACAGCTATGTCTGAAGAGGGTTACTTGATTCAAGTGATTCGTATTGAAGGACAAATACGCCAAATTGGTAAAGAGCACCTACAAGAAGTGTTGAAAGACAATCCATATGTGCAACATGTTTATCCCAATGAATCGGATCGTCAAGGGGCACAAGTTTTCCAACTCTATAAGGGAGAAGGATTTTATCATAGCTTAACGCAAGGCCATCGCTATGTCTTTAGTTTTGACGCTGAATAATCATTAACCTTCAGAAGGAGTGTCGCTATGGATATCGAAGAAGTCATGCAAGAATTAGCCCTATTAGGAAAAGAACGGATGAAGAAGATGTACCTGTCTAATGGTGCCCACGAACCCGTTTTTGGTGTCGCGACAGGTGCGATGAAGCCGTTATCCAAACAAATAAAAATAGATCAGCAGCTATCAGAAGAGTTGTATGCAACAGGTAATTATGATGCGATGTACTTCGCTGGAGTGATTGCAGATCCTATTGCCATGACAGAAGCAGACTTTGATCGTTGGATTGATCAGGCTTATTTTTATATGCTGTCAGATTTTGTTGTAGCCGTCACCTTGTCTGAATCACCATTAGCTCAAGGGGTTGCAGATAAATGGATTATGTCAGGAGACGATTTGAAAATGTCTGCCGGTTGGAGCTGTTATTGTTGGCTTTTAGGAAGACGAAAAGACCATGAGTTTTCTAAAGAAAAGCTAGATGGACTGCTTAGGAAAGTTGCAACTGATATTCAGACAGCTCCGGAACGGACAAAAGCATCCATGAATAATTTTGTTTATACGGTTGGTCTATCGTACCAGCCACTGCATCAAGAAGCGATTCAAGTCGCTCAAACAATTGGTACCATTGAAGTCAATCGGCCAAATAAAAAGCCGCTTGTCCTCAATGCATACGAGAGTATCCAAAAAGAAATTGAAAAGGGCAGAATTGGGTTTAAACGTAAGTATGTCCGTTGTTAATAAAGAGGTTCAAGCATCTAATTTTGCTTGAACCTCTTTTATTTACGATGACATCATATAAAAAATTAATCATCAAATCACAAATCGTATATAAAATTTTATATATTTCATTGACGAGCGAATTTATTAGGCGTATAATCAAACATGTTAAAACTTGTGAAAATAGACACAATAAAAGGGGGAGCTAATGAATATTGAACGTTTTATTTTGGCTAGGAAGGCCAGTGGCTTATCTCAAAACGAATTAGCGGAGGGGATTTGTACGCAAGCGACTCTTAGTCGGTTTGAGAATAATGGTCACGTCCCTAATCTAAAAATTCTGATACAGCTATGTAATCGACTCAATCTCCCTTTAGGTGAACTATTTCCAAAAGTAGGCGTTAAGCACTCTGAAACAATTGAAAAAATGAATCAGGCAGAGTTCTTTTTAATTACGAGTGAATTTGATCAAGCAGCTGATCTCCTTCAGACAATTGTCGGTAAAGAAGTTGATGATAACAGCTTAATCATGCGCTATCACTACTTAAGAGGCTTTGTGATGATTTTTAAAAACCAGCCAGTGATGGATATTCTATTTTTATTCGATCAGATTCTTCTAGAAGAAACGACTGATGACCTCTCCATTTTTCGACTGCTAGCCTACACCGGAACCGGAATGGTTTATGCTAGGGAAGGTGATCGTCAAAAAGCAGAATTTTATTTCAACAAAGTTCAAGAAAAGATTTATAGCTACCCGACACAGGAAATGTCAGATACGTGGCGTGTCTTGAACATTGTTTTTCAATGTGGTGTCTTTTACGCAGAAATTAATGAACTTGAAATCAGTAATGCACTCTTGGAATATGCTGTTTCGATTTGTTCAGATAATCACGTGACGTATTATTTAGCAAGAGCAGCCTTACAGCGTGCGAAAAATGCCATTGTAGAAGGTGAGCCTAAGCAAAAATTATTAGAACGTATTTATGATGCGCGTGCTTATTCTAAAATTAACCGTAATAAAATTGCTCTGAAGGAATTGGCTCAAATGGAAGCGTCGCTGGAGGAATCACAATGATACAGAAGAAAGAACGCATCCATATGATGGGGACGGTCATTGATTTACTCATTGAACATGACAATCCTGACCCAATTATGGCTGATACCATTGAGCGATTAAGGGTCTATGAGCACCGCTTTAGCGCCAATCGTCACGATTCAGAACTCATGGCGATTAACCATCAAGCTGGCCAAAGACCAGTAGTCGTCCATCCCCAACTATATGACCTGATTAAAATCGGGAAATACCATAGTTGCGCAGACGATAGTCATTTAAATATTGCGATCGGTCCCTTGATTCAAACATGGCGAATTGGTTTTCAAGATGCCAAAGTACCCTCGCAAGCCGAAATTGATGAGCTCTTAAGACTAACGAACCCTCATCATATTATCCTAGATGACCAAGAACAAACGGTTTTTTTAAAGGAAAGCGGCATGAAAATTGATCTCGGTTGCTTAGCCAAAGGATATATGGCAGATTTATTAGTCGATTTTCTGAAAACTACTGGTGTAACAGCAGCACTCATTAATTTAGGCGGTAATGTTGTTGGTTTAGGTCCTGTCAGACAGGGCCAGGCTGAGAAGTGGCGAATTGGGATTCAAGACCCACAGAAAAATCGCAACGATTACGTGACGGTTCTTGATATAGCCAATCAATCGGTGGTAACTTCGGGCATTTACGAAAGAAGCCTTAAAAAAGACAATCAAACCTATCACCATATCTTTAATCCAAAAACCGGTTACCCAACCCAAACGGATGTCGCCAGTCTAACGATTCGATCGAAACAGTCTATCGATGGGGAGATTTGGACCACGCGCTTGTACGGCCACCAATCAGAAACCATTATCGACACGCTCAATCAGTTGGACGATATTGATGGCATTGTCATCACCCAAAACGGTCACGTTTTATATTCAAAATAACCAACCATGGAAGGAAGTAAACAACTATGCAAACATTTATCGGTCTCGTAGGAACAAACTCAGAACAATCAACAAACCGTCAACTGCTCCATTTTATGAAAAATCATTTTTCTGAAAAGGTAAACATAGACGTCGTTGAAATTAAGGACCTGCCCGTTTTTAACAAGCCAGAAGGTAGTGACCTGCCAGCAGAAGTGTTGGCGTTGGCAGAAAAAATTGATCAGGCAGACGGTGTCATTATTTCAACACCTGAATACGATCATGCAGTGCCGGCGTCACTAATGAATGCCTTGAACTGGTTATCTTATGGGATTTTCCCATTTGTGGATAAGGCAGTGATGATAACGGGTGCCTCTTATGGTGTCCTTGGTTCGTCTCGCGCTCAAATGCACTTACGCCAAATTTTAGATTCACCTGAATTAAAAGCGCGAATTATGCCGAGTTCAGAGTTTTTGTTAAGTCATTCGTTACAAGCGTTTGACCAAGATGGCAAGTTGTTAGATCAAGAACAAGTTGAGAAATTAGACGGTTTGTTTGAAGATTTCTTAACCTTTGTTGAAATCACTAATCATTTGAATCATGCGCATGCGATTAAGAAAAAAGAAGCAGAAAATTTCAAATGGGAAACTATTTAAGAAAAGGGGACTATTAGGATGAAATTAGTTGGTATCGTTGGATCAAACGCAGAAGTATCTTATAATCGTACATTGTTAACATATATTAAGAAGCAATTCCAATCACTATTTGAGCTTGAAATTCTAGAAATAACGGACGTTCCGATGTTTAATCAGAGTGATGACCAAACAGACAGCCCAGTCATTCAAAATATTCACAATAAAATTTTGGCAGCAGATGGGGTTATTATTGCGACACCGGAGCATAATCATACCATTCCAGCTGGTCTAAAAAGCTTGTTAGAGTGGCTATCATTTAAAATTCATCCCTTAGAGGACAAACCGGTAATGATTGTCGGAGCATCTTATTATGATCAAGGCTCATCTCGTGCGCAGCTTCATTTGCGCCAGATTCTTGATGCACCAGGCGTAAACGCTATGGTATTGCCAGGAAATGAATTTTTATTGGGCAAAGTGAAAGAAGCTTTTGATGAAAATGACAATTTAAAAGATGCTAGAACAGTTCAATTTTTAAAAGGAACGCTAGAAAAATTTGTTAAGTTTGTGGCTCTTGTTTCTTCAATAGAAGAACCAACGCCAGCTCAAGAAGATCTTTATGCGACTGGCAAAATTGATACGACCATTGAAGGTGTCGATATGTACGCAGAGGATTGGGTGGAGCAAGCTGCTAAAAAGGTAAATGCAGTAGAAGGCAACACTTATGTGAAGCTCGATCGCGGTATTTTGACAGTTGATCAATTGAATTATTTCTTGGCGTCTATGCCGATGGAACTCACTTACGCTGACCATAACAACCAATTCCTATACTATAACCATACTAAAGAGGCAGAAGACATGTTGGCGTCTCGGACTCCTGGACAAGCAGGAAACCCATTGGCGAAATGCCATCCAGAAGGAAAGCACAACAGTGTGGCTTGGGTTATTCAACAGTTACGCTCCGGCGCAACGGATGCCGTTCGCGTTAATGTGCCAACTCATGGACCCGACAAATACGTTGTTCACAACTACCAAGCTATGTATGACAAAGAAGGAAATTATAAAGGCATTAATGAATACATCCTTGATTTCAAACCAATTATTGATTGGTACTTGAAACAAACCGGCCAAAAACTAGTCGGCGATGTGGATGCTGTATCAGGCGCATCTGAAAAAGATAGTCACGGAGAAGTTGACGCTGTGTCAGGAGCATCCGCTAATGACAACAAACCAGAAGCACCAACCGCAACAGTAGATGCAGTCTCAAGCGCAACGGTAAAAGCATAATTAATAAACCAGCTGGGAATCTTTCCAGCTGGTTTTTTTGTAGACTAGGGGATTATAAGTTCAGCCACCAATGTCTAGCTCCCAAGTCCTGACCTAGTGAAAAAAAGATAAATTTGCCCCATTGCGCGCTTCGCTGCTCGCTAACGCATATCATTCGGCTAACCCGCTGAAGCGTGAAGTCTCCTGACAATTCAGGGTCAAATTTCCTATTTTTTCATAGGCCAAGGCGGACTTGTCCGCTTTTCTTAAATTTAAAAAGCTTGGATAAGGAAGTTCAGCACGAAAAAAATGTCTGAAGTTCCTCGAATTGGCATTTCAAGGATGATCAGCGTCAAAAATTCCTCTGAAGTTCCTCCAACAACCACTACATAGGTAGAAACAGAGTGAAGCTCGAGCAATTAAACATTAGCTTCATGATTCATTACTTTTCTAGCTGCGAATAAATGGCGATGGCATCCATAACATGTAGCGGATCAACAATATCGACATAATCTGGACCAGCTTTTTGGGCACCAGCACCAAGGGTAATTAAAATGTAAGGTTCATCATTAATAATAGCTAGAGACGCTAAACAAACACCAGCTTCTTCTGTGAATCCCGTTTTAGCTCCAATAATGTAATCCAGCATTTTAGGATATTGCTCACCATGACGAAAAACAGAATTCACTAAATAAATCCCGTATGGATTCATATTCGTTGGCTCAACTTGATAGTCAATAGTCGTAAAGACTCTATAAAAATCGTCATTTTCAAGTGCATATTCCAGCAAGACACTCAAATCTTTAGCAGATGAATAATTATTTTTATCATGCAAGCCAGTAACATTACTAAATCGAGTGTGGCTTAAACCGAGTTCACCAGCTTTTTGATTCATTAAGGCAACAAATTTTTCTTCAGAACCGGCCAGTTTGTATGCTAAGGCTAAGCAAGCATCAGCGCCAGAAGGAAGGATAGCACCGTATAAAAGGTCATTGTAAGTGACGACCTCATCCACAAGAAAACCGGTAATAGCAGCCTCTTGTTCAAACAAACCATCAAAGAAGACCTCTTCCATTACCACATCCTCGTTTAGGTCATCAATCAAATCAATCGCCGTAATAACCGTCATTATTTTTGTTAAAGAAGCAGGATAGAGAACTTGGTCAGGATTCTTAGACGCAATGACTGTTTCATCATTTAGCCGAGTTAAGACAACACCGCTACTGTTTACCGCTGACAAATCAATTAAGGCCGAGTCACTCTCGATTACCGTTTCAATAAAATCATCATTTTGCTGATCAACGGCATTTGCTTGAGGATCCGGACCTTCAACGACACCTTCTACTACCGCTTTATCATTTGGGAAAAGTAAAGTCGTTTCTTCAGCAATGTAATAGCACACACTGATACAGATTGATGAAATAAGAAGTTTTTTACCAAATTTCTGTTTTCGTTTCCTATTCCGCATTTTTTTTCTCTTCAAAATTAGAACAGTCCCATCTTTATATACTATTATCGATTCTCGGTATTTTTTTCGTTCATTTTATAACTATGATACCGTTCTAATCCATTTTTTTAAATAGCGTCAGCCATTTCTTAATATTAATTTTAGTGCCCTAGCCAAGATTGTTGAAAGGGACAGGGAAAAGCTCTAGATTCATGTTATGATAGATACATTATGCCTAAGGGAGAAGGATTGTATGAAAGTACCAATATTATATGAAGATAATCATCTTTTATTGGTAGAAAAACCAGTTAATATTCCAGTTCAAGAAGATGCGAGTGGCGATAAAGACGTGCTCACACTTTTAAAAGAAGACATCAAGGACCGTTACCGAAAACCAGGTAATGTTTACTTGGGACTTGTTCATCGTCTCGACCGTCCAGTCGGTGGTGCTATGGTATTTGCAAAAACCTCTAAAGCAGCATCGCGGTTGTCAGATATGATGCGACGACAGGTGGTTGAACGCAAGTATCTAGCCGTTGTGCATGGAAAGCCTAGACAGAAAAAAGGGCAGCTTATTCACTATCTACACAAAGACAGTAAACGAAACCAAGTAGCTGTTGTTGATGCCAATCATCCGAAAGGGAAAAAAGCTATTCTAGATTATGAATGGCTAGAAAGCAAAGAAGGAATGAGCCTACTTGCAATCCAGTTGCAAACCGGCAGGCCTCACCAAATTCGTGTTCAATTATCAGCAATTGGGCATCCTATTTTTGGCGATCAAAAATACGGGGCTAAACTGAGCAAAATCGGGGAACAAATCGCCTTGTGGGCACACACGCTCATACTCGACCACCCTGTAAAAAATGAACCCATTAAAGTGCGATCACTTCCGCCAACAAAAAAACCATGGCAGATGTGGCAGTATGATTTTCAACAATGAGTACTTGAAACAACGCAAACACGATAGGACGTTTTTTTTAACGTCCTATCGTGTTTGTTATGACTGAGGTCATTTTCCATGACTTAAGTCGCAAAGTCTATTTTGTTAGCCAATTGTTGTCATAAGATTGGTGAAGAGGTCTACAGTACAACACTTGAAGAAATTGGAGAAGTATCAGAAGGGTTTAAAAAAGGAACAGTTGGTAGTAGCACGATGCCTCATAAAATAAACCCAAAATTAGCTAAAGGTATTGTCGCTGACTCACAAAAGTTATACTCACTACCTGGAGTCGGTATGTATTCAGCAGTTAGACCTTATGAAGCTGATAGTAGTTCGTACATGTTGTTTGATAGTATCTTAGAAGAAGTATTGCAATTAACGACAGAAATTCTTTTAAGGACAGAAGAGCTTACGCGAACGATGGTTCCTCACCCAGATCGGATGTTACATAATGCGCTACGTAACGCTAGCCTAGATAATTGTGAGCATGTCATGATGGAGCTAGCTAGCAAGCTTGGAAAAGATAAAGCCCATTCCTTAATGTATGATATCGCCATGAAAACAGCTGCAGAGGGAGAAGATTTCTATACAAACCTCATAGCTAATCCGTTGATTTCAAGTGAATTCACGACTGAGGAAGTAAAAGCGATGATTGATCCTCGAAACTATGTCGGTTTATCTAGCTATTTAGCACAAATGCAAGCAGACCGAGCTAAGAAAATGGTTGAAGAAATAAAAAACACTTTCTCTTAACCATTCATACATTTATGTGGAGACCTCTGGTAAAATACATGAGAGGTCTCTTCCTTTATTCTAATCTGATTGATAGAAAGGTGTGGAACAATGAATACAGATGAGAAGAGTTTAGCGTTGCACCAAGAAAAAAGAGGAAAAATTTCCGTTGAAAGTAAAGTAACGATTAATAGTCGAGAAGACTTGGCTCTTGCCTACACACCAGGAGTCGCAGAACCGTGTAAAAGAATTGCTGAGGATGTGACACAAGCATATACCTATACATCTAAAGGGAATTTAGTCGCTGTTGTAACGGATGGGACGGCTGTTTTAGGTTTAGGTGACATTGGACCAGAGGCGGCTATGCCAGTTATGGAAGGCAAGGCCATTTTATTTAAAGAATTTGCAGGTGTGGATGCATTTCCGATTTGTTTAGATACGAAAGATCCTGAGGAAATCGTTCAAACCGTAAAATTACTAGCCCCAACATTTGGTGGCGTTAATTTAGAAGATATTTCGTCACCACGTTGCTTTGAGATTGAAAAGCGTTTGGATGAGCTATTGCCGATTCCTGTTTTTCATGACGACCAACATGGAACAGCGATTGTCGTTGCGGCTGGTATTATGAATAGTTTAAAACTAGTCGGTAAGCAGTTAGCTGATGTAACGGTGGTTTTGAATGGTCCTGGTGCTGCTGGAACAGCCATTATTAACATGTTAATGGAGATGGGAATTGGTAAGGCTATTATTTGTGATGAACATGGTATTCTAGCAGGGAATCGTCCAGAGCCAATGGATGATCATAAAAAAGTATTAGCTCAAAAATCTAATCCTGAACAAATAACTGGTGATTTAGCGGATGCTATGAAGGGTGCTGACATTTTAATTGGGGTATCTGTTGGGGGGATCGTCAGCCAACCAATGGTACAATCAATGAATGCCGATGCCATTATTTTTGCTATGGCGAACCCGATTCCTGAAATGATGTATGAAGAAGCGAAAGAAGCTGGTGTTCGTGTGATGGGGACTGGACGTTCAGATTTTCCAAACCAAATTAACAACGTACTGGCTTTCCCTGGTATTTTTAAAGGTGCTCTGTCTGTACGTGCAATCACCATCAACAAGGCGATGAAAGTTGCTGCTGCTCAAGCCATTGCCGATATGATTCCAGAAGAGCAACTGCGTGAAGATTATGTGATTCCAGATGCACTAAATAAAGAAGTAGCGGAACAAGTGGCTCGCTATGTGGCTCAAGCCGCTATTGAGAGTAATGTTGCGACACTAAAGGAGGGGCTTTAATGTACCGGATTGAACGCGATTCGATGGGTGACATTAAAGTGCCAGAAGCAGCTTTATGGGGAGCACAAACGCAAAGAAGTTTAGAAAATTTCCATATCGGATCAGAAAAAATGCCCTTGAGAGTCGTTGAAGCCTTAATTTATATCAAAAAAGCTTGTGCAAAGGTCAATGAATCAGAAGGGAAACTTTCAACCGAAAAGACACAAGCGATTCAGAATGTAGCAGATCAGTTATTAGCTGATTTATCCGATTACGCGGATCAGTTTCCACTTAGTTTATGGCAAACGGGTAGTGGAACTCAAACGAATATGAATGTTAATGAAGTGATTGCCCACCTAGCTTCATCCGATGAAGCGCCGATTCATCCGAATGACCATGTTAACTTATCGCAAAGTTCTAACGATGTCTTTCCAACGGCTATGCACATTGCGGCTTATCAAGCTGTTGCAAGAGATTTATTACCAGAATTAGCGGCTTGGATAAACGAGCTAGGCGGTTTAGAAAATCGCTATCTAAAAACAGTCAAAATTGGACGAACTCACTTACAGGATGCAACGCCTTTAACCTTTGGACAGGAAGTGAGTGGCTGGAAGAGTATGATTGAACATAGTTTGGTTGCTATTCAGACAAGTTTAGCATCAATCAGCCCTCTTGCTATTGGCGGAACAGCTGTTGGAACAGCTATTAACGCTTCGTTAGAATTCGGAGACAGCGTTTCCCGAGAATTGGCTAATCTAACTGGTTTACCTTTAACAAGTGAGGCCAATAAGTTCTTTGCACTGACAAGCCATCAACCACTTAGTTACGTTCATGGTGCGATGCGCGCCTTGGCAGGTGATGTGATGAAGATTGCGAATGATATTCGTTGGCTAGCAAGTGGTCCCCGTAGTGGTTTGGGTGAATTAACATTGCCAAGTAATGAACCGGGTAGCTCTATTATGCCGGGCAAGGTGAATCCAACCCAAGCAGAGGCACTGACTATGGTTGTGACACAAGTTATGGGAAATGATACCACCATTCAAATGGCAGCTAGCCAAGGGAATTTTGAGTTGAATGTTTATAAACCAGTCATTATTCATAACTTCCTGCAATCGGTCACCTTATTAGCAGACGGCATGCAATCGTTTAGAGAAAAATGCCTTCAAGGCTTAGTCGTTAACGAAAATCGTATGGCAGACTTGGTTTCGTCATCACTCATGTTAGTGACAGCACTGACGCCTCATATTGGCTACGAAAAAGCAGCTGAAATTGCTCATAAAGCTCTTGAAGAAGGAACCAATTTAGAAGAGGCTGCAGTTTCATTGAACTATGCAACTAAAGAAAATCTTCAAAAATGGTTAGATCCTAGCAACATGATTTAAAAATGAACGCTTTCAAAAATCGTTATGGCCTTGTCCGCATTGATTTGGAAAATCGAAACCGAATAAAAAAACAATCGGCTTACTGGTATGAGGAGATGATTAACAACCGCTTCTTAGAAGTGGCAGACCAAGAATATAAATAGAATCCACCACTTGTCTATGTACAATGAACAAGAATTGATTTGTAAATACAAATCATAACTTGCATGGATAAGTGGTGTTTATAATGGCTAAATATAAAGAAATCGCAAATGAACTTAGAAAACGAATCAAAAAAGGATTCTATCATGTGGATGATCGCTTGCCTAATCAGGAAGAATTGGCAGAGGAATTTGAAACGAGCCGGATGACAATTAAAAAATCTCTGGATTTATTGAGTATCGCAGGGTTAGTTTATACCATTCAAGGATCGGGAACTTATGTTAAAAAGAATGCTGTTCGCCTAGCTGAAAAGAGTATTAAGATTGGTCAAAACATTGGCCTGACAGCAGCTGCTGGTGATAGCCTAGATTTGAAATCACACGTTTTAGATTTCAATGTTCGTTTTCCAGATGAAGAAGAGGCAGTGCAATTAAGCATCTCTCAAGAAGAACCAGTTTACGCAATTGCAAGACTGCGTATTCTCGATGATAAGCCTTATTCTTTGGAACATACGATTATCCCCATAAAGCTGGTACCAAACATTACAACCGAAGTTCTCAGCCAATCTTTGTATGATTATATGCAGCATGAATTGGGCATTGTTTTTGGTGATAACCGCCAATTAACGGTCAGTCAAACCTAATCAAGAAGACCAAACTCATCTCGATTGTCGAACAGATGATCCAGTCTTAGAGGTCGTAAAAGTAATGTTTTTAGAAAAAGGCACACCAGTTGAGTATTCAGTCGTTCACCACCATTATGACATGGTAGAAGTGTCTTTCGTTAATGTCACACGAGATGCGATTATTGGCTAAAAAAGAGATGAAAATCTGCTGTATCGTACACCTAATCTAAAAAGAAATGCAGAGCGCTTCAAAAGCGTTCTGCATTCCTTTTTTTAAACGGATAAATGAAAAGGAGTATCTTGATAAATGAGCCAGCGTAAGCCTAAAGACATGGCAGCTTCATAATCTGTAACATATTCAAAGTCAGTCCGATTAGGCTGTCTAGAAATATCGGGATGGTTGTTTAATTGATCGACTACTTTTCCAATCTCCCAATAATTGGAAGATAAAACAAAACGGTGAGGTGCAATCGCTACGTTATAAATGCCGACTAATTGAGTCAGGCGCTCAATATGCTCATCGGTTGATTGCGGTGGCTTGGCATCAATGAGGAAGGGCAGGTACTTTGCTTCACCAGCTAGCGATAGATGCCCTTCTAAAAGTTGACCATTGGTGAAGATAGTAACGCCGGGCATACTTGTATTTGGGTAATAAATGCCGACAACCGTTTCATCAAAAGGAATCTTATTCTGAATGCAATGGCCAATGGTAACGAGATGAGCATCATTTTGGACATAGAAAGGCAAATCGGTCACTATCTTGACTGCTTCAACGATTGGCCAGCCATCAAAGACGACGCCGTAACCAGATTGGATGATACCATCGTGAACTTTGCCTGGAAATAACAGACCGATTCGTTCAACATTTGGATGGTTTTTCAACAAAGCACTCAACAAATCTAAAAAATCATTCAAAGATTTATGGTTAAAACCAAATTCGTCTTTAGCTAAAACAGTACCATTTAAATCCACACACTCGACTTTTAATACCAACTGACCATTTTTTTCCAATATCGCCAAAAGGAGGGCGTGAGAATAGTTATCGTTAAAGTGATATTCAATCGCAGGGCGACCAATATCACGTTGGACTAATTCACCTTCGTAAATGCTACCAGACTCCATTAATTCTTTTAAAAGAGAGTTAATGGTTACCATACTAATCCCTGTTTCCTTAACTAAATCTGAAGCGAACATACGCTTGTGCTGGAACAACGTTCGCTGGATAAGAGTTCTGTTTTTTTCTCTAATACTATTTTTACCCATGAGAGTATCGCTCCTTAGTCTATTCATAGTCCGCCATTAGTTCAATCAGATTTCATTGCTTACTGAATCGAAATAGCGGTTATAAAACTCTCTCGTTTTTTCTAAACCCTTCACCCATAACCCAATATGCTCAATTTTCATTTCTTATACCTCGATTTCTTTTATAATTCGCGCAGGATTTCCTGCAATAGCGACATTATTCGGGAATGATTTTGTGACAACTGAGCCGGCTCCAACAACGACATTATCCCCCAGGGTCACACCTGGTAAAATAATCGCACCACCGCCAATCCACACATTATTTCCAATTGTAATTGGCTTACCAAATTCCACACCACTGTTTCGTTCAAGAGGGTCGAGAGGATGGGTTGCTGTATATAATTGAACATTTGGAGCTAGCATACAATTATTGCCAAAGCGAATGGGACAAATATCTAGTAGTGTGGCATTAAAGTTTGCATAAAAGTGCTCACCGACATGGATGTTATAACCATAGTCAAAAGCAATCGTTGGCTCGATATACACATCTTCACCGCTACTTCCAAAACTATTTTTAATCAATGCTGTACGTTGATCATTAGCGTCGCAATGGTTAATCGCTTTCATGTTTGCTCGTGCCTGTTTACGGTCTGTTGCTAATTCAGGGTCAGCTGGTCGGTAATATTCGCCAGCAATCATCTTTTCTTTTTCACTTTTTAACAAGATAACATCCTCCATCGTTTAATAAAGTTATTCTATCATCATAAAGGTTATTAATAAAGATGATTATCTAAATTATTTCTGTTATTCTAATGTAAATGTAATAAAAAGAGAGGTTTGCTATGTATTCGTACGGTCCATCACATGTTAAGCAACATAATATTCATTTTTTAAAACGCATTTTAAAAGAAGAGCGTCAACCAATGACGAAAAATCAATTATCGAAGCAAAGTGGGTTAAGTGTGGTAACGATCAATAAACTGATTCCCGAAATGGTTGAAGGCGGAGAGGTGTTGGAGATGACGAATCCGATTGTAACGGGTGGACGCCGAGCAGCTGTTTATCAACTTAACCAAAATCATCAGTTGTGTTTAGTCATGCTCTACATTGAAGAGGATAAAGAAATTAAAACCCATGTATCTGTCGTTAATTTGTATGGTGATCGCTTGGCTTGCGAAGAGGATATTTTGCAGCTGACAGACTGGGATTCAATTGAAAGTTGTATTCAGTCATACTGTCGTAAGTTCCCTAATATAAAAATGATTTCTATTGGGTTACCTGGAATGGATATGTCTAGTATCTTAACAGTAGTTGATGCGGAAACAATGAAGGGGATAATCTTACATAAAAAAATTGAAGAGCGATTTGCACTTCCTGTAATCATCGAAAACGACATTAATGCTGCCGTCTTTGGTTATAAGCATACTAAAGCAAAGCCAGATTCGATCATCGTTTCTGGCTTATACTTTCCAGAACACTATCCTCCCGGAACAGCCTTAGTTTTTGATGATTATATATATCATGGGAGTACTGGACTGAGTGGTGAAACTCAACATCTACCTGTTTTTAATGATCTCACCTTTCCTTTGTCTGAGAAATCGAACTTAACGTACATTTGTGAACAAATTGTTCAAACAGTTATAACAATGTATGACCCGAATGAACTGATTCTATATACGAAGGCTAGTGTAATGAGAAGAATTGAGTTAGAGACGATTAAAGAAAATCTGCCGCTGGTCTTTTCTTATGGAAAAGAAGTAGTGATAACCAATTCAGAAGATTTTCAAGATGATTATTACCAAGGATTAGTATTATTAGGGATTAAAGAATTAGAGATGCAAGATTATACCTTCAAAAATAAGTAGAAAGTAGGACGGATTTGTAACGTTTAAGAAAAAAATTCTCTGAAATTAATCAAACAGAAAAAGCCATCCAATTTTTGGATGGCTTTTTTAATATCCTATAAAAATTTTTCAAGCGCAACGGCGATACCGTCTTCGTCATTTGATAGCGTAATGTGGTCAGCTGCGCCTTTAATTTCATCAGTGGCGTTCCCCATCGCAACGCCGATACCAGCGTAATCAATAATAGAGCGGTCGTTTTGGCTGTCTCCAAAGGAAATGACCTCTTCAGCTGTAATGCCGCTACTAGCTAAAACCGTATGTAATGCATGAGCTTTACTAATGTCTTTAGCTGTTAATTCAAAATAGAATGGTGCAGAGAATACGCCTGTTGCTGTGTCAGCAAATGGTGTATGGATATCTTTATGTACCGCTTCTAAATAGTCTGGATGACCAGCAACTAAAATCTTATTCAGTGGGAAATCAGCAAAGGTTGCTAAATCGTCCATCTCACACAACTTAAACGTTCCAATTTCTGCTTCGTATTTAATAACATTGAAAGGCTCATCTAGCATTCCGTCGATAAAGTTGTAAACATCATTTACAAATAAATGTGTATCCTTCACGATCATTGGAATAACATCAAACTGCTTCAAGTGATTTAACATCGCTTGACCTGTTTCAATCGACATTGGTTGGTTAAACAAAACCTCGTTTGTTGTACAATCAGTTACCATTGATCCGTTATATGACAAAATAAAGCCATTATTTTCTGCTAGTTCTAGTTCACGAGCTGCTTCCCACATTCCTAAAGTAGGACGACCGGATGCTAGAATTACTTTCAGGCCATTTTTTTGCGCATCTAACAATGCCTCTTTTGTTTTTGGTGAAATTTTTTTTTCAGATGTTAGTAATGTTCCGTCCATATCAAGGACAATCGCTTTAATTCCCATTGCTCAATCTCCTATACCATTTAATTTATCTGTTCAAGTATACCATTTTCTGCTAGTAAATTAATAACTTCCGACGATTATTAGGACTATTGTTAAAAAAAACACCGATAGGATTGACAATCAGCAACATTTAGGTTAAATTGCTTAAAACGATTAAAATTTGATTAGGTGATTCTAATGATAAAACAAACCACACAAACTTTCGAAAACTTATTATTAAACTAGCAGACACTTTATTAGACGTTAAAAACGGATAACTAAAGGGTCTGCTTAGCATTGCTTAAAGTAATTACACTTTGACGCAGTGCTATTTTTTTATTCTAAATAAATGAGAAAATGAGGAGAGAATACTATGAGACAGATTCAATTTTTTGATACGAGCCTAAGAGATGGCGAACAAACACCAGGGGTTAACTTTAATACGAAGGAAAAAGTTCAAATTGCCTTGCAACTAGAAAAATGGGGAATCAATACGATTGAAGCTGGCTTTCCAATTACTTCTCAGGGGGACTTTGAAGCGGTTCAAGCAATCGCAAAAGCTGCAACTACAATGACTGTTGCGGGATTAGCTAGATGTCAAAAGAAAGACATCGACCGTGCTTATGAAGCGTTGAAAGAAGCGAAATTCCCACAAATTCATGTTTTTCTAGCGACCAGTAATATCCATATGCGCGATAAGCTGAAGATGACTAAAGAAGAGGTGATCGCTTCTATTAAGGAACATGTCTCTCATGCACGCAGTTTGTTTGAAAAAGTTCAGTTTTCACCAGAAGATGCGACACGCTCTGACCGTGACTTTTTGCTAGAAGCTGTTCAAACGGCGATTGATGCGGGTGCGACTATTATTAATGTTCCCGATACAGTCGGCTATTCTAATCCCAAGGAATATGGGGAACTGTTTGCCTTTCTTATTTCTAATATTAAGAGTGATCAAGAGATTATTTTCTCTTCCCATTGTCATGATGATTTGGGTATGGCGACTGCCAATGCGCTTGCAGCGATTGAAAATGGCGCTAATCGAGTCGAGGGCACGGTTAATGGTATCGGAGAGCGGGCGGGTAATACAGCGCTAGAAGAAGTGGCGATTGCTCTTCACATTCGTAAAGACCATTACCAGTGTGAATCATCCATTGTGTTGAATGAAACCAAACGAACGAGTGACTTGGTTTCACGTTTGTCTGGTATGGCTGTTCCACGTAACAAAGCAGTTATTGGCGGCAATGCCTACGCTCATGAATCAGGTATTCATCAAGATGGTGTTCTGAAAAATCCAGAAACCTATGAAATTATTACCCCACAATTGGTTGGTGTGCATAACAATGCTTTGCCGCTGGGTAAACTATCGGGACGCCATGCCTTTACAACGAAACTGGCAGAACTCGGTTATACCGTAACCGAAGAAGAAACAAATGCACTCTTCAAGCGGTTCAAGGATTTGGCTGATAAAAAGAAACAAGTGACTGACGAAGACTTGTTGGCACTAGTTGCTGATCAAGTTCGTTCAGGCGATGAAGCCTACCACTTGGAAGCTGTGCAATTGCAGTATGTTTCAAATGGCCATCAAGGTGCAATTGTTTCTATTAAAGATACAGAAGGTCAAGAAAAAGTGGCTTCTGCCGTTGGATCAGGAAGTATTCAAGCCATTTACAATTCAATTGACCATGTTTTCAGTCAGCATCCAACCTTAACACACTTCAAGATTGTAGCATTAACTAGTGGTGAAGATGCGCAGGCAGAAGTACGTGTCACGATTGAAGACGAAGCGACTAAGGAACAGGTCAATGGTATTGGCGTGGACTTTGACGTTCTACAAGCCTGTGCAAAAGCTTATGTTCAAGCGAGTGGTATTTTAAAAGCAAAGCGAGGAGCCTAATATGCCTAAAAAAATCGTTGTTCTAGAAGGAGACGGTATTGGACCAGAAATCATGTCGAGTGCCATTGCCGTCTTACAAGCAGCAGTTGAGAAAACAGACATCACGTTCGAATTTACTGCCTACCCATTCGGTGGAGCAGGTATTGATCAAGCAGGTGATCCCTTGCCACAAGAGACATTAGTGGCCTGCCAAGAGGCAGATGCAATTCTATTAGGAGCCATTGGTGGACCGAAATGGGATGATGCAGAGAAACGCCCTGAACAAGGCCTGTTGCAGTTACGAAAAGCCTTAAACTTATTTGCTAATATTCGCCCTATACGTGTCTCTGATGCGTTATTGCCTTTTTCACCCTTGAAAGAAAAGATTGTTAGTGGCACAGATTTTGTGGTCGTTCGTGAATTGACAGGCGGGATTTATTTTGGTGAACCGCGCCACTTGAGTGCAGAAGAAGCGTATGATACGAGCCGTTACCAACGTTATGAGATCGAGCGGATTGTCCGAGCAGCATTTGACATTGCGCAATCACGTCAGAAAAAATTAGTATCTGTTGATAAAGCCAATGTCCTCGCGGCAAGTAAGCTGTGGCGGAAAACAGTGGAAGACGTTGCCAGTGATTACCCAGATGTAGCGGTATCGCATTTGTATGTGGATGCAGCAGCGATGTTGATTGTCCAAAAACCGACATCATTTGATGTTATTGTCACAGAGAATCTATTTGGCGATATTTTAAGTGATGAAGCATCTGTTTTACCGGGAACGTTGGGCGTCTTACCAAGTGCTAGCCATAGTGAATCTGGGGTGTCCTTATACGAACCAATCCATGGCTCTGCTCCTGATATAGCTGGTAAAAATATTGCCAATCCTGTATCGATGATCTTATCAGCAGCATTGATGTTAAGACAGTCATTCGGTTTCCATGACATTGCAGATCAGATTGAGGAAGCTTGTGAGGCTGTCATGAACGCGGGTACGGTCACGGCAGATTTAGGCGGCACGACTACGACCACTGAGTTTACTCAGGCGGTTATTGAACAGTTGAAAGCTTAATTGAGACAACTAAATATTTTTTATTCGAATTAAAACTAAAAGCATATTGCTTTCCACAATAGCATCGGGTATAATTGATTAAAATTAAATGTGAAAACGATGAAGAGAAGAAGTAAATAGTGCAATTTTACGAGAGAGCTTCCGCTGGTGGAAAGAAGCAAAATGAACTATTGAACCATGGTCTCAGAGTTTTACTAGTGAGTGGTGCGATAAACAAGCTAGTAACGAAATGGCAGTCGTTAACCTGCTAAAGTCATGTTCGATGATGACTTACTGAGTCAAGTTTGTGCGAGCAGCTTGAAAAGTAAGGTGGTACCACGTTAGCTAACCACGTCCTTACCGTTTATTCGGTATGACGTGGTTTTTTTGTCGAGAAAAAATAAAGGAGGAATTAAACAAGTGAATAAACAATTGGTTTTACAGACGGATTTTGGTTTGGCAGATGGCGCTGTTAGTGCCATGTATGGGGTAGCTCTCAGCGTAAATCCGCAACTCAATATTTATAATTTAACCCATGAAATTCCCCGCAAAATGGCAGTCGTTTTTATAATCCGTTTCAATGAAATAAAGGGAGCCATATGATAGCTTTAAATGGTTAGAAGGTGAATAAAAATGACAACACAAGATATGATCTAACTCGTGGTCATGTTTCTGTTATTATTAGCAATGCTATTTATTAGTATTGCCGTTTGGCTTTGGTCTAATAATCGAGCTATTGAAAGAGGAGCGACTAGAAAAATTCAAGGAGAAGTCGTTGGCTATTCCTACAATGGTAATGGCGGTGGACCACCGATTGTTGCTTTTGAGGTTGATTGTAAAACCTATCGATCCAAGCTTCGTTACCGGAATGATAGGGTCACATCTACAAGCTTTCATAAGGAGGCAGTTGTAATAGGTGATCCACTTGATAAAACGTTCCGGATCAAACGAAATAGATACGTCTCTATGAATCCCTTAGAAAGTCATTTCCCCATTGGCTCAAGACTGACCGTTTATTATAATCCAAATAACCCCCAACAAAACTATGTCGAACGTCACGCAGGTAGTTTAATGCCACCGCTGTTTTTATTAGCGGGTATGATTCTAGTAATTATTAGTGTTGGTTTGTATGTGGTGATTTAAAAGTAAAGTGGAATAAAATCTATATTTTCTTAATACGAATCGCTATGATTTGTGCGGAGGTAGTTTAGAAGAAGGTGAACGATTAGAGGAAGCCGTCATACGCGAAGTGAAGGAAGAAACTGGATTAGACGCTACTATCAAACGACAGCTAGGAGCAGTCTCTTACCGATACCCATGCGATACCCATGGAAATATGAGCATTATACTGACAATGTACATATCGCTATCTTTTATGAAATGACTGCCTCAGACTTAAGTGTATTAGGAAAGATTTTAGAGTTTGATGGACAAGATTCTGTAGGAGGCGTTTTATGACACATCATCCAGATCACAGCAAAGAGAGTATAATTAAACGCCTGAATCGTATTGAAGGTCAAATTGGCGGGATAAAAAACATGATTATTGACGAGCGGCCTTATGACGAGGTGATTGTTCAGTTGAACTCTTCACGATCTGCATTACAAAAGATTAGTCAGATTTTATTGGAAGCTCATGCCGACCATACCTTTAGGGACGCTATTGCGAGCGGTCAAACTGAAAAAGAACTAGAGAGTTTACGTCGTGCTATTAAACAATACAGTAAGATGATTTAGGAAGGTTAATCATTCATGAAAAAATTAAAAGAAAATAAAGTCCTTTCTTTAGCAATTCCAGCCACGATTGAAAATATTTTACAGACACTCGTTGGTTTTATCGACACTCTGATGATTTCTAGAATTGGATTACTGGCCGTAACCGCTGTTGGAGTTGCCAACACTATACTAAATGTCTATTTAGCTGTTTTTATTGCCTTAGGGGTGGGTTCATCTGCTTTAATTGCTCAATATCTAGGAGCAAATAAAGAAAAAGAATCCCAAAAAGTCACCAACCAATCGGTTGTTTTAGCGACTGGTGTAGGCCTTGTTTTCTCTCTTGGCTCTCTTTTCCTTGGAGAACCTTTGTTAGCGACTATGGGTGCTTCAGCTGAAGTTTTAACGTATTCAAAACAATTCTTTTATATTGTTGGCGGAAGTTCAGTCTTTATCTCCCTCATGACTGTATTAGGCAGCATCTTGAGAGCAACTGGAGATACAAAAACACCCATGAAGGTAACAGCTGTCGTAAATATAGGAAATATAATATTAGACTATATTCTCATTTTCGGTTTAGGTCCCATTCCAGCATTAGGTGTGGTTGGAACAGCAATTGGTACTGCGATTTCACGATTAATGGGTACAATTTTGTTGTTAAATAGGGTTCAAAAATCTAGCAGTCCTATAGATTTCTTAACTATATTTAAAAAATCGAATTATCAGTCATTAATTAACCTTACTATTCCAGCTACTCTAGAACGCCTAGTTATGCGCTTAGGTCAAGTTCTTTATTTTGGTTTAATTATAAGTATTGGCGCAAAAACTTTTGCTGCTCATTCGATAGCTGGAAATATTGAGAGCTTCACTTATATGCCTGCATATGGGTTAGCTACAGCAGCAGCTACTTTGGTTGGAAATAGCATTGGGGCAAAGGACTTACCGAAAGCTAACCATTACGCTTATTCATCTGCTAAATACGGAGTGATATTTATGTCCTTTTTAGGCGTCATTTTATTTTTCGGTTCACCATTATTCGCCACACTATTTACCGATGATACAGAAGCAATTAATCAGATAGTAACAGCTCTTAGAATCGATTCATTCGCACAGCCTGTTTTAGCTATCAGTTTGATTACCACTGGTTCATTGCAAGGTATGGGGGATACCAAATCACCTTTGTACAGCACGGCATTTGGCATGTGGGTTATTCGAGTGGTTGGAGTCATTGTATTATCAAAAATATTTAATCTAGGTATAGCCGGTGTGTGGTTGTCAATCGCTATAGACTTATCTTTACGTTCTCTATTTTTAGTCTATAGATTCAAAAATAATATTAAGACCTTAGATAATAAATATCAAAATTTATAAACCAAATTAATACATGAAATTGAATAGAATCATGTATTGCAAAATAAGAGATTAATTTGACAAACCGTCATAAAAATAAAAACCAGTCAAAACTAATAATAATATAGGTATTCCATAAGCTAAAACTCTTATTAATCGATCTACTAAAAATAAATAAAAAAATTCTTTTCTTGATGAGCGTCAATTTTTTTAACGGAAATCTATCCTATACTAAATTCAGTAAAGGAAAAGGAGGAATCAAAGGAAGCTATTTTAAACAAACCAAAATTATAGGAGGAATAGATCATGACTGAAAATAAAGCTTCTCAAGAAAGAACACCCCAAGAAAGATTTCAAGAAGAACAAGAACACAAGGAACATGTCCATCATACAAAAATTAATGCAGCGGCCATTTCGGATCATCTTTTAGGGAACATGCATACTTTACATGTGAAATTGCACCAATATCACTGGTATGTAAAGGGCGCTAATTTCTTCACCCTGCATGAAAAATTTGAAGAATTGTATAATCAAAACGAAGAATGGTTCGACAAACTAGCAGAACGCTTGATTATTTCCGGTCATAAACCGGCTTCAACCACCGCTGAATTTGAAAAATATTCCATGCTTTCAGAAGATGCCATCAATAAATACGCTAAAGCAGAAGACATGGTTGAAAATATTATCGACGATTTCAGAAGTACCCGTGAATTAACGATTCGTGCTATTCGTTTAGTACAAGATGAGGGTGACGATGCTTTAGAAGATACACTGATTGCTTTTAAAAATGACTTAGATAAAAACATTTGGATGCTGCAAGCGTTCATTGGTAAAGAGGCATTGGAAGACGACGATGCGTTTGATGAGGATGAAGATTAGGTTCTTCATAAACATACATTTAAAAATTAAAGATTTTGGGGTTGGGACTCTTTCCAGCTCCTATTTTTTTGCCGTTAAAAAGACTTTTCTTGATGAGCGTCAATTTTTTTGAGCTAGGGGGCCTTTATACTAAATATAGGAAAGTTAAAAAAGGACAATAAACTGATAAAGGGGAAGAACGAATTGACTCAATATACCCAACCACATGCAGCAGGAAACCACTCAGCTTGTATCCGCTTAGTCCCGATATTCAATCATTTGGAGGAAAGCTCGATGGATCGCATCGCTGGAAAAGCTCACACGAATCACTATCAAAAAGGGGAGTTTCTGTTTCGCTCGCAAGAAAAAGATGATGCCTTGTATATTGTGAATCGCGGAAAAGTCCGCATCTATCGCTTGTCTGATTCTGGCAAAGAGCAACTAGTTCGTATTTTGAATCCGGGTGACTTTACGGGAGAATGGACGTTGTTCAATCCTGATACTGTGCACGAGGAATACGCAGAAGCTACTCGAGATACGTCTGTCTGCATGATTCAACAACATGATGTACAAGAGTTTCTAAAAGAGTATCCTGCAATTTCGTTAAAGCTGCTAGGAGAGATATCGCAGCGGTTAGAAAGCTCCGAACGTCAAACCGCACAAGTAGCCGTGGAGAGCGTCATTACCCGGTTAGTTTTGTTTTTGGCAGAAAATGTGGAACCTGAAATGGGCAACTCTCCCACCATCGCCCTGCCGATGGCAAAAAAGGACATTGCTTCCTATTTAGGAACAACACCTGAGACCATCAGTCGCAAATTTGGAGAATTGGAGGACGAGGGATTGATTCAACAGCTGTCTGGGAAAAGGATCAAGATTCAGGATTTAGATGATTTATTGCTTTACAGCGTATAATCGGACACACTTTTTTCTACACGTTGGTGTTCTGGCGCTCTTCATTAACAAGGGGACAGAACTCAGTGCTTTTGCATCCATCTGTCCGTTTTTGGCTTTTTTAAGACAGAACGACCTTCATTCATTGGAAAAATAAAAGCACAAACATGATAACCCTCAATTTTTTTGTTTTATTTTTCTTTAAGATAGGGTTGTCGAACAAAACGTAAAAATAAATAGGGGTGAATGTGCATTATTTTTGGGTAATCGTTGCCATCACGTTGTCAGCAGCGGGTGCATTCTTTGTCGTCCCTTTCACCAAGAACACGATTGGCGGCGAAGCAAAAACGTCTAACGTGTTGAGGCAGATAGGTTAGCTATGGAAAAAGAAGAGGAAGTTGTAAAAGGAGCCGGCGTAATCGGACACGGAAAAGTGGCGTATTACGAAGCGAGTGACCAGGGAGATAAAAGTGTATTCACTGTTTGGTTTCCATGGAGCTTAGCCGGAATCTTGTTCAGCATCACCCTGACTAGAATGACGCGAAAAATTGAAGAAATGGAGCAAATAGAATGGAATTCGTATTAGGCGTTTTGAATCCCCATGCGGTGGAGATTGGTTCTGTTGTGATTCATTGGTATGGAGTCATTATTGCAGTGGGCATATTAGCGGCTCTCCAGTTGAGCACCAAGGAAGCAAAGAAAAAAGGACTGGAAGAGGATACCATTATCGATATGGCCTTATGGGCAATTCCGATTGGACTCCTCGGCGCTCGGCTTTATTATGTGTTATTTGAACTTGGTTATTATCTGCAAAATCCAGGACAAATCCTTGCGATTTGGAATGGCGGCATTGCGATTTATGGGGGATTGATTGCAGGAGGGGGTACGCTATATTGGTATGCAAAGAAAAAAGGTACTTCTTTGGCACTCGTTCTTGATATTTTAGCGCCCAATGTATTGTTAGCCCAGTCCATTGGTCGTTGGGGCAATTTTATGAATCAGGAAGCTCATGGTGGACCGGTTACTCGTCAATTCTTGGAAAATCTTTATTTACCTGAATTTATCATTGAACAAATGAATATCAAAGGTACCTACTACCATCCGACTTTTTTATACGAGTCATTGTGGAGTTTGTTGGGCTTTGTCCTCATCGTCACTATACGGAACCGAAAACAGCTTTTGCGTCAAGGAGAAGTCGCTTTGAGTTACGTTTTGTGGTACTCAGTGGGTCGGTTCTTCATTGAAGGTATGCGAACGGACAGTTTATGGATTGGCGAGTGGATCCGCGTTTCGCAAGCCTTGTCCCTGGCCCTGTTTATTGGCGCGATTGTAGTATGGTTTATACGCAGACAAGACTATCCACCAATTTCTTATTATTCTGATGGCAATAAGGGGCAGAAAAAGACTATTAAGATGGTGAATTGAGCAAAAAGATAAAAAGAAGTGCAAAACTTGATATGCGTCAATTTTCGTTTGCTAAAAGTGAGCTATACTACAGTTGTAAAGAGGAAAAGGCAGTGTTCATTAATCTGCTGCCGATAAAATAAAAACACATAAAGGAGATAGGAATTATGGAAAAAGCTATATTGCAATTAGAAACGTTGTCTTGTCCAAGTTGTATGCAAAAAATTGAAGGTGCCTTGAAATCAGTTAACGGTATTGATAAAGACAGCATTAAAGTATTATTCAACTCCAGCAAAGTCAAAACCAATTTTGATTCAGCTGTCACTTCGATTGAAGAGATTCAAAAAGCTATCGAAAACGTAGGCTATCCGGTCCTTAAAGCAAAAGTCAAGGCCGCTTAACAGATTAAATGAACTAGGCAATTCTGGAAGAAAAGCTATTTTTCTGGGATTGCTTTTTTGTTGCAATCCGATTCGAGGTGCTTAGAAACGATAAAAGAGAACGTTCTAGACTTGATAGCCGTAAATTTTTATTCGATAAAAAGAGGGTATCGTTATAACTGTAAAGAGGAATAAGTGTCATTGAGGCTGTTAGATCAAAAAAATAGTGAAAAGGGACACGTATTTTTTCAAAACTTGATGTCAGTCAATTAATTACTTAGGCAATTATCTTATACTGTGTTTATCAATAAAAGAGAAATTAAATTTGGAGGGAAAAAGCATGCAACAATATATATTAAGCAAGAAAAATGTTATCACCGTCATCAGTGGATTGTTAATCGCACTCGGTTTCTTCAGTCACTTTGTTTTAGAAAACGTAGGACTTTCAGAGTGGTCTTTGATCATCGCCTCTGTCTTTGGGATTACGCCAATTGCCATTCAAGCGTTTCAAGCAATAAAAGTCAAAGTCATCAGTATTGATGTCTTAGTCAGTATTGCAGCGATTGGTGCGCTTTTTATTCAAAATTATGAAGAATCGGCTATTGTCACATTCTTATTCTTATTCGGACACTACTTGGAACAACGAACATTGAACCAAACGCGATCTGCTATCAAAGAATTGACTGAAATGGCACCCGAAAGCGCCTTGAAACAAATGGATAATGGCGAATTTGAAGAAGTAGAAGTGGATGATGTAGATGAAGGGGATATCTTGCTCGTTAAAACGGGTGCGAAAATTCCAGTGGATGGCACAGTCCTTACGGGTGAAGGGCATATCAATGAAGCTAGCATTACAGGGGAAGCTGTTCCGGTCAACAAGCTAGCTGATGCAGAAGTTTTTGCAGGAACCATTTTAGAAAACGGAACGATTCAAATCAGAGCTGACCGAGTTGGTGAGGACACCACATTTGGAAAAATTATTGAACTCGTGGAAGAAGCACAAGATTCTAAATCCGAAGCGGAACGGTTCATTGATCGCTTTTCTAAATACTACACACCAGCTGTCTTGGTTCTGGCAATTGTTGTATGGGCGTTCAGTCAAAATATTGAGTTAGCAATCACCATCTTGGTTCTAGGTTGCCCAGGCGCATTAGTTATCGGAGTGCCTGTCTCAAACGTTGCCGGTATTGGGAATGGTGCTCGTAACGGTGTTCTTTTAAAAGGGAGCGAAGTCATTCAAGACTTCAGCAATGTGGATACAATTGTATTTGATAAGACAGGTACTTTAACTGTCGGAAACCCAACCGTTGCAGCGACTGAACTGTATGAAAAAGATTCTGCTGAAACGCTTGCCTATCTGGCCAGTGTGGAACGGGAATCCGATCATCCATTAGCAAAAGCGGTCTTAAATCAAATTGGAGAAACAAACTTTTATCCTGTTGAAAGAACTGAAGTCGTGAAAGGCGGCGGAATCGTTTCAAGTGTAGCTGGACATAGAGTGGCTGTTGGGAATGTGGCCTTGATGGAAAAAGAAAATGTCACTCTCAGCAAAAAAGTGCAAAAAGATGTCAAACGGTTTGAACAACAAGGGAACTCTCTCGTTTTGACAGCGGTCGACGGTGAATTAAAAGTACTGATGGGCATTCGCGATCAAGTCCGTCCGGGTGTGAAAGCTAATTTGCAGGAATTAAAAGACTTGGGCGTGAAAAATCTAGTCGTTCTTTCAGGAGATAACCAAGGAACCGTTGATGTGGTCGCCGGCGAACTGGGTTTGACCGAAGCTCACGGCCACATGTTGCCGGAAGACAAATCGGCTTATATCGGAAAACTTCAACAACGTGGTCAAATTGTAGCCTTTGTTGGAGATGGCGTTAACGATAGTCCGTCCTTAGCTTTAGCAGACATTGGCATCGCAATGGGAAACGGAACGGACGTAGCGATTGAAACATCCGATGTCGTTTTAATGAACTCGAACTTCAGCAACTTACCTCACGCATTAGGATTAGTAAAAGCCACCGCAAATAATATGAAACAAAATATCGTGATTGCAATTGGAGTAGTGTTGATCTTGTTGACCAGCGTCTTCTTCAGCGAATGGATGAATATGTCTATCGGAATGTTGGTTCATGAAGGTAGTATCTTGGTGGTGATTTTCAACGGCATGAGATTAATGAAGTATAAGTTGAAAGGTCGAAAAGAACAAAAAGAAGTATCAGCACCTGCAGAGAAAGTAAAAATATCTTAAGAATAAATTAGAAGAGGCTGAGACAATAGTCCATCCTTGAAATGACAAAAGCGGAAACTCAGATTTTTAAATCTGGGATTTTCCGCTTTTTTGAGTTCTTGAAAAAAATAAGAGTATAGAGTATGCTCTTTATAAAATTAATTTTCGTGTAAATGATTAAAAAATTTAATAATAAAATTTAAATTCCTATTAAGTTGTAACACATGAAATTACATAGTTTCATGTATCTAAATTAATACATCCTATTCTGATATAATAATTAGCAAAGGAGTTATATAGAATGAATAAACAAATTAATTACTATATTACGCACTATCATAAGGATTTTGAAGATAGTTGGATTAGATGTAAAGCTTTATCATACTTATATAGTCGTTTTAATGACCAAATTGAAGCTAAAAAAGACACCTATTCTTCTGAGGAGGGTTATTTAGAAGCTATAGAATTAGTTGCATTAAATCAAGATGATGTTGTTATTGGAATTCTTGATATTGGTATTTTTGACGATGAGCAAAATAAAAGTTACCCATATGTAAAACATTTAAATAAAGGATCTTATATGGATATAATTGCTGTTCATCCGGATTATCAAAAATTAGGAATTGCTCAAGCTCTAATAAAGGAAGCTTTGACAATATTAAGGGAAAAAAGAATCGAGTATGTAGCTATATTTACTCGAGATGATAAACCGGCTAATAACCTCTATCAGAAAATAGGTGCATCCTTATTAACAAAAAACCATCGAGTTAAAGGGACTTTAAAAAATACAGATGAATACATTGGTTCTTTTTTAGTAAACAATGAAGCTGAAAAAATAGAGGTTTTAGACACTAAAGGTAATGAGCTGCCCTATGTTTATGATTCAGGATACTACTGGGTTTACAATCCACAGAATCTAGACTTGTTTGATATTGAAGACTGTATGGTAGAACATTCTTATGCGTTGTATCTGTGATCTTGTATTTTACAGAGTGGTATATCGGACCCAGTGAAAGTTATATTAGCAGAACCTTATTTAATTTTAGGTATGAAAAGCAGACTTATTTTTATAGTTAAAACTTCAAACAGATAAAAATCATCTAATAAATGAAATTAGATAGTTTCTTGTACTAAAAATAAAGATATAATATTTTTGATAGAGTAAATATAGAATAATTTTTAATCAAAAAATAAGTAAGGGAGGAAAAAATGGACATTAAAATTGATAAGTTAAGTCAACAAAATGCTGTAAAAATTGCTGATGAATGGAAATATGATGGTGAGTATTCTTTTTATAATATGACAGAAGATCCTGAGGATTACGAAGAAATAATCTCACCTATATTAAGAGAGAACAACTATTTTCAAGTTATAAGAAATAATGAATTGTTTGGCTTCTTTGTCTTAGAACAGACTGATGATATAGTAAATATGGGAGTAGGTATTAAACCAGAATTGACGGGAAATAGATTAGGTGTGCAATTTATCTCATTGATTTTGGATTTTATTAAGGAAAATTATTCCATACCGGCTGTACGTTTAGGGGTAGCAAAGTTCAATATAAGAGCTCAAAAAGTATATGAAAAAGTAGGTTTTACTAAAACTAGAGAATATCAGCAACCCACAAATGGAACTACGTATACTTTTGTAGAAATGGAATTTATTTTTTAGTTTTTCCCCAAATACATGAAATTATATAAAATCTTGTGTTCCAAACCTTGTGTAATCAAGCTTATTTTTCATCTTAAAAAGAAAAAAGATAGAGCATAAAATCTACTCTATCTTAATCTTGTCAGCCCTTCTAGCACTTTTTCTGAGTTTGTCATAATTAGCATTAAGACAAACTCATTTATTGAATTTGAAGAGGTTATTTTAATATCTTTTTATAAAAATTTATTTATTTCATTAAGTTGCCATTCTCGTTCAAGAGTAATTGACTCTAAATCATTAGAACTCATTAATCCTATAGTCTTTACTGCGTAATCAGAAGCTACCATTGCGTGTTCTTTCATATGGCCACTTCCTACAGCTTGGCCAACTACCCTTAATGCAGTTTTACTTATTTCTGAATCACTTTCACGAGCAATTTTGTGGATTTTGAAACCTGCTTGTCTTACATCGTACATTCTGGCTTCTTTTATTTGCCATAATTCATTTATCCTAAATCCTTCTTCTATCTCATTTATTGATTTATAATCTATATTAACAATTTTCAAGATATGTTTTGCCATTGATAAAGACCATTTTGCTACGTTTATCTGATTCATATTTTCATATATTTCATCAATTTCTTTTCTCAGTTCATTATTATCTATTATTTTTATTTTTGGTTTTGTTGGCATGGTAACACCTCCTTGAATACAAACAATTCTACTGAATTCTTGTTGGGATAAACTCAGACCTACCAATTTAAAATACACTATTTTAGATAAAATCATGTATTTAAAAAGAGAGGTAGCCGCTAAAAATAAGCGGCTACCTCTCTTAAAATTAGTCCTGTAAAAGATTTTTTATTTCAATTTCAGAGATGCTTTTTTCGTCTTTTTTCAGCGGTTAAAAATACTTTTTCTTCTTCTCTTTTGCCAATGGCCACAATCTCAATAATTTCTATTTGATTGTCTGTTGTTGGTTTAAAGATGAGACGAATACCTAATTTTTGGTTCTTTAATTCTTTAAACCCGGCTAATTTTGAATACGTTGTATTTCCAAGATCTTTCCCAATTTCAGATCCTCGGATCCTTAACCGTTCTCCAGCAGCATCTACCCATTGTTTTAACATGCCGTCTAATTTTTTATAGTCTTTTTCTGCTTCTTTCCAAAAAAACACCTTTGCCATTAATCAAATAGATCCTTATCGGATAAAGCAGCAAATGGGTTATGCTCTTGATTTGATTCAATCACTTCAGTAGCTGAAATGAGTTCGCCTGGTCCGGCTGTTACTCGATCATTTAATTGACTATAAAATAGTTTATTTTCCAGTTCGTTGTAATCTTTCACTAATTTTTCATACACGGCATTACTGAGAATAACGGCTTCAGGTTTATTATGGTTAAAAATAAAGGTTGGCTCTCCTGTTTTACTCGTGTCTTTTATAATTTTTGAAAAGTCTTTTTTAGCTTCTGTGATCGATTTTGTTTTTACATCTACCATTTTCAACATACGAAGCACCTCACTTTTTTATTTGTATAATTATTGTAACACAAAAAAGACCTTAATTAAAGCCTTAATAAAGGTCTTTTTTATATTTCTAAATACATGAAAAAGTTTATAATCGTGTATTCAGAATCTTGTACAATCAAGGTTCTCATTCATCCTAAAAAAGAAAAAATATAGCTAGTACTACCGTAGACATAATTGACAGAAAAAAATTAAATGTATACCTTTTATTGCTGGATTTTATAATTAAGTTAGCCACCTAAGCTAAAATATGATTTTTTTATCTTTAGGATGTTAAATTCAATAGTTCAATATTCTTTAATATCAGAAATTAGCATATAGTGTTTAACAGGAATATGTTCTATATAAAAGTCACCACTAATATATTTTTCAATATATCCTTGAGTCTTTATATAATCAATATTACAAATAGTCTCTCTAAGATCATCTATCTCGTCTAAAAATATTAACTCTAAATCATATCCCTCGAAATCAAATAAACCTAAAGCTCGGTCAAACAAATAATCAAATTTCTTTTTATCTATATTACCTACAGTAATTAATCTATCTATATCGCTATAATCAACTCTTGTTACACCAAAACGAATTTTTCTAGTTACATCATAAAGTTTGATTATTATCAGTAATAGATAATAGACAAGGGCTTGTTCGTAGTTCTTGTAGTAAACTTCTAAATGGTGCCCTTTCACTTTTAAACATTCTCTAAGTGGAAAGCTAAGCGGAAAGAGCCATTTCTTTTTAGAGTATTCTTCAATTAAAATATCTAATACACCTAGTTTCAATTCTTCAAAACGGATTGGATACTGGAATGATTTCCTATATCTCGCAGCCATATAAACTGGGAAATATTTATCTTTATGTGCTGATACAATGTGTTCATTATACTCAAGGATTTTCTCCCCCTCATCTGTCAACTTAAAAACTTCAGGAATATTTGAAAGGTGTATGTCGTTATCTAATAGTCGTTGTACGAGCTCTTTCTTTATTCCTTTAGACTCGATTTTATTATGTTTTAGTAATTCACTTAACTGTGCAACTGTCAGGGCATTGAGCTGCTCATGATAGTTACCATGTTCTAAAAAGTTTTTATTAAGTAATCTATCAATAGATTTAGCAACATCAACAGCATAACTACTATAAAAGTAGTTAGAAATTATTTTTTCAGCGCTTTTTGCTATATGTCTACCTCTTTTGATAGAATGAACTGACTGGAATCTATTATTATTTATTAGGGGTTGAAAAGATGAAGTGCATATTTTGTAATGAGATAAAAGAAGAACAAATATTATTAGAAACAGCTTCATTCAAAGTTATTTTTGATAGTGATCCAATACAGTTAGGACACTTATTAATCATTTCTAAGATTAATAAAGTACTTAAGTTTATTTTGAGAGGCGGATTAACTGTTTATGGTAGTATAATTTATATAAATAACGCATTCGTTTACGAAGTTTATTTTATTGGGAGGAACAGATATTGATGAAAAAATATGGACTTTATGCATTTCATTTATTGTTGTTATTGCTGGTTGTTCAAGTGGTTTGGGTGCTTATTTGGAATTATTTCTTTTTCTTGTTTTCCATGGTTGCTCTTTTAATTCCATGGCTTTTATATCCCGAGTATTTTGAAAGGCGCAACTACCAGTATAATTCTTACATTTTATTGCCGCTTACCTTTACCCTCTCAATCGTTTTCTCACGTTTTTTTCATCTGATAGTACTTTACATAGCAAAGCCAGGAATAAACAGAATTACAATTCCTGTTGCCTTACTCTTTTACGCTCTGCCTAGCTTTATCTTTAATGAATACTGGGAAATGAGAAGAGAGTATATAAATAAGCTGAATGCAAGACGGATTTTCATCGACATAGTAATCATCCTCGTTGTTTTGTTGATGGTATATATTTTTTATAATACACTTCCATGGACAGTTAATTGGGCACCAGAAGAAATACCTTATTTAAAGTCAGGAGAAGCCTACTTTGGAAGGTAAAGGCTATGAGTATTGAGTGGTGCTATTCCTCATTGTAAACACTTGACTGTCTTTAGGTATAATCAGAAAATAAAAAACCTATCAAACCGCATTAGCGAATGATATGCTCCCCCTAAAGTAGACACTTGAAAAAGTAAAACTACTTTAGGGGGAGTTTTTATGCGTTCGGCTATGGTAAAATGAGTGTAATTCATGACGATTCCTCCGTTCGAATGTTAGTGTGGTAACTTCATTCTACACGAGGGCGTCATGGGTTTCTTTTATTTTCCCCTAAGTGTTGCACTTAATATTACAATTCATCACAAAAAATAAAAAGATGATTGAGTTTTTTAGAACTCAATCATCTTTTTGATTAGCTGAGATATTTTGTCCCAACCTCGATTTTGTTATTATTCTACTTCTACTCCAGGAGTACCTGCTTCAGAATCTAATACAAAGCGTGCGACTACTGCAGCTAGAGCGCCACCTAAAAGTGTTGATACGGTGTACATCCATAGTTGTGATAGCGCAGTTCCGCCCACTAAGATTGCTGGACCAAAGCTACGAGCTGGGTTTAATGAAGCACCTGATGTTGTTCCGCCCATTAAGATCATAGCAGCTAATGTTAAACCAATAATAAGTCCTGCGAAATGTGAATCGCCATTTTTTCCAGTTGAAACTAGAATAACTAAGACAAAGATAAAGGTTAAAACAAGTTCAATCATAAATCCACCAAATAATGTTACGCCGTCAGCCAATACGTTAGCGCCAAGATTTGTTAATTCATAGCCTGATTGAGACAAAAATAATTTTAGCGTTAGTGAACCAGCTAGAGCGCCGGCTAACTGAGCGACAATATACGTTACTAATAATTGCAAATTAATGCGTTTATTGACATACATAGCTAAACTTACCGCCGGGTTTATATGTGCACCGGAAATGGTACCAATGCTATATGCCATAGCTACAAGAGCCAGACCAAAAGCAAGTCCAATTCCTAATAATCCTGAACCACCGTCTCCTAGGACGATTGTTCCCGTTCCAATAAGAACAAGTACGAATGTACCAATAAATTCTGCGATACCTTTTTTAAGCATAGATAAATCTCCTTCTGTATAAAATATTACTGCAAAAACCATTATAGCCTATTATTAAAATTTAATGAAACAAAAAGGCAGCTTAATTTAAAATAAGTCTGCCTTTAGTACTCCTATGGATTAATCTTGTACTTCTGTTGTTGAAATAAAGAAATAGTAAACACCAATTAATCCAGCTAGAATTGCAGCAGTAAAGAATGCCTTGTATGCAGTGATGAAATCAATGGTGTTAATAATCATTTCAAAGATAAAAGGACTTTCTATTGAGCTTAAAGATGAAATGGTTAAAACAAACAAAGCGAAAAGAACAGCAATAGGTATAAAAATTTTTGATTTAAAGCGATAAATGGCTAGGGTAAAGCTTGCTAGTAATAACGTTCCTAAAAATTCATAAACAATATAAGCTAGAGAGAGATACTCTTTACCGATAATAGCAAAATAATTTGAAATTGAGCCAGCCCAATCTACTTCAGAAATGCCTGTAGCAGCTGAAACAAAGATGGATAAAATGCTATAAGTGATTAACTGGGAGATAAAGTAGGTTCGTCTGGAGACACCTAACCGTATTGAAGTATCAAAAAATAATGTACCATCCCATACGGTATAGATAAGTGAAAATAAAAGCAGAGGTGCTGCTATAAGAAATAAGATAGTTACCCATATTGGTTGATCCGAGATTGAAGTCAGTATGGTTTGACCATAAAAATAAGAGATAGCAAGTGTAAGCGCAATTCCCACATAAGAAATGATAACGGCATATAAGAGTGATTTTTTGATGTTTGATAACTGAAATTTAACTGTACGGTTCATAATATCCTCCTTAAGTAAATTCTATTAGTTTTGCATAAGTTCATTAAATAACTGTTGTAGGTTTATCGGTTTAACTTCTCCGCCATTAGCTTTAATTGTATTGATATCATCATCGGATAGGTCATCATAAATGATTTGTTCAGTACGAGATCCAAAAGTAGTTTCGCTGATGACAACTTTGTTTTCCAATTGATAATTAGAAACGAGATGTGATTTTAATTGAATACGTTCTAATGTGTCAGCAATCAAAATAGCAGAATCTTTTAGAATGACAACATCTGTTAAATAGTTTTCAACCTCTTGGATTAAATGTGTTGATAACATAAATAATCGTGGATGATCGGCATAATCTTCCATCATAAACTGGAAAAAAGTTTGTCGATTAACAGAATCTAAACCATTAGTAGGCTCATCTAAAATCGTAATAGGTGCACGGGTCGCGAGACCAATTGTATTTTGAACGAGTGTTTTATTTCCGGTTGATAGTTTAGAGAACTTTTGCTTTGTTGAAATACCGTATCGTTCTAGCATTGATTCTGCATAGTCTTGATCAAATGAGTCGTACATCATGCGGTATTCCTTGAGTAAGTCTTTAATCTTACCTTGGTAAAAGCTATTGTACTTATTTACTTCGCCACCAGAGTAAACCATATTTTTCAAAAGCTTATCATTATTTTTCGTAATTTCACCATTTAGTTCAATTTGACCTTGGTAACGTGTAATCATATTAAAAATAATTTTCATGAGTGTTGTTTTTCCGACACCATTACGACCTAGAATGCCATAAACGCCTTCTGGGTTATCAAAATTTATCGTAATGTCATTCAATACGACGTGACTCCCATATTTTTTCGTGATGTTTTTAAGCTTCAACATTATAATCACTCCTAATCATTTCAAGTAATTCATCCTTCGTTATCTTTAATTGTTTAGCTTCATTCAAAAAATCAGGTAATAAGTTTTTTGTGAAATCATCTTTCCGCTGATTGACGATAATTGTTTTAGCCTCTTCTGTAACGAACATACCTAACCCTCGCTTTTTATATAAAATCCCTTGAGCAACGAGCTCATTCAATCCTTTCCCCGCAGTAGCAGGGTTCACATTCATTGATTTGGAGAACTCATTCATGGATGGAACTTTATCATCTGTAACTAAACGGTTACTAATGATCTCGTTTTCTATAAACTGTGAAATCTGTAGATAAATAGGAATATTTGAATCCAACGATAGCGCCTCCTATATAATGGTTTGTTGGTTAGTTAGTCGACTAACTAACCGATGAACTAATTTTATATGAGAATTATTAAAATTGCAACTTTTATTTTAATGACTACACGGTCATCCAAATGTATCATGCTTGTAAGCTGATAAAGCAGCAACAATCTTGACAAAGTGGCGTCGACACTGCCAATTGGAGTGGGGGAAATCGAGAAAGTATAATGTTGGTAATTTTAGAATCGATGATTTTTATTAGAGAATTTCACGAGCTTTTTGAGGTGCTATAACCGACAGATAGCGAACAAATTAATTTGGAAAAGGCTTGTTTAATCTAAAAGTATTGAGATAATAAGAAATATAATAAAATATTAAATCAAGCATAATTCGCAATAATAACATAGACTATAATAAGGTAGTAGTACCTTACATTGAAAGGAGTGAATAGATATGAAAAGAGGAAATGTGCTAGTAATTGGAAATTCAGGGGTAGGCAAGTCAACTTTAATTAATTCTGTTCTTGGGGGCGAGAAAGCGAAGACGAGGTATGGAACTTCAGGTACAACAGATAAGCTCGAGTTATATTAGAGTGAAGACATTCCCTTTAGAATTATTGATACGGTTGGATTTGAACCGTCATTGTTTAAGGAAAAACAGGCAATCAATGTTATTTGGTTTTGTGTGGAGGGTACAACACGGAAGTTATTTCCAAAAGCTATCAAAGATTTATCAAGAGCGACTGCTGTGTGGAAAACAGTTCCGGTTATTGTAGTAATCACGAAATCTTATTCTGTTCCAGAAAGAGTAGAGAACATCGAAATGGTAAAAGAAGCATTTGCAGCACAAAAAAGATATTCTAAAAACCTTAAGAATATCATTCCTGTTGTAGCAGCGACATATACACTGAATGACTCTGCTTTTGCAGCACCTGAAGGGATAACAGAACTCATCGATAAAACAAATGTATTAATGCCAGAAGGGATAAGAGCAGGAGCCCACGACGTTTATAAATTTAAGCTGAAAAGAAAAAAAGCTCTTGCTCAAAGTATCGTTGTAGCTTCAACAACAGCAGCAGTAACAGTAGGAGCTATTCCTATTCCAATTGCTGATGCACTAATCCTGTCTCCAATCGAAGTAGCCCAAATTAACTCACTAGCCAGACTCTATGAAATCAATAAAGACGAGCAAACTAAACAATTATTCAATTCAATTGTTGAGGTTGGAACAGTAAGTGTCGCAGCGAAAACCGCAATCAGTGCATTGAAAGCTATTCCAGGGATCAACATAGGAGTAAGTGTGCTGAATGCGATTATGGCGGGCGCGATTGTTGCAGCAATTGGAGAAGGTTCCATTTATGTATTTGAAAAAATATAAACCGGTGAAAAAAGCGCTGAAGATATCGACTGGGTTAAAAATGTTATGGAGTCTGAACTATCATCGCAATTTATTGAAAATGTAACAGTTATTGTAGAACAAATAGTGAAGAGTGGAAATACTAAAGATATTGGCAAACTCATTAACTCATTAGTATCAACTATGTCTACGGCTAAAGAAAAGAAGACGGCATAATAAACATATTTTACAAGATAGCAAGCTACCTTTAGATAACGAATAAGGCGGCTTTACGAAAGGAACTCCATGGCTTCCGACAGGAAACACAGAGACTATTAATGTGGAAGCAACTTTGAAAGATAGTAATTCTTTGCTGTATACTTACAAAAGATTAATTGATTTGCGGAAAACAGAGCCCGTTATAGTGGATGGTGATTACACAAAGGTAGAAACTGGGAATGCCAATGTATTAGCTTATTTGCGTGAATTGGCTGGTGATTGTTAATTTTAGTCCTAGCGATCAAAGATATCAGTTAGATTTCTTTTCTAGCGTAAAAAATGGTTAATCACAAATTATTCGGAAGAACTCTCTAGTAGCCTGGCTCCATACGAAGCTTTTGCAATAAAAATAAAATAATCAAAACCACCAGTTCACATTGGTGGTTTTGATTCAGGTAGTATTTATTCGTACTATTCTTTCATTACATCAACCAATGATGATTTTTCCTTTTGCATAAGTAATGTTTTTTGTGAATTCATCTTTTCTTAACAGACTATCAACTAATGTAATCGGTCCAACTCTGCCTGCAAACATCATGATCATAATGATAATATGACTGGCAACTCCTAAAGATGGGGTTAAGTTTACTGTCACACCAACTGTAGCAAGGGCTGAAACTGTCTCGAACATCAAATGTATGTAAGGTACTTCAGGATTCAATAATAATAGTAAAGTGGATCCAAGCAGAACAGAAAAAATAAAAATGACCGATATTACTAAGGCGTTGCGTACTAAGGATTCAGGTATGGTATGTCTAAGGACATTGACATTTTTCTGCCCTCTCAATTCATTGTAGACGAGCAAGATAACCATGACAAAGGTGGTTGTTTTCAAGCCGCCTGCGGCCCCTCCAGGAGAACCTCCTATGAACATTGAAAAGATAAAATTAATCAAAGTAAAGGGATGGACAGCGCCGTAATCAATGGTTGAAAAACCAGCAGTTCTCATGGTGATTGACTGAAAGAAGCTAGCTAGAATTTTTTCAAAAAACGAAAACGTTCCTATTGAATACACATTATTATATTCTACAACGAAAAATAAAAATGCACTAATAAAAGTTAGAGAAAACGTTGTAAAGATAGCGATCTTGCTATGTAAAGTTAATTTGCGAAATAATTGGATAAGATTAAAAGGAGATTGTTTTCTTGAATAATTATTACTTAACACACGTGCTACATCAAACCAAACGATAAATCCTATTCCACCTAATATGATTAAAAAGCTGATAACAATATTTACCAAGGGCTCATGTACATAATTATTTAAAGAAGTTGCTCCAAGATTATCAAAGCCTGCATTATTAAATGCCGAAATTGTTAAAAAAAGAGAGGTAAAACTTCCTTTTTTAAACCCTAGAGCTGGAATAAAATAAATACAAAGGGATAAGAAGCCCATGGCTTCAATAAAAAAAGTATATTTGACTATGTTACTTAAATAAGTCTTAAGGTCTTTGGCATCTGACTGATTAATTCCTTCTTGCACCGCTAGTCTTTCCCTCAATCTCATTTTCCTTCCTAACGTCGAAGCAGCACTTGCTACTAAAGTCATCAAACCTAAACCACCACATTGTATTAAAAGTAAACTGACAGAAAGTCCAAATGGTGAATAAATACTGCTGATAGGGACTCTCGATAAACCTGTCACAGATACCATCGATACAGAATGGAATAGATGATCCATATAAGTTGTTTTTACATCCTCTAATTGACTAATCGGCATGGATAGTAGAATAGAACCAACTAGAATTAAAAACAAAAAACTAGCTACTATTTTTTTTGAAGTTGTCCACTTATAAAACCGCTCTTTCATATTGTTCATTCCTCTTTCAATTTATAAGAAATAATATAGTCAGTTGTTATTATCAATCTTCAAGGTAAAAAATGGAAAAAAAGATGACCTAAATAGTTATCGAGATCACCTTCCATAGATTGTGTAAGAAATAACTTCTTTAAATTTCTCTTATTTTCTATTCATAAGGTTCTTTCAAATAGTCATGACGCTCAAATATATCAGACTCAGAAATTCCTAAAAATATTAAATCTTCTCGAACAAGTGTATCTGCTAACACACTAACGTTTAGTGGCGCATTTTTTGATTCTCGCATGCCAATCAAGTTGATGTCATATCTTTTACGTAAATCCAGTTCTTGAATCGTCTTCCCAACCCAGCTTTTAGGAGGTGAAAATTCTACAATGGAAGTGTGGTCGTCTAGCTCCATAATATCTTCAATTTTGTTTCGCATCAATTTTTTTGCGAGACGGACTCCTGATTCACGTTCAGGCAAAATCACTTCGTTTGCGCCAATTTCTTGAAGAACATCGCGATACATATTATTTTTTGCTTTAGCAATAATTTTAGGAACACCTAACTTTTTACAATGCATAACAGCCAAAACACTGGATTCTAAAACCGTACCGGTAGAGATCACAACTGCATCGCAGTCTCCAATGCCGATGGTTTCCAGTAAATCAAGGTCAGTAATGTCACCAATCACGCCTTTTGTAATAAGGGGTTCTAAATCATTAATGTTTTCTTCACTTTTATCAACTGCAATCACGTCATAATCAAACTCTGCTAATGTCCGGGCAATACTTCTCCCGAAAATTCCTAATCCTAATATTCCAATGGTTCTTCTCATTATATTACTCCATCCTATCCAATAATTATTTTTCCAGAAGCGTAGGTAATGTTTTTCGTTTCTTTATCCTTACGTACCAAACTTTCTGCCATGGTAATCGGTCCGATTCGCCCTGCAAACATGAGAACCATCAAGGTAATCTTGCTCATTATTCCTAAAGATGTCGTCAGATGTGCACGGATTCCCACCGTTGTAATGGCAGAAACAGACTCAAACATCAAGATCATAAACTCCACATCCGGATTTAATAAGGACAAAATACCTGTCCCTAATAAGAAAGCGGAAAAGAAAACTGAAAAAATGACAAATGCATTTCGTACCAGCGTTTCCGAAATTGTATGATTCCATATGTTAACGTTTTTCTGTCCACGGAAGACGTTATAAATGAGCAAGACAATCATCGCAAATGCGGTGGTTTTCAAACCACCTGCTGTACTTCCAGGAGAGCCGTACCATAAGTAAATGAGGTTTTTAAAGGTCATTAAAATTATGATTATATCAGGTATGTAGTGAATTTAAATTAGATGGGGATAGAAATATAGTTAATACTGAGTGAACATGATGCATAGGAACTAGCACGCCATCGTATAATTTAACAGAACGATTCTAGAAAGAGCCTAAATCTTAATCAAAATGGGTTAGGCTCTTCATTTACGAATCAGTACTACTTAGAAAGTACTACCCAATATTCAAATTCCATTAAAGAATCTTAAAGTGAGTTTATGTGTACATGCTATTGTAAGTGAAATAGAAATAATCAATTATAATGATAATGAACAATACATGCTAGAAATAGTTACCGATAATAATCATGAAATTTAAATGAATATGTCAGTACATTACATCTTAAAAAGAGAACAGGGATTTTCCTCGTATGGAGTTCTCCCAACCAAAAAAATAAGCTTATTCTTTCTTTAAAAGTACTTAATAGTAATACATTACCGCATTCAGATGATATAGCGAAGATTGATGATATTAGAGCATACGAAATGCGGTTTTAAAAATACTCCTATAGTTTTTACATAAGTTTATCTAATCCAAACAGTAAAGTTCATAATAGGTTTAATTTCCACTTAATTCCGTTAAAGTATACCATATAAAGATTAGGATAGAGATTTGGAAAAGCTCAGATCCATAAACTCTATGCTTTTTCAAGCGAGATATTGTGGGATATACTTGTGAATTCCAATATAATTTAGTCTGTTATGTTAGATTTTCTCCACAATATCGAGATACTTACAGATGTTTAATTTCATTCTGATAAAACAATGATATGGAATCTCCGCCAATTTGTTTTGAATGATAAAGAGCTTCGTCAGCCTTACTGATTAGTTGCTCTTTTTCTACTAGATTTGCAGAAGTAGAATGGGCAATTCCGATACTAATTGTTACTGTATCTGTAACCGTTGAAGTTTTATGTTGGATTTTTAATTTATGAATGAGATCATTCATATCTTTAGCTATATCAACGGCTTCTTCAACGGATTTCCCATCTAATAAAGCAAAGAATTCTTCTCCGCCATACCTTGCAAAGAATCCTCCAACCATATCCAATCTATTTTTCAATGATTGAGCGACTAATTTTAGTACCTCATCACCTTTTTGATGACCATATGTATCATTAAAAAGCTTAAAATAATCTATATCGATCATAAATACCGTAATTGGTTTCAATAAATCCTTGTTCATCTCCCAAACCTCTTCATAATTTTGGTCGAGTGACCGTCTATTCGGAACATTTGTTAGAGTATCAATGTTTGAAAGAATTTCGAGCTTCTGATTCAGTTGTTTTAGTTCATTTTGTGATCGCTCCAGTTGAGAAGTTCTTATTTGCACTTTTTCCTCAAGGGTGTTATTTAGTTCTCCTAAACGAATAGACAGGGTTTCAACTTTTTGAAAGGTAGATGCATATTTAATAGCAAGAACGATGGATTGAGCAAGGACAAAGATATATAATCCAACACTTGTAAAATCACCTGTATGAATCCATTCATTGTAATAAAGGACATCATTTAAGGCTGTACCAGTAAAAATGACGGTTGAGATCAATAAAATCTTTACACCTGGAACATTTCGCTTCCACGCTTTGGTCAATTCAAAAAATACATACAACATCATCGCTGTCATGATCAGTTGATAAAAGTTAATCGTATACGAAAAAACTTTAGCAGGTGTAAATAAGACAAATAAAGAATAAAGTAAACTTATAAAAACGAACATTTGTAAAATGGATTTTTTTATATAGTTAAGAAACATTGCATTAAGAAACAATAAAAATACTGGAAACGAGATTGAAATGGTCCAATATTCGATTTTTCTGAGCCATTCCCAAGAGAAATTAGGGAGTAGATCGGTTAAAACTACCTCGCCGACTATCAGCGAGCGAAGAGCAATTAGTAAACAAAGAATCCCAAAATAGAGAGCAGCTCGATCTTTTCTACGTAGAATATAAATAACAAAATGGTAAAATCCGAAAATAGTTAAACCACCAATAATAAACATTTCTTTAAGCATTCGTTTCTCAGCCATACTTATTAATTCTTCTGCATTTCCGAATAAAAACTCTCCCCAAATTCCACCGTTTCGTGCAGAGTAATTGGAAACCTGTAAAACTAGATCAATTTCTGGCTTATCTAAATCAAGAGTGATGACTTGTGGATTATAGGTTGGACGTTCATCTTTTGAGCTCATACCAATTTCACCAATTTGACTCACTAATTTCCCATTGATCCATAGTTTCGATGCATTCGAAATAAGCGGTACATAAAGGCCCTTATGAGTTGATAAGCTCTCTTCATTTACTTTTATTTTAAGTGTATATGTGGCATGTCCCTCACCTGGTAATGTCTCATTGTTCATTTCAGAACCCATCCACATATGAGGAAATGAAACAAAAGTTGAGGGATTATCTGGTACTTTTTCTGGTTTGAGGAATTTGTTCCAATATAAACCCCACTCCCCACTCATCTCTATATAATTGTGCTCTTCAAAATTTATATCACGTAAATCAAGTACCCCATTTTTTGCTGTTATCTCATTACCATGAACTGCAAAATTAACAGTTGGAGCAACTGTCAAATAAGTAAACACCATCAGAAACAATAATAAAAGGAATTTTTTAATTCTTTCCATACTTATCTCTCCATTCGTCTTGGGAGCGTCAATAATTTTGTGTAAATAAATCGTCCTTCTGCAAAATAATTAGTTACTCAGTAAACATTGAAACTAATGTATCGGTTACTTGTTGGAAACCTTTATGGCTTCTGTTTAGAAATTTTTGTTTGTATGTATCAAAAATGCTAACTAGAAAGCGTTCTAGTGATTCTTCATTTTGAAACTGCTCTTTTCTGCGGCTGTACTTTTTAATTTGCTTATTGAAAGACTCGATTAGATTGGTTGAGTAAATGGTTCTACGAATACTGGGTGGAAACTCATAAAAAGTCAATAAATCTTGGTTTTCTATGAGTGACTGCGTCACTTTAGGATAGTTTTTCTTCCATTTCTCAATCATACAGGATAAGAATGTATTCGTTTTTTCTAAGTGCGAACGGTATAATTCATTTAAATCGCCTTTAGTGACTAGAGTTTGCACAAATTCTGTAGTAAAATCATTCATAGGGAAGTCCTCTTTTCTGTGAATTGGTTGTCGTTAACTTTATTATACAGAAGGGACTTCCTTTTTTGTATGGATTTTTTTCATTTACACAAAACATTTTACACGCTCAAAACATCTAATGCTACCACAAACATTATTTTCTCCTCTCGTTCTCGTTTGGTTTGAAGGCCCCTCACTGATTCATTCCGATTCTCATTTCCTTTACACGGACTCGTGGTCCCACATACTCAACCTGATTCTGAAATGACAGTGAAGGAGCCACGTTTTTGTTTCAGACTCTTAGTGCTCGGGGCTATGGTCATACTTCCTTTCACCACTACTATATCCCCCAAAAAAAAAAGAAAATAGTAGACAGTACTTCCCGTCGGAGTTTCTGCCTACTAATCTTAGTATGTTTTTAATGTTTAAATAGTTATACCTCTTTCGAGCTTAAATAAAAGCCTTTTTGTGCTTTCACAGTGAAGCTGACCAGTTTATTTGTTGTGGGATGGATGAATGAAATACTAGATGCGTGTAGTCCCAAACGTTTCAATGGATTTGAACGCGCGCTATATTTTTTATCGCCAGCAACAGGGTGACCAATCGATTCCATATGAACACGGATTTGATTTTTGCGACCTGTCTCTAACTGGACTTCTAATAAGGAATAATTTTTATTGCCTTGGATTTTTTTGTAGTGAGTAACAGCGTGTTTTCCACCATTGTCGTAATTGTGAGAGTGAACTTTCATAGACTTAGTATTTTCTGTTAGCCAAGATGAAATTTTTCCAGTGTTATCCGTTTCTCCTTCAACTAAGGCAGTATAAGTCCGTTCTTTAACCATTTCGTGCCAGTTTTCTTGTAGTTTTGTTTTGGCTGCTTCCGTTTTAGCATAAATCATAACGCCGGAGGTATCTCGGTCTAGTCTGTGAACAACAAAAATACGGTTAGCTTTATTGCTTTCTTTCACATAAGCAGAGAGCTGGCGGTAGGCAGTTGCTTCGGAAGGATCTTTTCCAGAAACAGAGAGGATCCCTTCGTCTTTTCGAATAACGATAAGGTCATCGTCCTCATGTAAAATAGAAATGCCGTGAAGTACCGTTTTATTCATGGCTACGTGATTGCTTAAAACGCTGACGACTTGTCCAGGTTTAAGGGGGTGGTTGTGCTGAGTGATGGTTTTTCCATCAACAGAAACTTGACCACGTGTCAAAATGGCTTTGATTGCGTTACGGCCACCTTTTAAGTTCTCAAGTAGGAAGGGCAGTAATTGTGCGTCTTCTTTAATTGGGTAGTTGGTTACTCCTGTAGCTGCGGGTGCTTGTTTTTTATGATTAGGTTTGTGGTGCTTTTGTTGTTTTTTTATAGTAATCGCTCCTCGAAATGCTTGTTGTTTGTAGTATAGCAGAAAAAAAGGCGAAAATTTGGTATAATCAACAAGAATACGATGAGAAATGAGGGACAAAATGAATCATAACGACCGATTAGTGCGTTTGCGCTACGCCCTAGATATTAAAGATAACGATATGGTGACAATCTTTAAGTTGGGCGGTATGGAAAAAACCAAAGAAGACATCAAAGCCATGCTAACAAAACTAGCTCAAGAAGATGAAGAAACTAATTCAGAAAACGTCTATGAGTTAATGTGTGACGACGAAAGCTTTGAGCGCTTTTTAAATGGCTTGATTACGTCGCAACGTGGCGTACAAAAGCCTAAAGAAGGCCAAGTCGCTCAAGAACCAAAGTTAGAGTTAACAAGAGGCAATGCCAATAACCTATTATTGAAAAAAGTTAAAATCGCTTTGTCACTAACAAGTGACGATTTGCTGGATATTTTAGACGAAGCTGGCGTATCAATTTCAAATAGTGAGTTAAGCGCAGTTCTTCGTAAAGAAGGTCATCGAAACTATAAGCCTTGTGGTGACCGCTACGCTAGAAATTTTTTGAAGGGATTAGCCCTTCGTTACCGATCATAAAAGGAGCTTATTTAAAATGGAAACAATGAATTGTCCGAAATGTCAGTCAGAATATACTTATCAGGATGGTGCATTATGGGTGTGCCCAGAATGCGCACACGAGTGGGTGCCAGGAGCAGAACTAGCGCAGGATGACGCAGTCAAGGATGTAAACGGAAATGTCTTGGTAGATGGTGATGATGTTGTTGTCGTTAAAGATTTGAAAGTAAAAGGTAGTAAACAAGCCATTAAGCAAGGAACAAAAGTGAAGAGTATTCGCTTAGTCGAAGATTCGGGCGACGGCCACAATATTGATTGTAAGATTGATGGCTTTGGTGCCATGAAATTAAAATCAGAGTTCGTTAAAAAGAGCTAAAGAAGAAGGACGAATAGAATGTATCTAACGATTCAAGAAACAGCCGACTATCTAGACTTGCCTATCAGTGAGATTCATCGCTTGATTCGTGAAAAACAAATTCGGGTACTTCGTCTAGAAGATGAGATTATGATTTATCGTGAGCAGTTCAATTTATTCTTAACAGAACGAGAAAAAGAAAAGGCCACTCTAGAAGACTATCTCAACACACCTGTGCCTGAAGATATTGATATTAAAGATGAAGATTAAAATAGTCTCCAAAAAATCAGTCCAAACTGACTTTAGGAGACTTTTTGTTTTAACAGCGATAATGTCTCCTAAAGCAAAGACAAAGAGTCTCCTTTATGAATGTTAATATTACCGAAACCAACAAAAGTTTTGGTTGTAAATGTTTGTTTTGAAAGCATTTTTTGATTAAAAAACGATGATAATCGAATTTGACAGACAAATGTTAAATCGCTATAGTAGACCTACTGAAAAGATATCAGGTAAGGGAGCTAGACACATGAGCCAAATAGAAATAAAAGTAAATCCAACAGTTAAAGACATCATTTTATCTAAAGAAAGCGACATGATCGTCTTTCGTCGTTACTTACATGCACACCCTGAATTGTCGATGGAAGAGTTTGAAACGACAAAACTGATCGCAGCAAAACTAGATGAATTTGGCATTCCTTATCGTTTAACGAAACCAACCGGTGTTATTGCAGAAATCAAAGGGGCAGGTCCTGGTAAAACCATTTTACTGAGAGCAGACATGGATGCCTTATCTGTTCAACAAATGAATGATGTTTCCTACAAATCAAGTGTCGAAGGAAAAATGCACGCTTGCGGACATGATACGCACATTTCTATGCTGATGAGTGCAGCTTATGCCTTGAATGAAGTGAAGGATCAATTTAACGGAACAGTTCGCTTAGTGTTCCAACCGGCAGAAGAGATTGCGCAAGGCGCTAAGCTGATGGTCGAACAAGGGGCTGTTGAAGGTGTTGATAATGCCTTTGGTATCCACATTTGGTCAGTGGGCAAGTCAGGTACTGTTTCGTGTCCAGCGGGTCCGTCTTTCGCGGCAGCTGATATTGTAAAAATTAGTTTTAAAGGAAAGGGCGGCCATGCGGCGCAACCTAACTTAACGATTGATGCAGCGATTATGGCATCTCAATTTGTTGTGAATGCGCAATCGATTGTTTCTCGCGTGATTGATCCCTTACATCCAGCAGTTGTAACGCTTGGTAAAATGGAAGTAGGAACACGGTTCAACGTTATTGCTGAGAATGCAACGATTGAGGGAACTGTTCGAACGTTTGATCCAGCAACGCGCGATACGGTAGAAAAAGCTTTGAAGCACTATGCGAATGAAATCGCTAAGATGTACGGTGGAGAGGCTGAAGTGGTCTACGATCGCATGACTGAACCCGTTAATAATGAGGAAAAAACAGCGAATTTAGTTCAACAAATCGCTGCTCAAGCCTTTGGGGAAGAAGCGATTGATAACTGCCCACCAACCATGGGAGCAGAGGACTTTGGTTATTATATGACTCAAATTCCAGGTGCTTTTGCGACAGTTGGTAGTGCTAGCGATGACGACGCAACACAATGGCCGCATCATTCTGGAAACTTTAACGTAGACGAAAATGCTCTGAAAGTTGGGGCAGAGTTATATGCGCAATACGCATTAGCTTACTTAGGTCAAAATGAATTTTAAATAAAAAGAGAGTGGGAAAAAAGGCGTTTAGCCCCGAATCGTTGGACCGAAAAAACGCAGGGTGGTCGTAGACCATCCGAGTATTATTCGGGAAACGCATGTCGGGGCTGCCTTTTTGAGCACGTTTGCGCAACAATTATTCGTATATAAAAAAGGGACTGGAGTTATTTCCCAGTCCCTTTATGCATCTGTTAATAGGCGATTAATATGAATGGTTAAGAAGGTCACTTCATCGTCGGCAATATCAAAGTGGAAGTCTTGATAAATGTAACTTTTAATCCCTAATGCAATTTGATATTCTTTTTCAAATTGTTGGCGAATAGTCTCGTTCAGCATAGCGTTGCTGCCAGTATTTTCTTTATTAGCAATAATACGTTGTGCTAAAGCTAAAAGATGGCGTAAGAAGCGTTCGTAAGCCAAAGAGCCTTCATTGATTAAAATACCGCTTTTTATTTCGATAATGCGTAGGCAATTGGTTAATAGACTAGTGATTTCGTCAGTATGGGACATATTGCCGTCTAACTGTGCATTGATTAAATGCATGGTAATATGAGCGGCCTCATCTTCTGGCATATCCATGTTGAGTTCGTTTCTAATGAGGGTTAAGGCATACAGTCCAACTTCAAACTCTTTAGGAAACATCTTTTTAATCCAGACTTTAAAATCATTGGTTAATGGAATCCCACTCTTCACTCGCTCAACGGCAAAGTCAATATGATCGGTTAGTGTCAAAATTAAGTTCTTATTTAGTTGCTTATCGAGATAACGATGGGCATAATCAACGACTTTTGAACTAATGGAAATGGAAGAGAGTTCCACTTCCAAGAAGAGTTTCTTCATTTTAGTTGAAGAGGTGACAGTATCCATGCGGAATATTTTTTCGATTTTACTTTCGTCAACAAGATCGCCAGTTTTTAACTGCCAACCTAATCCCTTACCCATAACAATGATTTCGTGTCCATCCTTGTCAGTGGTGCTAATTAAATTGTTGTTCAGAATTTTATTCGCAATCATCTTACGAATCTCCTATCTTAAATACGGTGATATCAGTAACTTTTATAAAACAGTATGAAGATAGTACCATGTTGATCAGGAAGTCGCAAGTTTGCTGTTTTGAAATTTTATTTTAAAAGGGCTTGCATTATCTAAGTGGGCTGTGATAGAATCGTAACTAATTGCAAAGAGGGCTTGTTACGTTTAGTCGGCAATACCCAAATCAACCTATACTTGGATGGCAGTGGTGTATCCATTTTTAGGCTGGTTTGGGTATTTTTGCGTTTAGGGGAGGCTAAACCAACTGTCTTTGTCTGCAATGGGAAACAAAATAGGGGTGGAATAGATGAAAGACCAAATTTTTGGTGTGTTACAAAGAGTTGGACGCTCTTTTATGTTACCGATTGCCATTTTACCGGTAGCAGGGTTATTTTTAGGGATAGGTGGATCTTTTACTAACCCAACAACTCTAGAGACATATGGACTAACTTCTGCGATGGGGGAAGGAACGTTCATACATAATATTTTACTTGTTATGAATGCGGCTGGTAGTGTCGTATTTGATAACTTGCCACTAATTTTCGCAATCGGTTGTGCGATTGGGATGGCCAAATCTGAGAAAGCTACAGCTGCATTGTCGGCTGCTATTGCCTTCTTAGTGATGCATTCTTCAATTGGCGCAATGATCCAAGTTCAGGGTGGGGCTGAACAATACTTGGACGGATCGATTGCAACTGTTTTAGGAATCGAATCACTTCAAATGGGTGTATTCGGTGGTATGATTGTTGGTTTAGGTGTAGCGGCGCTTCATAACCGTTTCTACAAAATCCAATTACCAACTGCTTTATCTTTCTTTGAAGGAACACGCTTTGTTCCAATCGTATCGTCAATTGTTTTCTTAGTTGTCGGTATTTTAATGAGTTATGTGTGGCCGCCAATTCAAGGTGGTATTTACGCAGTCGGTGAATTAGTACAAGGTTCAGGTTACGCTGGAACTTGGTTATACGGATTCATGGAACGTTTGTTGATTCCATTTGGTTTACACCACGTATTCTACTTGCCATTCTGGCAAACAGCTGTTGGTGGAACAATGGAAGTGGGCGGACAATTAGTTGAAGGTGCGCAAAACATCTTCTTCGCACAATTATCTGATCCGTCAACAACTGTATTCAGTGTTGAAGCAACTCGCTTTATGACTGGGAAATTCCCATTGATGATTTTTGGTTTACCAGGTGCTGCTCTGGCAATGTACCGTACAGCTAAACCAGAAAATCGTAAAGTTGTTGGTGGTTTATTACTATCAGCTGCTCTAACATCAATGTTAACAGGAATTACAGAGCCGCTAGAATTTACATTCTTATTTGTGGCAATGCCGTTATATGCGATTCACTCTATCTTAGCTGGTGCAGCTTACATGTTGATGCATTTCTTCAGCGTAGGTGTGGGGATGACCTTCTCTGGTGGATTTATCGACTTGTTCCTTTACGGTATTTTACAAGGTAACGCAAAGACAAATTGGATTTGGGTAGTCCTAGTCGGTATTGTTTACTTTGCAATTTACTACTTACTATTTACATTCTTAATTAAGAAATTTAATTACAAAACGCCAGGTCGCGACGACAGTGCAGAGGAAATTAAACTGTATACACGTGCTGACATGAACGCTAAAAAAGACGGTTCAGCTGCAACTGAATCAGTTATTGAAAACGAAACAGATGCTTTATCAGCTTCTATTATTTATGGACTAGGTGGTAAAGATAACATCGTTGACGTGGATAGCTGTGCAACACGCTTGAGAACAACGATTGCAAACAGTGACTTAGTAGACGTAGAGCTATTGAAATCAACTGGTGCAGCTGGTGTTGTTCACAAGGGGACTGGGGTTCAAGTTGTTTACGGACCAAAAGTTTCAAACATTAAATCAAACCTAGAAGAATTTATTGAAAGTGGTAAAGCAGCAAAACTACCTTCAAAAGAAGACTTTTATGGTCAAGCTGCTGTTGAAGAAACAGTGGCAGTTGCAGAAGACGTTGTTGAAACGGAAGAAGTAGCAGCAAAAGACTTAGCAGTTATTGGTACCATTCAATCACCAATGGCAGGAAATCTTATTCCGCTAAGTGAAGTACCAGATGCAGCCTTTTCAAGTGGCGCAATTGGTAACGGGTTTGGAATCGATCCAACTGACGGAAAAGTAACATCACCAATCACTGGTACAGTGATGATGGTCTTTGAAACAAAACATGCCATTGGTCTTGTATCAGAAGAAGGCGTAGAAGTGATGATTCACGTTGGTTTGGACACTGTAAGTATGAAGGGCGAAGGCTTTACTGCTCACGTGGCAGCGGGAGATACAGTAAAAGCTGGAGACCTACTACTTGATGTTGATTTGGACGCTGTCAGAGCGGCTGGCCATCCAACAGTCACACCAGTTGTGATTACCAATACCGCTCAATACCAAGCAATTGAAGTGCTAAAATACGGTGAAGTCTCTCATAACGAAGAAGTCTTAACTGTTAAGTAAGCCAAAAAACACCTCGGAAGTCCTCAGCTTCCGAGGTGTTTTTTACCTTGTAGCAGGGTTAGTAGTGTTATCAGGAGAAAGGTTTTGATTAACATCTGGCTGCATCAAGTCAACTCATCTAATCAAAACAAAAAGCTTGGGCGGCTGCCCAAGCTTTTCTTATATACTAGGGGATTATAAGTTCAGCCATCAATGTCTAACTCCCAAGTCCTGGCCTAGTGAAAAAAAGATAAATTTGCCCCATTGCGCGCTTCGCTGCTCATTCAGGGTCAAATTTCCTATTTTTTCATAGGCCAAGGCGGACTTGTCCGCTTTTCTAATATACATTCTTATTCTGCGTCAGTTTCTTCAGCTGGTGCTAAGCCGAGCTCGCGTTTCATACGAGTTAACTCATCTTCTACAGCTGCAGATGTTTGGCTAGCATATTTTTCTTCTAGCTCTTTCGCTTTATCAATTGGTTCTGAGTTTAATTCGGACATAGAATTTGCTTCGTCTAATAAACGGTTTGCTTTGTCTTCCATACGTTGGAATGAACCCATAGCGCTTTGAGATTTCGATACGCTTTGTGTCACGTCATTCAGTTTCTCTTGTGTCTTAGCAACAGACATCTTACCTTTAATCATTGCGCGACGTTGTCTTAACTTTTCAATGTCTTCAGCTAATTTGTCATGCATTTGACGCATCTTAACAGCATTTTCATGCGCTGATGCGTAAGCTGTTGCTAGACCAGCACCAACATTTTCAATCTCTTGCTTTTTAGAAAGGAAAACACGTGCATCATCTTCGTTACCAGCTTCTAGTGCTTTTTTAGCTAGCTCTTCGTACTTTTTCACTTCAGCTTCATTTTGATCGACTTCGCGTTTAGCGCGTTTTTCTTCTGCCATAATGCCAGCAGTACTTTGTTTCACTTCAGCTAAATCGTCCATCATGTCACGCAAGTATTGATCGATCATCTTTTCAGGATTTTCCATGCGGTCGATAACGGCATTGATGTTGGCACTTAAAATATCTGTAAAACGGTTTAGAATTGACATAATTTATTTCCTCCTTTTAATGGGTTATTGCTTGTCATCACTGTATTTCTTAGCTAGGTCATCCGCTTCTGATGAGCCTCCAAACGTGCTAAGTGGCTTGTTTAAAATATCTTCGGTGCGCTTAGCTTCAATAGCTTGCTGTTCCTTACGCTTCTTCCACCAATAGAATAGAAGAAAGGCAATTGCAGCAGCGCCAGCGATCATAAAGACAGGAATCCATGGCGAGGTTGTCACTGTCATAATCCGATCAGCTGCATCCCTAAAGGCTTTGCTAAAGAACTGCGCATCAGTTAAATTACTTTCATAGTAATAGCGATCAATGTAGTCCAGCAAAATATCAGCTGCTTCCGTATCAATCACTTGCTTGGCTTGCGTTCCGGTGACATATTGAGTGATGTAGTTATTTGGCGTGCCTTCGTAGAAGACTAATAGCAAATGAGCTTCATCCGTAAATAAACCATCGTAAAGCGTTGCCGCAAAGGCTTCAACATCAGCTATGGTCGCTGACGACGAGCCGTTAATGGACTCGGTAATGTAAACATGTGGCTGTACGCCTGTTTCTTGATAGAAATAACGTAAGCCATCTATCATCTCTGTTTGACTCTCAATCCAACCCGCTTCATCTGTGAAGTAGTCTGTCTCGTTCACGGAACCGGCTGGTAATGGTTCACGCTCAATCGTCGAACGCGTGATGGACGATGACGAACCACTACTGCTGCTGCCACCACTAGACATCAACGGAATTAACAGAAAGAAAATAAAGCCAAGAATGAGTAGTGTGATCATCGCTGTTCCACAACCCGTGCCACAACCGCCACCACCAGATGGACCACCATAATAAGGTCCACGTCTTCTACGGTAACCACCACCAGTGTTTACAAAAATAGGACCTGTTCGCGGTCGATTATAAGAACTGCCACCGCCCCAAGAGCCGCCTCCACGACCTCCTCCGAATGAACCGCCACCGCGGCCACCAGAACTACTTCGGCCACCGGATCCTCGTGAACCGCCGAAGGATCCACCACCGCCACGGCCTCCTCCAAACGAGCCGCCACCGCCACCGCGGCCACCACCTCTTGCCATAGACACCCCTCTTTTCTTCTTTTACGCTCTTATTCCATCGGATAAAAAAATAGTGCTTTATATAATTTCAATATAGCATAAGCGAGGTTTAGAGGCAATTTACAACCCTTTTTTTGACTAAAAATCCATCTAAAGTCTGATTTTTATGCTAAGTTACTTGCGTTTCCTTTCTAATCGAAAAGCCTTATACTTAAACTAGCACAAACAGAAAGGAAGAGTGAGATGACTCATCAAAATCGACTTTCTCAAGAAAAATCCCCTTATTTACTCCAACACGCCAATAATCCAATTGATTGGTATCCGTGGGGAGAAGAAGCATTCAATAAGGCAGAAAAAGAAGACAAGCCTATCTTTCTATCTATTGGCTATTCAACTTGTCATTGGTGCCACGTCATGGCCCACGAATCCTTTGAGGACGAAGGTGTTGCTCGTTATATGAACGACCATTATGTCGCTATTAAAGTGGACCGCGAAGAGCGTCCAGATATTGATTCTGTCTACATGAAAATTTGCCAAATGATGACAGGGCAAGGCGGTTGGCCCTTAACGATTGTGATGACGCCTGAAAAACGACCTTTTTTTGCGGGGACTTATTTCCCTAAGGAGCGAAGACAGCAATTGCCAGGCTTAGTAGATGTATTGTCGCATGTTCACCGTATTTATAAGGAAGATAAAAATCAGCTAGCTGACATCGAAAAAAATGTAAAAGCTGCTTTGGATAAAACAATTGAGCGAGAAAAAGGAGAAGGCTTATCGAAAGAAACCATTGATCAAGCCTATCAAACACTTGAACAACGTTTCGATTCGGTGTTTGGTGGCTTCGGAACGGGACAAAAGTTTCCGCAAGCGCAAAACTTACTATTTTTATTGCACTATTATCAAGTGACTAAGACTAAAAAAGCCCTCTATATGGTGGAACACACGCTAGTTAATATGATAAAGGGGGGCATTTGGGATCAACTTGGTTTTGGGTTTTCACGCTATACCGTAGACCGTCGTTGGAAGACGCCGCACTTTGAAAAAATGCTCTATGATAATGCCATGCTATTAATGGTGCTAGCAAGTAGCTATCAAATAACTAAAAAGCCATTTTATAAGGAAAAAGCTCTTCAACTGGTGACCTTTATTAAAGCTGAAATGACAGCTGAGGAAGGTGGGTTTTATTCAGCCATTGACGCCGATTCAGAAGGTGAAGAAGGAAAATACTATACATGGACATTCTCAGAAATCTACGACCATTTAGATGAAGAAACGGCAGATTTGTTTGTCGATGTTTATGGTGTGTCGCCGCGCGGAAATTTTGAAGGGAAAAACATTCTTTATTTACCGCAACTTGATTTTTCAACTTATGCAGCAGACTATGGCTTATCTGAAGAAGAAATCGTTATGACATTGAATCAAGCGAATCAAAGCTTGTTAGCTGTTCGGAAGGAGCGGGTTTACCCGCATCTGGATGATAAAGTACTAACGAGTTGGAATAGTTTGATGATTGCGGCTCTAAGTCAGGCAACTGCCGTTTTCCAAGACACTGATATGCTGAAAATGGCAAAAACGGCGATTCTCTTTATAGAAGAGAAGCTTTACGAAAATGGCCGATTACAAGCCCGCTACCGTCAAGGTGAGGCCAAGTTCCATGCCTACTTAGATGATTATGCCTTTTTATCATGGGCTTATTTAAGCCTCTATGAAGCAGGGGCTGACCGCAAGCATTTAGAAAAAGCGATGGCGACGTGTAGAGAGATGGAAGATTTATTTTGGGATACGGAGTTAGGCGGCTTTTTCTTTAGCGGCAGTGACAGCGAACAAATGATTGTTCAGGAGAAAGAAGTCGTTGAAGGCGGCTTGCCATCAGGTAATAGTATCGCAAGCTTTGTTTATGCCAAGCTAGCCTTAATGACAGCTCATAGCCACTATGAAAAGCGGTTAAATGAACTCCTAAGTATTTTCAATACCGATATAAAAGAAGCACCGGCTTCCACACCAAGTTTAATGAGAAGTTTGCTCTTAACCCATTACCCAAGTCAGCAGGTCCTTGTTTTCGGCAAAGAAAAGGAGCGCTTTTTAGAAAAATTACAGACCGCTTACTTACCAAATGTGGTGACCTTGATGGCTGATGACGCAGCGGACTTGGCCGATTTGGCTCCTTATACAAGCGATTATCCGAATAATCCGGGTCAAACCATGATTTATGTGTGTCAGAATTTTACTTGCCAACGACCGACAACGGATATGCAAGAAGCAATGGCACAGATATTGGAGGGTTAGTCGTATTTTATTGAAAATTTAAAGACTCTTGTCTTGCATTCACTTTGTAAAAAATCTACACTATTGTAGGTAATGATGGACTGCGAAGATTGTTTGGTGGAGCTGGCAGTAGTCATGATGAAAGGTGAGAGATAATGCTAGAGTTAAAGAATATTACAAAAGAGTATCGAACAGGTGACGAAACCGTTCAAGCATTAAAAGGCATCAATTTGAAATTCCGCAGCAACGAATTTGTGTCTATTCTGGGTCAAAGTGGTTCAGGTAAGACAACGATGCTGAATATTATTGGAGGATTAGATCAATACAGTAGCGGTGATTTACTAATCAATAACAAATCAACAAAAGACTTTAAAGAAAAAGATTGGGATACTTACCGAAATCACTCGGTTGGGTTTATTTTCCAAAGTTACAACTTGATTCCCCATCAATCTGTTTTGGCAAACGTGGAGCTTGCCTTAACCTTATCAGGGGTATCAAAAGATGAACGCCGTGACCGTGCGCGTAATGTCTTAACTAAAGTTGGGTTGAAAGACCATATGAATAAACGTCCCAGCCAATTGTCAGGTGGACAGATGCAACGGGTGGCCATTGCGCGTGCTTTGATTAATGATCCGGAAATCTTACTGGCAGATGAACCAACAGGTGCCTTGGATTCTGAGACAAGTGTTCAAATTATGAACCTGCTAAAGGAAATTGCCTCTGATCGTTTAGTCATTATGGTTACCCATAATCCTGATTTAGCAGCAGAATATTCAACACGAATTATCAAAGTGCTAGACGGTGACATTTTGGAAGATTCCAACCCGACAGCAGAGAGCGAATTACGTGAGAGCACCGTTCTAAAAAATGAAAAAACCTTTATGTCCTTCTTTACAGCACTAGGACTAAGCTTTAATAACTTATTGACTAAAAAAGGACGGACCTTCTTGACGGCTTTCGCCGGCAGTATTGGGATTATTGGAATTGCCTTAATTCTTTCCCTTTCTAATGGGGTTCAAAACTATATCTCACGTATTGAAGAAGATACCTTGTCGTCTTATCCGCTAACGATTGAAGAGTCGACTTTGGATATGTCGGTGATTATGCAGGCCTTAATGGGTGTGAATGCTAGCGCGTCAAACGAAGCGACAGACGGTGAGGTAACGGCAACACCGATTATGAAAGATGTTATGGATACCTTGTCAAATCGCCAAGGTTCAAATAACTTAGAAGCGTTTAAAATATTTTTGGAAACCGATAGCCGTGTAGGGGATGTGACAAATGCCATTCAATACAGCTATAACCTTCCAATCAATATTTACAGCCAAGACAGTGTTGATGGTGTGCTAAAAGTGAATCCATCACAAGTTCTTGATGCTATTGGGATGGGCCAAATGATGGCAGGCGGTGGTAATCCGTTGCAAAACGCATTATCTGGTGGTAGTGCGGCTTCTTCTCAAATGAATATCTGGACTGAGATGCTAGATAATCAAGACTTATTAGAAACACAATATGATACCTTGACTGGTCGCTGGCCAGAAGAGGCAAATGAAGTAGTTTTAATTGTGGATGAAAACAATAGTGTCAGTGATTATATGTTGTATGCACTCGGCTTGTTGAGTCAAGAAACGCTAGCAGATAATTTTGAAAAAATCATGAATGGTGAAGGCGTAGATATGGAAGATGCACCTGCTTATTCTTATGACGAATTAATGGCAATGACCTTCCAATTAGTGTTAGATACCGATATGTATGAAAAAGAAAATGACCATTGGGTAAATCGCAGTGACGATGAAGCCTTTATGGAAGACGTGATTGCCAACAGTCAAGCGTTAAAAATTGTTGGGATTATGCGTCCAAATGAGGAAGCAATCACTGGACAAGAAACAGGATCGATTGGGTATACAATTCAGTTGAAAGAATGGGTTATTAACCAAACAAACGAAGCAACGATTGTAAAGGAACAAAAAGAGAACCCAGAAATTAATGTCTTTACGGGTCTGGAATTCCCAGAAGATAGTGGCGAAGAATTTAATTTAGCTAATTTATCAGATGAACAACGTGCCTATATGGCAACCTTGTCTGAAGAAGAACTGGCAGAATTAATCACTACTTATCAAGCCAATGCCAATGCCACTTATGATGCAAACCTAGCAACATTAGGTGCAGTTGATTTGGCTAAACCATCATCTATTAATATTTATGCGAAAGACTTTGAAGCGAAAGACAGTTTGGAAGACTTAATTGCTGAATACAATGATGCAGAAACAGAAGCAGGTCGTGATGAAAATACGATTACTTACTCTGACTTGGTGGGAACGTTGATGAGTTCGGTAACATCAATCATTAACATTATTTCTTACGTGTTGATTGCCTTTGTAGGGGTATCCTTAGTTGTATCTTCTATTATGATAGGGATTATTACTTATATCTCTGTTTTAGAACGAACAAAAGAAATTGGTATTTTGCGAAGCGTCGGAGCATCTAAGAAAGATATTTCTCGCGTCTTTAATGCCGAAACCTTTATTATTGGTCTCTTATCAGGTGTGCTAGGAATTGGTATTACCTTACTATTGAATGTTCCGATTAATATCATCATTAAAAATATGACAGGTATTTCAGGTATCTCTTCGCTACCAGCAATGGGTGGTATTGGCCTCATTTTAATCAGTTTAATTTTAACGGTTATTGCAGGCGTGATTCCATCTCGTATGGCAGCTAAGAAAGACCCAGTAGAAGCACTTCGCTCAGAATAATAGAAGCTAGTCAGACGTTTTTAACGTCTGACTAGTTTTTTTGTTGGCAACTGTAAGATACAACTCCCACAGCTAGCTCTGTATCTTACATTCTCATGTCAAAGTGTAAGATACAGCGCCTTTTTTTTAGTTGTATCGACAGAGGTGGTCGAGGTGGTTGCAATTGTCCAGCAGAAACAGCATCTTTCCGCAAAATGGGTTGTTTTTTTCTGACTTTCATTTCCATTTTTCGTTAACTTATGCCAAACTAGATAAGACGAGAATGACAGGAAAGAAGTGACAGAGATGAAAGCACAACGGTTGTTTTTGATGCCTAGTGAGCAGGATGAAAAGCGCTGGGTAGCTGAAATTACAGGTGAAGATAAGGTCTTTCGAGTGAAACGTGATTTTCAACCGGAAATCAGCGAGGGACAGTGGGATATTTATGATGGCTGGTATCAAATTCATGGTACTGCTAATGGCGTTAGTCCATTTACTAAGGAGTATGTCCATGTAAAAGAGGGCAGGATGCTGCGTCATTTGCCTTTCTCCTATGTGTTGGGGCATTTGGAAGAGATTAAGACAGCTCAGCCACAGCGGATGGAACGGATGCGCAAACAAATTTATGCGATTTTAAATGAGATTAAGCTAGCTGTTCCTTATGAGCCAGTGGAAGAAGCGATTGAACGCCAAAAGGAAGATTGCGATATGTGTGATGAGCCGGAACAGTTGTTAGGCGCGCTATCGACCTTATTGAAACGAAAAGAAGCGATGATTAAGGAGTATCAAAAAACATTTGAAAATTGGCAGCAAGACTGGTAATAAAAAAAGAGGGTGCTAACGTTGCAATCGGCTAGATTATCTTTATAATTAATAGAGTTGAACAGTAGCAGAGCAGAATGAAAAGTGGGGGTTTGGTATGAGTAAAATAGGCTTTGATTCCAAGAAATATATTGAAGAGCAGTCGCGTTATATTTTAGAACGCGTCAATCATTACGACAAATTGTATTTAGAATTTGGCGGCAAATTAATCGGAGACAAACATGCCAAGAGAGTCCTTCCAGGTTTTGATGAAGATGCTAAAATTAAGTTATTACAGCGGTTAAAAGACCAAGCTGAAATCGTGATTTGTGTGTACGCCGGCGATATTGAACGTAATAAGATTCGCGGCGATTACGGTATTACTTACGATATGGATGTTTTTCGTTTGATTGATGAATTTAGAGAGTTCGGCTTGCAAGTCAATAGCGTTGTGATTACACGCTACCACGGTCAGCCATCAACCAAGTTATTCATGAACAAACTGACAAAACGCGATATTAAAGTATATACCCACAACAGTATCGAGGGTTATCCATCAAATATCGACTTGATTACAAGTGAAGAAGGATTCGGCCAAAACGACTATATTGAAACCACAAAACCAATTGTTGTCGTGACGTCACCAGGTGGCGGTAGCGGGAAATTAGCAACCTGTCTAAACCAGTTGTACCATGAAAATCAACTCGGTCGTAAAGCAGGTTACTCTAAATTTGAGACGTTCCCAGTTTGGAATATCCCATTGAAACACCCCCTAAACGTTGCTTATGAAGCAGCGACCGTAGACCTAAAAGATGTGAATATGATTGACAACTTCCATTACGACAAATACAACAAGATTGCGGTTAATTATAATCGCGACATCGAAACGTTTCCGATTATCAAACGGATTATCGAGCGTATCACAGGTGAAGAATCCATTTACCAATCACCGACTGATATGGGCGTGAACCGTGTTGGCTTTGGAATTACAGATGACGCTGTCGTTCAAGAGGCTTCTAAACAAGAAATTATTCGTCGTAGTTTTGCAACAGACTGTGACTATAAAAAAGGTTTAATCGGTGAAGATATTATGTACCGTATGAAGATGTTGTTGGAAGATGTGGGCGTGCAACAAGAAGACCGTCCGCCTGTTCTACCAGCTCGTCGTTATGCAGAAAAGTTACGTGCTCAGACCGAAACCAATGATGCGAAATCAGTGATGGCCTTTGAATTAAGAGATGGTCGCATTGTAACAGGACGTACCTCTAATTTAATGGATTCTTCTTCTGCGGCTATTTTGAACGCTATTAAAGTATTAGCCAATGTTGCTGACGAGATTCCGTTATTGTCATTGACTATTTTAGAAACCATACAAAGAACTAAAGCAGATGTTTTACATAATCGTATGCCTGTTTTGAACGCCAACGAAATTTTAATTGCTTTAGCGATTAGTGCGGTGACTAACCCAACTGCCCAATTGTGCTATAATAAATTATCTGAATTATCGGGTGTTCAAGCCCATTCAACGGTGATGTTGAAAAAAGATGACGAACAAATTTTAAGAAATCTTGGTTTGAATATTACCAGCGATCCAGTTTATTCATCAGAAAACCTATATTATATTTAAGCATGAAAAATTAATCGGACTGCCGACGCTGCAATCCGATTATTTTTCGTAAAGAGGAGGGTAACAAATGTTATCATTTGAGGAAAAAAAACGTATTTTTGATAGCTATTCAGAATTAGAAAGCCAAGCAATTTCCATGAACCGCTTAAACTATCACTTTAAAGGTAGTGCAGTAGCTAAAACCGTATTGGTTCGCTTCTTACATCCGAACGGTAATGCCTTTATTTATGCCGGCTATCTACCAAAAGAAGAAACTAAAAAAGGTTATATTTCTGTTTTAGAGGAAGATGAAGAAACGATTCGCGGTCTAGTAGACGAGGCTATCAGCTTTTTAAAGAAAACAGAACTAGGTTATGAAGATGGCTATTCAGAATTGTGGTTTAGTCAAAGTGGTGACGTATTGCGCCTACAATTTGAAAATCCAGTATGGTCGGTTTTATTACCAAGCAATCAAGTAGAAGGGATTTTTAAAACAAAAGAACAAGCTGAATCCTATCTGCATGATGAAGGATTCCAGAAAGGATAGTTGAAGACAAAAAGATGGCAACAAGAGGAAGAAAGAAAAAAGATGAATTAGATGTTAGTTTAAAAGTTGTAAATGGTATTTTAGCCGCTGCAGCGGTCTTATTTATATTAATGACCCAGCCACTACCGGTAATTCAAGGGTGGATAGAGGATTTATTTTTAACAGAAACGGTACCCGCATCTGAACTTACTTATTTAGAATACGATGGCGTCAATCAAGTGATTGAAGTGAACGGCAACAAGCCGACTTTTGACGCAGATGAACTGTCGCTTGATGATGGGAGCTGGCAGTCATTTAGCGAGCTAGACCGCTTAAACCGTGTGGGCGCTGCCCACGCCATGTTGGGAACTGATTTATTCCCGCTTGAAGAACGCGAGCCATTATACATCGATCCAACCGGCTGGAAACAGAAAAAATTAGATAACGGCCAATGGTTATATAACCGTAGTCATTTGATTGGCTTTCAATTAACGGGTGAGAATAATAATATTCGTAACTTGATGACAGGGACTAGAAGTTTGAATAACCCCCATATGCTACGTTTTGAAAATGATATTGATTATTACTTAGAACAAACGAATAATCATGTGCGCTATTTAGTTGAACCGATATTTAGAGATGATGAATTGGTCGCTAGAGGCGTTCATATGATGGCTCAATCGGTTGAAGATGAAGGGTTAAGCTTTAATGTGTATATCTTTAATATTCAAGATGGCTACGAAATCAATTATCAAGACGGCAGTAGTCGTAAGAGTAAGTAATAAAAAGAAGACAGTAAGCAAGTGAGAGTGGTAAAATAAAGCCAATTAAACTTGCAAACGTTAATTGGAGGACTCACGATGAAATTAACCTTTCTGCCAAAAACAAAGTTGGGTAAGCTTTCAAATTGGGCAATGGTCTATTTTTTACTTTCCTTTGGTTTTGTCGCTGTTATTCGCAGTATTTGGGGTGGCCCAGATGTCACCCAAACGATTTTGAATTGGCTATTACTGCTCGTTCTTTTTTCAGCAGGTGTCGCTGCTTTTATTAGTCTGTTTGGTAACTTAGTGGCGATTGTTTGGCGAGAAGATCGTTCGATTATTGGTATTATTATCTTTATTTTGTCTGTTCCCTTATGTGCACTTGTGGCAAGTTTCTTGTTAGGTAGCTATATGATATAGGAGGGAATCCTCATGCAAAAATTGGTTCCAAATTTGTGGTACGATACGCAAGCTCTTGAAGCAGCCCAATTTTATACGAGTTTGTTTGATGATTCTCGTATTAATTGGATGACAATCGTTGAAGATACGCCATCTGGTGATTCAGAGCAGCTGTCTTTTACACTAGCTGGGCTTGAATTTTTCGCCATATCGGCAGGCCCTTACTTTACCTTTAATCCAGCCATTTCACTGACGGTTCGCTGTAGCCAAAAGGAAGAAGTTGACCGCTTGTTTGAACAGTTGTCCGAAGGCGGACAGGTTATGATGGAGCTTGGCAGCTATCCCTTTAGCGACCGCTATGTGTGGCTGTCTGACCGATTCGGTTTATCGTGGCAGTTGCTGTATACAGAAGAAAAATTTGACCAAAAAATTGTGCCATCGCTGATGTTCGTAGGCGACCAACATGGCCGTGCAGAAGCAGCTCTTAAGACCTATACTGCTCTTTTTCCAGATAGCCATATCCATAAAATGGATTTTTATGATGAAGGGATGGGCGAAGAGTTTGAAGGAGCGCTGGCTCTGTCTTCTTTTGAACTAGCAGGTGTCGAGCTAACAGCCATGGATGGCGGAAAAACTATGCATGATTTTCAGTTCAATGAAGCCATTTCGTTTATGGTTTACTGTGAGGATCAGCAAGAACTTGATTATTACTGGAACAGCCTATCTGCGGTTCCAGAAGCCGAAGAATGCGGTTGGTTGAAAGATCAATACGGCGTGTCTTGGCAAATCGTGCCGAGAGAATTCGACCAATTATTTTTATCTGATGACCAAGAAGCAGTGAAACATATGCTAGCCGTCTTGTTGAAAATGAAGAAAATAAGTATTGAAGAAATAAGAATGGTCTTTGATGGTGAAGGACTAGTTGAATGAACTGTTTTGTGCCATGTATGATACGTCATACATGGTTTTTTTATAGACTAGGGGATTATAAGTTCAGCCATCAATGTCTAGCTCCCAAGGCGGACTTGTCCGCTTTTCTTATTTGAATAGGCGACCCAAATATTTAATAGTTAAAGTTGATTGTAATTGTATACACCAATATACTAAGTATAAGAGGTGATGAGTATGAAAATAATTCAGAGCAGTACACAAAAATCTGGGCATAGCGTGATGACGACATTACCACCGGATGTCTTAGAGAAACTCGATATGAGCGCTGGAGATCACATTGAATATGTTATAAAAGAAAATGGTGTTGAAGTTCGTAAAGCATCTGATAGAGAAAAAGCTTTTTTAGCAACGGTTAATGCTGCGATGGACGATTACAATGCGGCACTTGAAGAGCTTATTAATCGATGATTCGTTATTTAGCTGTGATGATTAATGAAAGCTAAGTTACGCAACTACATTTACCACGTATAATAAAAACATAAAATTGACATAAATTAGTTTAAAGGAGGTTATTAAATGGATTATGACACAGACGATATTTTGTTTGAAACCATCCGTGAACAAAATAAACAATACTTGAACATTTTTGAAGCTGACTTGAAAGCAACTCATTTAAAGATGAATACTATTAGCAATCATTTGGCTACTGTTGATTTCTATATTAATACCTATCTTTTGTATTATGAACCTTTGGAAATGGCTGCTGGTTGCGGCAATGAAATTCATGGGTTTTTAGGCGACTTCTTCATACGAAAAGCTATGTGGTCAACACCTGTAACAATAAAATCAACGGCTGCAAGCATCAAGAAGTTTTATAAATCTATGCTGGAACACGGTCATGTTGATAAAGAAAGTTACTTGATTCTATGCGATGATATTAAAGAAAATATGTCAGATTGGCAAGCTGAGTGTGAGGGTTACAATAATTCCGATGATTTAGATTGGTGAGATTCTTTCGTGTAGTAATGAACGGGTATCTCCAATTTACCTAAAGAGCTAACCTTTGATGTATACTGTAAAAAACCAACTGTGAAAGAGGGATTTCATGCCATTACGTGACTTAATAACGCAATATCAAGCTTATAATCAACAAGAAATAACGGACCAAAAAGAGATGTTGGCCTATTTAGACCAGTATGACAATCTCTTAACGCGAGAAAATTCGGCTGCTCACTTTACGGTATCGGCTTGGGTAGTGAATGCAGATTGGACCAAAACGGTGATGGCTTATCATAACATCTATCAATCGTGGTCGTGGTTAGGTGGTCATGTCGATGGCGAACCAGATTTACTTCAAGTTGCTCTAAAAGAAGTCCAAGAAGAAACAGGCTTGAGCCAACTCAAACCTGTGCAAAATAGTATCTATTCGATTGAAATTTTACCTGTGCCTGCTCACGTTAAGAAGGGCCAACCGATTAAAGAACACCTGCATTTAAACATCACCTATTTAATACAAGCTGATGAAAGCGAGAAACTGAGAGTCAAAGAAGACGAAAACAGTGCCGTCGCTTGGATGCAGCTTGAAGAGGCTGTTGAAAAAAGTACAGAAGCCGAAATGAAAGTTGTTTACCAAAAACTAAATGATAAACTTGCTGAACTAAAAGCCGCGCCTCACTAAGGCAGCTTTTAGTTTTTTTAGTTGGATGTCTAGTTGTTTAGTCGGCAGCGCCACATTAATCCGCTCAAAGCCGTCACCTTCAGATCCGAATATATAACCTTCATCCGTGAAAAATTCTGCTTCTTCATGTAGAAAGTGTTCGAGCTCATCATTGGATAAACCAAGCGCTCTAAAATCAAGCCACTGCAAGTAAGTTCCTTCAGGAAGGGGTGCTTTGATCAAGGGGAATTCCTCTTTAAAGAAATCATGGACTAATTGATGGTTGGTACGAATGACTTTTAACAGCTCATCCAACCATCTTTCTGATTGGGTATAGGCGAGTTCGCATGCCTTATAACCAAAAGCATTGATGAGATCACCACGCACTAAGGCAACTTCTTTTTTAAAGCGGCTGCGAACATCAGGATCTTCAATAATAATATTAGAGAGGCCTGCGCCAGCCAAGTTAAAACTTTTAGATGGAGCGGTACAGCTAATCATCCGACTAGCTAACTGGGGATGGATGGTTGCTGTGACATGATGGTGGTGACCACTTGCCACAAAGTCATACCAAATCTCATCTGAAATCAAAAATAAATCATGTTTAATAACAATATCGGCTAGCTTTTCTAGCTCTTCTTTTGTCCACACACGACCAACTGGATTATGAGGGCTACAAAACAACAAAATCTTATTATCGCTGTGAGCAGCAGCCTTCTCAAAGGCTTCAAAGTCAATGGTGTAATAGCCATTCGTCTCGATTAAAGGCACATTGACTTCCTTGCGGTCATTATCTAGGATCGCCTCTAAAAATGGATGGTAAACGGGGCGGAAAACAATGACCCCATCGCCAACTTTTGAAAAAGCACGAATTGCCGCATAAAAAGCAGCCACAATCCCTTGCGTATGCACAATCCAATCCGCTTCAATCGTCCACTGATGGCGCTTCTGTTGCCAATCAATCACTGCTTTTTGAAAGCTCGCATAGGGAGCCGTGTAACCTAAAATACTGTCATCTAAATAAGCTTTCAGTCCCTCAATAACTTCCGGGGGATTTTTAAATTCCATATCCGCGATAGACAAAGGCACCGCGTCGGGAGAAACATCTGCCTTCCAAGCGAGCATCTGGTCCCACTTCACTGAGCCACTCCCTCTGCGATCCACCAATGATTCAAAGTCGTAAGTCATCCGCCAACACCTCCATTAATGATAGCTTTAGTGTACCATGTTAACCCCCTTTAGAAATAAAAAAAAGAGCTTCAGCTCTATAAAAGTCTCTGTATCTTACATCTAGAGCTCCAAATGTAAGATACAGCCACCGCAATAAGTCAAGTCCTAATTTATGTGTAAATTTGTAGTTACAGTTATGTTTTATTCGCATTTAAATCTTACTAACTAAAATTAGTCATATTCTTTTTATCCTGTTTCTATTTTTTGATAATTGAAGGCAACCTAAATAACCCTTCTTTTTTAGGTATCTTTCTAGGATAAGAGTGATGGTCTTGACAAGACTCCTAAGGGAGTTAGCCTTTAGGAATCTAACAGAGGAACAACACGTAAGAGTCTCCGTTTTGGCTTTTGAAATTCCTCTTGAATATCCATTAATACTGCACCAAATAATCGTGTGACTGATTCTGTATTTGGAAAAATGGAAATAACTTGTTCGCGTGAGCGTAAGTTACGATTGAGACGTTCTAGTGAGTTGGTTGATTTTAACGAGCAATGATAAGCTTCGGGTTCGTTTAGGAATTGTGTCGCATCATCAAATCCTTCCTCAAGAACACGCAGGGCGTCTGCAAAACGTTTGTCTGTACCAACGAGCTGAAATAAGGCATCTCTTCTTTCGCGTGCTAACGATAACGTGCTTGATTTAAAGATACTTTTTAAAATTTCTCGTGCTTGAACAGTATCTTTCTTCGGCATTCTAGTAACAATGTTTCTCATAAAATGAACAGCGCACCGTTGCCAAATGGCACCTGTCAATTCCTTTTGAACAGCTAAAACAAGACCTTTGTGAGCATCTGAAATGACCATTTTAGGTGTTGCTAGACCACGTTCTTTGAGTTCTGAAAAAAAGTCACGCCAGTTATGTTCAGATTCCACATCAGCTACTTTAAAGCCAACAAGTTCCCGAAACCCGTCTTCTCGAACTCCTTGAGCAATATAAACTGCCTTAGATACAATCTTTTGATTTTCTCGCACTTTAACATATAAGGCATCCGCATATAAATAAGGAAAGGCTGGTGTTAACGGTCGATGACGAAACGCTTTTATATCAGGATCAATCTTTGCGACAAGTGAGGATACCAATGATTTTGAAACACTCTCGCCAACTAGGGCTTCAACTACTTTAGTGACCTTACGAGTTGAGACACCATTAATATAGGCTTCAATTATAGTGAGAACAAGAGCCTGATCCATTCGTTTATATTTCTCGAAAACAGCTGTTGAAAACTCGCCAGATCTTGTCCTAGGGACGGTTAACGTCATTCTCCCAATGTTCGTGACAAATTCTCTTTTATAATAACCATTTCGATAATCGACACGTCCTGTAGTCCGTTCATAATGTTTCGCCTTAATATATTGGTCACGTTCGTATTCCATCGTATGATTAATCATCATGGTCAACTGACTTTTAATCAGACCTGACAAATTACTCCCCATAACTTGTTCTATTAATTCTTCCATGTTTATAGTAAAATTAATTTGAGTCATATCAATACACCCTTTCTAATGTTGTGTCGTAACTACATTATACAAGAGTATTGATAGGGCTCTTTCTTTTTACACAATTATACGGACATAACCCCGCAATAATCGTGTATCTTACATTTTGGTAGTGAAATGTAAGATACAGAGCAAAAAAAGTCGCTGTATCTTACTGGAGACAATAAAAAAAGCACCCAGCTAGTGGGTGCGCGTTCGTACTTAATCAAATGATCGTCTTTCGTCATCAATATCAACAATATGCTCGATGTCTTGCACATATTCGTAGGCTCCCATATAGGTGCCATCTTCATCACGAAGGGCTTTATAAGTCACCATCACGAAATTGCCGCGTGCACGGAACCAAAGTGTTTCAGAATCTTTGATGCCTGCTTTAAAGTCAGCAATCAGTTGACGAACCATGGGCTGGCTCTTTGGTGGGTGGCAGTTATAAACTTCACGCCCTAAGGCATTTTTAGTGCGTGGGAATAATTTTTTGCCAGGCCCATTATTAAAGTATTTTACTTTATCATTGGCATCAACAAAGGTTAATTCAAGCGGCTGTTCGTTTAGAATTTTTTCTAATTCTTTCATGGTTAAATAACCAGTCTCGAATTGGATATTACCGTCTTTGTCAGTTGGAATACCATTTGTTTGGAATTGATGGCGCTCGGGCTGCCATTTTGCTTCGGGTTGAATCATGCAGTAGCCAATTTCTTCTGATTCAGCAGCGATAGACAACCAGTCATCTTCATTGAAGAAGGGCATAATCATCGGTAACATGATTTCTTCTTCTTTGACAATCATCTCTTCGATTTCGTATTTCATTTTATCAAAAGCTTCGACTGCTTGGTCTAGTTGGTCTGTTTCGATTATGAGACGGAAATCCTTAATAAATTGACGAATCTCGTCATCGACTCCCCACATCACTTTTGGTGGTGCAGTTAGGCCGTAGCGTTCCATAATAGGAAAGAAGGAGTTTTCCTTGCGGCTATAGTGGTTGTCGATTTCCCACAGGATGTCGAGTTGCAATAGTAAACCATGCTTTAAGTCGGCAGCTTGTTCTTCTAAGTAAACAACTAATAGCTTTTCAAGACGATCAAGTGCGGTCTCGATAGCAAGATTTTCTTCCTTAATCACACGAATTGGGTGGCCAGGTTTGTCTTGTTCTTCGCTAAATTCATAGACTGATTCAATCGAACCATTAAACAAAGAAGCGTGGACATTACAGAGCAACATAATCTCTTCAGCTTGAATACCTTGGCTCATTAAACGACGTTCCATAACGGAGATTTCAAAGGCACTCACTTGTTCGAAGTGTTCTTTAAATTCAGCTTTAATGTGTTCTTCGTCTTCTCCAGCATGGAGCCGCAAAATTAAGTCTTTTAAAATGACTTGGCGTGCTTCAAACTCTTTTGAACGTTCACTTTGTAGTTTCAATTAAAGTTCAGACTCCTTTACTGTAAAACCATGCTCTGCTAATTTTTGCGCAACAGTCTCATAACTTAAACCGAATTGCTTAGCTGCACGACCTAATGTCATCATTCTGCCAGCTGTTTGAAGCATTTTATCATCGCGTAAAGGTGCAAACCCAAGGCTGATAATAACTTCACGAATTTCAGGAAATTTAGAAACTGTCTCAAATACGGTATCTTTAAGGCTAATCTCTTTCATTGTTCATTCCTCACTTTGTTCATCTATATTAATGTATGATTATTCACATAATTGCTTTTATCATAAAGAAAAGAAAGTGAGTTTGCAAGGAGATTTAGGGGGAGTTACAAAAATAGCTGAGTCGTGTTAAAATAATGGACAAAGACTAAATAAGTTAAAGAGGATAAATGATGAAAAACTATTTTAGAGCCGTGTTCTTGTTGTTATTTTTAGCAATGGGATCTACTTATTACCATGAGCAAAAAGAAAGTCAGCCAGTCGTTTCTGTTATTAAAAATAGTAAAGGTGAGCCAACCATTAGTCGTATTGATGTCATTCCAAGTCGAGATGAACAAGCTACATCTGTCGATTTAGTGCGGACGAGTGATGTGCCTTTATTTTTACAAACAGCAAATGAATGGAAAGATATTTCGTACGGCAGTGACGGTGATAGAAATATAGCTGAAAATGGTTGTGCTATTGTCACGTTAGCGATGGTAGGCAATTATTATGGCCTAGAATCCACACCCTCAACGATTAAAGATTGGGCGCAAGAAGACTATTATGTTGAAGGTGCGGGAACCAGCTGGGAAATTTTCGGTGACTTTGCCCTAGAACATGACCTTGAATTCTTGAATCTCGGTAATGATATAGAATGGGCCAAGGAAGAATTAGCAGAAGGGCACTTAGTCGTGGTGTCTGTTGATGTCAGCCAGTTTACAGAAGTCGGCCACATTATGTTGCTAACAGGAGTTAAAGATAATCAATTCAGTTTAAACGATCCGAATGATGATGAAGAAACAAAGTTCCATAATTATAATTGGCACGATAGTGACATCATTGAAGGTGCTGCTATTAACTATTGGTCGTACTCGCTCTAAATTGTAAACTAGTAATAACATCATCATCGCTGAGCTGGTTAAACTGCTCATAATAAGCACTGACAGCCCCTAAGTAATGGCGTGTGCGTTCCACAGTAACCACCTCTTGAATTGCTTGCTCCAATTTTTGAGCCATGAATTCAGGGATGACAGGAATAGCCACGACAATTGCTTTTGGGTTTTTCTTTTTAATATCATCAATGGCCGCTAGCATGGTGTAGCCAGTAGCGATGCCATCATCAACGAGAATAGCGGTTTTGCCAATTAAAGACGGATGATCGTCCTGCTTTTTATATTTAAGCCGCCTTCTTTTAATTTCATTTTTTAGCTTGGCTTCTTCATACATCAGCCAGTCATCATCTACTTTCATAATTTCAGAAGGATTATAAATGGCTTTGCCATTTTCAGAGATTGCTCCAATGGCATATTCGGTGTTAAAAGGATGACCAATTTTGTGAGTGATGAGAAGTTCTAAAGGGGCAGAAAGATAATGGGCAATTTCATTCGCAATTGGCAAACCACCTCGTGGTAAGGCATAAACAACAACATCTTGATGCTGATAGTGAGATAGCTTAGTTGCTAACTGGCTACCCGCGTCCTGTCGATCATGAAAAAGAGCCATAAGACAACACCCTTTCTGTTTTTTTTGAATGCGTTTTCTACCCTTATCATACCACGAAAGATGAAAAAGAGCACTCTGAGAAAGAGTCAGTAAGACTATAACAGTATTCAAAACAGATTAAAAAAATAAAAAAATAAGTAATAGAAGCAAATAAAAGGAATCGTAGTCGGTAAATATGGTAATATATAGATTGATCATTATGACAGAAAATATAAAGTAAGAAACAGGAAGGAGGCATAAGCATGGAGAAAATTGTACCTGAGGAAACCGTTAATCATATTGAAGAAGATGAGTCTAGCAAGATGACCCTTCAGCAGTTAGAAGATCGATTGCGTGGTATGGAGTATAATATTAAACATAATATGGCATTGAGCAGTGGACCTGTTTTACGAGAAGCTTATCAACAATACCCATACCATCCACAGGTAAATTATTTGATGGGGCTTAGTTATTATCGTAAGCACGACTACCACAAAGCCTTTGCTTATGTTCAAAAAGCAGTTGAAACCAATCCTGAAGCAGATGCTTATTTAGTTCTGTTAGCGCAACTTTATTTAAAAAAGAATTTTACAGAAGAAGCCAATCAATATGCGAAACGTGCTTATGAACTCAACCAACGCAATTGGGAAGCAGCTCGTATTTTGTCGCAGCTTGCATTCGAAAGAAATCAATTAGACCAAGCGTTAGACTTGTTGGCTGTTGTTTTAGAACGCCAGCCGAAACATTATGCTTCTTACCGTCTTCGGACTAAGATTTATTTACAACAGGAAAAACCATTAGAGGATATTTTGCAGTCGATTGATGAGTCAGAAAAGCATGGGTACGACGATGATATAGAATATGACCGTGTTTATGCTCATTATATTCATGGTGATTTTGAAGAGTGTCGAACGATTTTTGAAAATTTAAAACGGACCCGCCCACTGTCACATAGTACGGCTAGGGTAGAGTCATTAATTGACAGCATGCAGCCTAAACGTAGTAAGCGTGCGGGGATGACTAATCCATTCGGACTAGAGCCAGCCCAACCTTACAAAAAAACGCGTCCAGTTCTTGAAGATGCTTTAGATGAATTGAATCAGTTAGTAGGACTGGATGAAGTAAAAGAAACCATTAATCGGATTGTTAAGTTGATGGAATATGACAAGCGCCGTGCTTATATGTTATCGATTGAAAAGAGTGAACAGCCTAGCTACCACTTTGCTTTTTCTGGAAATCCAGGAACAGGAAAGACAACAGTCGCTCGAATTTTAGGAGACATTTTCCATTCTCTTGGGATTTTGGAAAAAGGTCAATTGATTGAAGTAGATCGTTCTGATTTAGTAGGTGGCTATATGGGACAAACTGCTCAAAAAACGCGCGAAATGATTGAAGCGGCTAAGGGCGGTGTTCTCTTTATTGACGAAGCGTATTCTCTTTCACCAGCAAATGGTGACCACGGTGATTATGGATCGGAAGCCATTGAAGTTTTGATTAAGGCAATGGAAGACTATCGGAATGACTTTATCGTAATTTTAGCTGGCTATGATGCGGGGATGAAGGACTTGTTGAAGTCTAATCCGGGATTGTCTAGCCGAATTAATATGCAGATTAATTTTGATGATTTTTCTGACCGAGAGTTGTTGGAAATCGCTACAGATCAAGCTAGATCTAACCACTACACGCTGACAGAAGAAGCAGAAAAAGCCTTCTTAGTTAAAATAAACCAAGAAAAGGTTCTCCCTCAATTTGCAAATGCGCGAGTGGTTCGTAATGTGATGGAGTCAGCTATGCGTGAACGAGCTTATCGTTTGAGTGAGCAGAAACTGACTGAGGAAGACTTAGTGATTTTAGAGCCACTTGACTTTGGGATTAATCCAGATCAGCTTTTCGGTGATGATATGAAAGATTTAATGGAGGAGCTGCAGAGTTTAGTTGGATTGGCTGATGTCAAAGAGCAAGTTCGTTCGATTATCAACTACGTTCGAGCTGAAAAACGCCGTGAAGAAATGGGGTATGGAACGAACGACTTGGCTCTCCATATGGTCTTTACTGGTCGACCAGGAACCGGGAAAACAACGATCGCCCGATTAATTAGTCAAATTCTAAAATCCATTGGCGTATTGAAGCGCGGTCATATGATTGAGGTAACACGCGATGATTTAGTTGGCCAATATATCGGTCAGACCGGCCCTAAAACACTGGAGAAAATTAAAGAAGCTTACGGTGGTGTTCTATTTATTGATGAAGCATATGCGCTTTATTCCGGTTCTGAAAATGACTTCGGTTATGAGGCAATCAGTACTTTGATTAAAGAGATGGAAGACAACCGTGATAAGTTAGTTGTGATAATGGCAGGCTATTCGCATGAGATGGCCCAAATGCTGAATATGAATTCTGGTATTCGCAGCCGTGTTTCCTATACGATTGATTTCCCCGACTACGACAGTAAAGAATTGACGGCGATTTTTGAAACAGGCGCTCACCAACAAGGTTTTGTGTTAACGGATGATGCGAAAGACACTGTTCAAGCTGTTTTTGAAAAAGAGTTCCAAAAACGAGATAGCCACTTCGGAAATGCTCGCTTTGCCAGAAGTTTATTTGAAAAAACAAAGCTGCAACAAAGTAATCGCTTGGCTCTTGATGACGAAGCTGATTTATTTGTTATTGTTGCTGAAGATATTGAAAAAGCATCATTATTGAAATAGGCTCCAGAAGGGTTTTATTACCTTTTGGAGCCTATTTATGTTGACTGACAGTTATTATTGAGCTCACTCGACAGTCTTGGCCATCAATCACTTATTTTGTCGCCAAATAATAAGGGCTGAGCAGACGGAAGCCTTCTAAAATAGCTGTTACGAGAGACTCTTGATTGGAATAGGATGCTATCTTTGGAATATCAATCTTGACTAAGACCTTACGTACCGTTTTATTGTCAACGGCTTCTTGTAAAAAGAGACGGTTTTCTTCAGTCGCCTCGTAGCGGCTGCTGACACCATTCGACTGAGCGAAATAGTAGAGTGGTGCTTGAATCGGCACAGCTAATACTTGATTTTGTCGGACGATGGTTTCTGGAACGACGCCTCTTTCAATAAAACTAACTTCTACTGAAATCCCCAAGCCATCATCTAACGTGATAAGGCGAATAGCGAAATGCGGATCGTGTTTACTTTCCTCTTCCCTTTTAAAGTAGCACCAAAAATGAGGCCGCCCAATTTGAGCCTGATTCATCCAGCCACTCACTTTCTGCATATGAAAATCTTGAAGGGACTGATCAACTGATTGGGCTAATTCGGTGAAAGCTTGACGAGCAGTCTGTCCGTCTTTTTTAAATGTTTCCATGATGTCTTTTTCTTCGCCTGCCTTTGCTGGCGCGATATATTTTTGACCGTGATAATTTAAAAAATGCTCGAGAGCGGCAATTTGAAATGCCATTTACACTCAACTCCTTTTTCTTATTATAGGAGAGGGAGCTTGGAAATGACAAACTTAATTTTTAATGAAGAAGTTAAGCGACCGCTTGCAAGGGGTTCGATGGTCGCTTATCATGGAGGTATTAAATGAAAATGAGGTCTTAGTATGTTAGAAAAATGGTGGCACCAATCTGTGGTGTATCAAATTTACCCCCGAAGCTTTCAAGACAGTAACCATGATGGCATTGGCGATATAAGAGGAATTATTTCCCGTTTAGATTATTTAAAGGGATTAGGAATTGACGTTATTTGGTTGAGTCCCGTTTACCAATCACCTAATGATGATAATGGTTATGATATTAGTGATTACCAAGCCATCCATCCCGACTTCGGCACGATGGCAGATATGGATGACTTAATCCAACAAGCCAAAGAACGCGGTATTCGTATCGTGATGGATTTAGTGGTTAATCATACATCTGACGAGCACAAGTGGTTTGTCGAAGCTAGAAAAAATAAGGACAATCCTTACCGCGACTACTACGTTTGGCGCGACCCCGTTGACGAAAAAGAACCAAACGGCATGCGGTCAACATTTAGCGGTCCTGCCTGGGAATTTGACGAAGAAACGGGCCAATATTATTTGCATTTATTTAGTAAAAAGCAACCCGACTTGAATTGGGAAAATGAAGCCGTTCGCCGAGAAGTTTACGACATGATGAATTTTTGGATTGATAAAGGTATCGGTGGCTTCCGCATGGATGTCATTGACCTCATCGGAAAAATACCCGATCAAGAAATGACAAGTAATGGGCCAAAACTCCATGATTATTTGCAGGAGATGAACCAACAAACCTTTGGAGCTGCAGATTTATTAACGGTTGGCGAAACATGGGGCGCAACCCCTGAGATTGCCAAAGCTTACTCTCATCCTGACCGTCATGAACTGTCGATGGTCTTTCAATTTGAGCACGTTGGCTTAGACCAGCAGGAAGGTAAAGACAAGTGGGATCTGAAAGCTTTATCGATTCCGGAACTCAAAGCAGTGCTTTCCAAATGGCAAGTATCGCTCGGTGAGGAAGGCTGGAATAGTTTGTTTTGGAACAACCATGACCTGCCGCGGATTGTGTCACGTTGGGGAAATGATGGCGAATACCACCGTCAAAGTGCCAAGATGTTTGCGATTTTGCTGCATATGATGAAGGGGACGCCTTATATTTATCAAGGCGAAGAGATTGGCATGACTAATTATCCAATCGCTGATATTTCTGAAGCCGACGATATTGAAACGATCAATATGTATCATGAACGCCTTGCGGAAGGTTATTCAAAAGAGAGCTTGCTGGCATCTATTAATGCCAAGGGTCGCGATAATGCGCGCCGTCCTGTGCAATGGGATAGCAGTGACCACTCTGGTTTTACAGATGGCACGCCATGGCTGGCGGTTCATCCCAATTATCAAACCATTAATGTGGCTGATAGTTTAGCCGATGAGGATTCTATTTTCTATACCTATCAAAAACTGATTCAGTTGCGCAAAGAACATCCAATTATCGTTTATGGGAGCTATACTTTGTTACTGGAAGAAGATCCAGTTATTTTTGCTTACTTGAGAGAGTATGAAGGGAAACGGTGGTTGGTGTGTGCCAACTTTAGTGAAGAGATTCAAAATCTACAACTAGAAGTGGATGAAACAGAGTCGAAACCGATTATTCAAAATTATCAACGCGACTTTTATGACCTTTCGGAGCTAGTTCTACAACCCTATGAGACATTTGTAGTTGAATTAGACTAAGAGAGTGAATAGAAAGTTGAAAAATCGTTTCTATTCACTCGAAACGACAAAAGGCACACCGAAAGTTAATCGGTGCGACTTTTGTCGTTTCATTTTTCGATACCTGCAATACCAAATGCAGCTGGGCCGCAGTGGCAGCTAATGACGCAACCGGCTTGAACCCAGTCAAAGTGGTGGAAGCCACGTGCGATAAGTGATGCTTCGACAGCTTCTTTAATGCTATCATCTAGCCCAATAGAATAAATCAGATAAAGTTGGCTATTATCTAATTGATAACGAGTAAAATAATCATCGAGTAAATCGTTAACAGCTCGTAACATTTTACCGCGATATTTTTTAGTGGATACCAATTTGCCATCGACTAACTCGATTAATGGCTTGATTTTTAAGAGCTGCGCACCTAAGTATTGGGCGTTCGATACTCGTCCGCCGGCACGCAAATACTCTAGTTGACCAGGTAGAAAGCTTAATCGTGTCTTGGCAACCGTTTGCTCGATGGCAGTGATGAAGTCCTCGAGGGATATGTCCGGCTTTTCTTCTAATAATTTTGCTGCGTAGAGAACGACTGCTCCTAAACCGGCAGTAACGTTTAAGGCGTCAATAAAATGAATATTTTCAAATTCTTCTCCTGCGATCAAGGCATTTTGGAATGAGGATGATGCTTTAGACGTGTAGCCAATATGAACGATGGTAGCATCAGGATGTTCTTGGCGAATCTCGCTGAACAATGCCTCATATTCATTGGGGTTGGTCGAAGTTGTTGACGGGATTTTTTTCGTTTTGTCGTAATAGTCAAAAATAGCAGTGACTGGAAAATGGCCATCCTTGTAGTCGATGTCATCCATAATCACATGCATGGGAACAACGCGAATCGGGTAATGCTTGATAAGTGATTCTGATAAATCTGCACCACTTTCGGTGGTAAGAATAATGTTACGCATAATGTCTCCTTTGGCTATTAAGCCGATGTTTTTTTAAATCATACCATTCTTTTTTGTGCTATAGTAGTAAAGATTAGAGCAAGTGATAAGGAGTTTTTAAATCATGACAAAATCATTAGTTTTAGCTGAAAAACCCTCTGTTGCTAGAGATATTGCAAAGGTTTTAAACTGCAATAAGCAGGGTAACGGCTTTTTAGAAGGTGCACAATACGTGGTGACTTGGGCGCTTGGTCATTTGGTGACGCTAGCCGAGCCTGAACACTACGATCAAAAATACAAAACATGGCAGCTAAATGACTTGCCCATGCTTCCTAAAGACTTAGAATTGACGGTTATTCGTCAAACCAATAAACAGTTTCAAGCTGTCAAAAAGCAACTGCAACGTCAAGATATTACGCAAATCATTATCGCAACGGATGCCGGCCGTGAAGGGGAATTGGTTGCACGCTGGATTCTTGAAAAAGCAAAAGTTCGTAAACCAATCAAGCGTTTGTGGATTTCCTCGGTTACTGATAAAGCCATTAAAGAAGGCTTTAGCCGTTTGAAACCAGGTAAAGACTACGACAATCTTTATCAATCAGCTGTTGCGCGTTCAGAAGCAGACTGGTATGTGGGCTTGAATGCAACGCGCGCGTTGACGACTAAGTTCAATGCCCAACTCAATGCTGGCCGTGTGCAAACGCCGGTCGTTGCAATGATTGCCAAACGCGAAGAAGACATCAATCAATTCAAACCGAAAACCTATTATGGAATCAAAGCTGTTACAGAAGACGGTATGACCTTAATTTGGCGAGACAGCCAAACGAAACAAACCCGCTCCTTTGACCGTGAAAAAGTAGAGAAGTTAGTTCAGAAAATTGGTCAACAGCCACTAACCGTTTCGGCTGTCACGAGAAAAGAAAAGAAAAGTTACTCGCCAGGTCTCTATGACTTGACCGAATTACAGCGTGATGCCAACCGTTTATTTGGCTATTCGGCTAAAGAAACGCTGACAACTATGCAGAGTTTATATGAGCGCCATAAAGTATTGACTTACCCAAGAACGGATTCGCGCTATTTATCGGCGGATATTGTTGCGACCATTCCTGACCGTTTAAGAACGATTGCCACTCCGCAGTACCGCAGTCTAGCAAACAAGGTCATGAGTAAGCCGATTAAAGCCAATTCGTCCTTTGTTGACGATAAAAAAGTATCCGACCACCATGCGATTATTCCAACTGAACAATCGATTCCTTTGCAAAAATTGTCAGACCGCGAGCGTAAAATTTATGACCTAGTCGTGAAACGCTTTATCGCAGTCATGCTGCCACCGGAAATTTGGGAACAGGTGACCATTGAAGCAGAGAGCAGCGGTGAACAGTTTATCGCCAAAGGGAAAACCGTTCTGCAAGCTGGTTGGCGAGAAGTCTATGATAACCAAGCCGATGATAACTCTGACGACGATGATATCAAAGAACAAGTTCTACCTAAAATTGAAAAAGGAAACACACTAGCTTTATCTTATGTGTCCCAAACCAATGGTCAAACCAAGCCACCAGCACCATTTACGGAAGCCACACTCTTATCGGCTATGGAAAATCCAACCCAGTATATGGCGTCTAATGACAAAAAAATCAGCCAAACGCTGAAAGAAACAGGCGGATTAGGAACTGTAGCAACGCGGGCGGATATCATCGACAAGCTATTTAGTTCCTTTATGATTGAAAAAAGAGGAACAGCAATCCATACAACCGGAAAAGGACGCCAACTATTGGAGCTTGTACCAGCAGATTTAAAGTCAGCTGAACTAACGGGCGAATGGGAATTGAAACTAGAAAAAATTGCTAAAGGGCAGTTGAAAAAAGATAGCTTTATCAATGAGATGAAAGACTATGCCAAAGCAATTGTTTCTGAAATTAAAGCCAGTGATGCTAACTTTAAACATGATAACCTCACTCATAAGCTATGCCCAGACTGTGGCAAGCCTATGCTAGAAGTCAATGGCAAGCGTGGAAAAATGTTAGTTTGCCAAGACCGTGAATGCGGCCATCGCAAGAGCCTCTCTCGATTGACCAATGCCAGATGTCCTGTTTGTCACAAAAAACTGGAAATGGTTGGTGAAGGAGACGGTCAGATGTTTGTCTGCAAGTGTGGTCACCGTGAGAAGCTGTCTGCCTTCCAAGAACGCCGGAAACATTCAGGTGGTAAAAAAGCAGATAAGCGTGATGTGCAAAAATATCTGAAAAACCAGCAAAAAGATGAACCAGTCAACAACGCTATGTTTGAAGCCTTGAAAAAACTACAATTAGATGACTAACAAAAAAGCATTTGGACTAGCCGTCCAAATGCTTTTTTGTCCAAGCGTGTAAGATACAGCTAGATAAAATGAGCTGTATCTTACATCTCACAGCCCCAATGTAACTTACAGGCGAGTATTAGGGAGCTGTATCTTACATTTACACCACCCAATGTAAGATACAGCGCTCAAATTATTTCTGTACGGTACATTCAGTCATATTTTTACTACTAACATTCTCTTTGAACAGGTACAATGGAATCAAAATGGCTGAAAGGTGGTGCAATCATGGACTTACATCATTTTTTGGAAATGATTATTCCAATATTAGTAAGTTTGATTGAAATTGTAGGTGTATTAGTTGTTGTTTATGGCGTAGGCCGCTCTATTTTGCTATTTATACTGGCAGGTGGGGACTTGATGGTCAGTGATCCCAAGTTGGACTTGGCCAAAGCCCTCGCTTACAGCTTGGAGTTTAAATTGGCAGCTGAAATTCTAAAATCAGTTGTGGTTCATACCCTAGATGAATTTATTAATTTGGCGGCGATTGTCTTTTTACGCGTGATTCTAACCTTTGTGATTCATTGGGAAATTGAATCTAGCGAAAAAAGTGCTGCTATTGAACACAAAAATCTAGGTCAGCGCTTCAAAAAGAAAGGGGATTAAGTTTGCGAGTTGATAAAGTATTAGAAGAAAGACAATTCGGATCACGCAAAACGGTCAAGCGTCTCATCCAACAAAAACGTGTAAAAGTGGATGGTATCGCCATCACAAATGGGAGTTTCAATGTTGAACAAACCATTCACCAATTGACTGTGGATGATGATCTCATCGCGATTCCGCCTCACCGCTATTATATGTTGCATAAACCAAATGGTGTTGTGACTGCTAAAACAGATGCCAATTGCCAGACCATTTTTGACCTCATTTCGGATGATGATCAAAACGATCAGCTCTATCCAGTCGGACGACTAGATCGTGATACTGAAGGCTTGCTATTGGTTACCGATAACGGACAGCTCGGCTATCAGCTACTTTCGCCCGATAAAAAAGTCGAAAAAGTTTACGAAGCCACTATTAATGCCATCGTAACTGAAGCTGACGTTACGGCTTTCGCTGAGGGTATTGTCTTTATCGGTGGTGAAAAATGCCAGCCAGCCAAGCTTGAAATTTTGAATGATCACAGCACTTATAGCCACGTTCGTGTCACCATCCAAGAAGGTAAATTCCACCAAGTGAAAAAAATGTTTCTCGCCTGTGGCAAAAAACTAACCTATTTGAAACGAGTCGAAATGGGACCACTTGTGCTCGACCCACATGTAAGAGTCGGCGAATATCGCCCATTAACGACAAACGAGCTTCTCGCATTAAAACCCTATTTTCGCTACAAAACAACATAAAAAGGATGCTGAGACAAAATCCCAGCATCCTTTGTCTATTCATCTTCTTTTTCACTAGTCTCTTCAGACTCATCAGCAATCACATTACCGTTAGCATCTGTTTGAACCGTGTCGCCAGCTAAGTCAGGATCAATCACATAAGGCCCGTCAGCCATAGCATAGTAGCGGTTGTAACGTTTTTTGAATTTCTCAAAGAAGTATTCGAGCAACACTTTAATAATCGCGAACAAAGGTACACCTAAAATCATTCCAACAATACCTAACAAATTACCCATGATGAGTAAGACAATGATAATCGTCAATGGATGCATCTTCAATGTTTTACCCATAATACTTGGTTCGATGACATTACCTTGAATGAATTGTGCAATCACCCAAACAATGGCCATCTTGAGTAACATAAAAGGTGAGGTAAAGGCTGCTACAATTAAAGCAGGTATGATCCCAATTGTTGCTCCGATATAAGGGATAATCGCCGTTACAGTTGCAATAATAGCTAATACAAAGGCGTAATCTAATCCGATAATCAAATATCCGGCTAAGAGCAAGACACCTAAACTTAATGCTACTAATGATTCACCGACAATATATGACCCCACCACATTTGTCATACGGTTAGATAGGACAGTCACATCATGACGGAAAATGGGAGGCAGGTATGACATCACAAAGGGATGGAATTTACCACGTTCTGATAGCATAAAGAATAGAATGATCGGGAAAGTCACAATGACAACAAAGACATTGGAAATCGTTGAGAAGACATTAACAATTTTTTGTGATGAATTACTAACCCAATCCCAGATCATGGATGGAATGTCGCCGACAATACTATTGAGGTTTTCAACACCATCATCGTAGTAGGATTCAAAAATACTACCTGATGCAAAATTTTCTATATTTTTAGTTAAAGCATCAATATAGTCGGGAAAATCACCCACAAAATTAGTGATTTGATCAACTAAAACAGGAACTAGTAAAATAAGTCCATAGGCCAATAATAAAATAAAGGCCACAAAGACAATGGCTGTTCCAATAGTTCGATTGAGTCCTTTTTTTTCTAGCCAAGTAACAAGCGGGTTAAGGATATGGAAAAAGACGACAGCTAAAATAATGGGCGCTATAATTGTAGAGAAAATTACTTGAAGTGGGCGGAAAATAAATGATATATGATTAAAAATCATAATCAAAACGCCAAGCATAATAAGTGCAGCAAATGTAAAGATGAGCTTTTTCCCACCCCAAAATTTGATAAAGCGCATATCGTCTTTTTCAGATTGAATCCTATCACGATTTTTTTCCATAAAAGACACCTCTTTTTTATATAATGATACTGTTAGTTTAACATAGTCCCTCTAAAAACTTCTCATCCCAAGGTCGCAGATATCGCCTAAACATCAAAAATAACATACAATAGTGAGAAAGGAGTTGTATAAAATGAGCTATTCTATTTATACCCGAACAGGGGACAAAGGAAAAACAAGAATTGGTGGCGGAAAAGCTGTTGAAAAAAACAACGCGCGTATCCATGCGTTTGGTGAGGTCGATCATATTAATTCATGGTGTGGTGTTCTAGAAGCGAAACTAAGCCAAGATGACCAAGCTACCGATATACAATCGGATATTCGGAACATCCAACAATTTTTATTTGACTGTACGTCAGATTTATCCGTACCAAGAGGTCACCGAGAAGATAAGATTACAGCAAGTCATATTGAGTGGTTAGAAGGGCTGATTGATCGCTACAGCACTGAACCACCAGAAACTATGTACTTTATTATTCCGGGTGGAACCGAAGCATCATCGTGGGCACATGTTCTAAGAACCACTACCCGCAATGCCGAACGTGTTATCGTAACCTTTATGCAAGATGAGCCAAATGAAGTCAATCCGTTTGTTTTAACCTTTATTAACCGTCTATCCGATTACTTTTTTATCATTGCTCGTGTATTGAATGTTCGCCACAATCAAGTGGATGTTCCCTACGAACGCAGCGAAAAAGTATTCCACGTTTCTAAAGAAACAAGAGACGCAGATAAAGACTAATTAACCATATCGTTAGTCATTTCCAACTATTATTGCTACAATTTTCATGTAACAGTGAAGCAAACGAATAGGAGGAAACGACATGACGGATAAAGAAAAAGACATAATTGAAACAGAAGAGCCGAAAAAAGGGTACTTCCAAGACGATGACAGTCACGCTATGAGTCCCGAAGAACAAATCGACAATCCTTATTACCGAGCTGCTAACAAGTTAGAGGGGAAGGTTGCTGTGATTACCGGTGCTGATAGCGGGATTGGTGCAGCAGCAGCGGTTGCCTTCGCCAAAGAAGGAGCGAAGTTAGTCCTCACTGATTTAGATAATGAGGCCGATGCAGAGAAAACACGCCAGCTATGCGAAAAATATGGAGCGGAAGTCTTGTGGCTAACGGGTGACGTTGGTGATGAAGCATTTGCAGCTGAGATTGTCAGTCGTACTGTTGAACATTTTGGCGATATCGATATTTTAGTCAACAATGCTGCCCAACAACTAGAGCAAGAATCAATCTTGGATATTAGCGCAGCCCAGTTAGACCGAACATTCCGTACCAATATATTTGCCATGTTTTATTTAGTGAAGGCGGCCTTAAAGCATTTGGCTAAGGGCGCAAGCATCATCAATACAGCATCCATTACTGCCTACCGTGGATCGCCCAAGCTGCTTGACTACGCATCAACAAAAGGTGCCATCGTTGCCTTTACCCGGTCTCTAGCCCTTAACGATGAGATTACTGAACGTAAAATCCGCGTTAATGCCGTAGCACCAGGCCCAATTTGGACACCACTTATTCCAGCAACAGTCGGTCGTACGAAAGAGGAACACGGTGGCAGCCAGCCACTAGGTCGTGCCGGCGAATCGTACGAGTGTGCGCCAGCCTATGTTTACCTAGCAAGCGATGATTCCAGTTATGTGACTGGTCAAACCATCCACATTAACGGCGGCGAAGTCGTTAATGGCTAGAAAAAGATGCAGTAGAAATCGAATGACTGATTTCTACTGCATCTTTTTTTATTTCTTCAAAACAACATGCAAGGCTTCGATAATATCGGATGCCATCATGCTGTATTCATTTTTTTCTTTGGCAGCTTGATCGCCAGCTAAACCATGGATATAAACGGCTAGCTTGGCTGCTTCAAATGGTTCTAACCCTTGAGCAAGCAAGCCAGCAATAATACCCGTTAAAACATCACCACTGCCAGCAGTTGCCATACCGCTATTACCTGAATCATTGATATAACGTTCATGATCATGGGTCACAATCGTTCGGGCATCTTTAATCGCATAAATCAGACTAGAATCCTTCGCACACTGGTCAGCTGTCGTTAATAAATTGTCTTGTAAGTCAGATATGCTTCGATCCATTAAACGAGCAAGCTCTTTTAAGTGCGGTGTAATAATAGATTGGGCGGGCAATGTATTTGAGAACTCATTTAAACGCACACAAGTATTGTTGCGCAATAATGGGAACGTATCGTAGTAATTCGAAATCACATTAATCGCATCTGCATCAAAAACAACGGGATTTTCGACATATAAGGTAACTAAGTCAAGCAGTTGATGACTTGTTTCTTGAATGCCAATCCCTGGTCCAATCACGACGGTATCAGAGCGCAAGATGGCTTCTTTGATTTTATTTTTTTCATCAACATCATTAAGCATGTCAGGATTATAAGTAGTTAAAACAGCTTCTGGAACTTGAGCTTGGATAATATTGCGGTTTGATTCAGTTGTTAATACTTCGACAAAACCTGCGCCAGTTCGGTAAGCTGCCTTAGCTGAAAGGTAAGCTGCACCACTCATATTTTCAGAACCTGCAATGACTAAGACACGGCCAAAAGTCCCTTTATTAGAATAAGCTTTTCGACGAGGCACTGTAGCTAAATCGGATTGATCATAACTATAGTAGTGTGAGGACACAGATTCCATTGCAACTGGAGGAAAGCCAATGTCAGCAATGCTGACTTCGCCACAGTAGTCACTTCCAGGGAATAACAATTGCCCAATTTTACTGTAACCAAAGCTAATGGTATAGTCAGCTTGCACAGCGACTTTCATGACTGTACCATTGTCAGCCGAAATACCAGTTGGCATATCCACCGCAAAAACTAAACCTTCGTGTTCGTTTATTTTGTTTACGACGGTCATATAGTCATCACTTAGATCAGCCTGCAAGCCAATCCCAATAAGGGCATCGACAACTATTGTGTAATTACTAATATTAATTTCATCAATAGAGTCCCAAATAACCATATCTAACTTTTCAATAATCGCCATTTGTTTTGCTGTTTCTGTTGTTAATGAGGACTCTTTACCTGCAAAAAAGACATCCACTTGGTAACCTCGATTTAAAAGGATTCGGGCAATAGCCATGCCGTCACCACCGTTATTGCCGCTGCCACAAGCAACTAGGATAATGTCTTCTTGGCTAATATGGTCAGCCATATGATGAACCACTTGGTTAGCAGCATTTTCCATTAAGACCAATGACGGTATCCCAATCGTTTCAATTGCATAATCGTCAATTTGTTTCATTTGCTGGCTATCTACAATTTTTTTCATCTACATACAACTCCTATTTTTCGTTCATTTTCATTATAACACTTGAATCCGATCAAATAAATTTATCTCCCTTTAACTTAAAAAAGGTAAAAAGAAATAGAGCCCTAAAAAGAGCTCTAGCTTAATTATTTATTAGGATTAGGTTGAAGGAGGAAGTTGCAGCTTCCATTTCAGGTTAATCAGAAAAATATCAGGTTTGACTATATATTACTGGAAAGATGTGAAGACTTCTTGAAAGTATTGTAATAGTTTAGCGAAAGTTTGATTAAAATTTATAAAAAGTATTCTCACAAAAAAAGATAAGTTATTGTTTTAACAAAATCATTCTGTTATACTAATCAAAGCAAAATCCTTTAAGCTGATCCAGAGAGATCAAGAAGGGTACAAATTCCATATTTGATACCACTAATAGGCCCTTTTGCGAATTTATTCAAAAAGAGAGGCATTTTTTTATGCCCAAAATTAGGAGGAAGTCAATATGGCGATTAATACAAAACCCTTATTATTAGATGTGGATGAGAAGCCACCCGTACTAAAAGGTATTTTATTGAGTTTTCAACATGTTTTTGCAATGTTTGGAGCAACAATTTTAGTTCCGTTAATTTTAGGAATGCCTGTTTCTGTTGCTTTGTTTGCAAGTGGAATCGGAACGCTTATTTATCAAATTGCTACAAAAGCGAAAGTTCCTGTTTATTTAGGCTCATCGTTTGCCTACATTACAGCGATGGCCGTAGCCATTGAACAAATGGGTGGCGACATTAGCGCTGCTCAAACAGGTGTGATTCTTGTTGGTTTCGTTTATGTGGTTGCTGCCATTTTAGTTAAGTTAGTCGGAACAAAATGGATTGATACCTTATTACCACCGATTGTTATCGGACCGATGATTATGGTTATCGGTCTAGGATTAGCTAACTCTGCTGTGACTAATTCAGGCTTTGTCAGCGGGGGCGACTGGCGTAATATTTTTGTTGCAGTCGTAACTTTTCTGATTACCGCATTTGTTAACACAAAAGGAAAAGGCTTCTTCAAAATTATCCCATTCCTATGTGGTGTTATTGGTGGTTATATCGTTGCTATGATGGTTGGTATTGTTGATTTAGCACCAATCGGACAAGCAAACTGGTTTGAATTGCCACAGTTTTACCTGCCCTTTAAAACAGAATATTTCCAAAGCTACCGTTTATACTTTGGTCCTGAAGCCCTAGCTATTATCCCGGTTGCATTAGTAACCATTTCAGAACATATCGGTGACCACACAGTATTAAGTAAAATTTGTAACCGTCAATTTTTAAAAGAACCTGGTTTATCACGCACCTTAATTGGTGATGGCGTAGCTTCACTTGTATCAGCTACTATTGGTGGACCTGCTAATACGACTTATGGTGAGAATACAGGAATAATTGGAATGACGCGTATCGCATCTGTATCGGTTATTCGTAACGCAGCTATCTTTGCTATGATTATGAGTTTCTTAGGTAAATTTACTGCTCTTATTTCAACCATTCCTAATGCTGTTTTAGGTGGGATGTCAATCTTGTTATACGGTGTTATCGCAAGTAACGGATTGAAAGTGTTGATTGAAGAACAAGTTGATTTTGGTAAAATTCGTAACTTAATTATTGCTAGCTCGATGTTAGTATTGGGATTAGGTGGCGCAACATTGGATATGGGCTATCTATCATTATCAGGAACGGCATTGAGTGCGCTGGCAGGTATTATCTTAAACCTTGTTTTACCTCATGAAGAAGATTATCAAGCAGAAGGAAAATAAATTTTGGAAAGCTGGCTCTAATAGGAGCTAGCTTTTTTGTCTTCTCTCTCACTGTGGTATAATAGTGAGAGAGAAAAATTTGAAGGGATGGTTCCATGGGAAAACGCTTGAGTATTGCCATTGATATGGATGATGTGTTGTGTCAAACGACAGAACGTTTGATCGAACGATTTAACGCTCATTTTCAGCAGCAACTAAGTGCAGATGATCTCGGACACATGATGAAAAAAAGCGAATTACCTAAAGAAATGATACAGTTTGTTTTAGGGGAGTTTAATCAGCCGGGATTTGCCCGTAAATTGGAAGTCAAAGAAAATGCCGTTGAAGTTGTTCGTGCTTTAAATGATCAGTATGATGTCTATATTGCCACCGCAGCAATGGAAGTTCCTGGAACTTTTACCGATAAATTTCATTGGTTAGAAGATCATTTTCCATTTCTAGATCCTCATTATTTTATTTTTTGTGGCAACAAAGAGGTTGTTCGTGCCGATTATTTAATTGATGATACAGTTAAACAGCTGCATCAATTTAAGGGGACGGGTATTTTATACACAGCTCACTTTAATCGAGGGTTGGAGACTCCCTTTAAACGAGTGGATCAATGGTCTGATGTTTACGATCATTTTATTAAGCAATTTGACGAACGTCTAACAGAAAGGGCAAAATTTAACTAATCCCTAATAAAAAAGTCATCAAATCGTCTTATTTTAAGCGTATAATTATTTTATAAAAGCGAACCTTAAGGGAGGAGAACACTATGCCATTATTTTTTCCAATGGACAGCACCTATATTTTGGTGATGATTGGTTTAGTTATTTCGCTTGCAGCACAAGCTTATGTGAAAAGTAGTTTTTCAAAATACAGTAAAGAATTGAGTAGAAAAGGCTATACAGCAACTCAAGCAGCGCGCTATATTCTTGAAAAATCTGGTATTCGTGATGTGAGTGTGGAGCGGATTGCAGGGGATCTAACAGACCATTATGATTCAAGAAATAAAGTCTTACGACTATCAGATGCGACAGCACAATCAACATCGGTTGCAGCTATTGGGGTAGCAGCTCATGAAGTGGGGCATGCTATTCAAGACCAAGAGAACTATATTCCGTTGCGTGCTCGTGCCGCTTTGGTACCAGTTGTTAATATTGGACAATCTATTTCAATGCCAATGATTTTAATTGGATTCTTTTTGAACAGTAACTCATCATACTTCTTGATTCAATTAGGATTGTTACTATTTTCATTGACCTTTATTTTTCAAGTGGTGACATTACCGGTTGAATTTAATGCATCAAGACGAGCGTTACGTATTTTGAGTAACGGTGGTATTTTAGAGCAAGATGAAGTACCAAAGGCTCGAAAAGTACTGAATGCAGCAGCTCTGACTTATGTTGCAGCGGCGATTATGAGTTTCTTGCAATTACTTCGTTTAGTCTTGCTATTTGGTGGCGGCAGAAGAAGAGATTAGCCTAAAAAAGCTTGAGCAATTGCTCAAGCTTTTTTTGTAGTATAAGGGATTATAAATTAAACGCTGATAGGACGCAGTTGGTTAACGTTTTGTCTCTAGATTTTATGAGGGTGAGTGGGAATAATGCTGATACTTTTGAATGCGACGGGTGGAAAAGAGTCACAAACGCATGCCACTGGGTTCATACTGTGGGATGAACCAGAATTCGTGTTCCATCGTGCACATACCACCGTATGAGTCAGAATTCGTGTTCCATCATGCACGTATCACTGTATGAACCAGAATATGGTGGTTTCAAGTTTATTCTACAGTACTCACCCCGTGGGGTGAGTTTGTAGCCACAAAATTTGTGTGCAACCACTTGCCCAGCTGTTTTGATGAAAATCTCGTGGAGATTTTCGACATCCTCTCAAAGCACAATAAGGAAGGCGAGCCAACGCTCGCCGGATTGGAAGATAAGATCAAAAAGCGGATGCTTTTTCATTTTTATAAGTTCTGTAATATTTAGAATCTAGATTATTTATTCTGGTAAACTCCTTACTTATAATTCCCAAAATGTGGGCCCACGCCTGTGGCTCCTTGTAGTTCTAGTAGTTGGGAGACAGTGACGAAGGTATAGTCTTGGTTTTGGAGATTGGTTAAGATCGTTGGTAGTGCTTGAGCTGTTGCATCATGGATATCATGTAACAAGATGATAGAACCGGGTACGGTTTGTGACGTAACCATCTGATTAATCGCTACTGGATCTTGCGATTGCCAATCAAGTGAGTCAACAGACCACATAATGATTTTCTGACCATAGTTGACTGCTTGGTTAATGACGGAACTATTATACGCGCCATATGGTGGTCGGAACTGTGTTGGATAATACCCGATAATGTCTTTGATGCGCTCGTTTGTAAAGGCGAACTCATTTTGCAGTTGGTCTTGTCCAATTACGGTTAAGTCAGCATGTGTTTGACTATGAGTACCCACTTCATGACCTTCTTGGGCGACTTGTTGGACTAAGTTTGGATAGAAATCGACTTGGTTCCCCAGCATAAAGAAGGTGGCCTTTGCATTAAAAGTTCTTAGGGTTTCCAAAACTTGTTCGGTTACTTTTGGATGGGGACCATCATCAAAAGTAATCGCTACATATTTACCATCTACCTGTGGTCCGGCAGACGGAGGTGGTGTAGGCACGGTGGCTATTTCACCAGATGGTTCTTGATCTTCTGGTTCTTCGGGTTCCTGTTCCTCTTGCTCGACGGATGTTTCTGGCTCTTCAACCACTTCAATCTGTAAGATGTCATGCGCTGTTGTGGTTAAGAGGTGCTCGATTTCGGCGAGTGGAACCTCGATTTGAATATTTCCGACTGCTCCAATGGCGATTTCGTATTTGTCCCAGTAAATCGTAAGTGCATCTTTGGTTATTGTCCATTGTAGCTGGTCGATCTGTTTGAGTGAGTCAGTCAGGGCGTCTTCCCTAAGGTTTTGCTGTAAGTTTTCATCAGCATTTAGTTTGTTGCGAATGAGCTCCTGGAAAGCTGTGTGGTTCTCGTTTTCTATATGAAGGAAATCATACAAGGTATACATTTTATCTTCGGCAATATTGATGACGAATGTTTTTGCTTCAGATATTCCATTAGCACCGCCGTTTATTTCATAGACATTAAAAATGATATTATACATCGTTTCTGAGAGGGGCAGCATCTCAAGCGTAATGTTTAAATCTGCCGGTCGCTCAGAATTTGCAAATTCTTTTACATTTGCTATGAACGTTTCTTTTTTATTGGTGAGCCAAGTTTGTATCGTTTCTGTTAGTGGCTCGCTGTCTGTTGTGAGAGAGTGAATAGCATAGTGGTAAGTGTCTGTGTCCGCCGTTTGAATTTCGAGATGCAGACCGGGATAATTACTTTCGGCGACTTCGACTTGTTCGATTTCAGTCGAATCGGGTTCATCTGGAGTCTCCGGTTCTTCGGTATTTGGTACGTCTGCTTTAAAGAATGAGGGCAAAGTAAAGCCAACGATGAGTATAATAAGTGCTAAAAGACTGAAAAATATTTTTCCACGAGTTGTTAGTTTTTCCATGAATGAAAACCTCCCGAGTAATCGTGTCTATAATATCACTTATAATTTTCGGAATCAATTCATAATATAAGTAAACAAAATTGAGTTTTATGCTACCATGAATGTAAGAAGATGTAGGTTGAGTGCTAGGAAAGAATGAAGTTGAGAGGAGGAGTGATTATCAAGAAAACAGTAGATAAGAAACGGATTGGAATTATCGCGATCATCCTATCGGTATTTGTACTTGGTGCAGCGTCATTATTGAGTAAGAATGTTCAGTCTGAATCCAATATTATTGGAGGAAGCGACGGACCGACGGATATCTGGGTTACAGATGAAGGCGAGTAATTGAGAAGATGAATAGAAGAGACAAAAATTAGTGTCTTATTTTCGATGGGAATCGAAGATAGGACGCTCTATTACTTTAATTCCCTCTTTCAGTAGTTAGACAAAAGATAGTTCGTGGCGAGGGTATGACCAATTCAAAAGATCGCATCAAAAAAGCTCACCGCTAAAAACGCAGGGAGCCTTGATTTAACAAGTTTTCTGCTCTTTTTGTGAGTTTGTCATACTTACATTTAAGACAAACTCAGTCTCTGATGAATCGCTGCTTCAAACTTAATTCGAGATATGCTGTTTAATAAAAGCGATCCATTCTTTCTCTTCTATTGAAGAGGAGAAGAAGTGTTTTGGAATAGCCATAGGCTTTTTCTTTCGCGTGTATAAAAGAATCATTCGCTTTAAAAAACAACTTTATTTATATCACTTCACTGGACACTTCTTTTTCTTTATTCCCATATAAAAGTCCTTCTTCACTAAGTTGTATCACCCTTTCATGAAGTCTCTTACTTAAGCGCCTATATTCTCTCACTTAATTTTACAACTTATCATATTATTTAATTTTTTAAAATATTATTATAGCTATTAATATTTCTAATGTATAATAATCTTAATGCACATAAGTAAACGCTTATTTATTGTGAGGCTAATACTTATAGGAGAGGGTTTGTTTTACGACTAAAAAAAATCGTTTTGTAGTATTTTTTTCTTAGGAATTTTCGCATTCACATCTTTATTTTCTGTTGATCATGTAGAGGCAGCCACAGTTAACGGTGAACGTATAGACTGGAATAGGAGAATGACTCAAGGAGTTGATATAAGTTATCGAATTAATTCTGGGGTAAAATATACAGTTTCTATTCCTAGAGCAGTACAAATGCTGATGTACCCTGGAGGTGGTTTGTCTAACAGACTTATTTTGAGTCAGACATCCTCATATAATGCTTCAAAGATGGATTTCTATCAATATCGAAACACTAATGATGCTGCGGTAGCTAAAACTAAAAACTTTAGAAAAAATTCGAGTGGAAGTTACTATGCAATGCCGGTTGTCACAAAAGATACTTATGATTGGGTGTATGCTGAGGTACATATAAATGATGGTCGTATCTATTCATCAAATGGAACCCAATTATTTTCTAATAGTAAAATACAAGCTGTTTTAATTCACGAGATGCTGCATGGGTATGGTTTAAAGGATTTATATAATTCATCGAATAGAAATTCAATTATGTATGGTTATGTAAGTGGTACAGCTACTGGTTTAACAAGTGATGCCAATAAAGTTCTGAATTCAAAATATTAAGGAGGTATGTCATGTTTAAGAAAATTATTATTACTTTAATCACTATATTAGGTTTAACTGCATGTAGCACTAAGACAGAAAATGAAGCGACTAACAATAATATTGATCTTCCAGAAGATAATGTGATTTTAGAAACAAAAGAAGATGATAAAATAATTATTCCTGTAGATATTGAAAAAAGTTGGGCTTTTGACGTGTCACAACCCGAGGAGATTTTTAAAGATGCAGAATTAGCGGCAGCAGTTCGCATTAACAGCGTAGATGAACTAGGTTTTTTTATTGACCCTAAAGCAAGTTCACCTGTAACTCCTATTCACGTTGATATTATTGATGTACTAAAAGGGGAAATTGAGAATAACGAAGTAACATTCTATCAATGGGGTGGTCTAATTTCTGTACGCCAAGAGATAAACATTTCTGATCCTGAACGTATCAATAAGTATGGATGGGATGAACTAACAGAAGAAGAGTTGGATCAAACATATTTTGATTACAAAGGGGAAGATTTTTTTGATTTTATTCCTGGAAATGAGTATGTAGTAACGTTGCAACAAGATGAGGTTACTGGAGATTTGTACCTTGGTGCTAATGGTTATGATGTCTTTATTCATTCCGAAAATAATATAGCAAATTTTTCAAGTTCAAAGGATGCAGTACTGACTAATGTTTTGACAGATAACGAAATCACTTTGTCAAAAATAGATGATCTAGAGTAAATAAATTTGTGGACATGTAACTATGAATTTATACCCAAGGCAAGTTTCTTCCTGAAAAAGGACTTGATCTTGGGTTTTTGTCTTTTTAAAAGAGGTTTTGCGTAGCAATGCTATCTTAAACATTTCTTTGAACAAATAAAATGTTTTGAGTTTGTTTCAATTCTTATTGTGACAAACTCGTTCTTCTTCGTTTAAATCTTATTTTAAATTATATCATAAACTATGATCCAGTAGCTTTTTAAAAAAGTGTCAGCGTCAAGTAGAATTGTGATATGCTCCCCCTAAAGTAGACACTTAAAAAAGTAAAATTACTTTAGGGGGATTTTTATGCGTTCAAACAGTAAACATACAACTGAAGAAATCGAAAGATATATTTTGATGTATCTGAATGAAGGAATCAGTTTCAAAGAATTAAAAGAAGCCTATGGTTTATTAATTAATTGGACGTCCTTTTGGGATAAAGTCTTAAGATACCAAGAGCATGGAATTAGTGGGATTCAAGTTAAATCTAAGTCCAATAAATATAGCAAAGAATTTAAGGACTTAGTCGTGAAAGAATATTTAGAAGATAGATTACCTATAGGTCAGCTAGCTGTTAAATATAATATCCCAAAAGTTGATACTGTCAGGAGCTGGATAAACAAGTATACTAAAGGGGAAGAAATGAGGAGCTATTCTCCAAAATCCGAGGTGTATACGATGACAGATAAAAAATCAACACAAGAAGAAAAAATCAAAATAGTCCAAGACTGCCTAGCTAATAGTTTATCTTATAAAAAAACTGCTGAGAAGTATCAGGTATCCTACAATAACGTGTATTCATGGGTTCAAAAATATAAGAAGCATGGTCCTGACGGACTAGTAGATGGACGAGGTCGCGGCAAACCAAACTCTGTTCAAACGGAAGAAGAAAGAATCCGGGCTGAAAATGCAGCTTTAAGAGCACGAAATGAGTATCTAGAAACGGAGAACGTAGCGTTAAAAAAGTTAGAAGAAGTGGAAAGAGAGTTGATGTCACGCAAACGAGGTATGAAGCGGAATACCAAACGATCAAGAAACTACAAAAAGAAGGATACAAAGTAATCCATCTCTGTGATGCTTTGGGTGTGAGCAGAGCGGGTTATTATAAGTGGTTGAAACGCAAGCCGACTGCGTCGGAAAAACGGCTTCGAAAGCTTGTTGAATTAATCCTTCAAGTCTATGAAAAGCATAAAGGTATTTATGGCTATCGTCGAATAACTATCTATCTGAACCACTTCATGAACGCTAAAGTAAACCATAAGTGTGTCTATCGTTTGATGAAATTACTGAACTTGAAAGCTGTTATCCGTCGGAAACGATATCGTTACAAGCCCCACAATCCTGCACATATCGCCGATAATGTCCTCAATAGAGAATTCCGAAAGGACTATCAATCGATGGAAGTCTTATTAACCGATGTGACTGAATTTAAGTATGGAGAGAACGCCAAAGCTTATCTTAGTGCCATATTGGATTATGGCGAAAATAAGATCGTAGCCTTTAAACTATCGAAACGTAATGATAATGCCTTAGTTCGTGATACAGTTCGCCAAATTGAAGACAAGATTATATCAACCCAAACGCTTATTCATAGCGATCGGGGATATCAATACACGTCATACGACTTTAATAATTTTGTGAAGAAACATCAACTCACCCACAGTATGTCTCGTGTGGGAAAATGCATTGACAACGGTCCAATGGAGAACTTTTGGGGCATTATCAAAGAAGAAATGTATCGGCTGAAGACTTATATGAGCTTTGAAGAATTAGAGCGTGATATTGAACAATATATTGGTTTTTATAATACCCAACGGGTGACATTAAAAATGGGCTTAAGCATTCCGGCATAAAAAAACCATGCATGAACAGTATCATACATGGGACAAAGATTTTGTTTATTTACCTGTCTACTTGACAGGGGGCAGTTCATTGAACAGTTAACGCCAATTAATTTTGAACACTTTCGCTCACAAACATGCTCTGGCGATGTTTCATACGGTAGCTAGCTTCATTCATGTGAACGACCTCCGCTCGATGCAGAATACGGTCTAAGATAGCCATTGCGACTCCCTCATCGCCCAATAATTCTCCCCATTGGTCGGGGCTCTTATTGGAGGTCAAGATGATTGAACTCCGTTCATATAGATGATTGATCAAATGAAAAAACAGGGTAGCCTCCCTTTGATCCATTGCCATATACATCAAATCATCAATAATCACTAAATCAGATGCTCGGATCCGATTGAGCTGGACCTGCGATTTCCGCGTGAATTCTTCAGTTTTCAGAAGGGAGAGTAGTTCTCCCATTGTCACGAATGTTACCTGAAACCCCTTCTGGATGGCCTCCATGCCTAAGGCAATGGACAAGTGCGTTTTCCCCACACCGCTCGGACCCAAAAAGATGAGATTATACTGCTGCTCAAGCCAAGTAAGCTCTTGGAGCTGGGTAAGCTGCCGTTTGCTCAGAGAAGTCTGATCTGATAGGTCGAATTCCGTCAGTGTTTTGTGGTACGGGAACTTAGCCCATCTCAATCGTTTCTGAACACTTTTTTCCTCGCGCTTCCTTAATTCGAAGCACACAATCTCCTGCACCAGTTCCCGGTAGGTCCAGGAGGCTTGTTCGGCTTTACGTAACAGCTCGGGCAACTCGCTCGCAGTTTCCACCAACCGCAACTGTCTGAACTGGCTTTGCAGCGCGTCCATGCTATCATTCATGAGGCGGCACCTCCCAGAATTTCCGTATAGGTACTCATCGGATGCGTCTCCACGTTGATATCAGCGCAATCCGATCGGACTGCTTGTACGGGTGGAACAGGCGGCGTCTCTTTCCGAGGGGCAGCCAAGTATTTAGCCACATCCGTAAAGTCATTCGCACTCATCAGATGTTCAGACATACACTTCTGTAGGGCCTCATCAATGACAGTGGGGTATTCGAGGGTCGCTTTCTGTAGAACGGCCAGTTGGTCTCTTTTATAGCGCGGATACTTCTCCATCAAGATATCAATGTATCGTGAGGCAAGCTCCAAATCTTTGAACTGCTGCGCAACGGTTTCCTTATAGCTTTGAATGCCCTTCGAACGATCGCGCCCATGGTTTTTATTTTTGATCAGTTTGCCTGTTGAAGTTTCCAGAGGATGGTTCGCCAGAATTTCCCCATCGGGCTGTTTTCTGATAATAAGCCGTTGTTGATCGTTCGTATCTTCCTTGATTTCAATAGCCACTGTATTCAGGCCTTTCGGTCTGTAAGTGCCTAGTGGCACGGAATAACGGTTTGATTTATAAAAAACTGTATTGTCCTTGTTTACCGTTCTTGTTATACTTGAACCGGTGATACTCTCGGTTGAGAGTAGTTTAGAGACTGGTTTTAAGTGTTGCTTTTCGAGGAGAAACACTTCTACCGGTCTCTTTTTTGTTGTTCCATGAACCCTTCGGTTGCCCGTTCTTTCCAACCAGGCTAAACAGCGCTCATTCCAGTTCTCGATTGTCGTATAAATCCGGCTATCGGCGAAATTTCGTTTCACATACTTTACCGTACTCTCCACTTTTCCTTTGGATTCGGGGTCGGCTTTGCGGCATAAATGGACTCTGAACTTCCGTTGCTGTTTGTACGCTTGAAATTCAGCGGTCAGAATCATGTCTCCAGCGTGCTCACTCACAGTGATGAGGTGGTCCTGATCATAAACGATTTCTTCCGGCATGCCACCAAAGAATTCAAAGGCATTCTCGTGGCTTCGAATGGCATCACGAGTCGTAAAGGGTCGGTTTTGCCATTCCACATAGCGGTAGCGTGAATGGGAAAGTAAGAAACAAATGCAGTATAATTTGATTTCTCTTTGATCCTGTGTCTTTTGACGCGTTTCGCCCCAATCGACTTGCACCTGTTTTCCCATCGGTTGCTCTTCGACCGCCTCATATTGCCTCACAACTTTAGTTTTAGCTATCTGATATTCTTCGCGTATTTGATTCACATATAACCGCATCGTACTTTCACCAACGGTGAAGTCGGAGAATTTCTCAAGCAGCCAATCCTGTATTTGAGACGCATTCAGATGCGGATACTCTTGAAGCCAAGCAACAATCCAATCCTTGTATGGGTCCAATTTCTTCTTCCTCGAACCTAATGAATTGACCCATTCGAAAGCTTCTTCCGGTGTCTTCTCCATGTAGTTATAAACCGTTGTGCGGGATACCTTCAACTGCTTTGCGATTTGTTGGATGGAAAAGCCCCGCTCCTTCATCTGTTGAATTTCCAAATATAACATTAACTTCTTCTTCACCTTTCGTCCTCCAATAACCTAAGATACCTTTAAAAGTATACAGGATTGGAGATATTTTTTGCCGAAAGTGTTCAATCTTGTTCATCGAAAACTGTTCAATTTAGTTTAGCACTGACAAAAAGATGCAGATAAAAGCATTTTATTTTCAATCTTGTAGAATAAAATATCTGACTAATAGTTTCCATCCAGATATCGGTGTGATATTATATAGATAGCATAAAGATAGCACCTCTGATAGCAGTGATAGCAAAAGTGATATCAAGATGATTGAGATTTTAGAAGGACAATTAGCTAAAAAAGATGAACAAATTGAACAGATGCAAAAGCTACTCGATCAGCAGCAACAATTAACTTTACAAACCAATCAGCAAATACAACACCTCCAACTAGAAGAAACCAAAGAAACTGAAAAGAAATTAGAAGCTTTTGAGGAAAAAGAAGCCAAGAAAGGATTCTTTAGTCGTTGGTTTGGTTCTTGAAATAAAAAACTTGCCCCCTGCTGAAAAGCTAAGGGGGTTTTTTATTGCCGTGCTTTAAAGTCGATACAGCTTCAATAAAATAGCTGTATCTTACAAAACACCATAAAAAAACCGTCAGAAAATATTCTGACGGTTTTAGACTTATTCTGCTGCTCGTCCTAAAAAGGCATTTAGCATCCAGATTTGTTTGTCATATTCAGTTTTATAGCCAATTAATAAATCTTCAGTAACAGAGTCGCCAACTTCCGATGTCAATTCAATGGCATCTACTAGAAGTTTCACAATAGCATGAATATCGCTAATTGTATCGCGAACCATATCCATATCGGCTGTCTTTTTACTTTGAGGGTAATCTTCCAGAGCAGAATGTTCAATAAACTCTGTCATTGAGCTATAAGGTTGACCGTCGATTGCCAGTAACCGTTCTGCAACTTCATCAAATACCTCTGTAGTATGGGTGTATAGCTCCTCAAATTTTTCATGTAGGGTGAAGAAGTGAGAGCCTTTAACATAAAAGTGACGATGATAAAGTTTGAAAAGGTAAACAGCTTCTGTAGCGACCACTTTATTAACAATGTCTTGTACCTTTTTATTGTCTTCGTTTGATACATGTGGGTGGGACGTATGTTCCATAGTCATTCCAATTCTCCTCTCTGTTAGACGTGTCAATTATCAAAGGATAGTCTAGCTTCCTTATAAATAAATTATAGTGCTTCTAGATTGGATAAGCAAATCATTTGGATGTTACTCAACAAGGGTATTAATAGTCAACTTACTATCTAAAACTGTTGTGAAACGTAAGGGTTCTAGCTATAATAAGTCTAATAGAAGTCACTCATGATTAGAGGAGGCCGTTATGAAAACAAGTGCCAAGCAAACAGACCGCCGTGTCATTAGAACGAAAAGAGAGATTTTAAATGCCTTAACAGAATTGTTAGAACAAAAAGCAATTGAGGAAATTACTGTTAAAGAAATAACAGACCTAGCAGGTATTAACCGTGGAACATTCTATCTTCATTATATTGATAAGTTCGATTTATTCGAAAAGAGTGTAAACCAATTACTGGTTGAATTCCGTGAAATGGGAACCTTTATCATTTCAAAAGCAAGTACAAAAGATTCAGGTAAACAAAAAGAAGAAATTATCCAAAAAATTACGAGTGTATTTGAATATGTGAAAGAGAACCATCGATTTGTCAAAGCACTGACAAGTAAAAATAGTAGTTACTCTTTCCACCATAAATTTAATGAAATTTTGAAGGATCACTTAGTAGGACTATTCGAATCGATTGATGGTTCCGTGCCAGCTGTTTATTTAGCTACGGCATTGTCGTATGCTTACCAAGGGCTGATTCAAACATGGATTCAAAATGATATGCAAGAAAGCAGTCGAGAGATGTCGGAGTATGCCTATCAACTCTTCCACCACTTTGAGACGAGCATGTTTAACGGTCAAGATAATTAAAATTAAACAAATAAAAAGAGAAGCTGTCGTAAAACAGCCTTCTCTTTTTTGCTAATAAAGGAGTTGATTTACGATGGGGAAACAGACTGTTGATTTAACGTTAGTTGAAGACTTACTAAATAAGACACAAGAGGAAATCAAGAATATGACACCCGTCAATGTCATGCTCGTTGGAAAAACAGGTGTCGGGAAAAGTACCCTTGTTAACAACATATTTCGTGAAAAACTAGCAACAACAGGCGTTGGAAAGCCCGTAACGAAACATTTAAGACGTATTCAAAAAGAAGGCGTACCGATTGTCCTCTATGATACAAGAGGACTAGAGTTGAGTGAAACAGTCCAATCCGATGTTCGAAAAGAAATTATAACGACTATTAATGAAAAGAAGTCGTTAGGCATCGACCAAGCCATTCATGTCGCCTATTATTGTATCAATGCCAACAGCTCTCGCATTGAAGAAGCGGAAATTAATTTTATTAATGAATTAGCCCAGCTGTTACCGGTTATTGTCGTTCTCACACAAGCAATGGGTCAGCATGCAGAGGTATTTAAAACATATATTGATCAGTTGAATCTTCATATTGTCGGTGTCTTACCTATCATGGCAGAAACGTTTATCATTTCAGAAACAATGACCATTCCTCAGAGTGGTTTGAAAGAATTGATTGCACTAACGTTTGATGTTTTGCCTGAGGATAGCCGCAAAGCTTTTATTAATGCCCAACAAGTGGATATTGAGCGTAAGGCTAAGGCAGCCAGGCGTTGGGCGAGGAGCTATGTGGCAACAACGTTTGGTGTTGGCTTTGTGCCCATTCCATTTTCAGATGCTACCTTACTCGTACCGATGCAAATAACGATGATGTCACACATAACGGCTATCTTTGGCGTATCGCTAGATCGTGCAAGCGTGGCCACTATATTAGGAGCGATTGGTGGAACTAGCGGAGCCACTTATTTAGGCCGTTACATTGTATCGAATTTAGTGAAGTTAATCCCAGGAGCTGGAACTGTAGCAGGAGGTATTATAAGTGGAACGACGGCGTCCGTTTTAACATCAGCGCTGGCAATGAGTTATATTGAAGTGCTAACTTTAATGGCTAAGCGAGAATTGAAGGGAGAGGCTGTTAGTTTAAGTGAGATTAGCCAAGCGATGAAAGAGAACTTACAGTCAAGATTGAAAAAGCAGGAAACGAAAGAAGAACAATCAACTAATAAAGGATTTTTCACAAACCTTGTTGAAAAAATAAAAAGAAAGCGTCACAACCCTAGTTAAGTAAACTAGGGTTTTCTTTATTGATAAAGATGAAAGCATATTCATGTTTAAGTTGTTAAAAATTGAACATACAAATCAATTTTGAAAAAATATTGATTGTGACAATTTTGTTATATAATATGATAATTCACAATCTAATTGATTTTTAAATGCTGTTTTAACAACAATTTCAAAAAAGTTAGTTAAATCGGTTTGGCAAAGTTATGAAAATGAGTTATCATAATCTTGTGATTAGTTAATATAACTAAACAAAAGGATTTTCAAAGGATGGTGACAACTATGTCAGTAGGAACAAAAAAATATCTAAACGAATTAAAAAAAGCAATCGCTCTTTATGGAAACTCAATTAACAACAGCTACTAAACCAACTGCTCAAGAGGAGTTTCATAATGACAATTAAATTATTATACGACCAGAAGGAAGCCAAAGCATAAACTTTGCCTTCCTTCTTTTTGTTTCTTTATAGGAAATGGATTTTAACAAAGAGGGAAAGCTCCTTACAAAATAACCATTATTGGAAAAGAAACAAAAGACCTACGTTTTAAATCAGATGATCCAAGTGATCCTGCTAAGTTTTATGTGGTATCTACACCAGCTCATAAAGTATACCCAACTGTAAAAATTGCAATCGATAACATTACTCCGATGGTAACAGGTGATAGCAAAACGTTAAACCACCGTCGTATTTACCAATACATTCATCCAAATGTATGTGAGAGCTGCCAACTACAAATGGGTTACACGATTCTATCAGAAGGAAGCGCATGGAACACGATGCCCTCGCATACATATGAGCGTCGTATGGAGACATACTTATACTTTGATATGAATGATGATACACGAGTTTTTCATATGATGGGCGAACCAACTGCTACAAAACACTTAGTAGTTGGAAACGAACAAGCGATTATCTCACCAAGCTGGTCTATTCACTCTGGTGTTGGAACAGCCGACTATACATTCATTTGGGCAATGTGTGGCGAAAACATTACTTACGATGATATGGACTTCATCCCAACACAAGACTTGAAATAATCTTACATCCGTTCAGGAGGAACAAACATGACAAACTTTAATATGGATTCATTCTCATTAAAAGGTAAAGTAGCACTTGTAACAGGTGCTTCATATGGTATTGGTTTTTCAATCGCAAGCTCATTAGGACAAGCAGGAGCTAAAGTAGTCTTCAATGATATTAACCAAGAATTAGTTGATAAAGGACTAGCAGCTTATAAAGAAGCTGGCTTAGAAGCTTACGGATATGTTGCTGACGTAACAAATGAAGAGTCTATTACAGCGCTTGTTAAACAAATTGAAGAAGAAGTTGGCGTTATTGATATTCTTGTTAACAATGCAGGAATTATTAAACGTATTCCAATGACAGAAATGACGGCTGCTGAATGGCGCCAAGTAATTGATATTGATTTAACAGGTCCATTCATTATGGCTAAGGCAGTATTACCTTCAATGATTGAAAAAGGTCACGGAAAAATTATCAACATCTGTTCATTAATGAGTGAACTTGGACGTGAAACAGTAAGTGCTTATGCAGCTGCTAAGGGCGGACTTAAAATGTTAACGAAAAATATTGCTGCTGAATATGGTGAGCATAATATTCAATGTAATGGTATTGGACCAGGTTACATCGAAACGCCACAAACAGCACCATTACGAGTAGAGGGTCATCCATTTAATGACTTCATTATTGGCAAAACACCAGCTGCACGTTGGGGAACGCCTGAAGACTTAAAAGGACCAGCTGTATTCTTAGCTTCAGATGCATCAAACTTCGTAAACGGGCACATTTTATATGTTGATGGTGGAATTTTGGCAACATTAGGTAAACAACCGTAAGGAATATTGTCTAATACACATAAAATAGGTTAGAATCGTAAGGACAGCTTAGATGTTTCATCTACGCTGTCCTCTTTTGTTAAAGAGGAAAGAGAGGGGGCGTTAGGATGGCTGAAACCACAGATAAAAAATTATATGGCACGGTATTAATTAAAGCAGATCTTATTTTAGAATACCTATTTGAATCAGATGAACCGCAAGCACTGGCTAGTATTGCGGAAAATACCGGTCTGACAAAGTCAACAGCATCGAAAATTTTAGATACACTTGAACATATTGGTTACGTGATTAAAAACAAAAAGAATCGAACGTATTCGATTGGATTTAAATTGATTAAGTACTCCTCTAAAGAGATGAGTCGGATGGATTTGGAATCACATATCCATGATCAATTAGAAGCGCTTCATGATCACTTTGACGAGACAGTCCATCTAGGCGTTTATCAGAACGAAAAGATTGTGACAGTGAATAAATTCCAATCAAGTCGACCAGTTGTTTGTATTTCATCAGCAATAGGTGAAACAAAAGACTTGTATAGCTCTGGTATGGGGAAAGCTGTTTTAGCAGAACTCGATGATAAAAAGTTAATTAATTACATTAACAACCATGATTTTGTTGCGAAAACCGATAAAACAATCGCCAACACGCAAATGTTGCTATCTGAATTAGAAGAAATTCGTCAGTTAGGTTATTCTGTGGACGATGAGGAAAATGAAGAAGGCGTTTATTGTATAGGCGCTGCAATTACTAACACAACGGCAAGTGGTCAAAAGATTATTTTAGGCGCTTTCAGTATCAGTATTCCAATCTTTAGAGCAAATGATGCGCTATTGAAAGAATTGAGCCAAGCTATTTTACAAGTGAAGGAAACGATCAATGCTAGTTTTAACTAATGATGAGTAAATATTTTGAAAATTTCCATAGTCAATTCAAACCAAGAATTATTGGCAGAAAAAACAATTTCTGAACGCGGTTATTTATTCTATGAAAAAGCTTATCAAGAAGGGGACCGTATTCAAATTGAGTTACCATGTGCTAGACAATTTCTAAAGGTTAAAATAGACGATGCCATGGCAGAAACGATTATTTTTGTAGCTGGAAAAAATTGGCATTTTGAAATACCATCCGAGCAAAATTTGAGAAGTTATCCGCTTCATGCTTTTTCGGGCGAGAGACATTATATCTCGGTTGCAGTTCCAGGAGAAGATGAAGTTTATGCTTATCGTAATTTAGCCTTTAATCCAATTGATCAAAATAAAAAAGAGGACGCCTATCCTCACGCTGTTGCTAACGTGGAAACACGTAATGAAGCAACATTCTTTGCACGTAATGCGATTGATGGTGTATTAGCTAATGAAGGACACGGCTATTGGCCATATCAATCGTGGGGAATTAATCAGCAAGCAGATGCTGCCTTGCGTGTTTACTTTGGACAAGAGGTAGAAATTGATCGCATTGCTATTGCCTTGAGAGCAGATTTTCCACACGATAGCTATTGGACACAAGCCACACTTGCTTTCTCCGATGGTAGCCAAGAAGTTGTGCCATTGGAAAAAGCACTTGACCTTCAATTCTTTCCAATCGATAAACGACTAGTGGAATGGGTTGAAATAAAAGAGCTCATCAAAGCAGACGATGAGTCGCCGTTTCCGGCTTTATCGCAATTAGAAGTTTATGGAAAATACGTGAAATAGAACAAGAAAGCTGGGACTTAGTGTTCGAGCTTTCTTCTTAATTTAGAATAAGGAGGCAGTTAATGTTTGGTTTAGAAACAATGGAAGTTCTTATGCTAGTTTTAGTAGCAGTGATTGTCGGCTTTTCCAAGGCAGGAATTCAAGGAGCAACTATTCCAGCAGTAGCCATGTTAGCCTTAATTTTTGGAGGTAAAGAATCTGCAGGGATTATGTTACCCATGCTTATAGTAGGTGACCTAGTCGCTATTTTTAAGTATGGCAAACAAGGCAATATCCGTGATGTGGTTAAATTAATGCCCTCAGTTATTGTCGGGATTGTCTTAGGATCAATGATTGGCAATAGGATGAATGACCAACATTTAAGATTATTTTAGGAATCATTGTACTCATTTGTTTGCTACTACTAGTCGTTCGCCACTTTCAAAAGCAAGTGGTTGAATTACCTGATAATAGACTGTTACACTGGCTTGTAGGCGTAGTAAGTGGTTTTTCATCCATGGTAGGCAATGCATCGGGTCCCATTTTTAATGTCTATATTCTTGCTCAGAATTTAAAAAAGGAATCAATGATTGGGACGACTGCCTGGTTTTTCTTCTTAATGAACCTATTGAAGGTTCCCTTCCATATCTTTTCATGGGGAACCATCACAATGGACACTATGAAGTACACCCTTTTTTCTGTTCCCTTTATAGGGATTGGCGCTCTAATCGGGATTTGGATGATCCGTCATATCAGTGAAACCACTTATAAATACGTCATTATGGTCATGACCGCTATTACGGCTATCAGATTATTATTATGAAAAAACAGTTCACATCCGCTAAGGCTGTGAACTGTTTTTGTTATCCTATAATGTTTCTACTTCTTCGGCAGGATCGACTTCTGGTCGATCTGGATTAAGTCTGGCTGCACGGTGAACGTGGATGGCTTCTAAGATCGGCATCATAAGAGCGGCAATTAAACCACCCGCAAAACCATTGTTATAGAGATTAACGCCACCGTGCAAAAAGCCGACATTAACGACTAGTGTTAAATGCAACATACCCGCTATCATACCTACAAACGAACCGTATCGTCCCGTTATAGGGGATAGGGTTGTTGAAAATAGAACGGCGATAAGGATAGATGGTGACTGAATATCGTGTAGGGTAATGAGTGCCATCAAACTGACACCTAGCATGATGGGTGCAGACGTTAATAAATCTTTTCCGAATGCGCCAAAGCCTACGACACTAAAAATGCCACCAATTACTGGACCGCTTAATTCGCCTCCTAGCATTAAAATAAACACTGTAGAAAAGATACCTAACCAGCCCATATTCATAATGGTTGCGCCAATTCCACCAATTTCAATATAATCGGTTGAAAGCTGACCAGTATGACGATAGATTTCTTTTATTCCGTGAAAGGTCTTGTGGTTTAGAAAAAAGCCAAAGACAGATAAAACAGTAAAAAATAGAAGTAAGATAACGGCAAATGGGAAGGTATAGTCGGTTGAAATAATGGATGCTGCGCCGACTTGCATACCGAAACTCCGCATCAAGGAAATAAAGATTGTTCCTACAAAGCCACAGGTAAAGCCCACATTATATAAACTAAAGCCTTTAGTAAAGGTAATAACATGTCCTGCTAGAGGTGGTATAGAGAAGCCAGCGATAAAACCGGCGATAATTCCTAAAGCCATACCAAGAGGTAGAGGAAGTCCTTGGTTAAACGATAGCTCACTGACCAAGGGGCCGAGAGCCGTTCCAAATAAAGCAGCCAAAAGTGACTTCTCTAAAGGGTTATGGGTAATCCAAGCATAAGCTAATGCCCCCGCCACAATCGGCATAGAATTATAGAAGTTTTTCCCAAAAAAGGAGAAGCCTGCTATTAGAAATAAGGCTGCGATAACAGGTCCGTTTATTTTAGCTCTACAAAAATAAACAATGTACAGCGCCTGCAGGGTCATCACAGCTGCGTTCATCAAAGTTGCACCTGGACTAGTAAGTGCCATATAATCAGTTAGCAAGTTGGCGGGCGACCGCATAATCAGCCAAAAACCACTGAAAATCTCGCTGGGACTATTAAATAAAAAAGCCAATGAGGCTAATAAAAAACCAAACAGTAAAAAAAGTTGATACTTGGTTTTTTCAGGTAGAGTCTCAAAGCCTGAATCTGACTCGGTGGGTATTGTCGTCATAGTGGTCCTCCTGATTTTAGGATGGGTAAGTGGACGGCATGTTAATAATTTTTTTTTAGTTTAACAGAACTGATATAAAATTGGCAATACAATATAGTGACTTATTTTCTATTTATTTTTTTAGTCAATATGGCGACTATTTGGATCGCTTTACATAATTAGTTGGTGAGCTACCATAATACTTTTTAAATAATTTACTAAAATAATAGGCGTCATCATAACCGATTAAGCGTGAGACTTCTGACACACTGATATCATCAGAAGATTCCATCATCGTTTTGGCTTTCTCTAGGCGGTAACGAATTAAATAATTAATCGGTGTATCACCTAATTGCTCTTTAAATACCCGTGAAATAGTTGCGGGACTTGAGAATAAATCTTTAGCAATTTGATTGAGTGTGAGGTCTTTCGTATGGTTTAACTCAATGTAGTCTTTAATGTCGGTTACTAGTTGCTGACGTTTTTGTTCATCTTCGGATAGTAAGAGAGCCTTATCCTCTAGAGGTTGCGTCTCTTTATCTCTTAATAAATAAACCATTAACTTCAAAACGAGTGATTTTAAGATTAATTCATGACCATTTTTTCCTTCATGGCGTTCACGAACCATTTCCCAGCAGATATTGAAAAAGTCGTCGTGGTATTCTGATAATTGAACGCTTGTAGCATCTAATGGGAAATAATCACGTGGAAAACGGTCAATTGTAAAGTGGCGAATACCAATGTGAAGTTGTTTATTGCTTTTGCCTTCTGGAATATATTCATGGTGTTCTACGCCTGGATTAAAGAGTAAAATCGTTCCAGCTTTAACTAGCTGTTCTTGACCGTGTATTTTATAAAAGGATTCGCCTTCTAATAGGACCGTCATTTCAAAAAAATCATGGTAGTGGTTCTTTCCAGAGTGAGGGCCAGTCGAATCAGCATCAAAGACATAGAGCACATCAGGGTTGAATGTTTTAGCTTTTATTGTGAGCAGGTTTCTCACCTCCTAGTCGTTTTTATTTCTTCATAAAGTATATCACGAATGTAAGCAGTTGCAATAAAGTTGATTGTAGTTTTGACGAAGCCTTTTGACAATAATGTCCATCTGTTTTGAGGGCATAGTCCATTCGAAGCAAGGGGTATTTCCTTTAAACTATCTGTAAATTAAGAAAGAAAGGCGGCTAGTTTAATGAGTAGTACAAAATGGGTAACTAAGTATTTAACCCCGTATTGGTTTGGGTGGACATGGGCAAGTTTGTTAACGATATTGACGGCTTTTATGAACGTTATCTCTCCTTATATCGGTGGTGTTCTAGTTGACCGCGTTATTAATAGTGGTGAATTAAATCTATTGGAACCCTTATTGCTGTTAATGATTGCATCAACAGTTATCCGAATGGTTTTACGTTATGTGTTCCAACTTCAATTTGAGCAAATTAGTCAAAATGTTCTCTATAAAATCCGCGAGGAGCTTTATATAAAATTGCAGGAACTTGATTTCACCTTCTTCAATACGACACGAGTAGGAGACATTATGGCTCGAATGACGGGTGATACAGATGCCATTCGTCATGCAGTAGCGTGGGCTTATTTTAATATTTTAGATAATATTGTTTTGTTTATTTCAGCCCTTATTTTCTTAGCAGCATTTGAATGGCGTTTAACTCTTGCTTTGTTAGTGGTGACACCTGTGATAGCTCTTTTAACGGTTTTATTATCTCGTGAAGCCAACCAAGCCTTTTACCATATTAGAGAAAGCTTCTCCCGTTTAAATTCAATGGTAGAGGAACATATCGGTGGCAATAAGGTCGTTAAAGCATTCGCACGTGAAGAATTTGAAATTGAGAAGTTTAATCATCGTAATGAAGATTTTAAAAAGCGAAACTTGGCATCTGCTAAGGTTTCCGCTACTTATTTGCCAATTATTGAAACATTCGCTGGCTTTATGAATATTATTGCGATTGGATTAGGTGGTTTGCTTGTTCTTCAAGGGGCCATGTCGATTGGTAATTTAGTCACCTTTAACGGCTTGATTTGGATGTTGAACATTCCTATGCGTAATGTCGGAAACCATGTCAACGACTTGCAGAATTTTAATGCTTCAACCTATAAAATTCGTCAAATGCTAGCAACTGAACCACAAATTCCTGTCAGCTCACAAAAAACAGTTGATAAGTTGCAAGGTGATGTCGAATTCCAGCATGTTTCCTTTGCATTCTCGGATGATCCAGATACAAAAGTTTTAACTGATATTAACTTTAAGTTGAAGGCTGGGCAAACATTAGGTGTGTTAGGTGAAACAGGTTCAGGGAAGTCCACTTTAGTTAACTTGATTTCACGCTTCTTTGATCCAACGGAAGGCCGTGTTCTTCTAGATGGCATTGATGTCAAACAAATGAATGTGATTGACTTACGACGGAATGTTGCGATTGTGATGCAAGATGTGTTCTTGTTCTCTGATACGATTCGTAAAAATATTTCTTATGGAACACCAGGTGCTCGCTTTGAGACCGTTCGTCGTGTAGCCGAAGTAGCTGATGCTGATCAATTTATTGAACGGATGCCCGATCGTTATGAAACATACCTAGGTGAGCGTGGAAGTGGCTTATCAGGTGGTCAAAAGCAACGCTTGTCTTTAGCACGTGGGTTAATTAAAGACCCATCTATTTTAATTCTGGACGATACCACATCTGCTGTCGATATGGAAACAGAAGTGAAAATCCAAGAAGGGTTGAAAAAAACGAGTGAGCAGAAAACGACGATTATCATTGCAAACCGTATTTCTTCTGTTAAAAACGCCGATATTATTTTAATTTTATCGAAGGGACAGATTGTAGAACGTGGCAATCATGAAGAATTGCTGGCTAAGGGCGGCGCTTACTATCAAATATATGAAGAACAGCTCGGCCAGGCTGAAGTAGAGGAGGAACTATCAGATGAATAATGCCTTTTCTGAAATGAAAGAAAATAAAATTAATACGCAGAATTTCAAACGACTAGGTAGTTATTTGTTGCCTTACAAGTCTGTTGTAGTGAAACTGTTAATGGTTATTATTTTCTCCAATATCGTCTTGATATTAGGACCCTATTTAACGAGTTATGTGATTGATACAGTCATTCCCACTCAAAATCGACAAGCACTTGTTTGGGTAGTCGTTATTTATACTGTTGCAACGATTTTAAATGGCTTAGCTACCCGTTATCGTATTTTAAATATTACAACTTTAGGACAGGATGTGCTAAGGGACATTCGTTCTGACTTATTTAATCATATGCAAGAAATGTCCTTTAAATTTTTTGATTCACGTCCACATGGTAAGATTTTAACGCGAATTGTTAATTATATTAATTCCTTAAGTCATATTTTATCGTCTGGTTTAATTACGGTTATCTCTGATATTTTAAGTATTGTGGTGACCTTAATTATCATGGTCACCATTGACCCAGTTTTAACCTTGTATAGCTTTTTGCTACTGCCACTTTTATTTATCGTAACGCTAGTGATTAAAAACAAACAGCGGTTGGCTTATGAGGAATTAAGTGAAAAGCAGTCGAATTTAAATGCCTATATTCATGAATCAATTGAAGGGATTAAAACGACTCAATCCTATACCCGAGAAGATATGAACTTTGACATTTTTGCGGATGTTAGTGATCAACAACGAACATCCTGGATGAAGGCTGTTAGGATGCAGTTTTTACTAGGCCCTATTGTTCAAGTCATTGCTACAGTAACGATTTCTTTCATTTACTATGCGGGAATTAAGAGCTTAGGTGTTAATGTATCGACAGGTGTATTGATTGCCTTTGTCGCTTATGTGAATAACTTTTGGAATCCGATTATTAACTTGGGTAACTTCTATAATTCACTCGTTTCAGGAACCGTTTATTTGGACCGAGTTTTTGAAATGATGGACTTAGATCCGTTAATTACAGAAGCTGAGGATGCCTTTGAAATGCCGCCTGTTAAGGGAGACGTTGTTTTCCGCGACGTAACATTTGGTTATCAGGAAGGGCAACCCATTTTTGAACACTTGTCATTCCATGTTCAGCCAGGTGAAACCATTGCTCTTGTTGGTCCAACTGGCGCAGGTAAGTCGACTATTACCAATCTGATTTCTCGTTTTTATGATATTCAAGCAGGGCAAATCTTGATTGATGGCATTGATATTCGTGATGTGACGTTGAAATCACTTCGCCATGAAGTTGGGGTTATGTTGCAAGACACCTTTATTTTCTCAGGAACGATTATGGATAATATTCGTTATGGGAAACTGGATGCAACTGAGGAAGAAATTATTGAAGCTGCTAAAGTAGTACGGGCTCATGATTTTATCAAGGACTTAAAGGAAGGGTACCATACGATTGTTCAGGAACGAGGAAGCACCTTGTCGGCTGGTCAACGTCAATTGATTTCTTTTGCCAGAACCTTATTGGCTGATCCGAAAGTATTGATTTTGGATGAAGCAACGTCAAGTATTGATACCCAAACTGAGATTCTGCTACAAGAAGGATTGGATTATTTACTAGAGGGGCGGACAGCCTTTATCGTTGCTCACCGCTTATCGACCATTCGAAATAGTGACCGTATCTTCTTTATTGGTAACCGCCAAATTTTAGAATCGGGTTCACATACGGAGCTGATTAGTCAAAAAGGACGCTATTACGACTTGTATCGAACACAATCAGAATTGTTGAAAAAAATGTAACTTAATAAAAAATGCTAGTGAGTTTATCCAAACCTATGCCTACGATGCAATACCAATATTAACTATCATTCCTATGCAGAACAAGTCACAGGTAAATTCGCGATGTTGAAGATAGCTAAGTACTTAAAATTAGAACTAGTAGCTCTTTAAAAAATAAAATGTAGTCAAATAGCCATCAGCTAGGATTTTCATCCCAGCTGATGGTTGTTTTTATTGGTTGTGAGGAAGATCAGCGTTCAAAAACGTTCAGATGTAGCTTCAGAAGAGACAACCCTAGAATAAATTTTTGATTTTCTCTATATTCTTAATCATAACGGATGTTGTTCCGTCAGGATTATTAATAAATTCGACAACTTCGGTATCTTTGTACAATTTTAGAGGGATACTAATCTCAATCCCGTTATCTAAACGGAATTTTTGTTTAGAATATTTTGGTCCAGCTACAGCTACTTCAGCAGGAGCGCGGTCGACATAACCCATCTCATTGATTTGCTCAAAAAACTTTTCTTTTTTTGCATAGTTATCGCCGTACAAGGTCTCCGCAATGGCTTGATTATCAATGACATTTTCCTCGTTCATGCTATGTACAATAGCTTCTTTTGTCTCAGCGAGAACTTGGAATTCTTCGTCGTTAAAGGCCTTGCTCGTTTTCTGAACAGCCTTTTTAATAATTGCAATATTTTCCTTTAAGCTTGGTTGTGGCTTATCCTCTAAAAATAACTCAGTAAAGTAGAAGACTTTTTCTGCCAACTCATCAATCAAATGTTTTTTCTCAATGACGTGGTATTCCATATTAGTGAGGTTTAATACCATTCCTTCTTGAATAGCTTGGCGCGCACTCGGTAAAATTGACCGATTCACGATCAATTGATTCGTCAAAGTGTCATCTTCATAGGAAACATGATGAGTAATTGAATCTGAATGATTCAGTTTAAACAAACCTAAACAAGGCACTTCATCCATAGTAAAGAGTGTAAATAACAAATCTGCCGGTGGAATTTCAGAATTGATTTTAGTAATGGCAAAAAATTGTTCCGTTAACTCTTTCGTCGCTTCAATAAAATCCGTTTCAATACGATTAAAAACTGGAACTAATGGATTTTCGTCAGCTAGCATACCAGTTTTCATGCTGTCGGAATCTTCTACTTTTTCAATTTTGGCATGAATATAATCTAAGGTGAATTTCTCGCTAATATCCAATCCCGCAAAGGAAAAAATAGCTTCATTGCTGTTTAAGTCAAAAATATGTAAAATAGCTTCTTTTATATAAATCATTGGGCTACCTCCGTTTCAGTCACGCTTAGTAGTATCTCACACATTTGAATTTCCTAAAAGTAAATTTTGATTTGCAAACCACCTATATTTGTCTTATATTTGAAAGAACGATTGATTTAATCAGAATGGAGCATAACAATGACTCAACCACAACCATACGGCACAGTGTTGCTGAAAGCTGAGAAGATATTGAGTTTTCTAGCTTCCAAAAGTGAGCCACAGCCCTTACATGTGATTGCCAAAGAGACAGAAATGACAAACTCAACGGCATCTAAAATTTTATCTACCTTAGAATTAATTGGTTATATTCACCGAAATGACAAAACGAAAACCTACCAATTGGGTAGTGGTCTCGTTAAATACGCCAACCAATATTTGAAGGATTTAAGTATTTCAAAAATTGCTTATCCTTATTTAAAAGAGTTGCATCGTCTGTTAGATGAAACGGTTCATCTGTCCATTCGTGAAGGTAACGAAATGCTGTATCTCAATAAGCTAGAATCAACCCAGCCCATTGTTGTCACCACATCTCGCATTGGATTTACGAAACCCATGTACGCCTCAGCTATGGGAAAAGCTGTGTTAGCAGAATGTTCAACAGCAGAATTGGATGATTATTTTTCAACCGTGAGGATGACGGCCTTTACCCCGAATACACGTGTAGACCGCGATGATTTAGAAAAAGAATTTCAATTTGTGCAAGAGCACGGCTATGCCTTCGAAAACAGTGAAGAGCAAATCGAAGTTTTCTGTATTGGTGCATCCTTATCAGTGGATGGGAAGAATTACGGCGCCTTTAGTGTGAGTATGCCAACTTACCGCAGAACACCTGAATTAGAAGAAAAAGTAATTTCTGCTATTTTGGAAACGAAGAGAAACATTATTCAAGAGTTAAAACAAGTTTATCATTATTTATAAAAGAGAAGAGACAGCCTTTTTTAGTGAAAATGGGTTGTTCTCTTCTCTTTTATATTCTATAATAGAAGAAACATTTCCTATTAAAAAACAAGATTTCCTATTCGGAAAGAAAAGCAATTTTACTAGGGATTTAAATTTTAATAACATTTGTAACCGTAAACATTTAAAAAATAGAGAAAAAGAGGGTCCGTTACGAAACAAAATATTTTATGCGTTGGAGAAACACTTGTCCGCTTGTCAACTCAAGTTGGGGTTCACTTTTACGATACGATTAGTCTAAATTTAAACTATGGTGGAGCTGAAGCTAACGTTGCGATTAACTTGGCTAACTTAGGCCATAAAACAACTTACTTCACCAAAGTACCTAACAACCAATTAGGTCAAACTGCGATTAAAAATACACAAAAATACGGAGTCGATGCAAGCCATGTTATTTATGGTGGCAACCGCATTGTATCTTATTATCTAGAAGCAGGGGCTGGTCCTCGTGCCGCAAATATTATTTATGACCGCGCTCATTCCGCTATTTCAGAAATGAAAGTAGACGAAATCAATTTTGATGAGCTATTAGAAGGAAAAACCATGCTTCATATTACAGGGATCACGGCAGCTCTTTCTAAAGATAGTGCTGAAGTGACTTATCAATTGATAAAAGCGGCTAAAGAAAAATGATTGGTTGTTAACTTTGACGTCAACTTCCGTTCTAAATTGTGGACTGTGGAAGAGTGTGCAGTCTTCTTGAAACGTATTCTTCCTTATGTCGATTACTTATCAGCAGGTAAATTGGATGCCATTAACTTCCTTGGTGTGAAAGAATTAGATTCAAATCAATCAACAACAGAAATTGAACAATTGGATTACTATTTTGGGAAAATCCATGAACGTTATCCAAATATCCAAATTTTCTATGCAACAATCCGTAATGTAATTTCAGCAACCCACAATACGTTACAAGGTGCGTTTTGGAAAGAGGGTATTACTTATTATTCGAAGATTCAAGATATGGACCACATCATTGATCGTATTGGTGGGGGAGATGCGTTTGCGGCAGGTGTTTTACATGGTATTTTAGAAAATTATGATCCAGAATATACCATTAACTTCGCAACAGCACTATCATCATTGAAACATACCATTTATGGAGATGTGTCCCCATTCACGGTGGAACAAACAGAACGTACGATGACACACGATGCGCGTGTTGATCGCTAACAAATAAGTTAAACAAATAATGAGTAGACAATTAGTTTTGTTAATGTTATTCTAATGTAACGTATAGATAGAGGTAGCAATGTAAATGAGTAAGACATGGGAGAAGGCATTCTAGGATCATGTTTGAAAGGTAATCATTGCCGAACAGTTAAAATTGGCAAATTTTAATTGTGGGGATGTGGGGAACACCTACATCACTCCTACTTGCAAAAGTGGTGGTGCTAAATATGTTGTCTACATCTGCTTGTAAACAATATAAAGGCGCCAGAAATGGCGTCTTTTTTTTGTTATAATAAAAGAAAATAAAGGAGCAGATGAATAGTAGAATCGAGGAGAGAGACAATGACGGAATTACACATTGGCGGTGCTGCCGCTAGCCAATTAGTGGCGCAATATGGCAGTCCCTTATATGTTTATGATCAACAACAACTTGAAACGAATATACACTCATATAAAAAAGCCTTCAAATCTGATCGTTTTCCAACCAAAATTTTATACGCATCCAAAGCCTTCCAGACGGTTGGGATGATGAATTTGGTCAACCAATATGGATTTGGTGTGGATGTCGTGAGTGCTGGCGAATTGTATACAGCCTTACAATCAGATGTGCCAGTTGACCATATCTACTTTCACGGCAATAACAAATCAACAGAAGAACTGAAAATGGCTTTTGAATCGGGTATGCAACATATTGTTTGCGATAACTTAATGGAATTGACAGAGTTAAGCCAATTAGCAAATGATTACAAACAACCGATGCAAATCATGTTTCGTTTAAATGTCGGCATTGAGGCTCATACTCATGAGTATATCGTGACGACTCACATTGACTCGAAATTTGGGATGGCTTATGACAGCTCAGATTTTAAAGCTTGTTTAGAGCTATTAAACGACAGTGACTACCTTGAATTAGAAGGCTTCCATGTTCATATTGGTTCACAAATTTTTGAAATGGATGCATGGTATGCGGCTATTGATAAGATGGTGTCTTACTTGAACGACTTTGACCAACCGTTAGCCCTTAATTTAGGTGGTGGCTTTGGTGTTCGCTATACCGAAGACGACAAGCCGCTAGGGATTGAGGAAACGATGCACCTATTATTACGTTATTTGGACCAATCGTTAACGGCAGCAGATTTAACCATTAAAGAACTAATTATTGAGCCGGGACGCAGTCTAGTTGCTGAAGCGGGTTATACCCTTTACGAAATTGGTTATCAAAAACAAACACCAAACAAAACATATTATTTTGTAGATGGTGGTATGGCAGATAACATTCGTCCAAGTTTGTACCAAGCGAAATATAGTTGTGATGTGGCCAATAAAATGGATGCAGAAAAAACAGAACACGTAACAGTGGCTGGAAAGTACTGTGAATCGGGCGATGTTTTAATCCAAGATGTTGCATTACCAAAAGTTGAAAAAGGGGATTTACTAGTCGTTTATGCAACAGGTGCATATGGCTACTCAATGAGCAGCAACTATAACCGTAGTTTAACGCCAGCAGTTGTTTTTGTTAAAGACGGCCAAACAACTGAAATTGTCAAACGTCAAACTTACCTAGACTTGTTACGTAATGACCTAAAATAGAAACCGGAGGATGATGAAATGTTAAGCGGATCTTTAGTAGCCATTATTACGCCTATGCATGAAGATGGCAGCATTCACTTTGAAAAAATGGGTGAATTAATTGAATACCATATCGACAACCATACAGATGGGATTGTATTATTAGGAACCACCGGTGAAGCATCAACTATGACTTTCGAAGAGGAGAAACAATTAGTTTCTTTTGCAGCTGAAAAAATCGCTAAACGTGTGCCCCTTATTGTCGGCAGTGGTAGCAACAACACGGCAACAGCTGTAGAAAATAGTAAAGCTTTTGCTGAACATGGTGCGGATATGCTCTTAGTAGTAACGCCGTATTATAATCGTGCCAACGAAGGCGGTATGGTTCGCCACTTTGAAACTATCGCTAATAGTGTTGATGTTCCGATTATTTTATACAATGTGCCAGGGAGAACAGGATGTAGCCTGTCTGTATCAGCCGTAGCGACACTAGCGAAACATCCGAATATTATTGGGATAAAGGAAGCATCAGGTGATATTGGTTATGCCGTTAAACTGGCTCCCTTATTGAATGATGACTTTGCTATGTATAGCGGTAATGATGACATTATCGTGCCACTATTGAGTTTAGGTGCCAAAGGTGTGATTAGTGTTTGGGCGAATATTATGCCGAAAGAGGTTCACGATCTAGTTAGCTTCTATCTAGAGGGTCGCCACCAAGAATCGTTAGCAATTCAAACTGCTTATTTAGACTTGGTCGGTGCGCTATTTTATGAAACCAATCCTATTCCAGTTAAGCACGCCATGAATGAGTTAGGTTTTGGTGTTGGTCCACTCCGAATGCCACTTGGTGAAATGGATGCGCCTAATTATCAAAAATTAGTTGCTGTTTTAGCCAAGTATAAGGAGGTATGGTCTTGAAAATCGGTTTAGTAGGTTATGGTGCTATGGGACGGGTTGTGGAAGAATCTATTCAAGCAGATGACGAATTAGTTGTTTTTGCACCCGAAACAAATCAGTCCTTAGCAGGCTATCAAGAAAAATTAGCAGTGTTGATTGATTTTTCAAACCCGGCTAACTTGGATAGTATTGTTCAATATGCCAGTGACTACAAAGTACCCGTTGTAATTGCAACAACAGGTTTTTCAAGTGAAGAACAAGCAAAAATTACAGCTCTAAGCGAAAAAGTTCCCGTTCTTATGAGTGCTAATTTTAGCTTAGGCGTTATGTTGGTTAATCGGATGTTGAAGGACTATAGCCCTATTTTAAAGGACTTCTTTGATATTGAAGTGATTGAGAAACATCACCGTTTAAAAGTAGATGCACCGTCTGGTACAGCAAAAATGTTTGCTGATACCATTAATGAGACGCTCAACTACGATTTTGTTTATGGACGAGAAGGTGTCAGCAAGCGCCAAGATAAAGAGATTGGCATCCATGCGGTTCGTGGTGGCAGTATTGTTGGCGAACATGAAGTTATTTTTGCTGGACAAGACGAAGTCATTTCAATTAAACACCAAGCTTTTTCGAAACGGATTTTTGCTGTTGGCGCATTAAATGGTGCTAAATGGCTAGCTGGAGATAAAGAACCAGGTTTTTATGATATGAATGACGTTTTATTTGATTAAGGAAGAAACGCGGTTGGGAAAAACCAATTGCGTTATTTTTATGGTTGATTTTTAATCGAATTCTAATCATAATAGAACGAGTTATAGTTGTTTGACTATGCCTGAAAGGGGAGAGTAAATGGGTGACGTGTTGGGTATCGTCGAACAACTAAATAGTTGGTTGTGGGATTTATTATTAATTGTTTTATTATGTGGGATGGGATTATTTCTATCTATTCGCTTGCGATTTATTCAGTTTCGAAAATTTGGAGAAAGTTTTCGCAAAACGTTTGGATCAATGTCGTTGAAAGGAGACAAAGCGAGTGCGGAAGAAGGAATGACATCTTTCCAATCGCTAGCGACATCCATTTCAGCACAAATTGGGACTGGGAACCTAGCTGGTGTGGCAACTGCCATGGTATCTGGCGGACCGGGATCAGTGTTTTGGATGTGGTTGAGTGCTTTGTTAGGGATGGCTATTATTTACGCCGAAGCAACATTGGCTCAAAAGTATCGGACAACGGAAAATGGTGAGCTGGTCGGGGGGCCAGTTTACTATATTCAAGCAGCCTTTAAAGGCAAACTAGGTAAAGTGATTGCTGCTATTTTTTCTCTTTTAATTATTATGGCATTAGGATTTATGGGGAATATGGTGCAAGCTAATTCAGTTGGACACGCTGTTAAGAGTGCTTTTGGTATTGAACCTTGGCTAACAGGGACCGTGATGGCTGTCATGGCACTAGTTGTTTTTATTGGTGGCGTTCAGCGGGTTGCTGCTGTAACAGAGAAGATTGTGGGACTGGGAAAAAACTCAGTCCCTGAATAAAGAAAATCCCCAACTCTTTCTAAATTGAAGGAGTTGGGGATTTTATTGTTTTAAAAGACATAGTGAGCCAAATACCTTATAATTTAAGTACGACCAAAAACCAAAGGAGTGACTCACCATGTATCAAAATTATAACACAATGGAGACGGCCTTAGCACTACAATTGGATTTTACAATCCCGAGTGATCACGAAGCACGCCTCATCAGCCGTTTCGTCGATTCGATTCCTTCGGAATTTCTCCTGGAAGAGACGTCTCATACAGGTCGCCCTGCCTTTCATCCCGCGATGCTTTTGAAGATGTGCTTATTTGCCTATAGCCGCACCACATTTTCCGGACGCAAAATGGAACGCATGAATGAAGAATCGATTCCCATGAAGTGGTTGACAGGCGACACTTCTGTTAGCTACAAGACAATCAACAATTTCCGTTCAAGCGAGCATGCATCAAAGCTTATTAAGTATGCCTTCATTCTTTTCACAACACTCTTGAGTGACAACGGCTTGATTCACGAAGATGCGTTATATATCGACGGTACGAAGATACAAGCCGATGCAAATATTTATAGTTTTACTTGGAAGAAAGCAATCGAACGCTATGAAGCAAAACTCAATGATAACGTTTCGAAATTGTATGATGAACTCGTCCAAGCAAAAGTAAACCTCGCTTTATCGGAAGAGACATTGAAAACAGCAGAAGGTATTAAAGAAATAATCGGTTCTCTCGACAAGGAACTTGTGGCCGTCGAAGCTGCGATTACAGAAGAAAAAGTGGTTCCTAAAGGTGGTTCGGAACAGAAGCGACGTCGTCGCATCCTCAAAAAATACCGGAATAAATGTAAAAAAGATTTCTTACCGCGTAAGCAACGCTATGAAGAAGCAAACGCCACATTTGAAGACCGAAACAGTTTCTCTAAAACAGATACGGACGCAACGTTCATGTGCATGAAAGAAGATCCGATGAAGAACCGTGAGTTGAAACCGGGCTATAATCTTCAGGTCGCATCGAGCAATCAGTTTGTCATCGCCTATGATATTTTTTCAAATCCGACGGATACACGCACGTTTATCCCTTTTTTGGAATCCATTCAAACGTTGGATTTATTCACGTATATCGCTGCAGATGCCGGTTATGGCAGCGAAGAAAATTACGAGGCGGTTCTGGATACCTTTGGTAAGGTTCCGCTCATCCCATACGGCATGTATCATAAAGAAAACACTAAAGCCTATCGCTCTAATCCTAAACACCGCTATAACTGGGATTATGACGAGATCGAGGATGCCTATACAGATTTAGACGGTGTACGCTTTAGTTTCTCGCATTACAGTACGCGAAATGATAAGAATGGTTTTCAAAGACAATTTAAAGTATACAAGGCTGATGTGGAACAACAGGACGAGTCGCGCAATCAATTAGCCAAGACACCGAAAGGTGCCCAGCGCCAGACAGCGGTCAACTATAACTGGGAATACTTCAAGCAGCATGTAAAAGAAAGCCTTGAGAGCGATCGTGGAAAAGAAATCTACGCACAACGAAAAATCGACGTAGAAACTGTTTTTGGTCGTATGAAAGGTGTATTTGGCATGCGCAGAACTCATGTCAGAGGCAAGCAAGCCGTTCATAATGACATCGGGATCATGCTTATGAGCATGAATCTTACAAAACTAGCCCTTGAGGCTAGAAGAAAAGCGGAAGCTTTTTACAAAAATCCAGTGAAAAATAAAAATCGCAATGAAACAATCAGAATTATGATTATTTCATTACGCTTTTTTTATTTAAGGCTAGTTATTTCCCAGTCCCGTCTTTTTTACGATTGCTTGTTTTATCGTTATTGGCATTAATATTAAAGCGGTACCGGCTAGTTTTCAAATGATTTTTGTGGGTGCTTTTAAACCTGAAGCTGTCTTAGGCGGGGTGTTAGGTGTTTCTGTCAAGCAAGCGATTCGCTTTGGGGTGTCACGTGGCTTATTTACTCATGAAGCAGGAATGGGGTCAACACCTCACGCACATGCATTAGCTCGGGTAAACCATCCGTGTGAACAAGGACTGGTTGCGATGATGGGCGTTTTTATTGATACGATTGTCTTATTACCGATGACTGTTTTAGTGATTTTAACAACGGGATCACTCGATGGCGCAACAACAGGGATTGAATTGACGCAAGTAGCTTTTTCAAAAGTTTTTGGTGATTGGGGCTACAGTATTGTCGCAATCAGCGTATTTTTCTTTGCTTTTGCCACCATTATCGGTTGGTACTTTTTCGGTGAAGCAAATGTAAAATACCTCTTCGGACGTAAAGCGATTCCGCTATATAGCCTATTAGTGGCAGCTTTTATTGCTGTCGGTAGTGGATTGAAAGTGGATTTAGTTTGGGCGTTGGCTGATTTGTTTAATGGATTGATGGTTCTCCCTAACTTACTAGCACTCTTCGTCTTAACCAAGCTAGTTGTTGAGTTAACAGCTGACTACGAATCTGGACAACTAGATAACGACTAGCTATATTTTTCAATAACCTAGACAAAAAGCATGACTTCTCCCAGTTAGGAGAGGACATGCTTTTTTATAGACTAGGGGATTATAAGTTCAGCCATCAATGTCTAGCTCCCAAGTCCTGGCCTACTGAAAAAAAGATAAATTTGCCCCATTGCGCGCTTCGCTGCTCATTCAGGGTCAAATTTCCTATTTTTTCATAGGCCAAGGCGGACTTGTCCGCTTTTCTTATCAATTAGGATTATTACTGATAAGTATCCAACCAAGCCATCATGGCGTCAAAGCGGCTCATCCGCAGATTAGGAAGACCGTCTCGTGACAAGCCGTGATTAGATTGCGGGAAGGTAATTAATTTCGTATCAACATGATTTTTCTTCATAGCCACATAAAATTGCTCAGCTTGTTCCATTGGACAACGTAAATCTTGTTCGCTGTGCATCAATAATAATGGTGTTGTAGCTTGGTGAGCATGGGCAAGTGGCGACATCTTCCACAGACCTTCTACATCTGATAAATCGCGTTGCAATTGGAATTCCACAAAGAAAGCACCGATATCACTCGTTCCATAAAATGAAATCCAGTTAGAAATCGACCGTTGCGAAATAGCGGCACGGAAACGATCCGTATGACCAACAATCCAGTTGGTCATAAAACCACCATAACTACCACCAGCCACATAGAGACTAGAGCTGTCAATTTCAGGATGTTCATTTAGCACATGAGTCGTTCCTAACATCAAATCCTCGTAATCCTTATGACCATAATCACCCAGAATAGACGAAACGAATGACTGGCCGTAGCCGTTGCCGCCACGTGGATTCAATAGAATAACACCGTAACCTTGTCCAGCCAATACTTGCATTTCATGGAAGAAGGATTCCCCATAACAGACTTGTGGGCCACCGTGGATATACAAAATAGCAGGGTGATTGTCCCGCTTCTCAACAGGCGGTAAGTACCAGCCTTGAATATCCCACTGATCAGCACCTTTAAACCAAAAGCGCTCCGGTTCTACTACAGCATGAGACTCAAAATAAGTTTGGTTAGGCTGGTACAAACGGTCAAGATGGCCGCTAGCCAAGTCAATGACTGCCAACGCACTTGTTTCTGTTAAAGAGGAGTAAGTGACAACTAGCTGCTGGCCGTCTTGCGACAAACTGCCATCTGTAAGATGAAGTTGTTCATCAAAGAGTAAGGTGGTATGACCGTGTCGATCCCCTTTGTATAGTTGGATTTTACCATGGTGAGTGGCTGGGAAGAGGAATTCAGAATCTGTTAGCCAAGTCGGACGAATCCCTTGCACGCCTTGCTGGAAATCTGCAACAATCGTATCCAATACTTCTACATCTAAATCATCAGTTAAACAGATTAATTCATGTGAAACCATATCGTAACCATAAAGCTTATTTAAGGATACAAAGGCATGCTCGAAATCATTTCCGACTAATAAGAGATAATCTTCTTGATCAGACATAGCTGCAAAATAGAAGCTTCCTTTTGGAACAGTTGTTGTCAGTGAACGTTGTGTTTTTGTATTTAAGTCATAATAGTAAATCGTACTTCCATAAGACCATTCATCGTCACGATTTAAATCGTCATTCAATAATAAATAACTCTCGTCTTTTGCTACATAAGACAAGCGAACGGGATGACTTTCTTCAAGTAAGGTTTCAACGTTTTGACTTGCGACGCTGATTCTCTTGACTAAATGATGACGGTCTTGAGGGAGTATACCTGCACCATCTAATTTGTAAGTTAGTTTATTAATCTCAGTTGGCGCGGGCAGTTTCTTTTCTGACGACTGTGTCTGGCCGTCCTTTTTAGTTAAGATTGTCGTTTGGTAGAAAATGGCACTTGAATTGTCGGCCCACATATAGTGAGAAACGCCTTCTTTTTCAGTTGTTAAGGTAAAAGCACTCCCGCCATCTAGCGGCATAATCATAACTTGCATTTTCTTATCGTTATGATTATTACTTAAATAAGAGAGATATTTTTTGTTGGGTGACAGTTGCAAATGAAGTTGCTTGTTCCCACCATCTCCCCATTGTCGGCGTTCTTTGGTTTTTAGGTTGTAGCTGTAAATAGCTGATGTGTAAGAGTTCTCTTCTTTATTAGCAATCGTCTCAAGGTAAAAAACGAGCTCTCCCCACATAAGGGGTTGGCTCAAACTTTTTAAATCAAAGAGACTATCCATTTTTAATGGTTCTTTTGTCAAAATATAACCTCCATCTATTCTCATATAAAATAATTAGAGCATAGGTTATGAATGTTGTAAAGGCTATGTGTATTCAAAAATGACCGTGAGCAATAAGGAAAAATGCCTACCATTAAAAATAATAGTAGACATGATTATATATATATTTAACTTATTCAGCTAAGAATAGAGGGATTTGTTCATGATTAGCTTTTTTCTCAGTAGTAAACCATGTGCTCCAATTTTTAGAAATATGCATTCCTATATTGTATGCTAATACAGGGGGAACAGCATTACCAATGATTTTGTATGCTTCCGATGCGCTAACACCATTTTGAACAAATTCGTATTCATCAGGAAAAGATTGAAGTCTTGCGCATTCTCGAACTGTAAGTCTTCTTTCTTCACCATCTAGTGTAACACCACCATGCTCTTTAGATAAACGTCTAAATTCTATATTACCGTGATGTTCAGCTCTAATTGTTGGTGCGACACCATTCCATTTAACTTCAGTTTGTCCTTGTACTTTATTCCCATAATACTTGGCCTTGCTGTATGATTTTTGAGAAGGGTCTAAGGAAAATTCTGGCTCAGGTAAATCCTGTAAAACTTGTTTTACAGAAATAAAAGAATCGTTACTATATAGTGGGGTTGGAAATGGGTTAATATCTTCTGTTACTAGAGCCTCTGATTTAAACCCCATAAAAATTACACGCTCTCGATTTTGTGCTACTCCGTAATGTTTAGCATTTACAACTTTTGTAAAAACCTTATAGCCCAATGATGAAAAGTCATTTTTGATTATCTTATATACATCATCTAAATTTGTTAAACCTTTAACGTTTTCAGCAATGAATATATTAGGCTGTATAATGTTTATTGCCTCCATCATCCACATATATAATTGCCCTCTATTCTTTACAGACGCCTCTTCAATTTCGGTTTCTTTAAACTTATTTCCACTATGTGAAACAGAGCTATTAAAACCTAGTCTTTTACCAGCAACTGAGAAATCCTGACAAGGAAATCCGCCAGTAACAATATCTGCTTTAGGAAAAGTGAATTTTCCTTCCCTATGCTGATGGATAAGGTCAACGATGCTATCTAGATGATAGATGTCATCTCTTTTAAAGTAATTTTCCCAGGCTATTTTTGCACCTGGACGAATATCATTAGCAAATATAGTTGTTAGCCCCGTTTTAGGGAGTTTACGTTTAGTGGCAACATCAATAAATCCGCCCTCTAAACCAAGGTCTAAGCCTCCGCAACCACTAAATAAAGATACTACTTTATACATAAATCCACCTATTTCTATATTTTTCATTTTAACCTATAATAAGTATGATAATCATTTTATACAATAACTACTATCATTTTATAACTTCTGGAGTTATAAATCAAGAAGAAGGTGATTAAAATTATAACTTTTAATCTCGATGAGCTACTTAAAGAATTAAAAATTAGTAGAAATCGTTTCTCTGTCTGTAGTGGAATTAGACCAAATACAATAAATGATATGTGTAATGGCATTACAAAGAGAATAGAAATAAATACCCTTAATTCAATCTTAATTTGCTTAAATAATATGAGTGATCGCTCTATTAGTATAGAGGACTTGATTGCATTTAACAATGAGGAGGTAGATAGAGTTGCAAAGAAATAATTATAAAAATTTATTTGATGAATTGATTACAGCTATCGAAAGCAATGAGCATTATTCAAATTGTGAAACTGGTCTAGCTTTCGAAGAAATCGTGAAAGAAGTTTTAAAGTACTTACAGAAAATATATGATTTTTCATTTAATGATAATGGGAAACATGCGTTTCCTGATTTGACTGTAGTTATTAATGATAAAAATATAGGTCTAGAAGTAAAGTTTTCTGCAAGTGGAAGTTGGAGTTCAAATGCAAATAGTGTATTTGAAAGTATTTCAAATAAGGAAGAGAATGCTTATGACGATATCTATGTTATTTTTGGAAGAAAACCTAAAAAAAATGAGAATAAGGCCAATTTAGAAGTTAGAATTAATAAGTACAGTAATATTATTAGTAGTATTGCTGTAACTCATTCACCTCGGTTTTTAATAGATATGAATACAAGAGAAGAGAGTTTTTTTTCTGAACTAGAGGTTTCATATGAAGAGTTTAGGAAATTTGATAATAATAAAAAAAATCTTTTATTAAGAGAGTACTTTGCTAATAAAAATAAAGAAAAGGATAAATGGTATATTCCATTACAGATTAATAAAGATGAAGATAATATTTTGCCTCAAAGGTTCTCAAGCCTAGATGAAAATCAAAAGAAAAAACTTATAGCGGAAGCTTTTGTTTTATTTCCAACTGACCTTTTTAGGAAACGAGCAATTTATTTTAATGTAGAAGATTATTTTTTGAATAGGTATTTTATTATCTCCTCATCTCTTAGAGATCATTTTACAGCAGGGGGCAAAGCTGACTTAAATAATGACTCTAATGTTAAATACCCTAAAATGGTAACAGTTTATAAAAACGTCGAGAGAATTATAGATGCATTACTTGAGAATCCTAGTGAAGAATTTATAAATTATTGCTATAGTTCTTGGAATAAAGAAAAAGACTTAATAGAACTAGGTGTAAATTCAGAGACTAACATAAAAAATGCATTTAATACGATAAAAACAAAGCTTGCTATAAAAATTGAAATTGAAGATAAATTAGAAGAAAGTCGACAAATGTACTCTACAACTATTGAAGAGCTGTAAATGATATCTCTTTTTAAAGGAGCCAAATGATGGACTATAAACTGATTCCCACTGAGCATTTAGATCAAGTTGTAAAGTTAAAAGACTACTGTTTTGTTAAACGTCATGAAGCTGACCATATGGATGATATTGGACCATGGTTAGAAATAGGGGCTGGGTTAGGTGGCTATGATGGAAAGGAATTAGCTAGTCAGTTACTCATTCATCCACTAGAAATGAATGTATTTGGTCATAGATATCCAATGGGGGGCATCGCAATGGTGTCTACCTATCCTGAATACCGTCAAGGTGGTGTGACCAAGGGCTTGTTGCAAGCGGCATTTAAAAAAATGAAGAAAGATGGTCAAATCCTATCGGTTTTAAGTCCCTTTTCAATAGGGTTTTACCGTCATTTTGGTTATGAAGTCTTTTTTGAGAATAGCAACTATAGCATTCCCGTTGAGAAAATGGCTCTTCGCCAAGAAGCGAGTGGGCGAGTTGTTCGCTTTGATTATGAGAGTGATAACTGTGACGACTGCTTACCTAAAATTAAAGCCTTTCATCAAACAATCGTTGAACAAACCAATGGCTATATGGTTCGTGATGATAGGTGGTGGAATCGCCTTAGATTAAGGGAACCCTTTGATCATTTTGGAGTGAGTCTCAACCAAATGGGAGAAGTGGATGGCTATGTCCGTTATGTTTGGAACAAACCTCAGCTAGAAATAACGGATTTTCATGTGGCGAATGGTCACGCTATGCGGGTATTATGGCAATATATTCAGTCGCATCAATCCCAAATTTCAACAGTTGTGGGTAAGTCTTCTCTTGGAGATTCACTAGCATTCCATCTAAAAGAGCCTGTTTTCGAACGCAGCGGATTCTATGATATGATGATTCGAATTGTTGATGTAGAAGCTTTTTTAAAAGACTACGCCTTTAAAAAACGACATCAACCACTTTATGTGAGTATTGAAGATCCTCATGCTGATTGGAATCAAGCTGTCTTTAAAATTGATACAGATGGTCAGGTTAAAAAGGTGTTAGCTGTTCAGGATGATAGCTTACTGAAAATGGCGATTGGACCTTTTTCAGCCCTGATGGCGGGCTATCAAAGTCTTGATTGGTATCGTCAGTTTGGTTACGCAGAAGTCACAGACCAACAAGCGAAATATTGGCAAGCAGCGATACCATATGGCAACCCACGATTTAATGACTTTTTCTAAGAGGAGCGATACGAATGACAGAAGCATTATTGATTGTAAACCCATCTTCTGGTGAAGAGATGGCTACGGAATATGCAACAAAAGTAGCTGAGATACTCAAGGAGCAATATGATCAGGTAACCGTTAAAGAGACCCAAAAAGCAGGTGATGCGGAGGACTTTGCTAAGACAGCTGCAAGAAACCATATCGATGCCGTTTTTGTTATGGGAGGCGATGGCACGGTTAACGAAGGTGTAAGTGGTTTGGCAGAGGAAGACTACCGTCCTGATTTTGGTTTTATTCCATTAGGAACAGTTAACGACTTAGGACGAGCTCTAGGCATTTCCATGAACCCAGAAGAAGCGATTGAAGAGTTACGCCATCTTAAGAAAGAAAAGATGGATGTTGGTAAAATCAACGAACATTATTTTATTGATGTTGTAGCAGTAGGTGTTATTCCTCGTGCGGTATCCAATGTGGATCCTGATCAAAAAACACGCTTCGGTGCTTTCGCCTACTTTATGGAAGGGGCAAAGGCTCTGAGAGAAAGTGAGTCTTTCACATTCCACTTAACAATAGACGGCGAGGAACTTGTGGAAGAATCGATGGTTCTATTAGTTTCGTTGTCAAATTCAGTAGGTGGTTTTGAAAAGTTAGTTCCTCAAGCAAAAGTTGATGACGGTAAACTACATCTCACCTTATTGAAGGGTAACAAGCTACTGGATAAATTAGCGCTGTTGCCAAAAGTGTTCTCAGGTGAAGTAACAGATGACCAACAGATTGTCTATCGTGCCTTTGAAAAAGGACACATTGCGATTAAAAACGATATAGAGATGACCGCTAATGTAGATGGTGATGAAGGGGATGCTTTGCCATTAGATCTAATGATTTTACCGCAACATCTGACGGTGCTTGTTCCAGGTAAATAATGAGTAGAAGGTTTTTATCATGCGCACACGTTTTTTATCAAAGTTAACAAAGGTGAAATTGAAGATTATTTAGACCACAATGATTTGATTTATATTCCAGTTGGAGTAACCGAAACACACGGTGCCTTGCCAGTGGATGCTGAAACGGTATTAGCTGAGGCAATGGCTTTGAAGATGGCCGAAGTTTCAGATGGTCTTGTTTTACATAATCTGCCTTACTTTTTTGCGGGAGGGACACCAACAGGAAGGGGAACACTGCATCTCAATTGGTGCCTATAAAATATTAAACCGTTTGGATGATGTTCCACTAAATGTACCAGAGTCTAATTCGGTTACCTATGACGTTAATAAGATGATGACAGGTATGCAAGAACCACCAGCAAGCAAGCTGACCAAGTATGCCATGCAGTCGGGAGCAATTGGCTATTATTTTAACGAAGCCAGTACCCATATGGTAACACCTCTCTTAAAAACTGCAGAACAACGAGATGAATTAGCTGATGAAGGAATCGAAGCAATTGATGAACTCGTCACAAAGTTAAATCTTCCTGAAATTGTTGAACACTTACGTCAAGCCGACTACTACACACAAACGGTTAGTCTTGAAAAAATACCCTTGGTTAAAAAAATAAAAATTCCCCACTCGTTTTGATTGTGGTACCGACCCCCAAAAGTTAGAGTAAAATCTAAACTTTTGGGGGTCGGTACATAGGCCTACCCAGCCTAGTGGGTGTTTTGTTCTGTAGGAGTTACGAAACTTTACATTTTTTTATACACGCATAGATTGCGCCGCCTTGTTTGAAGTGATAATATGAAAGATATTTAAAACCTATAACTGCAGCTGCTGAAAGGGATAAAAACAATGAGCCATGAAATGAATGAAAGAATTCTAAAAGTCATTGAGAAGAACAGCCGCCTAACTGCGGAAGAAATTGCGATTATGCTGGGTTTGGAAACGGATGATGTTGTCCATGCCTTAAAGGATATGGAAGAACGTAAGATTATTTGTGGCTACCATACGCTGGTTAACTGGGATAAAGCTAATGATGATGAAGTTTCTGCTGTTATCGAATTAAAAGTTAATCCGCAAAGAGGGGCAGGGTTCGATAAAATCGCGGAACGCGTTTATCACTTTCCTGAAGTAGACGCTGTTTACTTGATGTCAGGTGCCTATGATTTATTAGTTGAAATGAGAAAAGCGCCGATGAAGGATATTGCTTCTTTTGTGGCACGTCGCTTGTCTACTATTGAAGAGGTCCAATCAACCTCAACTCATTTTATTTTAAAACGTTATAAAGACCACGGCACTTTGTTTGTGGATGAAGATAAAGACAAACGGATGGTGGTTTCCCCATGAGAAACCCACTAAGCCAAAAAGTACAAACGATTCAGCCATCCGGTATCCGTCGTTTTTTTGAAATTGCTAACGAAATACCGGGCGTTATCTCCTTAGGGGTAGGTGAGCCAGATTTTGATACACCATGGATTGTTCGTGATGAAGGAATGTATACCTTGCAAAAAGGGAATACCTTTTATACGGCAAATGCGGGTCTTTTAGAGCTTCGACAAGAAATCAGTCATTATCTTAATCGTCGCTATCAATTGTCATATGAGGCAAAGGATGAGATTCTGGTTACGGTAGGCGGCAGTGAGGCAATCGATTTAGCGTTACGTGCCATGTTGGACCCCGGTGATGAAGTGATTATTGCTGAGCCATGTTATGTATCCTATTTACCTTGTGTTGTTTTAGCAGACGGTGTACCGGTCAGCCTTCAATTAAAAGAAAAAAATCAGTTCCGTTTGATGCCGGATGAATTAGAAGCAGCGATTACGGATAAAACTAAAATTGTTATATTATCTTATCCAAACAATCCAACTGGTGCTATTATGGAAAAAGAAGACTTAGAAGCCATTGCCGAAGTGATTAAAAAACATGACTTGTTTGTTTTGAGTGATGAAATCTATAGTGAGTTATCTTATCAAAATGAACACGTCAGCATTGCGTCCTTACCAGGTATGCGTGAGCGTACTATTGTCATTAATGGCTTTTCGAAGAGTTTTGCGATGACAGGCTGGCGCTTAGGTTACGCTGCAGCTCCTGCTCTTATTATGGAGCAAATGACTAAAATCCATCAGTTTGCTATCATGGCGGCTCCAACTTCAAGCCAGTATGCCGGTATTGTGGCGATTCGTGACTGTGATAAAGAGGTTGCAGAAATGAGAGAAAGCTACGATCAACGTCGTCGTTTCCTAATCGATGTGCTTGATCGCTTAAAGCTACCTTGTTTTGATCCCTACGGTGCCTTTTATGTATTCCCAAATATTTCAGAATTCGGAATGACATCAGAAGAATTTGCGACTCGCTTAGTTCAAGAAGAAAAGGTTGCTGTTGTTCCAGGTAGTGCCTTTGGTGAATCGGGAGAAGGATTTATCCGTATTTCTTATGCCTATTCAATTGAAGAGTTAAAAGAAGCCTTTGTTCGAGTTGAACAGTTTATTAATCGACTACGATTAGAAAAATAGAAAAGTAAAATAGAGGTTCAAGTCGACGGACCTGAACCTCTATTTTTAATAAAAGGGAACGATAAGAATGAGAAAATTAATGATTAAAGGTGTCAAAGGTTATCAAAGTCATATATCACCTCTTTTTGCACCGAGCTGTCGGTATTATCCCACTTGCTCCACTTATATGATTAATGCCTTAAACCAACATGGCACGATTAAGGGCACTATTATGGGGACAGCTCGTATTCTTCGCTGCCACCCCTTTATTAAAGGTGGCTATGATCCTGTCCCTAAACGCTTTACCGTGAGACGTAATCCCAATGCTGATGAACAGCTCGCAGCCATGCGACAACAAATGGCTAAACGCAGTGAGAACGAGTAGTGATTAACTCTCGACTTGCTGTGTTTTTTTGCGGTCATTTTTAACATTTCGAATGGACGTCTTAATAATTTTGAACATATTACTTTCTGAGTAGATTAAAACATTAGAGCGATAGAGTAACAGTGAAATAAAGGTCACTAATATAGTAAAGGCAACCATCACTAGCATGGAAATACCGACCTCAACATTTGATACCGTCTCTGCTGCAATTCGGAAGGGCATAATAAATGGTGAAAAGAATGGAATATGTGAGCCAATCTTAATAATAGGATTTGTCGTACTCGCAAAGGCAAACATCCCACCATAAAAGCCTGCTAAAGCAATAAAAATAATCGGTGTAACAGCTTTGGACACATCTTCAATCTTGGTTACCATTGACCCTAAGAAGGCTGCTATTACAGCAAAAAGAACAATGCCGGCAACAAAATAGAATAAAGCAACCCCTACCATGCCACTCAACAGATTGATGATATCCAAGTCGCTTGGAATCAGATTTTGAATAAAATCAAATTGAAGGGCAACTGCGAAAATCAGCCCATAAAAAGCAATTTGGGTTAAACAAATTAGAAAAATAGCAGTCAACTTACCAAAAAAGTGGGTGGTCGACGACACACTAGAAAGAACAATTTCCATAATGCGTGTGCCTTTTTCAGATGCAATTTCTTCTGCGATAATACTGGAATAGGTCATGATAAACATGAAAATAGCAATACAGATAAAGTAGGCAGCGCCAGTCTTGATGGCTTCATCTATATTGTCATTTTCAATAATGTTGCCGTCGTCAACTGCTACTGTTGAGCTTTTAACCGTAGGTGGTGTGTTTAAAGCCATCATGTCATCAGAAGAAAGGCCCAATGCCTGTGATTGTAAGTCAAGCTGAACAGCAGCTAGAAGGGACGTGATATAGTTAAGGTCAAGTGAATCAAGCCCTGAAACTTCAACGAAATCTGCTGTGACATGGTTGTTAGCCGTGCTGACTGACAAATAAGCATCAATGATTTCGGATTCAATTGCTGTACGAGCGTCTTCCAAGGTTGACAAGCTCTCATCCACTACAAATTGCTCTTCTTCGGCCTGGAACACTTGCTGAATTTCTTGAGAATCACTGATAACAGCAATAGTAGGTACCGAATCGAAACGATTACCAATAAAGTAAATAATGGCTGCTATAATCCCAATCATAATAATCGGACTGAGCATCATTGTAATAAAGCCAACTGATTTAACATTCTTTTTATAAACTTGACCCACAATAATCCAAAACTTATTCATCCAGTTCACCTGCTTTCATACGGAAAATTTCATCAAGTGTTGGTGGCTGTTGGCTAAAAGTAGCAATATAGCCGTTTTTAGTGACCTCTTTGAAAATTTCTCGTCCATAAGCTGGGACCTCTAAATCAATAACTTTAAAGCCATCAGAATTTTCACTAATACGCTTCACACCTGGCATGGCTTGTAGAATATTAGTTGGAATCGGTGTATCTAAAAAGAGTTTTGTTCGTCCAAATTGCTCCCTAATATCGGAAACCGATCCTTGTAACACTTGCTTGCCGTTGCGAAGCATGATGAGGTGGTCACAAATTTCTTCCACATTATTCATATCATGGCTGGAGAAAATGACACAAGAGCCATTTTTTCTTAGCTCTTTGATACCTTCTTCTAATAAAGAAGCATTAACAGGATCTAATCCGCTAAACGGTTCATCTAAAATAACCAATTTCGGTTGATGGAGTAACGTTGCAATGAGTTGCACCTTTTGTTGATTTCCTTTAGAAAGCGTTTTGACCTTATCTGATTTTTTTCCTTTAACTTGAAATTTATCCATCCAATAATCGACTTGTGGCTTCACTTCTTTTTTTGGTTTTCCGCGAAGCTGAGCGAAATAAATTAATTGCTCTTCAATTGAAACTTTTGGATATAAACCACGTTCTTCGGGCAAGTAGCCTACACTATTATATTCATTTTTTGTCAACGGCTTACCATTCCATAAGACATGCCCATTATCAGGCGATAAGAAATCGAGAATGAGGCGAAAAGTGGTCGTTTTACCAGCACCATTTTGGCCAATCATCCCCATAATTTCGCCGTCTTCAATGGTGAAACTAACATCGTCAACTGCTTTTAACTTCCCAAAAGACTTGGAAAGGCTTCTCACTTCTAACATCTTTATGTTCCTCCAAATCATTAAAAATTCTTAAGATAAGTCTAACATACTAACGTAATGCGATGAAATAAAATATCGAAAATGTTCGAGATAGCACAAATCTTTATAATGATTTAATGACTTTGTGGTATGATTTATGAAATAAAAGCTTTTCAGATAAAATGAAGAAACAATTAAAAAAGCTAAAAAGGAGGTAGCTAATGAAACATGTTCCTAACATATTAACGTTTATCCGTTTGCTTCTAATTCCGGTTTATTTTATGGTGTTTTATTCAGAAACTGAACATGCCCTGTTACTAGCACTAGCTATTTTTGTAGTGGCGAGTATTACTGATGTGCTCGATGGTTTTCTAGCTCGGAAATATCAGGTCGTTTCGAAGTTTGGAACGGTGGCGGATCCCTTTGCAGATAAGATGATGCAAGTTTCTGTTCTCTATTCCTTATCAGATATTACCATGTTAGAAAAATGGTTTTTCTGGATTATTTTAGTGAAAGAGCTTTGTCAAATTTTATTAGGTATTATTATGGTCAGCATGAAACCCAAGATGATTATGTCTGCCAACATTTTCGGAAAAACAACAACCGTGTTGGTCTTCGTTACCATCATTTTCGCCGTTTTAAGCTTGCCGGGCGCAACCATTATTCAATTTATAACAGCTATTTTAGCTATTATTACCTTTACCCAATACGCCTATCATTTTTTAATGGGCTTGAAAGAGCGCAAGCTAGCTAATAAATAAGCCTTTATTAGGAGTGATGAGATGGCTAAGAAAAAAGCCAAAACCAATGCTATTCGTATTGTTGAACAAAAAAAGATTGCCTATACGGAACATGAGTACCCCTGGAAAGACGAGCATGTCTCAGGTGAAGCGGTAGCAGAGATTCTAAATGTTGATCCTGCGCGTATTTTTAAAACACTTGTAGCAGTGGGCAATAAGACTGGGCCCTTAGTGGCAGTTATGCCGAGTCATACAGAACTGGATTTAAAGAAAATCGCTAAGGTAAGCGGCAATAAAAAAGTAGAGATGCTGCATGTCCATGATTTAGAAGAACTAACGGGCTATATCCGAGGTGGCTGTTCACCAGTTGGTATGAAGAAACTATTGCCAACGTATATTGATCAATCCGCCTTAAATTATGAAACAATTACTGTGTCAGCCGGTAGAAGAGGGCTGCAAATGGAACTTTCTCCAACAGATTTAGGTTCATTAGTCAGAGCAACATTTGACTCTATTCATACAAACTAAAACAGAGGACTGGGAAATAACGCCAGTCCCTTTTTTATATACGAATAATTGTTGCGCAAATGTGCTCAAAAAGGCAGCCCCGACATGCGTTTCCCGAATAATACTCGGATGGTCTACGACCACCCTGCGTTTTTTCGGTCCAACGATTCGGGGCTAAACGCCTTTTTTCCCACTCTCCTGTTTATTTTTTTAAACGAGTTCAGGATAGGCCCTTAATATGTACTGATGAATGCGTTCAACGGCTTCTTGAAGCACCTCTTCAGATTGGGCAAAGGAGATGCGGAGATAGCCTTCTCCCATAGAACCAAAAGCCGAACCAGGTGTCATGGCAACATGGGTTTCTTGTAATAATTCCATTGCGAAGTCTTGTGACGATTCTCCAAAAGCTTGAATATTTGGAAAAGCATAGAATGCACCTTCTGTTTTTAAACAATGGAAACCAGGGATAGCATTTAAACCATCTACAATCACATGACGTCTGCGGTCATAGGCCATTAAATAGTCCTTAACAATAGCTTGATCGGAGTTTAATGCTTCAACAGCAGCATCCTGAATAAAAGGCGGCACACAAAAGCCAATACCCTCTCTAAATTCAGCCATCCGTTCAATAGCAGCTTCATTGCCGACCACGTAACCGACACGCCAACCCGTCATGGCATACGTTTTTGAGAAACTATTAACGATAAAGTGACGGTCTTTGGCAGCAGGAATTTGGAATAAGCTAAAGTGTTCCTTACCATCGTACATGATACTTTCATAAACTTCATCAGACAAAATTGTAATGTGATGGTTATCAGCAACGGCCACAATAGCTTCCATCTCAGCTTGATCTAAAATAGAGCCCATCGGATTGTTTGGCGAATTAATAATTAGTAGCTTTGTTCGATCCGTAATGGCAGCTTCAATATCTTTTGCTTGAATTTTAAACTGATTTTCTTCATAAACAGGCACTTCGACAACCTTTGCGCCTAATCCCATAATTTGGCCTAAGTAGTTCGGATAGTGAGGATTAGCAATCAATACCTCGTCACCCGGATTTAAAACAGACATCATAACGAGCAAGATGCCCTCCGTTGCACCAAAGGAAGCCATGACCTCATCTTTTGAAAAAGCAAAGCCAGTCATCTCCGAATATTTTTTTGAAACGGCGACCTGAAAGGTATCTTCCCCAACATTGTCCCCGTAATGTGTCCGATTTTGTTCGATTGCTTCTATACCTGTCTGTTTGATAAAATCAGGTGTTTCAAAATTAGGTTCTCCCATTGTCAACATAATCGTGTCGTCAAACTGACGCGCCAGCTTCGCCATCTTGCGAATACTAGAAGCTGGATAATGTTTGGAAAGGTTTGACCAATGATACATGCTTACATCTCCTTGTTTCAACTAACGTATTTCTTCTGATTTTATCAGATATTTCAAAGAAAATGAAAAAAACTTTTACTATTTTTTAATAAAAGGCTTGTACTAATGTTTGAAAACGATTAGACTGTAGAAAGACTAAGAAAAGGAGGGTTTACAATGATTGTTATGACTATGAATTTACAACAAATCAAATATTTATTAACCTCCTTCCACGAAGACATTTAATGGGCGTACTATAAGCTAAACGAATTAGTAGGCGCAATCTGTTTAAGGACGGATTGCGCTTTTTTGCGTCCAATTTTAAGTCTTGTTTCATGGAAGGTAGAAATGAGGGAAGTTCAAGTTATGTTTAATGTGATGTTTAAGTTAAAAGATTTTTTTAAAGAAAATCGATTCGATTACGTGGTGTCATTACTAACCATGATCGGCAGTAACGGATTCAGTGTCTTCATTCCTTATATTATCGGGCAACTTATTGATGCCATTATTAAAGATGAACTCACAGGGTCTGCCCTACGTTTGTTTGGGCTATTATTTTTAATTAGTTTAATTGGTGCTTATCTATTAGAATTTATCTGGTCCTATTATCTATTCACAGGCGCTGCTAAACTCCAAGCACAAATGCGATCAAAATTAATGAGTCACTTTTTAAAAATGAGAGCGAGCTTTTATGAAAAATTCCGTACTGGTGACTTAATGGCTCGTGCAACGCAAGATGTCCGTTCGATTGCCGATACAGCGGGTTATGGCATGATGGTATTAATGAATGCGACTTTATTTTTAGCAGTCATCATTCTTATGATGGGCTTGTCTGTCTCGTGGAAGCTAACATTTTTCAGTTTATTACCATTAACGGTCTTAGCTTACTTGTTTGGTAAGTTGGGGAACATTGTTGAGAAACGTTACACAGCAGCTCAAGATGCCTTTTCGTCACTGAATAATGACGTACTAGAAGTGGTGGATGGTATCCGCGTGATTAGAGCTTACGTGAAAGAGGATGACTATGTCGAAAAATTCCGCCAGCAAACGGAAAGTATGCTAGCCAAGAATAATCGCGTTGCAGATGCCAATGCTTTATTCTCGCCGCTCACAAAAGTGACCCTGTCAGTGAGCAACTTGATTTCGTTTGGTTATGGGGCTTACCTAGTCTCCAAAGGACAGCTATCGGTTGGTGACATTGTTGCCTTCCAAATGTATTTAGGAATGATTGTTTGGCCGATTATGTCAATTGGTGAATTGACTAACGTTCTTCGTCAAGGTAGTGCATCGATGGAACGGGTTGAGACCGTTCTTTCAGCAAACGATAGTATGGAAGCTGATGGAAGTAAAGTTATTGATACAGTGGATGATATTACTGTTCACGGTTTATCCTTTAAGTACCCATCTAGCCAAGACGTTAATTTAGACCAGATTGATGTCGTCATTCCGAAGGGGAAAACATTAGGCATTGTTGGGAAAACAGGTGCCGGCAAGACGACCTTTATTCGCCAATTATTGCGCCAATACCCACTAGGTAGCGGTGATTTAATGGTAGGAACAGAACCGATTTTAGCTTATAAAGGTAAGACTGTTCAAAATCTAATTGGTTATGTGCCGCAAGACCATATTCTTTTCTCTAAGAGTGTTAGGGATAATATCGCCTTTGGGAAAGGGAGTGCCACAGATGATGAAATTATGGCAAGCATCCGAATTGCATCATTTGAGGACGATCTCAAGAAAATGGCTGAAGGGCTAGACACCATGATTGGTGAAAAAGGGGTCTCTATTTCAGGGGGCCAAAAACAACGGATTTCGATTGCTAGAGCCTTAATTAAAGATCCTGAAATTTTAATTTTAGATGATTCTTTATCGGCAGTGGATGCGAAAACCGAACAAAAAATTATAGAAAATATCAAACAGCTTAGAAGTGGGAAAACGACTATTATTTCTACCCACCGACTTTCAGCGGTTAAACAAGCCGATGAAATTATCGTTATGGAAGATGGAAAAATTATTGAGCGCGGCAGCCACGACGCCTTAATTAGTAGAAAAGGATGGTACTACACCCAGTATCTTCGCCAAGAGTTAAAGGCAGGTGCTGATGAATGAAAACAGTCAAACGACTATTATCTTATATGAAATATGATAAAGGCAAATTTGTCATAGGATTTACATTACTAATCACAGCAGTGATTACCGATTTATATGCGCCCATTGTGGCACAACAATTGATTGATGATGTGATTACACCCTCAGCTGCATCGGGACAATTGCTAACCGACTTGTTAGTGAGATTGCTCGGCTTGTATGCTCTATTGATTGGTGTAACGGCTCTGTTACGCTATCTGAGTTTCTTAATCCTTACAAAGACTGCTAACAAAATTGTTAAAATTATTCGTGATCAAGCTTATCGTCATCTTCAAAAACTACCGATCCGCTACTTTGATAATTTACCAGCTGGTAAGGTGGTGTCACAAATTACAAACGACACCGAAGTCTTACGCCAGCAGTTTTATGTGGTGACCATCAGCAATGTCATGCTAAATGTGATTTATGTGATTGGGACCTACATTGCCATTACCCGTTTGCATGTCGGACTAGGCTTATCCTTACTTGTTTTATTGCCACTGATGTATATTTGGCATAAATATTACAGTAAATATGCCGGCCGGTTTAGCCGTAAAGAACGGGAATTGAATAGTGATATCAACGGTAAAATCAATGAATCAGTCCAAGGTATGTCGATTATTCAAGCTTTTCAGCAGGAAGAGAAAGTTTCTGAAGAATTTAATACGATTAATCAAGCATGGTTTGAAGTTGAACGGAAATACGTGCTATTAGATTCAGCTGCACAATTCACACTAGGCGGTCTGTTGCGTCACGTGACGCTCATGTTCGTGATGTTATTTTTTGGTAGCCAGTATTTAGATGGTATTTTAGGGATTTCGATCGGGACGCTCTATGTGTTCGGTGACTATGTGACACGTTTATATGATCCTATTCAAGGTATTATCCAACAGATGTCATTTGTTCAACAAGCCATCGCAGCCGGTGAACGTGTCTTTACCTTAGTCGATACACCTGCTGAAGAGGATGCGAGTGGTAAATTAGATTTGACAGTAGGGAAAGTTGAATTTGATCAAGTGAGTTTTGGTTACAAAGAAGAGACCAAGGTTTTGAAGGATATTAGCTTTACAGCAAACTCAGGAGAAACGGTTGCGCTTGTCGGCCATACTGGTTCAGGTAAGAGTTCCATTATGAATCTTTTATTCCGCTTCTATGATCCAGATCAAGGTGAAATTCGAATTGATGGACAAAATACCAAATTGGCTTCGCGTAAAAGTGTCCGCCAAGGGATGGGGATTGTCTTGCAAGATCCCTTTCTTTTTACAGGAACCATTGAATCCAATATTACGCTAGAAAATCCAACGATTACCAAAGAAATGGCCCACAGTGCCTTGGAGAAAGTAGGCGGCGACCAAATGTTGCTTCACTTTGAAAAAGGCTTAGATGAGCCAGTCGTTGAAAAAGGGAGTACCTTGAGTTCTGGTCAAAGACAATTAATTTCATTTGCTAGAGCCTTAGCTTATGATCCTAAAATTTTAATTTTGGACGAGGCGACATCTAGTATCGATACAGAGACAGAAGAAATCATCCAACATGCGATGGATGTTTTAAAAGAAGGGCGAACAACCTTTATCATCGCCCACCGTTTATCTACTATCCAGCACGCTGATCAAATTCTTGTCTTAGACAATGGTGAAATTGTTGAAAGAGGGAATCATCAAGAGTTGCTTTTATTAGACGGTAAGTACGCAGAGATGTATCGTATGCAGAAGAAAAGTATTGCTGAAGCGATGTAAAAAGAGACGTAGAGCCATTTGACTCTACGTCTCTTTTTTTAATAGACTAGGGGATTATAAGTTCAGCCATCAATGTCTAGCTCCCAAGTCCTGACCTAGTGAAAAAAAGATAAATTTGCCCCATTGCGCGCTTCGCTGCTCGCTAACGCATATCATTCGACTAACCCGCTGAAGCGTGAAGTCTCCTGACAATTCAGGGTCAAATTTCCTATTTTTTCATAGGCCAAGGCGGACTTGTCCGCTTTTCTTATGCCTTCTTTTTTTGCTATACTTAATGAAATTAATAAAAACAAGGGGGAAACTTATGCGAACACTGATTATCGTTTCTCATCCCACTTTATCTGATTCTCATGCCCAACAATTTTTACGGGAAAGTTTACCAGATGAAGGTGTGAGATGGCACCATTTAGAACATGACTATCCTGATGGTCAGATAGATAAAGACCGTGAGCAAGCACTCCTTGCTGACTATGACCGCATTATTTTCCAATTTCCACTCTATTGGTATAGTTCGCCGCCACTATTAAAACAATGGCAAGACGAGGTTTTGACAGATGGGTTTGCTTATGGCAAACATGGTAGCCAGTTGAAAGGGAAAGAATTTGGACTGGTGATGACAACAGGTGTTAACGAACGGGAATACCAAGCTGGAGGACGAGAAGGCTTTACTATATCGGAATTAACGAGACCTTTTCAAGCTATTGCCCGTAAATGTGAGATGGTTTATTTACCGTCATTATTGATTGCGCGTTTTGATTACTTATCAGATGCTGACCGTAAAGCGTTACTGATTCGTTATCGCCAATATTTAACTATGTCTGCGAATCCTTCTCTTCTTAACCAAGAAGAATGGTTTAAGTTAGAGCTAGAAACACTCGGTAAGTTTCAACAAACAGATGAAACTAAAGCGACGATTGATTTGTTGATTGAGCAAATGGGGAATAACCGTGACCACTTAGATGATTTGTTATTTACCTTAGAAGAGTTAGGGGAGTGGTAAGGTGGAACAGAAAGAATGGATGCTAAGCCAAATAAAAGACTTGCAGCAAAAAAGTACGGACTATCGTCAGATTGCTTTATTTCAAGCCTTTGAAAAACTCATCCAAGAGCAATATAAACGCATGGAGCAAGCACAAGGTGAAATTGATGGCCGAATGTGGAGTCCAAATAAGTGGGGGTAATGATGACAACTAAAGAAAAGGAAAGTCTATGTCAATCGATCTTTTTAATTATAGCAGTGGTCTTTAAACGTTATGGCGGCTATTTGCTAGGTGAATATGAGACTAGCTTATTTATTTTTATCGCCTTAATCGGATTTTACGTGATTCATCTTTCATTTGTAAAACTTGCCAAAGATTATCCGCAGAGGGACAACTGGGAAGAGAATTTTAATCTCGTGACGTTATTAGGATTTGGACTAGCCGTATTTATTTTGCAACTGATTAATGCAGCTAATATTTTGCTGATTACCGTAGTTGGTATTATTTTAATCTTAATCAATGTCTTAATTAAGTCGAAACGCCGGGCAGCTAAAAATAATATGAATCAAAAAGAAGAGTGAGACTAGCCTCACTCGTCTTTTTGATTAAATGGTATAGTCGTAAATGTAGTCATCCATAACAAAGCCATTGCCAATCGGTGAAACAACGGCATCAACTTGTTTAAAGCCTACTTTTTCGTAGAAGGCGATAGAAGATGGATTGTCTTTATTGACGGTTAGACGCAATTTAGATTTTTTAGCATCTGTTGCTTGTTGAATTAACTTTTTCATCAACTGGTAAGCATAGCCATTGCCTCTTGCACGCTTTAATAAATAAAGCTTACTGATGAATAGTGTGTTCTCCTGCCACTCAAGTGCCACATAACCAATCTCATCTTGGTCAACTTCTACTATATAATAAGTTAATTTATTTTCAGCAATGTCAGCAATAATCCGTTCAGTGGATTGGAAGGTTTTGAGCATATAAGCGACTTGTTCCTGTCCTAAGATAGGCAAGTAGTGCTCATTCCAAATGATTTCAGCTAGGTGAGCGACATCTTCTGCCTGTAAGGTATCTCGAACAGCAACCAATGTAACCTCAGTCATCTTACACCAACTTTACAAGGAAATATTTTTTCTTACCACGGCGCACAATAATAAAGCGTTGATCAAATGAATGCTCACGTGTCATAACAAAATCTAAGTCGGTTACTTTTTCACCATTAATTGAAATAGCGCCATTTTGAACATCTTCGCGTGATTGACGGCGAGATGGTTCAATCCCCAAATCAACCAGCCAAGTCACTAGCTCTTGTTCCGTTAAATTTGATTCGAAAGTCGGCATATTTTTAAATCCTTGTTCAATCTCGTCAGCAGATAATTGAGCAACATTACCAGTAAAGAGAGCATCGGTAATTTTCAGCGCATCTTCTAGGGCCTTTTCACCATGAACGAAGGTTGTCATTTCAGCAGCCAATGTTTTTTGAGCTTGACGCTTATGAGGCTCTGTTTGCACACTTTCTTCTAAAGCTGAAATCTCTTCTTGAGAAAGGAAGGTAAAGAATTTTAAGTATTTAACGACATCGCGGTCATCTTGGTTAACCCAGAATTGGTAAAATTCGTAAGGCGTTGTTTGTTCGGGATCTAACCAAACAGAGCCGCCAGCTGTTTTACCAAATTTTGTACCGTCCGCTTTTAGCATCAATGGAATGGTTAAACCAAACGCTTTTGCCTCTGCGCCTTCTTTTTTACGGATGAGTTCGAGACCAGCTGTAATATTTCCCCATTGATCCGCACCACCAATTTGTAGTTGAACATCTAATTGACGATATAGATGTAAGAAGTCCATCGATTGTAGAATTTGGTATGAGAACTCTGTAAATGAAATTCCCGTTTCCAAACGGCTAGCGACAATATCTTTTGCAAGCATAGTATTGATATTGAAGTTTTTACCAAAATCACGTAAGAAATCAAGTAGTGAAAGTTGTTTTGTCCAGTCTAAGTTATTAACGAGACGGATTTCAGAATCTGCTTCGCCGGCGCGGAATAACTTTTTCATTTGATAGGTAATTTTTTCAGCGTTGTAAGCAACGGTTTCTTCTGATTGAAGCGTACGTTCTTCAGACTTTCCGCTTGGATCTCCAATAGAACCTGTTGCGCCACCAATTAAAATTACCGGTTTGTGACCAGCTAATTGGAATCGTTTCAGTAGCATAAAAGGAATCAAGTGTCCCACATGCATACTTGAACCAGTCGCATCAATCCCGCAGTATAGTCCAATATTCTTTTCATTTAATAACTCGCGTAAGCCGTCTTCGTCTGTTTGTTGGTTGATGGCATCCCGCCACTGTAGTTCGTCAATAATATTAACCTTTTCCATATGAACACTCCTCTTTTAAAATAAAAAAAGCCCTGACAAAGCATAGCTCTGCCAGGGACGATTGATTACCGTGTTACCACCCAAATTGTTTCATAAAAAATGAAACCACTCTAACATGTAACGTATGTTAGCCGCTCATAACAAGTAGCTCCAGAATTGTAATTCAAAATAAGGGTGTACCGGTTCCCACCATTGCCGGCTCTCTCTTCATACAAAATCCTTATTCCTACTGTATTCCTTCAAAGCGTTTATCTGTGTTTTATTCTTGAAATCAGTATAGTCATGACTATAAAAAATGTCAATCTTCTTTTTAAAATACTGATGTAACAGACGGATTGAAACATTTGTCGACAATCATTACATTTATGTTACAAAGGAACTACAAGTCATCGATAAATGGTTTTTCACAAAGAAACTATGCTATGATTTCCTCGTTAAGGAAAATCATAACAGTTTTTTAAAGAAACCGATAATTAAATGATAACTATATATTTGTATAATCACATAAACCTACTGGAGGAAATGACTTGAAGAAGAAACTTGCCACTTTAATTTTAACGAGTTCGCTGTTATCTGCAACATTTGTAGCGCCGTATGCTGTATCTGCTGATGAGTTAACTGAAAAAATTCAACAACAAGAAGAAAAAGTCAATGAACTATCAGGCCGCGTTGAGTCTGCTGAAGCTGTATTAGCTGAGGTACAAGCAGAAATCGCTGCTGCAGAAAACCGTGCTGTTGAATTATTAGCGCAACGTGTTGACACAAATGAAAAAATTGATTTATTAGAAGAAGAAATTGCACAACTACAGGTTGTGATTGATCAACGTGAAGACCAATTGAAAGAACAAGCTCGTTCTGTTCAAATTAATGGGTCTAACACTAACTACATGAATTTTATTTTTGCATCAGAGTCTTTAACAGACTTAATTGCTCGTGTCGACGTTGTAACAACAATGGTTTCAGCTAATAAAAGCTTAGTTGAACAACAAGTTCAAGACCAACAAGCTGTTGAAAACAAAAAAGTTGAGACAGAAGAAAAATTAAACGAGATTATTTCAATGACTTATGAACTTGAAGAATTAAAAGGTCAATTAGAAGTTAAAAATATTGAACAAGAAAGTGCAGTGGCAGCACTTAACGCTGAGAAAGCATCTGCTGAAGAAGATCGTTTAGCGTTTATCGCTGAAAAAGAAGAAGCTGACCGTCGTGCTGCTGAAGAAGCAGAGCGTCAACGTATCGCTGAAGAGGCAGCTATTGCTGCAGCAGAAGAAGCACTAAGAGTTGAACAAGAAGCTGCTCAAACAGTTATTGCCGTAACAAATAATCGTGAAACAGTGACTGCAGCAACGCAAACAACAACTAATAACACGACAACTAATACAACAAATAACAGCCCTGCTATTTCAACACCTGCTATTTCAACACCAGTGATTGAAGAAAAAGTAGAAGTTATCATTGAAGAAAAATCAGCACCATCATTACCAGCACCATCTGGTGATGTTATCGGTGTGGCATACAAATACCTAGGTGTACCATATGTATATGGTGGTAAAACACCAAGTGGTTTCGACTGTTCAGGTTTTACGGCTTATGTTTTCCGTGAAGCATACGGTATTGAAATCGGAGGTTGGACTGGCTCACAACAATACGTAGGAAGTCAAATTTCTGTTAGTCAAGCACAAGCAGGAGATCTATTGTTCTGGGGACCTAAAGGTAGTCCTTACCACGTAGCAATTTCATTAGGAAATGGTCAATACATCCATTCTCCTTCCGAAGGTGGCGTTGTTGAAGTAAACAGTACACAATACTTTACGCCAAGCTTTGCAGTACGTGTTGCAAGATAATATAAACAAAAAGTTGAAATGACTGGGACGAATGTTCCAGTCATTTTTATTTGGAAAATGTCCACATGCTTACCTCTTTTGTGGTAAAATAAGGCGTATATGCAGGTTTTGTGAAAACAAATTTAAAACTTGCCACTTCTAAGGAGGCACTCATTCGTGTTTAAAGAAAAAGAAACATTTTATATTACAACGCCCATCTATTACCCAAGTGGTCAATTACATATCGGAAATACCTATACAACAGTTGCTTGTGATGTGATGGCACGATATAAACGTCAACAAGGGTTTGATGTTCGTTATTTAACAGGAACAGATGAGCATGGACAAAAAATTGAGAAAAAAGCTGAAGAGATGGGAATTAGCCCTAAAGAATACGTTGACGGCATGGCTGAAGATATTCAAAACCTTTGGAAGCAACTTGAAATTTCCAACGATCAATTTATCCGGACAACAGATCAACATCATATCGAAGCGGTTCAAGCTATTTTTGAACGCTTAATCGAACAAGGCGATATTTACTTAGGTGAATATGAAGGTTGGTATTCAGTGTCAGACGAAGAATACTTTACAGAAACACAATTAGCAGAAGTATACCGTGATGAAAATGGTAAAGTTATTGGTGGAATTGCACCAAGTGGTCACGAAGTAGAACTTGTTAAAGAAGAATCTTACTTCTTTCGTATGAGCAAATATGCTGATCGTTTGCTAAAATATTATGAAGAGTATCCGGAATTTATTCAACCAGAATCGCGTAAAAATGAAATGGTGAATAACTTTATTAAACCAGGATTGGAAGACTTAGCTGTTTCACGGACAACCTTTTCATGGGGTGTACCAGTGAAAAGTAATCCAAAACACGTTATTTATGTTTGGATTGATGCATTAGCAAACTATATTACGGCTCTAGGTTACGGTTCAGAAGATACAGTCTTATTTGAAAAATACTGGCCAGCTAATATTCATATGGTTGGGAAAGAAATTGTTCGTTTCCACACGATTTATTGGCCAATCCTATTGATGGCATTGGACTTACCACTTCCAAAACAAGTATTTGGTCATGGTTGGTTGCAAATGAAAGACGGAAAAATGTCTAAATCAAAAGGAAACGTTGTTTATCCAGGTATGTTAGTCGAACGTTACGGCTTAGATGCTTTACGTTACTACTTGATGCGTGAAATCAGTTTCGGTAGTGATGGTGTCTTTACACCAGAAGATTACATTAATCGTATTAATTATGATTTAGCAAATGACTTAGGTAACTTGTTAAACCGTACTGTTGCTATGATTAATAAATACTTCGGTGGTGAAATTCCAGTTGGAACTGACCAAAACACTGCTTTTGATGCAGATTTAGAAGCGACAGCTAAAGAAGTTATTGCTAAGTATGAAGATGAGATGGACCATATGCAATTTAGTTTGGCACTCGCTGAAGTATGGCGTTTGATTTCTCGAGCAAATAAATATATCGATGAAACAGAACCGTGGATCTTAATTAAAGACGGAACGAGAAAAGAAGAATTGGCTAGTGTCATGGTTCATTTGGCCGAAGTGTTGCGTATGACAGCAATCTTACTATCACCATTTATGACTCATGCACCAGTTAGTATCTTCGAGCAATTAGGATTAGACTTCCAACAAGACGGCAGCTGGGACAAATTAACGTTTGGACAATTCCCACAAGGAACAACTGTTGTTAAAAAAGGACAACCAATCTTCCCACGTTTAGATGCGGAAGAAGAAGTAGCTTATTTGAAAGAGCAAATTTCTCCTGCGACAGAAACAGAAGACGTTGCTAGCAACGAATGGGATCCCAATGAAACCGAATTGGTTAGCGAAAAAGATAAGCAAATCAAATATGAAGACTTTGATAAAGTTGAATTAAAAGTGGCTGAAGTCATTGATTGCCAAAAAGTAGAAGGCGCAGATAAATTATTGAAATTCCGCCTAGATGCTGGCGATAAGGGACACCGCCAAATTTTATCAGGTATTGCAGAATGGTATGCTGATCCTGCTTTCTTTATTGGTAAAAAAGTAGTGATTGTTGCTAACTTGAAACCACGTAAAATGCGCGGCGAAGTTAGCCAAGGTATGATTCTTTCAGCTGAAAAAGATGGGCAATTACAAGTTGTTTTTGCACCGGAAACAGCAGAAAATGGTTCGACAGTAGCATAATGAATGAGAAAAGGCTGGGGCGAGTCCCTAGCCTTTTCTTTATGGGTGTCTTATTTTGAGAGTTGTAGTCTACCTTCCGATGTAAAAATTCTGAAAAAACTATTAAAATAATCAGCCAGCAAGGTATTTTGTTTAGAAAACAAGTATAATAGGAAAGAAGATCAATGAGAGAGGAAGATGAATCCTGTGCTATTTGATACACATTGTCATTTGAATGTTGACGCATTTGAAGAAGACGTTGAAGAGACGATTGAACGTGCCAAGAAACTTGGTGTTAGTAAGTTTGCAGTCGTTGGATTCGATACTGAAACCATAAAAAAATCATTGGAATTGAGCCAAGCTCATCCTGAAATATATAGTATTATTGGTTGGCATCCAACTGAGGCCGGTACCTATAGTCCAGACATTCAAGACAGTTTAATTCAACTGTTAGGCCAAGATAAGGTTGTTGCGATGGGAGAAATGGGCTTAGATTATTATTGGAATACCTCACCAAAAGACGTACAAGAGAAAGTATTCCGCCAACAAATTCAAATTGCTAAAGACTTGAAATTACCACTTTCGATTCATATGAGAGACGCCATTGAAGATACTTATCGTATTTTAAAAGAAGAAGATGTATCATCAATCGGTGGAATTATGCATAGCTATAGTGGTGATGTTGATGACATGCAACGTTTTTTAGATTTAGGTATGCATATTTCTTTAAGCGGTGTTGTTACTTTTAAAAAAGCAGTAGAGGTGCATGAAGTAGCCAAAGCTGTGCCTTTAGACCGCTTATTAATTGAAACAGATGCACCTTATTTAGCGCCAGTTCCCTATCGTGGGAAACGAAACGAACCAGGTTATGTGAGATATGTGGCAGAGCGCGTTGCTGAGTTGAGAGAGATGGATTTTAATGAACTAGCAAACGTGACGATGACGAATGCTAAGCGTTTATTTAGATTGGAAGATATATGAGAATAAAAGAAATTATTGTCGTTGAAGGTCGTGACGACACTAAAAAAATAAAGATGGCCGTTGATGCGGATACTATTGAAACAAATGGGTCAGCTATTAATGAGACCGTCTTAAAAGAAATTGAAAAAGCACATGCTCTTAGAGGGGTTATTGTATTAACAGATCCTGATTTTCCAGGAGGGAAGATACGGGAAACTATTATTCAGCGTATCCCAACTGTTAAGCATGCCTTTGTGCGTAAAGAGGACTGTCAATCACCGAAAGGCGGTAGTTTAGGAATTGAGCACGCGAGTCCTGAAATCATTCAAGCAGCTCTCAAAAATGTTCAGACCCCTTATTTTGAAACGAAAGCAGATCAACTTGATTCCTTTTGTTTAGCACTAGGACTGATTGGACAGCCTGGCTCTGCGGAATTAAGAAGAGAATTGTGCGATCTATTGGGAATCGGTTATGCAAATGGTAAGCAGTTTGTTAAACGGATCCGAATGTTTCAAATTTCAGAAGAAGAGATACTAACGATAATGGCTGAAAATGGAATTCCAATTCCTAAGGCTGTTCATGAGGAGATGGCATAGATGGGAACAAATAAACAAAAAGATATTGCAACACCAACAAGAACGAATCAAATTTTAAAAAAATATGGCTTAAACATGAAAAAAAGTTTAGGTCAAAACTTTTTAATTGAACCAAGTATTTTAACAAATATGCTTGAAGCGGCTGATATCGGTAAAGATACGTGTGTGATTGAGATTGGACCAGGTATTGGTGCCTTAACAGAACGTTTAGCACGAGCTGCCAAAAAGGTCGTTGCTTTTGAAGTTGATGAGCGCTTGAAACCGATTTTGAAAACAGAATTAGCAGACTATGACAATATCACTGTCATTTTTCAAGATATATTACAAGCAAATGTCAGAGACATGATTGCAGAGCATTTTGAAGAAGGAGACCGTATTGTAGTAGCAGCCAACTTGCCCTACTATATTACGACGCCGATTATTATGAACTTTATCGAGGCTAATTTGCCTATCGATACCTTTGTTATGATGATGCAAAAAGAAGTGGCTCAACGTATGACTGCGCAACCGAGCTCAAAAAATTATGGTTCGCTAACGATTGCCATTGATTATTATACAGAAGCAGAGATTGCTTCTATCGTACCGAGAAAAGTTTTCGTTCCACAACCAAACGTGGATTCAGCAGTCTTAAAACTATCAAGACGTGATGAAGTGAAAGTAGCTGTTGAAGATGAGAAATTGTTCTTCCAGTTAACGAGAGGGTCCTTCCAACAACGTCGTAAAACGTTGTGGAATAACTTGTTGAGTTTATTTGGGAAAACAGACGATATAAAGAACATGTTAACGGCTAGTTTAGAAGCAGCTAATATTGAAGCGAGTCGCCGTGCCGAAACACTGTCTATAGAAGAATTTGCCAACTTAGCTAATCAAATAACAGCCTACCGGATGAACCATTAAAAAATACTCATCCAATTAAAAAAAGGATTTATTTAACTTGCATCTGATTATCTCCTGTGATATACTTGAAAAATTTGTTATATTGTGCTACAATATATAGCAGTGAGGTGAAGGGCATGCCAAATAGTTTGATGGAAATCAAGGAAGAGCTTGACAATCGTATCGGTAAAAGAGTGTTGTTAACGGCCCAAGCGGGAAGAAAGCGTAAAATTGAACGAAAAGGTATTTTACGTGAAACTTATCATTCTGTTTTCGTTGTCGATTTAGATCAAGAAGAGAATGCTTTTAAACGTGTTTCATACAGTTATGCAGATGTTTTGACATCATCGGTAGAAATCTCATTTTACGATGAGGATTCTAGAGAGTACGCATAATCTCGCTTTTATTTAAAGATAATGAAAAAAGATCTCCTAGCTAGGAGATTTTTTTGTCTAGTATTAAGAAGAAATAATTTTCCCCTTTAAAAGGCCAAGCTTTTTCTTTAAATATTGGCTCAATTCATGTACTATTGAGTAATAAAGGGGGAAGTGAGATGGAGTGGATAGAACGAGCGCCAGCGAAAATAAATTTAACGCTAGATGTCTTATACAAACGAGAAGACGGCTATCATGAACTAGAAATGATTATGTCATCGGTTGATCTTGCTGACCATTTAACATTCACTTCTTTAGAAGAAGATACGATTGAAGTCTACACCGATAAAGTCTTCCTACCGGTTGATAAACGCAACCATGTTTATCAAGCGATTAAACTTGTCAAGGACCGCTATCACATTAAAGCGGGCATCAAAGTTGAGATTGAAAAGAAAATACCTGTTGCAGCTGGCTTAGGTGGTGGCAGCACGGATGCTGCAGCTACTCTACGCGCACTCAACCACATTTGGCAGTTAGGGCTCTCAGTAGAAGAATTGATTGAATTAGGGATGAAAATTGGTACAGATGTGCCCTATTCCATCGTAGGTGGGACAGCTTTTATATCGGGTAGTGGTGAGCAAGTAAGACCGATTAAAGAGCTACCAGCGTGTTGGGTAATTTTAGCGAAACCGAGAATTAGTGTATCAACACGAACGGTTTTTCGCTCGTTAGATATTGAAAAACTTGACTATCTGCCACAGTCCAAAGAGGTGGAGGCAGCGATTGAAGCTGGTGATTATCAGAGGATGACGCAACATCTGAGCAATGCACTTGAAGCAGTTACCTTTGAACGTTATCCACAACTCAGTCAACTGAAAGATCGTATGTTGCGTTATGGCTTGGACGGAGCGACAATGAGTGGCAGTGGCCCCACTATTATTGGCTTTAGCCAGAACTATTCGCGAGTGAAGCGGGTTTATAATAGTTTGCGAGGATTTTGCGAAGAAGTTTATATTTGTCGTATTATTAAATAGCAATAAGAAGAAGTTGGAATACTGTTCCAACTTCTTTTGTCTTTTATTGACAATGTATTATGAATGAATTTTCATGTATTGACCAGACAATATAGCCTTTAAAACAAACTGTTCTTTCTTTTTTTAAAAAAATGAAATGTCAATTAAGCGATATTAAAAAAAAGGCCAATTATAGTTGACTTAATAAAGTAAGCTATGATAAAGTTTTCTTCGTAGTTAAATAGGAATGATTACGATTTAAAAAAAGAGGTGTCGATAATGAGACGATTAAATAAGATAAGAACAAGCATTGTAGCGTTGTTAGCAACAGTAGTCTTAGCAAGCTGCCAAACGAGCAATCAGGCTAGTCCGTCTAGTGAGCAAGGATTGTCGGTTGTAACAACATTTTACCCTGTCTATGAATTTACTAAGCAAGTTGTTGGAGAAAATGGTACAATAATGAATCTTCTATCTGCAGGACAAGATTCACATAGTTACGAACCAACACCGAAAGAGTTAGCACAGATTTCTGAAGCGGATGTCTTTGTTTATAGTAGCGATTATATGGAATCGTGGGTGCCAGATGTTCTAGCAACATTAGCTGATAGTGATGTCCTCGTCATTGAGGCAACAGCCGATATGGATTTATATGAGAACGAAGATGGGCTTGATCACGACCACGACCAAAGCCATGCAGTGGATCCTCATGTTTGGTTAGACCCTGTATTAGCGCAAGATATGGTTGAGCATATTGCAGAAGAGATTTCAGCTATTGATCCAGAACAAGCAACTAGCTATCAAGAGAATGCTCAAGCATATATAGAAGAATTACAACAATTGGATGCTGATTACCAAGAAGCATTTGAAGGGGCAGAGCACCGTATTTTTGTCGTTCAGCACGCGGCATTTGGTTATTTAGCAAAACGTTACCAATTAGAAGAAATGCCCATTTCATCTTTAACATCTGATCAAGAAGTCAGTCCAAGTAAAATGGCTGAAATTGGTCGTTTTATCAATGAAAATGATATCAAAGCCATTTATTATCAAGATTCAGCGAGCTCAAAAGTTGCTGAAACATTAGCTGCTGAAACAGGTGTTGAACGAGAACAATTAAGTGCAATTGAAGGTATCACAACAGCAGACCTTGAAGCAGGCGCAAATTATATGAGTGTGATGCGCGATAATTTAGAGGCATTACAGAAAACCATTCACTAAAAAGAGAAAGGAGCGTTATCTTGGATTATATTAATGTCGATCATTTATCATTTTCTTATGATGGTGAACCCGTTCTAGAGGATATTAGTTTTTCTGTTGAAGCCGGTGAATTTGTTATTTTAACGGGTGAGAATGGTGCAGCAAAATCAACTTTATTAAAAAGTATTTTAGGTTTGTTACATCCACAAAAAGGAACTGCAACAGTATCGAAAACCAATATTCGTGGTGAGAAATTGATGGTAGGCTATGCGCCACAACAAATTTCATCATTCAATATTGGCTTCCCAAGCAAGGTATTAGAATTTGTTGAGTCTGGCCGCTATCAAAATAATCGATGGTTTAAAAAACTAGACGAAGAAGATCATGAGCATGTCAGAAAATCCCTTGAATCAGTAGGAATGTGGGAAATGCGTAATAAAAAAATTGGTGAGTTGTCAGGAGGGCAAAAGCAACGGATTGCCCTTGCACGTATTTTTGCAACTGATCCTGATTTATTTGTTCTTGATGAGCCAACGACTGGTATGGATAAGGAGTCGCGTGAACGTTTTTATGGACTTCTTCGTCATAATTCACAGATCCATAATAAAGCTATTATTATGGTAACCCATGAACACGAAGATATTAAAACTTACATGGACCGTCAAATTAAGCTTGTCAGAAAGGAGAATTCGCCGTGGAGATGTTTTTCTATGGATTCATGCAAAGAGCATTCCAAGCATCAACATTAATTGGGGTTATTGCACCGATACTGGGTTTAACACTCATCCTACGTCGTCAATCCTTGATGGCAGATACCCTTTCTCATGTTTCACTGGCGGGTATTGCCTTAGGTATTTTAATTGGCGTTAACCCAACGATTACAACTATTTTTATCGTTATTTTAGTCGCGATTGGCATTGAGTATTTAAGGGGTGTTTTTAGAGGCTACTCTGAAATTTCGGTTGCCATTATAATGTCAAGCGGTATGGCAGTAGCACTAGTCTTAATGAGCTTTGTTTCTGGTCGACAAACGGCTAATATTGAACAGTTCTTGTTCGGGTCGATTGTAACCATTGATCAGAGTCAAATTACAACCTTATTTATGCTCACTTTAGTGATTGTGGGACTCTACTCTATCTTTAGAAAGCCATTATATGTTTTATTATTTGATGAAGATACAGCCTTGACAGCAGGATTACCTGTTCGGTGGATGTCCTTATTTATTTCTATTTTGACGGGTGTTGCCATTAGCGTGATTATGCCAATCACAGGTTCCTTACTCGTATCAGCTATTTTAGTTTTGCCGGCAGCCATCGCCATGCGATTGGTTAACAGCTTCAAGATGGTAATCTGGACAGGAATTGCGATTAGTTTAATCGGTATGTATGGTGGTTTATTTGCGTCATATGAATTCGGAACGCCACCTGGTGCGACAATCACCTTAATGTTTGTCTTTTTATTTATAGTGGTTAGTATTTTTAAATCCCTTCAAAAACCAAAAAAAGCAAATTAAAATCAGAAAAACAAAGCAAGAGCAGAACATTGCTCTTGCTTTTATTTATAAAAACGAAAAAAATGCGAACGTTAGGAAATAAAAACTTTCTTTTTGTTGGGAGAATCGCTATAATAATCTTAGTTAACTTAAAGGAGAATGCACCTGTGAAAATAAAACGTAGTGATCGACTTGTGGATATGACACATTATTTGTTAAACCATCCTCATACTTTGATTTCTTTAACTTACTTTGCACAAAAATATAAATCAGCTAAATCATCAATTAGTGAAGACTTAACAATTATCAAACGGACATTTGAAACGAATGGTTTCGGAATCATCGAAACACTTCCGGGAGCAGCCGGTGGCGTTCGTTTTACACCGTCTATACCTTGGGACGAAGCAAAAGACTATGTCAATCACTTATGTGATTACATGACCTCTAAAGAGCGCTTGTTGCCAGGTGGCTATGTTTACTTGTCAGATATATTAGGCGATCCAGAAGTTTTGCAACAGATTGGTCGTATTATTGCTGCTAAGTATAAGGACCAAAATGTTACGGCTGTAATGACTGTTGCTACAAAAGGGGTACCGATTGCTCAAGCGGTAGCCAACTATTTGAATGTGCCATTTGTGATTGTTAGACGTGATTCAAAAATCACAGAAGGCTCGACAGTCAGCATTAATTATGTGTCTGGTTCATCGGATCGTATTGAAAAAATGGAATTATCTAAACGCAGCTTGCCAAGTGGCTCTCGTGTGCTGATTGTCGACGACTTTATGAAAGGCGGCGGAACCGTTAACGGGATGCGCAGCATGATTGAAGAGTTTGATTCAGAAACAGTAGGTGTAACTGTCTTTGCTGAAGCAGCCTACACAGATAATAAAGAAACGGATGATTACGTATCATTGATTCGTGTGAACGAAATCGATTTGCGTAATCGCGCTATGAAAGTTGGCTTAGGAAGTTATTTTGACGAATAAGTTACAAGGGACTGGGAAATAACTCCAGTCCCTTTTTTATATACGAATAATTGTTGCGCAAACGTGCTCAAAAAGGCAGCCCCGACATGCGTTTCCCGAATAATACTCGGATGGTCTACGACCACCCTGCGTTTTTTCGGTCCAACGATTCGGGGCTAAACGCCTTTTTTCCCACTCTCTTTTCTTTTTAAGTCAATTATTATTGTACAGAGCCAAAAAAATATGAGAAAATAAGGAAAATTAGATAGTCAAGCCCTTACAAAAGTTGATTGTTCGCTTTTTTTCGGGTACGATGTTTGATGTGTGATTCAGATAAATGAAGGAGAAAGTTATATGACGAAACGTTATGCAATTGTTCTTGCTGCTGGTCAAGGGACCAGAATGAAAAGTAAACTTTATAAAGTACTTCACCAAGTTTGTGGGAAGGCAATGGTTGAACATGTGATTGACCAAGTTGAACAAGCAGGAGTCGACAAAGTCGTTACCATCGTTGGTCACGGCGCTGAAGCTGTTAAAGAAACAGTGGGCAATCGTTCTGACTATGTTCTACAAGCAGAACAACTTGGAACAGGCCATGCTGTGTTGCAAGCTAAACAAGCAATTGGCAACGAAAAAGGAACAACATTGGTTATTTGTGGTGATACACCGCTTCTAACTGCTGAAACCTTACAAAAACTAGTTGACCATCACGAAGCACAACAAGCAAAAGCAACCGTACTATCAGCTCATGCAGAAAATCCATTTGGCTATGGCCGAGTGATTCGTAATGCGGACCAACTTGTTGAAAAGATTGTGGAACAAAAAGATTCAAGCGAAGAAGAAGCAAAAGTACAAGAGATCAACACAGGGACTTATGTTTTTGATAATGAGGTTCTTTTCCAGGCGCTTGCTCAAGTTAAAAACGAAAATGCACAAGGTGAATATTATTTACCAGATGTGATTGAAATTATCAAAGCCCAAGGCGATATTGTTTCAGCTTATCAAATGGCTGATATGGCAGAAGCGCTTGGCGTTAATGACCGTGTGGCATTAGCAGAAGCAGCGACTTTAATGAAGAATCGTATTAACGAAAAACATATGCGTAACGGTGTGACAATAATTGATCCCAATAATACTTATATTGAATCAGAAGTTGTGATTGGTTCGGATACCATTGTTGAAGCAGGTGTCTCATTAAAGGGGCAAACCGTTATTGGCCAAGAATGCTTTATTGGTGCACATTCAGAAATTGTTGACTCAACCATTGGTAACTTTGTTAAAGTTACGAGCTCAATGATTGAGCAATCACAAATGGCAGATTACAGTAATATAGGGCCTTACAGCCATATTCGTCCAAACTCGACAATCGGTGAAGCGGTTCATATTGGTAACTTTGTTGAAGTGAAAAACGCAGTTGTCGGTAAAGATACTAAAGTTGGTCATTTAACTTATGTAGGCGATGCTGATTTAGGCGAAAATATTAACGTTGGCTGTGGCACGGTTTTTGTTAACTACGATGGTGCAAAAAAACATCGTTCGACAATCGGTGACAACTCATTTATTGGTTGCAACGTGAATATTATCGCACCAGTTGATGTGGCTAAAAATGCCTTTTTAGCGGCTGGTTCAACCATTACGAAAGACGTTCCAGAAGGAGCACTTGGTATTGCGAGAAGTCGTCAAGAAAACAAAAAAGGTTACTGGGGAAAACTACCGGCTTCAAATAATCAAAAAGGATAGTTGTATTATTTTTAGAAAAGCTTATTATTATAAGTGAAGGGTATTTTCAAAAAAGAATGAATGGTTAGCGGAGGCAGATATGATAACAGAACAGTATAAAGACCCAAAATTAAAGATTTTTTCTTTGAGTTCCAATATACCATTGGCTGAAAAAATCGCAAAAGAAGTAGGCGTGGAATTAGGCGTAGTATCTTCAACACAATTTAGTGATGGAGAAGTCAAAATCAACATCGATGAAAGTATTCGTGGGGCACATGTGTACATTATTCAATCAACAAGTTACCCAGTTAACGACCATTTGATGGAGCTATTGATTATGATCGATGCATTGAGACGTGCAAGTGCAAAAACAATTAACGTGGTATTACCATACTATGGTTATGCACGTCAGGATCGTAAAGCACAATCACGTGAGCCAATTACAGCGAAACTAGTTGCGAACATGATTACGATGGCTGGAGCGGATCGTGTGTTAGCATTAGACTTACACGCACCACAAATCCAAGGGTTCTTTGATATGCCGGTTGACCACTTACTAGGATCACCATTATTAGCAAACTATTTCTTAGACAATGATAAGTTAAATTCTGACGATGTTGTTGTTGTATCACCTGATCATGGTGGTGTGACACGCGCACGTAAGTTAGCAGAATTCATCCATGCACCAATCGCTATTATCGACAAACGTCGTCCTAAAGCGAACGTTGCAGAAGTGATGAACATCATCGGAGATGTTAAAGGTAAAAAATGTATCTTGATTGATGACATGATTGATACTGCTGGTACGATTACACTTGCTGCTCAAGCTTTACAAGATGCAGGTGCAGTTGAAGTATACGCGTGCTGTACGCATGCTGTTTTATCAGGACCTGCTATGGATCGTTTAGAAAATTCTGTTATTAAAGAAGTTATTGTGACAGATTCAATTAATCTGCCAGAAGAAAAAATGACACCTAAACTGGTTCAAGTTTCAGTTGCACAATTAATTGCAGAAGCAATCAAACGTATCCACGAAAACCGTTCTGTTAGTCCATTATTCCAAGAAAAATTCAAAATGCTAGATTAATATACAAAATAAAGCCAGCAAGATGTTGAAAAACATCCTGCCGGCTTTATTTTTTTGTGTTGATGTAAGATACAGACTTCTTAAATGGTCTGTATCTTACATTTAAGAGACTAAATGCAAGATACAGCTTGCTTTTACGTCTTGTATCTGACATTTCAAGCTATGAATGTAAGATACAGCACTATTTTATGAGCTGTATCGACAAAATGGCTCGAGCAAATAAAGAAAGCTACTCCAAAACAATAGCGTTTTGGAGCAGCTTTCTAATGTGTTATTAAACATCAAGTTCTGCGAAAGAATCCTTAATGACTTTACGAAGTGTATCTGCAGAATGTTGCAAGTTACCCTTTTCAACGTCCGTCAACGGAATTTCGATTGCTGTTCTAATTCCATCGCGGTTAATGACCGCAGGGACACCGATGAAGACATCATGTTGGCCGTATTCGCCATCTAAGTAAACAGAGAGCGGTAAAATTGCATTCTCATCATTGAAGATGGCTTTTGTAATACGAGCTAGCGAAACGGCAATCCCGTAGAAAGTAGCCCCTTTTTTCTCAATGATGCGGTAGGCAGCATCGCGAACAGAATAAAAGACTTCTAGTAGTTCATCTTCATCAACTGTTTCATCATTTTGTTTAATCCATTCATATAATTGTAAACCACCAATATTAGCATGTGACCAAACAGGGAACTCAGTGTCACCATGCTCACCTAAAATATAGGCATGGACGTTACGAGCATCAACATTGACTTTACGAGCAATTTCTTGGCGGAAACGTGCGCTATCAAGCGACGTTCCTGAACCAATCACACGACTTGCTGGCAAACCGGAGAATTTCCAAGTCGCATACGTTAAAATATCAACCGGGTTTGTCGCTACTAAGAAAATACCATCAAAGCCTGTTGCCATGATTTGGTCAATAATACTCTTGAAGATTTTGAGGTTTTTGCTAATCAAATCAAGGCGTGTTTCGCCAGGTTTTTGAGCAGCACCAGCTGTTAGAACAACTAAATCAGCATCTTTACAGTCATCATAAGTGGCTGCATAGATATGTTTAGGACTTGTAAAAGCAAGCGCATCAGACAAATCAATCGCGTCGCCCTCTGTTTTAGCAACGTTCATATCAATGATACCTAACTCACGACCAATATTTTGTGTCACAAGTGCAAATGCATAACTAGAACCAACAGCACCGTCACCGATGAGGATTATTTTCTGACTGTTTTTTCGTTTTGTTTCCACCATACTATTCCCTCCAATTAAACCTGCTAAAATTATTTCCACTCTAAGTATACCACTTGTGCCGTGAATTTATTACTATTTTAAATAGAATTATGCTATACTGTTGGCACTACTGGACGATGACGTGCAGCTTTTTGGCGTTCATTAGAAAAATGATAGAAGAATGGATGAAATTCATGAAAATGATCATCGGCTTGGGCAATCCTGGACCTAAATACACCAATACGAAACACAATATTGGTTTTATAACCCTAGATGAATGGGCTTATCAGAATAATACAAGCTTTAATAAAAATAAATTTAACGCACTTTATTTAGAAGAACGGGTAAAGGGTGAAAAAATACTCTTTATTAAACCAATGACTTATATGAACGAGTCGGGTCAAGCTGTTCGACCGCTTATGGACTACTTTGATGTCGCAATCGACGATCTCGTTGTCGTTTATGATGACATGGATATGCCGGTTGGTCGCATTCGCCTTCGCCAAAAGGGCAGTGCTGGTGGACACAACGGTATTAAGAGTTTAATTCAACATCTTGGCACACAGGATTTTAACCGCATTCGAGTAGGTGTTGGAAGACCAAAACCGAATATATCCGTGGTTCAGCATGTCCTCAGTCCTTTCCCAGAAGAAGAGCACGGAGATGTACTGTACTCAGTAAAAGAGAGTGTGAAAGCCATCGATGATTTTATCAGCGGCAATGATTTTCTCTCAACCATGAATAAATTTAATCAACGCAAGTAGGTTCAGCTTTGCTGAGCCTATTTGCACGTAGAATGATGAAGCAAGGAGATAAACATGAAAGATATACAAGCCTATTTAAAACGATCAGCTTTGATAGCTGATGTTGTGAGTCATGCTAGAGAAGCAGGTAATCAATTAGTAACAGGTATATCCGGTTCAGCAAGAAATTTACTAACGACTATGATCTATGATGAGTTAGACGGGCCGATTGTCGTATGGGCAGCTAACTTGTTACAGGCAACACAACTATATGAAGATATCAGTCAAATTAATCCAATGATTCCCACCTTTCTATTTCCTGTGGAAGAGTCACTGGCTGTAGAAGTAGCCTTTTCTTCGCCTGAATATCGTAGTCAGCGGGTTGAAGCCCTTCACTTTTTAGAAAGTGGTGAAAAAGGAATTGTTGTTGTTCCAACAGCAGGATTTAAAAAATTATTAGCACCCGTTTCAATTTGGCGTGATCACGTACTAACCTTTGATATTGGGAATGAACGTGACTTTGAACAACTGCCAGAAAAATTAGTCGCAATGGGTTATGAACGCGAGAGTATGGTAGCTTCACCAGGTGAATTTAGTGTTCGTGGTGACATTATGGATATTTATGCATTGAATGAAGAATATCCAATACGAATCGAATTCTTTGGCTCTGAAGTTGATCGCATGCGCTTTTTTGAACCGACAACTCAGAAATCCTTTGATGAAGCTGTTGAATCAGTGATGGTTCTGCCAGCCCAAGATACGATTTTTCCGCCGTATATATTACAAGAGCAAGTAGAAGAAATTGAAAAGAAAGTTAAGAAAGCTGAAAAATCAATCAAACATGAGGACGTTAAAAAACGACTAACTGTTTTCTTTAATGATTTTATTGAAAAAGCAAAATTGGGTGAATTACCGCAAAATCCAAAAATGTATACCTCCTTATTTTATCCACAAATGACAACCATTATGGATTATGTGTCTAAAGATACTTTAATTGTAATGGATGAATATGGCAGGACGTTAGAGAGCGAACGCACTCAAAATATAGAAGCGGCTGATTGGGAAGAATTGAAGATTGGTGAAGGGGTCTTGTTGCCGAAACAACAGATGACAGCTGATATTCGTGATGTTGTCAAACAAAGTGAGCACCGCAAACTCTTTTATTCTTTATTCCAAAAAGGGTTAGGGAATAGTCGCTTTACTGCTGTTCACCCGATGCAATATCGTGGCCTCGTCCAATTCTTTGGGCAAATGCCAATGGTTAAATCAGAAGTAGATCGCTGGCTCAAGCAAGATGCTACCGTATTTATGGTTGTTCCTGATAAGGATCGTGCTGAAAAGGTTCATCAAATTTTCCTTGATTTTGGCATCGAGAGTGTCATTATTGGTCAGGATAACTTTATCGAAAATCACGTGAATCTTATCGTCGGTGGGATGGCAACGGGCTTTGAACTGCCAATGGAAAAGCTAGTTGTAATGACTGAAAAGGAACTCTTTAATAAAGCAACGAAACGTCAGCCAAGTAGACAAAAGATGTCGAATGCGGAACGTTTGAAGAGTTATACAGAGCTATCTACTGGTGATTATGTGGTACATGTCAATCACGGAATTGGGAAGTACACGGGCATGGAGACGATTGACGTTGATGGTGTTAACCAAGACTACATTTCAATTCTCTATCAAGATGGGGCTAAGCTCTTTATTCCGGTGACTCAGCTACATTTAGTTCAAAAATATGTGTCTTCAGAGTCTAAAACACCTAAAGTCAACAGGCTAGGTGGTACCGAGTGGGCGAAAACGAAAAAGAAAGTCGCTTCAAGAGTAGAAGACATTGCGGACGAGTTGATAGAGCTCTATGCTAAACGCGAATCAGAAAAAGGCTATGCCTTCCCACCAGATAATCAAGACCAAGTTGATTTTGAAAATCGTTTCCCTTATACAGAAACAGATGACCAATTGAGAAGTATTGAAGAAATCAAAAAGGATATGCAAAAAGAAAAACCAATGGATCGTCTCTTAGTCGGAGATGTTGGATATGGAAAAACAGAAGTGGCCATGCGTGCTATTTTCAAAGCTGTTCTAGAAGGAAAACAAGCAGCTTTTCTGGTGCCAACGACTATTTTGGCACAACAGCATTATGAATCGTTAGTACAACGCTTTGAGGATTTACCATTTGAGATTGGTCTTTTAAGTCGCTTCCGTACGAAGAAACAGCAAGAAGAAACCATTGAAGGTATTCGTAAGGGCAGTGTGGATATTATTGTGGGAACGCACCGTCTCATTTCAAAAGATGTTGTCTTTTTTGACCTCGGTTTATTAGTAGTCGATGAAGAGCAACGTTTCGGTGTCAAACATAAAGAACGCTTGAAGGCGCTGAAGTCGACAGTAGATGTCTTGACCCTAACGGCAACGCCGATTCCGCGTACCTTGCATATGTCTATGTTAGGTGTCCGCGACTTGTCGGTTATTGAAACACCACCTGCTAACCGCTATCCTGTCCAAACCTACGTAATGGAGCAAAATATGGCTGCTGTTCGCGATGGGATTGAACGAGAAATGGCAAGGGGCGGCCAAGCTTTTTATGTCTATAATCGTGTCGATACCATTGAACGTAAGGCGGATGAAATCCGAGTACTCGTTCCTGATTGCAGAGTAGGTGTGGCGCATGGGCAAATGACAGAAGTTCAACTAGAAAACATCATGATGGACTTTGTAGAAGGTGTTTACGACGTACTCGTTACCACAACTATTATTGAAACAGGTGTGGATATTCCAAATGCCAATACGCTCTTTATTGAAAATGCTGACTACATGGGCTTGTCCCAACTTTATCAATTAAGAGGACGAGTAGGGAGAACGAATCGGATTGCCTATGCTTACTTAATGCACCAACGCGATAAAATATTAAGTGAAGTAAGTGAGAAACGCTTGCAAGCTATTAAGGACTTTACAGAATTAGGGTCTGGATTCAAAATTGCTATGCGTGATTTGTCTATTCGTGGAGCAGGAAATCTGTTAGGAGCCCAACAGCATGGCTTTATCGATTCAGTCGGATTTGATTTGTACTCAGAAATGCTGAGCGAAGCAGTAGAACGCAAGCGTGGCAAAGGGTCACGTCGCAAGCAGGTAAATGTTGAGATTGATTTAGCTATTAATGCCTATATTCCGGCAACCTACATTGAAGACGAACGTCAAAAAATTGATATGTATAAACGCATCCAACAACTGAAAAATGAAGATGATTTCTACGAAATTCAAGATGACTTCCAAGACCGTTTTGGTGATTTACCGGAAGAAGTGACCTATCTCGCTCAAGTGGGCTTGATTCGCCACTATGCAGAATTAGCCGAGGCAGAACAGCTAAAACGTCAAGGCGATATCGTTCATATTACTTTCGATAAGGAAGGAACGAAACGACTGCAAGGAGTAGCGATTTTCGAAGCGCTTAGCAGTATCCCTTTACGTGCACAAGTGAATATGAAAAAAGACCAATTAGTGGTATCTATTCAAATTCATAAGGTTGCTATTCCAGCATGGATGGATCATTTGAAAGCATTCCTAGAAGCAAGCGTCGCTGAGCAAAAGGAAGAAAGTTGATAGCCTATGAAAAATAAACAACTAAAATCAATGATGAATGGTGCAGTTTTGCTTTCGGTGGCATCACTCGTTGCCAAAATTTTGAGTGCTGTTTACCGTGTTCCGTTTCAAAATATGGTAGGCAATACGGGTTTTTATGTTTACCAACAAGTTTATCCGATTTATGGGATTGGGATGACATTTGCTTTATCAGGGTTTCCTGTCTTTTTCTCTAAGGCAATAGCAGAAGCAGTTGACCCATTAGACCACCAGCGACTTATGAAACAGAGTTTGCTTATTTTATCCACTTTTTCAGCGCTCGTATTTATGGGCATCTATCTATTTGCTAGCCCGATTGCAGCTTTAATGGGAGATAGTCAATTGACACCGATTATTCAATCGGTGTCCTGGATGTTTTTATTTATGCCACTATTAGCGACATTAAGAGGATATTTTCAAGGGACTTATCGAATGGAACCAACTGCCATTTCTCAAGTTACGGAGCAGTTAGTTCGTGTTGTCGTTATTTTAATTGCCGCTTATTGGTTTACCCAAACGGGGACTGACTTATATGCCATGGGAGCATCGGCTATGAGTGGGGCAAGTTGGGGAGCTGCGTTAGCTTTAGTTGTCCTATTAATGGCGGCTAAGAAAAATGACCACCCCTTATTATTAGCTAGCAAGTCGCAATCGGTAAGAAAAGGCCTGTTCCAATTAACGAAGCGCTATGCGACAGAGGGCTTGACGATCTGCCTCTTAACATCCATTTTAGTCTTATTTCAACTCATTGATTCCTTTTCTCTCTATAAAGGATTGGTTGAAAGTGGTATCGATGCGGATACTGCTAAGTCATTAAAAGGGATTTACGATAGAGGGCAGCCTCTTGTTCAATTGGGGATGGTAGTGGGGACAGGTTTTTCCGCTAGTTTTATACCGATGTTAACTCAAGCCTTTGTCAGTAGACAAGCTGATCGTTTTCAATATGCAGCCAAATCACTGATTCGGATTACGCTAACACTATCGCTTGCAGCGACTGTTGGCTTACTGGCTATTCTTCCAGAAGTGAATCAGATGTTATTTGGAGATCGTAGCGGACAAATGGTGTTGGCGATTTATGTGATGGCTATTGCTGCAGCCTCATTAGTCATGGCTTTTCACTCCATTTTACAAAGTGAAAACCAATACCGTCTAACCTTATATGCACTGGCGATTGGGCTAGTGGTGAAATTAGCGTTGAATAGTTGGTTAGTTAGCAGCTTGGGAACGCTGGGGGCAAGTATAGCAACCTTGACGGGGTTAGTCATCATGGCTATATTCTTAGCGAGTAAGTTATCGTTATCCATGACACAATTGTGGAGAACCGACCACTTTCTACTGAAATTAGTGGGTGGCGCTGGAATGTTGTATATAACCGCCGTTATGACTAAGTGGGTGCTGACCAGTTTGTTATTCCAATCAGATTCTCGCAGCCAAGCAAGTATCGTTGCGTTATTAACCGTAGTAATCGGTGTTATCGCATTTGTTGTCTATATCTTAAGGGTTCAACTCTTTACTATTAGAGAATGGCTATCACTCCCATTCGGAAAGAAATTATTGAAAAAAGGAGTCAAAGGATGATAGAAAATAAACGGGACATCAACCAGCTCTGCCAACAATTAGGAATTGATCCATTTGATGGTCTCCAACTTCTAAAAAGTTCTTCTCTTTCAATTAAGCAGCTTGACCAGTCTAGTCATGTTATTATTCAATGCGATGAACCATTCGATGTGAAAAAGCTAAGTGATTATCCTGATGATTACCGTTTGGCGATCATTTCTGATAACCTCCAGTGGCTGACTGTAAAAGATAGTGAAAGTAACCAGATTATAGGAGACCTTCTTTACTTACCAGCACTAGAACGTGATGCTCAAACCAAACGTTTTACGACAACCCAATCTTATATGGATGAGATTCTAGAAAAAGATATGTGGGCAAGAGAGCAAACCCACGAGAGCTTATTGCCTTATTTAATGGAAGAAGCAGAGGAAGTGGCTGTAGCTATTGCAAATAATGACCAAGACAACTTGGTTGAGGAGTTAGGAGACATTCTTTTGCAAGTCTTCTATCATGCTGGTTATGCTAAGTTGGAATCACGCTTTACAATGGCTGACATACTAGATACACTAAATAAAAAGTTACGCCGTCGTCATCCGCATGTGTTTGATGGTTATGTAGTCAATACCATTCAAGATATTGATGATATGTGGCAAGCGATTAAACGAAAAGAAAAAGAGATGAGGGAAAATAATGAGATTAGATAAATTTTTAAAAGTATCCCGTATTATCAAACGTCGTAGTGTTGCTAAGGAAGTTGCTGATAAAGGCCGTGTCTTAATTAACGGTAAACAAGCCAAATCAGGTGCCAATGTAAAAGTGGACGATGAGCTAACCTTGCAGTTTGGTAACAAGACATTGGTCGTTCGGATTGATAAAATTTTAGATACGACTAAAAAAGATGAAGCGCAAGATATGTATACGATTGTGAGTGAAACTGCTCATACAGAAGAAGATTAGTAAAAGTTCATCGTGACATTTATTTCCTTTTCTTCTATACTGTAACCATATGATAAAATTGGCCGTAGCTATAGTAGAAAACGGATGAGGAGGCTGGCATATGTTTTTTAAACAAGCCAAAACTCAAGGCAAGACACAAAATATTACTCAAATTAAAAATACATACACACAAGAGCAAACCTTAAAAAAACAAATTTCTACAAATCTTCAAAGAAAAGCAAGAAGAAGACTGCTAGCGATTATGATTGTAGGTTTGTTGATGGTGGTTCCGTTAGGTATCAATGTGGTCAAGAATTTATTTGAGATTCGTTCTTTGGATGGGAAAATTGCGGAGACAAAAGAAATTAATGTTGCATTGGCAGAAGAAAATCAAAATTTGAAGGTTCAAGTTGGGTTGCTACAGGATGATGAATATGTGGCTAAGCTAGCGAGGAGTCGTTATTACTTGAGTAAAGACGGCGAACTTATTTTCAGCTTGCCTGAAGATAATCGTAGCAAAGCAGCCGAAAAAGAAAAATCCGAGGAGAAATCAGCGGAATAAAGCGCTTATCCGGTGACAACCAACTGTATTTATAATGGATAACATGCTATAATTAGCATACAAAACTTAAGGAGGAAACTTTTTTTTATGTCAATTGAGGTTGGTAGCATTATATCAGGAAAAGTAACAGGTATTACAAATTTTGGTGCATTTATCGATTTAGGTGAGAAGAAAACAGGACTTGTTCATATCAGTGAAATTTCTGATAGTTATATTAAGGACATTAATGAAGTATTAACTGTTGGAGACGAAGTAAAAGTTAAAATTTTATCGATAGCAGATGATGGGAAAATTGGGTTGTCAATTCGTAAGGCAGAAGAGAAAACCGAAGAAGTTTCCCGACCTCAACGTGAGTATAAACCTAGCCAACGTAGTTCTGCTCCTGCTCCTGCTCCTAGAAAAACAACGTCATATAGCAGAGATAACAACGCTAGAGGAGACCGTTTTTCTCAAGGGCAAGAAAGCAAAAAAGATAGTTTTGACAATTTGATGAGCGCATTCCTAAAAGATAGTGATGATCGCTTAACATCGTTGAAACGCAATACTGAAGGTAAACGAGGCGGCCGAGGCGGAAGACGTAGCTAATAGGCTGATTAAAAGAGGGGTTGAACGAACAGTCATTTGGACCATTCGTTCTGCCTCTCTTTATTTTATTAAATAAGGAGGACAGAAGATGGATAAGTTAATGCAGCGTATTGCTAGCGACAATGAAAAGAATCACTATTGGCTACCATCAGATGTTGTCCTTGTTGCAGTCTCAGCAGGCGTTGATTCCATGGCATTACTAGATGTTATTCGCAGATTAGCTGAGGAAGGTGGTCCACAAGTAGAAGTCGTACATGTTCACCATCATTTACGGGAGTCAGCAGATGGTGATTTAAAATTGCTTGAGACTTATTGTCAGCTCCATCAGTTGCCGTGTCATGTTAGACACTGGCACCAAAGCGAGCATCCAAACAGTAATTGGGAAGAAGCTGCGCGTCATGTGCGCTATCAATTTTTTGAAGAGCAAATGGAGGAGCGACAAGCGAGTTGTCTATTGACGGCTCATCATGCGGATGACCAGATGGAAACCATTCTAATGAAGCTGACACGAGGGAGCACTTTGAGTGGTTATAGTGGGATGAAGGCGGTTCGGCCTTTTGGAAATGGGCGGCTTATCCGGCCACTGCTAAGTTATGAAAAAAACGAGCTCTACCGTTATTGTCATGACAATGGGGTGCCTTATCAGGAAGATGAGACCAACCAAAGTATGGCTTATACAAGGAATCGTTATCGCCATCAACTTCTTCCGCTTATTAAACAGGAAAATCAACAAGCGAGCCAGCATTTTCAAGCCTTTTCCCAACAGCTACAAGATATTGAAGAGCTGTTAAGCCCGCTATTAACAACTCACTTTGCTCGCTTGTTTCAAACGAATGAAGATGGTTGGCAGTTAGATCGATTGCTGTTTATTGAGGAGACACCGGCACTACAACGGCTAGTGTTAACTTATTTTTTTGAAACAATCGGTCCAAAAGAGTCTATTTTCATCAGTAAGAAGCATCTCCCGACTGTCCTAGCATTTATTCAATCTGACCTTGCTCAAGGCGAATTAAATCTAGTCGGTCTTCAGCTTAAAAAACGCTATAATGTCATTTACTTCCATAGAGGAAGTGCTGAAAATGAGAAAGAACGTAAAAAAACGCCTATTTATAAAGAACTTAAACTAAATCAATGGTTAGAATTAGAGATTAATGGTAAAATAGGATTGTTTTTATTTAGTAATGGTGATTTAGAAAGAGCGGAATTAAATCAAGTCAGCTTTGTCTTTAAACAAGCTGATGTTCAGTGGCCGCTAATGGTTCGTCCTTGGCAGCCAGGTGATACGATTCAGCTTAATCCGAAACAACCTTTTACTAAAAAAATTGCGAGATTATTTGTTGACCGCAAAGTTCCAAAAGAAGAACGGCAACGAGCCCAAGTGGTTTGCGATGCAAATGGAACAGTATTATGGCTTATGGGTTATGCCACGTCAGTTTTACTGACTGAAGCTAGCCAACAGCAAATGAATCAAGAAAATAACGAGTACCTAATGCTGGTATTTGAAAATAACTAATGAGGTGAAAATGTGATCCATCCAGATATTAAAGAAGTATTGTATACAGAGGAAGAAATTAGACAGGCAACGCAAGAATTAGGTACCGTTCTAACAAAAGAATACGCAGGTAAAAATCCACTAGTGATTGGTGTTCTGAAAGGTGCCATCATGTTTATGACGGACTTATCTCGTGCGATGGACTGTGATTTAGAGTTAGATTTTATGGATGTTACAAGCTACGGTGCAGCGATTGAATCAAGTGGTGACGTTAAAATTCTTAAAGATTTAGATACATCAGTAGAAGGCCGTGACCTATTAATTGTTGAAGACATCATCGATACAGGTCGTACATTGAGCTACCTTATTGAAATTTTCCGTCACCGTAAAGCAAAATCAATTAAAGTGGTAACCTTATTAGATAAGAAAGAACGCCGTGCGGTTGATTTAGAAGCGGATTATGTGGGCATCCACGTACCAAATGAATTTGTCGTTGGCTATGGCTTAGATTACATTGAAAAATACCGTAATTTGCCTTATATCGGTGTTTTAAAAGAAGAGATTTACCAATAAAAGAGATAGTGAAAGATGGTCAGATATGGTATCATATTTAAGATACATTAATTAACTATCGCATTATAAGAGAAAAAAGGATATAAGCCAAAAAGGCATACTATCTGACAGGGAGGGTCAAATGAAAAAGAATAATTTTCTCAAAAGCAGTGGCTTTTGGATTCTAATCTTCCTGGCAGTCATCGCAGTCGTAACCATGATGACACGAGGAGTCGGGAACCAGTCAAGCCAAACTATTACTACAACTGAATTTGTCACAGCTTTAGAAAATGAAGAAGTGAAAGAATTCAGCATGCAGCCAGGCGCAGGCGTTTGGGAAATCGTCGGAGAATACCGTGAAGAAAAAACAGTTGAGAGTAGTTCTTCATCAAACGATTTGTTGTTGTTCAATGAGCAGAACTTAACAACAACAGCATTCCGTTCGACAGTATTGCCAAATGACTCAACCCTTGCACAAATCGGTGAATTAGCTGCCGCAGCAAATACGGACGTTACGATTGTCGAACAAGACCAATCAGGTGCTTGGATTAGTATTCTATTTAGCATCTTGCCTTTAATTATCTTCGTCTTCTTCATGTATATGATGATGGGACAAGGCGGCGGTCAAGGTGGCGGCGGAAGAAACGTTATGAACTTTGGTAAAACAAAGACAGAAGATGTTTCGAAGAAAAACGTTAAAGTTCGTTTCTCTGATGTCGCAGGTGCAGAAGAAGAAAAACAAGAATTAGTTGAAGTTGTTGAATTCTTAAAAGACCCAAGACGCTTTACTGCTCTTGGCGCACGTATTCCAGCAGGTGTTCTATTAGAAGGACCTCCAGGAACGGGGAAAACATTGCTTGCTAAAGCCGTTGCCGGTGAAGCAGGGGTGCCATTCTTCTCGATTTCAGGTTCTGAATTCGTAGAGATGTTTGTTGGAGTCGGTGCAAGTCGCGTTCGTGACTTGTTTGAAAGTGCTAAAAAAGCTGCACCAGCCATTATCTTTATTGATGAAATTGATGCAGTTGGTCGTCAACGTGGTGCTGGTATGGGTGGCGGACACGACGAACGTGAACAAACCCTTAACCAATTATTAGTTGAAATGGACGGATTTTCGGGTAGTGAGGGTATTATTGTTATCGCTGCAACAAACCGTTCAGACGTTCTCGATCCAGCTTTACTTCGTCCAGGTCGTTTTGACCGTCAAATTTTAGTTGGTCGTCCAGATGTTAAAGGCCGTGAAGCAATTTTGAAAGTTCATGCGCGTAATAAGCCATTGGCAAATGACGTTGACTTAAAAGTTGTTGCACAACAAACACCAGGTTTCTCTGGTGCAGATCTAGAAAACTTACTAAACGAAGCAGCGCTAGTAGCTGCCCGTCGTGATAAAGTTAAAATTGACGCCTTAGACATTGATGAAGCGCATGACCGTGTGATTGCTGGTCCAGCTAAGAAAGACAAAGCGATCAGTAAAAAAGAACGTGAAATGGTTGCTTACCATGAAGCGGGACATACGGTTGTTGGTATGGTACTAAGCGATGCACGTACGGTTCATAAAGTAACGATTGTGCCACGTGGACGTGCTGGTGGATATGCGATTATGCTTCCTAAAGAAGATCGCTTCTTAATGACTAAAAATGAAATGTTTGAACAAGTTGTTGGTTTGCTTGGTGGACGCTTGGCTGAAGAAATTGTCTTCAATGTTCAAACAACTGGAGCAAGTAATGACTTCGAACAGGCGACAGCCCTTGTCCGTAGTATGGTAACAGAATACGGTATGAGCGAACGCCTAGGAACTGTTCAATACGAAGGGAATCAACAAGTTTTTGTTGGCCGTGATTATGGTAATACCCGTTCTTATTCAGAAGATATTGCTTATCAAATCGACTCAGAAGTGCGTCGTATGATGGGTGAAGCTCATGATAGAGCACGACAAATTATTAATGACCATCGCGAACAATTAAACTTGATTGCTGAAAAACTGCTTGAACTTGAAACCTTGGATGAGAAAACAATCAAGAGTCTATTTGAAACAGGTAGAATGCCTGCAGAAAATGAGACAACTGAATATCCAAGTGAAAAGGCAGCTTCTTATGAGGACGCAAAACGTGCTCTAGAGAAGAAAGAAGCAGAGCGTGAGCAAGCTCAAAAAGAGAAAGAAGACCACTTAGAAAACGAAGAGGGCGACTACTTCTCAAACTGGGCAGATGAGCGTGAAGAAAAAGAATCAGATAAAGACTCAGAAGAATAAGAAAGAAACAGAGTGGGACTATCCTGCTCTGTTTTTGACTTTACGAGTTGTCTCGTTTGGTTTTTGGACAAGCTATAGTAAAATGGAAGAGAATAGAAAAATAGACCATCGTGGGAGGATATTAAATGTCAGATTATTTAGTAAAAGGATTAGCATATGAGGGGCAGTTCCGTGTTTATGCCGTTGATGCAACAGAAACAGTAGGCGAAGCGCAACGTCGTCATGATACATGGAGCGCATCTTCAGCAGCATTAGGCCGTACAATGGTTGGGTCGGTTTTAATCGCAACAACTGGATTAAAGGCAGAGCAAAAGATGTCAGTGATTGTTAATGGGAATGGTGTTGGTGGCCGCATTATTGTTGATGCTAATGGTCAAGGAGATGTGAAAGGCTATATCACTAACCCACATGTTAGCTTACCTTTAAATGGAAATGGCAAGTTAGATGTTCGTGGTGTTGTTGGAACAGAAGGCTTACTAACTGTCATTAAGGACCTAGGATTAAAAGAACCATTTACCGGTCAAGTCCCATTAGTGAGTGGCGAATTAGGTGAAGATTTCACTTATTATATGGCGAACTCTGAACAAATTCCTTCAGCAGTTGGACTAAGTGTTTTAGTTGATACCGATGATTCCATCAAAGTCGCTGGCGGTTTTATGATTCAAGTATTACCTGGAGCCAGTGAAGCAGCGATTACATCCATTGAGAAAAATCTAGCGGATATGCCGCTTGTTTCTCGCTTAATGGAAAAGGGTGTGACACCAGAAGAAGTTCTAGAGCGTATTTTAGGCAAGGAAAATATTCGCTTTGTTGAAAAAATGCCGGTACAATTTAAGTGTGATTGCTCGCATGATCGTTTTAAAGATGGTCTTGCAGCAGTAGGAAAAGATGAATTACAGGCAATTATCGAAGAAGACAAAGGTGCAGAAGTCATCTGTCAATTCTGTGGCGAAAAGTACCACTACTCAGAGGAAGAATTAACGGAACTATTAGTAGACATTCAAAAATAAAGGGTATCTCATCAAGTAGAATGGAGGAAAACGAATGAAGAAAGTCGTTAACCATATTTCAGAACTAATTGGAGAAACACCGCTATTTAAATTAAGCAAGCTTGTCCCACAAGGTGCAGCCGACGTCTATGTGAAGTTGGAATCTCTTAATGTAGGGCGCAGTATCAAAGACCGAGTTGTTCTTAATATCTTAGAAGTTGCGGAAGAACAAGGTCGTATTAGCCCCTCGGATACGGTTGTAGAAGTAACTGATGGCAATGCTAGTCTATCATTAGCGATGTTAGCAGCATCTAAAGGCTACCGCTCAATTTTGATGATGCCAGCAGGAAGTAGTCAAGATTTTAGTGAAAAACTCGCTTATTACGATGCAGAAATCATAGAAACCCCAGCGGAAGAGGGAATTGAGGGTGCTATTAAAGCAGCACGTGACTTGAGTCAACAAGAGGGTTACTTTTATTTGAATCAGTACAGTAATCTTGTGAACACGGCAGTTCACGAAGGGATGACGGGGCCAGAAATTGTGGATGCCTTTGATGGTCATTCGCCAGATGCCTTTGTTGCAACGGCAGGGACAGGCGGGACATTGACGGGCGTTGGCCGTTATTTGCGTTCTGTTAACCCTAATGTAGAGTTGTATGCTGTTGAAAGTAATCAAGCCGCTTTGTTGAGTAATGATGATACAGGACGTGTAGCAATCAGTGGTATGAGCGGTGACTACCTCTCGCCACTTTTAGATCAAACCTTATACAATGGCGTTGTTCGGGTGAGCTTAGAAGAAGTTCATCAAACAACCCAAGATTTAGCCCGTCTCGAAGGGTTGCTATTAGGCCACGCCAGTGGTGCGGCTATCGCCGGCGCCATTGAAATTGCTAAACGGCTAGGAAGTGGCAAAAAAGTAGTCACCATTTCAAATGGCGACTACTAAAAAACACAAGCTTTCGAGCTTGTGTTTTTTAACGGCTACCATCTTTCCCTTTTATTACAAGCTCGAAGGTGGTAGAATGTTTGAGACGTTTTTAATTTCTAATTAAAAACAAAGGAATAAAATGTTCAAGAAACCTTGCATTTTAACGTGTTTCTTGGCAAGATAGATAAGACAGAATATTGATAGGAACAGAACGGAGTGACCTCATTGAGTCAAGAAAAACATTCTGAAGAATTGAATGACCAATTGATCGTTCGTCGCGAAAAAATGCAAAATTTGCGTGAGTCAGGTGTAGAACCATTCCATAGTGGTTTTAACCGCACACACTTGTCACAAGAATTGCATGAGACATACGACAGTTTAACAAAAGAAGAAATTGACGAGCAAGAAATCTCAGTTTCCATTGCAGGACGAATTGTAACAAAACGTGGAAAAGGTAAAGTTGGCTTTGCCCACTTACAAGATAGCCAAGGCCGTATTCAAATTTACGTTCGTAAAGACGAGGTAGGCGAAGCTGACTATGAGATTTTCAAACAAGCTGACTTAGGTGATATTGTTGGTGTTGTTGGAACAGTTATGAAAACCAATACCGGTGAAGTAACGGTGAAACCAAGCCAATTTGTTCATTTAACAAAAGCATTAAAACCTCTACCAGATAAATACCATGGCCTAACAAATGTGGAACAAAAATACCGTCAACGTTACTTAGACTTAATTAGTAATGAAGATAGCTTTGAGCGTTTTGTTAGCCGTAGTAAAATTATTACTGAAATCCGTACTTACTTAAATGGCTTAGGCTATTTAGAAGTTGAAACACCTGTGTTACACACAATGGCAGGTGGCGCAAGTGCTCGTCCGTTTATCACTCACCATAACGCTTTAGATATGGAACTTTACATGCGTATTGCATTGGAGCTGCATCTAAAACGTCTGGTTATCGGTGGTATGGAAAAAGTTTATGAAATTGGTCGCGTCTTCCGTAATGAAGGAATCGATACAACGCATAACCCAGAGTTCACTATGCTAGAACTTTATACGGCTTACACTGATTACCAAGATGTTATGAACCTAGTAGAAGGAATCTTCTCAACGGTTATTGAAAAAGTAAAAGGAACTACAACTATTTCTTACAACGGCCAAGAACTAAACATGGCTGGTCCTTATGCACGCATCCATATGGTTGATGCGATTAAGGCAGAAACTGGTGTTGATTTCTGGGCTGAAATGACAGACGAAGCAGCTCGCCAATTAGCGAAAGACCACAATGTCCAAGTGACAGAGCATATGACAGTTGGACATGTTATCAATGAATTCTTTGAAGAGTTTGTTGAAGATAAACTGGTCCAACCAACCTTTATCTATGGTCACCCAACAGCCATTTCGCCTTTAGCACGTAAAAACGAAAAAGACGGCCGCTTTACTGACCGCTTTGAATTCTTTATCATGGGTAAAGAATACGGTAATGCCTTTACCGAATTAACAGACCCAATCGATCAAAGAGAGCGTTTTGAAGCGCAAGCGAAAGAAAAAGAACAAGGTAACGACGAAGCTCATGGTGTGGATGAAGAATTCCTTGAAGCACTCGAGCATGGTATGCCGCCAACTGGTGGGCTAGGAATTGGTATCGACCGAATGGTGATGCTCATTACTGATAGCCAATCGATTCGTGACATCCTATTGTTCCCAACAATGCGTCCGCACGACGACCATTAATATGAAGTAGTAACCCCACCCAAATCGTTTCGGTTTGGGTGGGTTTTTATTTGGTTTAGCGTTTAAAACCGACTTCAGCATCCGAAAAAGGTCTGAAGTCGGCCGAATCACCATTTCCACCGACTTCAGCGCTAATTATCCAGTTGAAGTCTGTTTATCAGCCATTATAAAGGGACAGCACTTTCCGAGTAGTATCTAGCGAAACAGTATGACCACACCAATCCCGTAATAGAACAGAAGTGATCATTTTTTCAGGAAACAACAACCGAAACTCATAAAGGCAATGCATCACAGCCTCTGTCTTAGTATAATAGCGCCGACAAGCCGGACAGAGAAAGTGCCGATGACTAGACACAAGAGCTTGGCAGACACAATCGCAGCACCAGACACCTTTTTTTAAACGATCGTAGCTATAAAAAATACCGATATCATAAAAATCTTTCTCATAACGCCTACTTTCAATGTAATCAGCGATAGCGTGATGCCGTTGGTCAAGTTTACGAGATCGATTCTTAATTGATTGAAAATGGCGATTAAGTTGAGCGTGAGTGACGAGTGGCAACGCATCGCTGTTACCGTATAACTGAAATTCAGGATTAATGAATATTAGCCGTTTCGTAATGGGAAACTGAATACCAGCATTTCTTAACAAAATATCTAATGTTTCATAGGCGCGGTCTAGCTGAATAAAGGGACTGCGTATTTTCTTTTTTTGCGATGTAAAGAATTCCCCATCTTCATAATAGTAATTACCGCTAAAGTTTTTGATATCATAAAGATAAATCATATCCCATGTCACCACAATAAAATCAAGCTGTGGGCATAGGGTGGCTTCAAATTCAGAGTCATAAATGGCGAGATAATCAAAAGACTGATTCAAAAGGTACTTACCAAAGTTAAATTCGCCAGAAGAACCGAGCTGGCTATTAGTAAAACGGAATTGATCGTGAGCCTTAAATGACATGCGGCGATTGAGAGATTCGAATGTTTTTACAGATATGACTGTTCTTAATGTCATCTATTTCACTCCTTCATATATACAATCCGCAAAAGAGATTTATTTCCGTTTTAAAAAACTTTCGTCTAAACTGTTGACGAATACGAATTTTCATGTTATTATTTCAAAGGTGCTTTTATACACAGATTCCTGAAAAGAATTTCAGTCGTGCTGACTGATTGTATAACAGCACAGTACTTAAAAAATCGAAGAAATATTCGGTTTATTATTTTTTGCAAATAAATGGACCACCTGGATGTGTGGACCAAGAACAACCTGTTAAGGAAGGAGGAAACATTAAATGCCTACAATTAATCAATTAGTTCGTAAACCTCGTAAATCTGCGATTGAAAAATCTAAGTCTCCTGCTCTAGGAAGAGGATATAACAGTTTCAAGAAAGCTCCAACAAACACAAACTCACCTCAAAAACGTGGTGTTTGTACTCGTGTTGGTACAATGACTCCAAGAAAGCCTAACTCGGCTTTGCGTAAATATGCGCGTGTACGTTTGTCTAACCTTTTAGAAGTGACAGCTTACATTCCTGGTATCGGCCATAACCTACAAGAACATAGTGTTGTTCTTATTCGTGGTGGACGTGTAAAAGACTTGGCGGGTGTTCGTTACCATATCGTACGTGGTGCTTTGGATACAGCTGGTGTAAACGGTCGTATGCAATCACGCTCTAAATACGGTGCTAAAAAACCTAAAAAATAATTGAGTCTATAAACTCAACACTTAAAACTAAAATTGAAAACTGAGGAAGGAGGAGTCAGAATGCCTCGTAAAGGTCCAGTCGCAAAACGCGAAGTAATGCCAGATCCGATTTACAATTCTAAATTGGTAACTCGCACAATTAACCGTCTTATGGTTGATGGTAAACGTGGAAAAGCAGCAACTATTCTGTATAACGCATTTGACATCATTAATGAATCTACTGGTAATAACCCATTAGAAACTTTCGAACTAGCTATGAAAAACATCATGCCTGTTCTTGAAGTAAAAGCTCGTCGTGTAGGGGGTTCAAACTATCAAGTACCTATCGAAGTTCGTCCAGAACGTCGTCAAGCATTAGGTCTACGTTGGTTAGTTAACTACTCTCGTCTACGTGGTGAAGATACCATGGAAGAAAGATTAGCTAAAGAAATCATGGATGCTGCAAACAACACAGGAGCATCAGTTAAGAAACGTGAAGAAACACATAAAATGGCAGACGCTAACAGAGCTTTCGCTCACTACCGTTGGTAAGATTGTCTTACATAATATGCATAAGATAAGAGCAGCGGCAGCTGTTCTTACTTAACTCAATAATTACAAAGAAAGAGGTGTACGAAGCAGATGGCAAAAAGAGAATTTACTCTTGAAAACACAAGAAATATCGGAATCATGGCTCATATTGACGCTGGTAAAACAACGACTACTGAGCGTATTCTGTACTATACTGGTAAAATCCATAAAATTGGTGAAACTCACGATGGTGGGGCACAAATGGACTGGATGGAACAGGAACAAGAACGTGGTATCACAATTACTTCTGCTGCTACAACAGCCCAGTGGAAAGGTCATCGCGTAAACATCATCGATACACCTGGACACGTGGACTTTACTGTAGAAGTAGAACGTTCATTACGTGTTCTTGATGGTGCGGTTGCATTGCTAGATGCTCAGTCTGGGGTTGAACCTCAAACTGAAACAGTATGGCGCCAAGCAACTACTTATGGAGTACCTCGTATTGTTTTCATTAACAAAATGGACAAAACTGGTGCTGACTTCTTGTACTCAGTTGGTACGCTTCATGAACGCCTACAAGCTAACGCTCATCCAATTCAATTGCCAATTGGATCTGAAGATACATTTACAGGGATCATTGACCTAGTGGAAATGCAAGCTGAAATCTATGATTCAGAAGACGGAACTGACTACCACGAGGAAGAAATTCCTGAAGAATACAGAGAAATTGCTGAAGAATGGCATACAAAACTAATTGAAGCTGTAGCGGAAACAGACGAAGAGTTAATGGAAAGATACCTTGAAGGTGAAGAAATCTCTATTCCAGAACTTAAAGCTGCTATTCGTAAAGCAACAGTTAACGTAGAATTCTACCCTGTACTTTGTGGTTCAGCATTTAAAAACAAAGGTGTTCAGTTGATGCTTGATGCAGCGATTGACTACCTACCAGCTCCAACAGACGTACCTGCTATTAAAGGTTTCGAACCTGGAGACGAAGAAAATGTTATCGATGTTCATGCTGACGATAGCGAACCATTTGCAGCTCTTGCATTTAAAGTTATGACTGACCCATTCGTAGGTCGTCTAACATTCTTCCGTGTTTACGCTGGAACATTACAATCTGGTTCTTACATTCAAAACGCAACTAAAGGCAAACGCGAACGCGTTGGTCGTATCTTGCAAATGCATGCTAACAGCCGTGAAGAAATTCCTGAAGTATTCTCTGGAGATATCGCAGCAGCTGTTGGTTTGAAAGATACTGGTACTGGTGACACATTGTGTGACGAAAAACGTCCAGTTATCCTAGAATCAATGGAATTCCCTGAGCCAGTTATCGAAGTTGCTATTGAGCCTAAATCAAAAGCTGACCAAGATAAAATGGGTACTGCTTTACAAAAATTATCTGAAGAAGATCCTACTTTCCGTGCATCATCTAACCCAGAAACAGGTCAAACTGTTATCGCTGGTATGGGTGAGTTGCACTTGGACATCATCGTTGACCGTTTGAAACGTGAATTCAAGGTAGAAGCTACTGTAGGTGCGCCTCAAGTATCTTACCGTGAAACATTCAAAACAAGCGTTGAAGCTGAAGGTAAATTCGTTCGTCAGTCTGGTGGTAAAGGACAATTCGGTCACGTATGGATCGAGTTCACACCAAACGAAGAAGGAGCTGGATTCGCATTCGAGAATGCTATCGTTGGTGGGGTTGTTCCTCGTGAATACATCCCAGCTGTTGAGGCAGGATTGAAAGACTCAATGGAAAACGGTGTTCTTGCTGGATATCCATTAGTTGACGTTAAAGCTCGTCTATTCGACGGATCTTACCATGATGTTGACTCTTCTGAGACAGCATTTAAGGTAGCTGCTTCTCTAGCATTGCGTAACGCTGCTAAGAAAGCTAACCCAGTAATCCTAGAACCTATGATGGCTGTAGAAGTTACAGTTCCAGAAGAGTACCTAGGAGACGTTATGGGACACTTTAGCGCTCGTCGTGGTAGCATTGAAGGAACTGTTGCTCGTGGTAACGCACAAATCGTTAAAGGATTCATTCCTCTATCAGAAATGTTCGGTTACGCAACAACACTTCGTTCAGCATCACAAGGACGTGGTACATTTACAATGGTATTTGACCACTACGAAGCTGTTCCTAAGTCAGTTCAAGAAGAAATTATCGCTAAAAGTGGTAAAGGTTCTTCAGAAGAGTAATCTTCATTCTATAACATGATATATTGCATTTTAGGTCCGTAATCGGTATACTTTATTATGATAGGCGGACCTGTAAATGCAGTAGTCTATAAAAATAAAAACACTCAATATGAGGAGGAAATTTAGAAATGGCAAAAGAAAAATTCGATCGTTCTAAACCCCATGTTAACGTTGGTACTATTGGACACGTTGACCACGGTAAAACTACATTAACTGCAGCAATCACAACTGTATTAGCTAAACATTACGGTGGAGCAGCTGTTGACTACGCTTCAGTAGACAACGCTCCAGAAGAAAGAGAACGTGGGATCACAATTAACACGTCTCACGTAGAATACGAAACAGCTAACCGTCACTACGCTCACGTGGACTGCCCAGGTCACGCGGACTACGTTAAAAACATGATTACTGGTGCTGCTCAAATGGACGGCGCTATCTTAGTAGTATCTGCAGCTGATGGCCCAATGCCACAAACTCGCGAGCACATCCTATTGTCTCGTAACGTTGGTGTTCCATACATCGTTGTTTTCTTGAACAAAGTTGATATGGTTGACGACGAAGAGTTATTAGAATTAGTAGAAATGGAAGTTCGTGACCTATTGTCAGAATACGACTTCCCTGGTGATGACACTCCAGTTATCGCTGGTTCTGCATTGAAAGCTCTAGAAGGCGAAGAAGAATACGAACAAAAAATCTTAGACTTGATGGAAGAAGTAGACAACTACGTTCCAAACCCAGAACGTGACACTGACAAACCATTCATGATGCCTGTTGAGGACGTATTCTCAATTACAGGTCGTGGTACGGTTGCTACAGGACGTGTTGAACGTGGACAAGTTAAAGTTGGGGATGAAGTTGAGATCGTTGGTATCGAAACTGAAACTACAAAATCAACTGTAACTGGTGTTGAAATGTTCCGTAAATTGTTGGATTACGCTGAAGCGGGAGACAACATTGGTGCATTGCTACGTGGGGTTCAACGTGAAGATATTCAACGTGGACAAGTATTGTCTAAACCAGGTACAATCACACCTCATACTAAATTTACTGCAGAAGTATACGTACTTTCTAAAGAAGAGGGTGGACGTCACACGCCATTCTTCACTAACTACCGCCCACAGTTCTACTTCCGTACAACTGACGTAACTGGTGTTGTAGAATTGCCAGAAGGTATCGAAATGGTAATGCCTGGCGATAACGTTAAAATCACAGTAGAATTGATCCAACCAATCGCTATCGAAGAAGGAACTCGTTTCTCTATTCGTGAAGGTGGACGTACTGTTGGTTCTGGTGTTGTTTCTGAAATTACTGCTTAATTTTAAAAAAAGCATAATAACATTACAACTTCTAAAGGAAGAGCATTTGCTCTTCCTTTTTTTGTGCTCATTTTTATCTAGAAAAGGGTTTTTGTTTATCAGAATTAAAAGAAAATATCCTTGTTTTAGTTGAGACGAAATGGCCTAAATGGATATCATTTTAGATTTAGGTAAATATTCGTTATAATGAGCATAGATTCACACTTAAAAAAATATAAGGGGGAATTCATCATGAATGGATTTACGAATTCATTGGAAAGTATTTGGTTATCATTTGTAGGTTTACTGCCGAGAATATTAGGAGCAATCTTATTAATTATTCTGGCATGGTTTATTGCAGGTGTGGTTAAGAAGGCGTTGACGAAAGGGTTACATGCTATTAATTTTAACCAGAAGTTAACGAAATGGGGTGTGGCATCGTCAGTTGAAGATGGCAACCGTATTATCGAGTCCATTGCTAAAGTCTTTTACTATTTGATTTGGTTATTCTTTATTCCAGGAATACTAGCTCAAATTGGTCTGGCCAATATTGCATCGCCAATTACGAATATGTTTGATTCATTCTTAGCATTCTTACCAAACTTATTTGCTGCAGTTGTTATTTTAGCAATTGGTTACTTTGTTGCTAAGTTTGTAAAAGAACTTGTTCGCAATCTACTAGAAACGGTGAACATTGATAAATATGTTCGTAAATATACAGCTAAGGCATCTAACGTTACACCAGTAGATGTCGAGAAGCAACGTTATACAGTCGCTAAAGTGTTAGCCAATACGGTATTCGTTGTTATTCTCATCCCAGTTATTACTATGGCACTCGAAACATTGGCTATTCGTTCCATCTCAGAGCCAATCGTGAATGTTTTAAACCAAGTACTAGCGATTATTCCCAATATTCTCGTAGCGGTTATCTTGTTAATTGCTGGAGGGTTGATTGCTAAATTTGTAGGTGATTTACTGGAAGGCTTATTAGGAAGTTCAGGAATCGATCGTTATTCACGCTATTTAAATACATCGAATAGCTCGACTATCACGATTTCAACTATTATTGCTAAAGTTGTTCAAACGGTTATTGTTGTCTTCTTTTTTGTAGAAGCTTTGAACGTATTAAACCTTGCCGTTCTAAACAGTATTGGCGTAGCGATTATTGCTTACTTACCATCTGTGCTAATCGGGCTAGTTATTTTAGCTTTAGGTCTATTCGGCGGTAATGCACTATCATCATTCATTAAAGATTCAACCGGTAGTATGATGATGGGGGAAGTAGTGAAGTACATCTTGTATGTTTTAGCCATCTTCATGACCTTAGATCAATTAGAATTTGCTTCAACAATTGTTAGTACAGCTTTCTTATTTATTATTGGTGGTTTAGCAGTTGCATTTGCACTAGCATTTGGACTAGGTGGTAAAGACTTTGCTAAGCATCAATTAGATAAATTAGATCAGAAAATTGAAGAAGAAAGCAATAAGGTCACTCATACAGCGCCGAAAACAGAAGCAGAAAAAAAGATTGATCATGAAATTGATCAGTCGTCCCTATCCTAATAATAACAAGCTAACAGACTAGAGGTCGAAAGACTTCTAGTCTTTTTTTGTCGAAACAGTCGATACACGTCAAATAAATGAGCGGTATCTTACATTTCGAGGCTAGAATGTAAGATACAACTCCCATTCGTGCAACTGTAAGCTACATTTGAAGGTAGAAATGTAACTTACAGGTCTTTTTTGAAAGCTGTATCTGACATACCGTATTGCACATATAACTTTACACTGAAAATTTTTTTATTTATAATGATATTATCTATTAATAAAGGGACAATTGACACTCGAGCCACACTAAGAAAGGCTGAAGACTATGAAATTACATTTTCATTTCAAGAGAAGTTTATCTGGTATTTTTCCTGAAGAGAGAAAAGAACGCACAGAGCAATTACCAATAAAAAAAGCTAAAGTACCGGATATGCTCATTTTTCCTTTAAATATGCATATCGGAAAACCTGCTAAAGCAGTTGTTTCGGTAGGAGACTATGTAAAAATTGGCAGCCTTTTAGCAGAAGCAGATGGTGGCATTTCTGCGAATGTGCTATCTTCGGTTTCTGGAAAGGTCATGGCGATATCAAGTCGTCAAACCGTTAAGGGTCCTCACCAAGCGATCGTGATTCAAAATGATTTTAAAGACGATAAAGACGAAGCTTTTTTTAAACAGCAAAAGTTAGAAAGCTCAGCAGATAAACTAGCGATGATTCGCCGAGCAGGTATTGTAGGGATGGGTGGAGCAACCTTTCCAACAGATGTAAAAGCATCAGCTCAAACGCATAAACCGATTGATACGATTATTATTAATGGCGCAGAATGTGAGCCCTATTCGACGAGTGATCACCGCATGATGATTGAGCACGCTGAAACAATCGTAAAAGGAGCTCGTCACTTGCAAAAAATTCTTGCTGGCAAACGTGTCTATATTGCGCTAGAAGACGATACACCAGATTGCGAAACAGCTTTATTATTAGCGATAAAGGATGTTCCTGATTTTGAAATAAAAGTGCTAAAAACCATGTACCCACAAGGTGCAGAAAAAGTATTAATAAAGAAGTTAACCGGTAGAGAGGTGCCATCAGCAGGCTTACCTGCTGATGTGAGGACATTCGTCACCAATGTATCGACTGCCCACGCCGTTTATGAGGCAATTGAAGAGCAAAAGCCGCTCTTTGAACGAGTAACAACTGTCACAGGGGAAGCCATTCGTCAACCTCAGAACCTTCGTGTTCGTATAGGTACACCGATTAATTGCCTAATCGAAGAATGTGGTGGTTTTATTAGCCCGCCAGCTAAACTATTACATGGCGGACCTATGATGGGGATTGCCATTGATTCAGCCGATATTCCCATTACTAAAGGGAGTTCAGTTATCACATTTCTATTAGCTGAAGAAGTGACAGATCAGGAGCGAACAGATTGTATTCGTTGCTCAGAGTGCTTAAACGTGTGCCCGGTTAGTTTACAACCTATTCTTATTAGTAACGCCTATGAAAGAGGAGATATCAATGAAGCGGAACGTTTAGGAGCCATGGATTGCATCGAATGTGGCAATTGCTCGTTTATTTGTCCATCAAAAATACCGCTCTTAGAGAATATTCGCTCTGCCAAATCAGCCATTAAAACAAAGAATGCGGGGTAGAGTAAAATGAATCAAATAAAAGAGTTATCTATTAGCCGATCGCCTCATTTATATGCAAAACCATCTGCTCAGTGGGTGATGCTGCAAGTCATTATTTCACTCTTATTCCCAACATCAGCAGCTATATACTTTTTTGGTTGGCGTGTATTAATGATGCTCATGGTTGGGATCGGGACCGCTGTATTGTCAGAATACCTTTTCCAAAAAATAGCACGTAGACAATCAACCATCGAAGACTTGAGTGCTGTCATTACGGGTATGTTAATCGCACTTAGTCTACCGGTGACCGCTCCTCTATGGACGATTGCAGTGGGGAGTGTATTCGCGATTGTAATCGTCAAGCAAATTGGAGGAGGGATCGGCCGTAATATCTTTAATCCAGCGGTAGCTGCTCGGGTAATGTTAAAGGTATTCTTTTCGCCATGGATTACCAATTGGGTTTTGCCGGGAGAGGATATCGTCTCTACAGCAACGCCATTAGAGTACATTGGTCATATGACGACAAGTTTACCCAGTGAAGGCATACCAAGTTTAACAGACTTGTTTTTAGGTGTCGGTTTAGGTGGCCCAATAGGCGAAACCTCCAAGCTAATGATTTTAATAGGGATGATTTATCTCATCATAAAAAGGGTGATATCACCAAACTTACCACTAATCTATTTAGCGACGCTTGCTTTAACAACTTCAATTGCTGGTGGCTTTCAATTTGATTATTATATGACCCATGTTTTAAGTGGTACAGCATGTTTTGCTGCGGTTTACATGATTACGGACTACAGTTCCCAACCCTTAACAAGAGATGGAAAACTACTTTATGCGCTTGGAGCAGGATTGTTAACTGCTATCATTCGATTGCTATTTAATTTTCCAGGTGGAGTGGGTATCGCTATCTTAATTATGAATGCTCTGTCACCCGCGATTGACCGCTATTTAGCACCAAGAATTTACGGACACCAGCAACGTTTAAAGAAAAATAATGCGGCACGCGAGAAAGTGGTCATAAAATAATCCTATATAATAGGAAGAGAGTTGATTTTATAATCAAAATCTTCCTATTTTCTTATGCGAAAAACTTGATTTAAAGGGACTAAACAGGCAAAATAAAACAAGTTGAGAAAAAACAACAAACAAATAAATTTTTATTGAAAAAAGCTTGCAAATTATATAATAAGTCTGTATACTAATGAAGTGCGAAATTTACAGAAGTAAAAAGCACAGGGGTCCTTATTTGAGGACGCCAAGTGATGAAACGAGAGGTTGCGACACGCCCGGACGCTTTGCCACGGCGGGTGAGGCCGGAAAATTTTCGTGGAGCTAGTCTTATGAGTTACATTTGACGAAGGAGGGAACAAAATGGCAAAACAAAAGATTCGTATCCGTTTGAAAGCATATGAACACCGCGCATTGGATCAATCAGCAGATAAAATTGTAGAAACTGCAAAGAGAACAGGAGCTTCTGTCTCAGGTCCGATTCCATTGCCTACAGAGAGACAATTGTATACAGTGATTCGTTCACCGCATAAATACAAAGATTCTCGTGAGCAATTTGAAATGCGTACGCACAAACGTTTGATTGATATTATCAACCCAACAAGCAAAACTGTTGATGCATTGATGAAACTTGATCTACCATCTGGCGTAGACATCGAAATCAAACTATAATTTATCGTTAACCCAAAAATAAACTAACTAATAAAACAACGGAGGTGTTACCATGACCAAAGGAATCTTAGGCAGAAAAGTAGGTATGACTCAGTTCTTTACAGAAAACGGAGAATTGGTGCCTGTAACTGTTATCGAAGCTACTCCAAACGCAGTATTACAAGTTAAAACTGTTGAAACAGATGGCTACGAAGCGGTACAAATCGGTTACCAAGATTTACGTGACGTATTAACTAACAAACCTGCTAAAGGTCATGCAGCAAAAGCAAAAACTGCTCCTAAGCGCTTCATTAGAGAAATCAAAGATGTTGAGCTGGGAGAATACGAAGTAGGACAAGAACTTAAAGTAGATATGTTCGTAGCAGGAGACATCGTTGATGTCACTGGTACATCTAAAGGACACGGTTTCCAAGGCGTTATCAAACGTCACGGACAATCTCGTGGACCAATGTCTCACGGTTCTCGTTACCATCGTCGTCCTGGTTCAATGGGTGCAGCGTCTGATCCATCACGCGTTTTCAAAGGTAAAAAATTACCTGGACAAATGGGTGGCAAACGCATTACTATCCAAAACCTAGAAATCGTTAAAGTTGACGTTGAAAACAACGTTATCTTGATCAAAGGTAATGTACCGGGATCTAAAAAATCATTAATCGAAATCAAATCAGCTCGTAAAGCTGCTAAATAAGTAATATAGAAAGGAGGAACGAGAAACATGCCTAACGTAACCCTATTTAAACAAGATGGTACTCAAAATGGTGAAGTAACACTAAACGAGGAAATCTTTGGAATCGAACCAAACGAAAGTGTTGTATTTGATGCAATCATTATGCAACGCGCGTCATTAAGACAAGGAACGCACGCTGTTAAAAACCGTAGTGCAGTTCGCGGAGGCGGCCGTAAACCATGGCGTCAAAAAGGAACTGGTCGTGCTCGTCAAGGATCAATCCGTTCACCACAATGGGTTGGCGGTGGAGTGGTTTTTGGACCAACACCTCGTTCTTACAAATATAAATTAAACAAAAAAGTTCGTCGCTTAGCACTTAAATCAGTTCTTTCTGAGAAAGTTACAGAAGGAAACTTATTAGTACTTGAAGGACTAACTTTCGACGCACCAAAAACAAAAGAATTTGCACAAGTGTTATCTAACTTGAATGTAGACTCAAAAGTATTAGTAGTTGTTGAAAATGATAACGACTTTGCAGTATTATCTGCACGTAACCTTCCAAAGGTAACGGTTATCAATGCAGACGGACTAAATGTACTTGACATCGTGTCTCATAACAAAGTTGTATTGACTCAAGCTGCTCTTTCTAAGGTAGAGGAGGCTCTTCAATAATGGAATTACATGATGTTATTTTACGCCCAGTCATCACGGAAGCATCTATGCTTGCAATGGACGAGAAGAAATATACCTTTGAAGTAGATGTTCGCGCTAATAAAACTCTAGTAAAACAAGCAATTGAAAAAGTGTTTGATGTAGAAGTTAAAAACGTGAATATTATGAATGTACGCGGAAAACTTAAACGTATGGGCCGTTACCAAGGCTATACTAAAAAACGCCGCAAAGCGATTGTTACTTTAACAGAAGCTTCAAAAACAATCGAATTATTCGACGAAGAATAAAACAAATAGATACCCAAATCAATATATAGGAGGGAATATAACGTGGCGATTAAGAAATACAAACCGATAACTAACGGTCGTCGTAACATGACAGGGTCAGATTTCGCTGAAATCACAAAAACAACTCCTGAAAAAACGTTACTAGAAAAGAAAAGCAAACACGCTGGCCGTAATAATCAAGGTAAAATCACAGTACGTCATCAAGCTGGCGGACACAAACGTGCTTACCGTATTATTGACTTCAAGCGTAATAAAGATGGCGTAATCGGCCTAGTTAAAGCTGTTGAGTACGATCCAAACCGTACTGCTAACATTGCACTAATCCACTACACTGATGGAGTTAAAGCATACATCATTGCTCCAAAAGGAATCGAAGTTGGACAAAAGATTGAATCTGGTGAAGGAGTAGATATCAAAGTTGGTAATGCTTTGCCATTAGCAAACATTCCAGTTGGTACATTCATTCACAACATTGAAATGAAACCTGGTAAAGGCGGACAATTAATCCGTTCTGCTGGTACAAGCGCTCAAGTATTAGGTCGTGAAGGCAAATACACTCTTGTACGTTTAAACTCAGGCGAAGTTCGTATGATCCTTTCAGCTTGTCGTGCAACAGTTGGTACTGTAGGTAACGAACAACACGAATTGATTAACATTGGTAAAGCAGGACGTAATCGTTGGTTAGGTAAGAGACCTACTGTACGTGGTTCTGTAATGAACCCTAACGATCACCCACACGGTGGTGGTGAAGGTAAAGCACCAATCGGACGTAAATCACCAATGACACCATGGGGCAAACCTGCACGTGGTATGAAGACACGTAATAAAAAAGCTAAATCTAGCAAATTAATTATTCGTGGACGTAAAAAATAATTAATACAATCAAATGTATGATACAGATAGAAGAGAACCGAAAGGAGGCTTCACCATGGGTCGTAGTTTGAAAAAAGGACCTTTCGTCGATGAACATCTTATGAAGAAAGTGGAAGTTGCTGCTAAGAGCGAGAAAAAACAAGTTATTAAAACTTGGTCACGCCGTTCAACAATTTTCCCACAATTCATCGGCCAAACGATTGCAGTATATGATGGAAGAAAACATGTCCCTGTATACATTCAAGAAGATATGGTAGGACACAAATTAGGGGAGTTCGCTCCAACAAGAACATACCGCGGACACGCGGCTGACGATAAGAAAACAGGTCGTCGTTAATTACGAGGGGAGGAATTAAAATGGCAGAACAAATTACAGCTGCAAAAGCAACTGCTAAAACTGTCCGTATCGCACCTCGTAAGGTTCGTCTAGTAGTGGATCTTATCAGAGGAAAAAGTATTGGAGAAGCAATCTCCATTCTGAAATTTACACCACGCTCTGCATCACCTGCAGTCGAAAAAGTGTTAATGTCAGCAATTGCTAATGCGGAACATAACTATGATTTAGATATTGAAAACTTGGTAGTAAGTGAAGCTTATGTGAACGAAGGACCAACAATGAAACGCTTCCGTCCTCGTGCTAAAGGATCCGCTTCACAAATTTTGAAACGTACAAGCCACATTACAATCGTGGTATCAGAAAAGAAGGAGGGATAATCTGTGGGTCAAAAAATTAATCCAATAGGAATGCGTGTTGGCATTATCCGTGATTGGGATGCTAAATGGTACGCAGAAAAAGATTTCGCTGATTTCTTACATGAAGATTTAAAGATTCGTAAACATATCGAAACTAACTTAAAAGAAGCATCTGTTTCTCGCGTAGAAATCGAACGTGCAGCTAACCGTGTTAATGTTTCAATCCATACTGCTAAACCAGGAATGGTTATCGGTAAAGGTGGATCTGAAGTAGAAAAACTACGTAAAGCTCTAAACACTTTAACAAACAAACGTGTTCATATTAACATCGTTGAGATTAAAAAAGCAGACTTGGATGCTAAATTAGTGGGAGAAGGAATTGCAAGACAATTAGAAAACCGTGTTGCTTTCCGTCGTGCACAAAAACAAGCTATCCAACGTACAATGAGAGCTGGAGCTCATGGTATCAAAACTATGGTTTCTGGTCGTTTGAACGGAGCAGATATGGCTCGTTCAGAAACTCATTCTGAAGGAACTGTTCCTTTGCATACTCTTCGTGCAGACATTGACTATGCATGGGAAGAAGCTGACACTACTTACGGTAAACTAGGCGTTAAAGTTTGGATTTCCCGTGGTGAAGTATTGCCAGAACGTAAATCTGAGAAAGGAGGGAAATAACCAATGTTAGTACCTAAACGTGTAAAACACCGTCGTGAATTCCGTGGAAAAATGCGCGGAGAAGCAAAAGGTGGAAAAGAAATTGTTTTTGGTGAATTTGGTTTGCAAGCTGTTGATTCAAAATGGATCACTAACCGTCAAATCGAAGCAGCCCGTATTGCTATGACTCGTTACATGAAACGTGGTGGGAAAGTTTGGATTAAAATCTTCCCTCACAAATCATATACATCTAAAGCTATTGGTGTTCGTATGGGTAAAGGTAAAGGTGCTCCAGAAGGCTGGGTATCTCCTGTAAAACGCGGCAAAATCATGTTTGAAGTTGGCGGCGTACCTGAAGAAGTAGCACGTGAAGCTTTGCGTTTGGCATCTCATAAATTGCCAATCAAAACTAAAATCGTAAAACGTACAGAAATTGGTGGTGAATCGAATGAAGGCTAATGAAATCAAAGACTTATCCACTGCTGAAATGATTGAGAAAGAAAAAGCATTCAAAGAAGAGCTTTTCAATCTACGATTCCAACTTGCTACAGGGCAACTTGAAAACACTGCCCGCCTTAAAGAAGTTCGCAAATCAATTGCACGCATTAAAACAGTATTGCGTCAAGAGTTGCAAAATCAGTAATTCAGCAAAGGAGGGTACTAAAAAATGACTGAACAACGTAATAAACGTAAAGTCTACCAAGGCCGTGTTGTCTCTGACAAAATGGATAAAACAATTGTAGTAGAAGTATCTACTTACAAAAACCATCCTACATACGGTAAACGTGTAAGATACTCTAAAAAGTACAAAGCACATGACGAAAACAATCAAGCAAAACTTGGTGATATCGTAAAAATCATGGAAACTCGTCCGCTATCTGCTACTAAAAACTTCCGTTTGATGGAGATTGTAGAAGAGTCTGTGATTATCTAATTTTTATAAAAAACAAGAAATAATTCCTGATCCGGAAGGAGGATACTAAAGTGATCCAAACAGAAAGTCGTTTGAAAGTTGCCGATAACTCAGGAGCAAGAGAAGTCTTAGCTATTAAAGTATTGGGTGGATCTGGCCGTAAATACGCAAACATTGGTGATGTTATTGTTGCAACAGTAAAACAAGCAACACCAGGTGGCGTTGTCAAAAAAGGTGAAGTGGTTAAAGCTGTTATCGTTCGTACTAAAACTGGTGCACACCGTAAAGACGGTTCATACATCAAGTTCGATGAAAATGCATGCGTAATTATCCGTGATGACAAGAGCCCACGTGGAACACGTATCTTTGGACCTGTTGCTCGTGAATTACGTGACAACAACTACATGAAGATTGTTTCTCTAGCTCCAGAAGTATTGTAAGAATCGTAAGAATTGAAGGAGGTGCAACAACTCATGCACGTAAAAACTGGCGATAAAGTTAAAGTGATTACTGGTAAAGATAAAGGTAAAGAAGGAACAATCCTAAAAACTCTACCTAAAAAAGACCGCGTGATCGTTGAAGGCATTAACATTGTGAAGAAACATCGTAAAGCTTCACAAAGCAACTTGACTGGTGGTATTCTTGAAGAAGAAGCGCCAATTCATGTGTCTAATGTAATGTTGATTGATCCTAAGACTGGTGAACCTACTAAAGTAGGCTATAAAGTTGAAGACGATAAGAAAGTCCGCGTTTCTAAAAAAACTGGCAATATTATCGACTAATCATTGAAGGAAGGAGGATCTTTTAGATGAACCGTTTGAAAGAGAAATATACAAAAGAAATCACACCTTCATTGGTGGAGAAATTCAACTATACTTCTGTTATGGAAGTTCCTAAAGTTGAAAAAATTGTTATCAACATGGGTGTTGGTGACGCTGTAGCAAACGCTAAAAACCTAGAAAAAGCAGTTGAAGAGCTAACGTTGATTTCTGGTCAAAAACCAGTTATCACTCATGCTAAAAAATCAATCGCTGCATTCCGTTTACGTGAAGGTATGGCAATTGGTGCTAAAGTTACTTTACGTGGCGAAAGAATGTACGAATTCTTAGACAAACTAGTAACAGTTTCGTTACCACGTGTACGTGATTTCCGTGGTATCAGCAAACGTTCTTTTGATGGACGTGGGAACTACACTTTAGGTGTTAAAGAACAATTGATTTTCCCTGAAGTTGACTACGATAGAGTTGACAAAGTACGTGGTATGGATATCGTTATCGTAACTACTGCTAACACAGATGAAGAATCAAGAGAATTATTGACTCAATTAGGAATGCCATTCCAAAAATAAGCGAAGGGAGCAAAATTAAGTGGCTAAAAAATCAATGATCGCTAAAAACAAACGCCCAGCAAAATTCTCAACGCAAGAATATACACGTTGTGAACGTTGTGGACGTCCGCATTCTGTTTACCGTAAGTTCAAATTGTGCCGCATTTGTTTGCGTGAACTAGCTTATAAAGGACAAATCCCTGGCATGAAGAAAGCAAGCTGGTAATCAGCCATACCCGTAAGAAGGAGGTAAATGTTAATGGTTATGACAGATCCAATCGCAGATTTCCTTACTCGTATTCGTAACGCTAACATGGTTCGCCATGCAAGCCTAGAAGTTCCTGCTTCTAATATGAAAGTAGAAATCGCTAAGATCCTTAAAAATGAAGGATTCATTAAAAACTTTGAAGTCATTGAAGACGACAAACAAAACGTTATCCGTGTTTTCTTAAAATATGGTGCAAATAACGAACGTGTTATCACTGGATTAAAACGCATCTCTAAACCAGGTTTGCGTGTGTTTGCGAAAAGTGGCGACGTTCCTCGCGTATTAAACGGCTTAGGAATCGCTATCGTATCCACTTCTGAAGGTGTTGTCACAGATAAAGAAGCAAGAGCTAAAAATATTGGTGGAGAAGTATTGGCTTACGTTTGGTAATCCATTCTTCCTACTCTAACTAAAACAAGGAGGTGCAGCCCTGTGAGTCGTATTGGTAATAAACTAGTCGAAATTCCAGCTGGCGTAACCATTACTCAAGATGGAAACACAGTAACAGTTAAAGGTCCTAAAGGCGAATTGACACAAACTTTCAGTGAGCTAATCACTATTAATGTAGAAGGAAGCACTGCTACATTTACTCGTGCAAACGAAGAAAAGTTCACAAAATCTATTCACGGAACAACTCGTGCGCTATTCAGCAACATGGTTGTTGGTGTGTCTGAAGGATTTAAGAAAGACTTAGAATTAATTGGGGTTGGGTACCGTGCTCAATTACAAGGTAACAAACTTGTATTGAACGTTGGATACTCTCATCCAGTAGAATTCACTCCAGAAGAAGGTGTAACTGTAGAAGTTAACGCTAATACAAAAATCACTATTTCTGGTTACGACAAAGAAAAAGTTGGCGCTCTAGCAGCTAACGTTCGTGCGGTACGCCCACCAGAGCCATACAAAGGCAAAGGTATCAAGTACTCTGACGAAATCATCCGTCGTAAAGAAGGTAAGACTGGTAAATAATAGCCAGTTCCTTCTTAAAGCAAGTTAATACATTTAAATAAAAGAGGTGACAATTGTGATTAATAAACCAGATAAAAACAAAACACGCCAGTCAAGACATGCTCGCGTAAGAAGAAAAATCTCTGGTACTGCTGAGTGCCCACGCTTGAACGTATTCCGTTCTAACAAACACATCTACGCTCAATTAGTTGATGACGTAGCGGGTGTGACGCTGGCAAGTGCCTCAAGTAAAAAAGATGCATCTGAAGCAGCTACTAAAACAGAACAAGCCGCAGTTGTGGGTAAAGTTATTGCTGAACGCGCAATTGAAAAAGGTTTGAAATCAGTAGTATTTGACCGTGGCGGATATTTATACCACGGACGCGTACAAACATTAGCTGAAGCTGCCCGTGAAAACGGACTAGATTTCTAAGAAAAGGAGGATGCCTACATATGGTATATATTGACCCAACTCATTTAGATATTGAAGATCGCGTTGTTGCGATTAACCGTGTAACTAAAGTTGTTAAAGGTGGACGTAAACTACGTTTTGCTGCTTTAGTTGTTGTCGGAGATAGAAATGGCCATGTTGGTTTCGGTACAGGGAAAGCTAACGAAGTTCCAGAAGCAATCCGTAAAGCTATCGAAGCTGCTAAGAAAAACATGATTGAAGTACCAGTTACAGGAACAACAATTCCTCACGAAGTAATCGGTCGTTATAGCGGTGGTAACGTCATGTTGAAACCTGCTGTTGCCGGTTCTGGAGTATCAGCTGGAGGTCCTGTTCGTGCGGTCATCGAATTAGCAGGTATCGCTGATATCACTTCTAAATCATTAGGCTCAAGCACTCCAATTAACATGGTTCGTGCAACTGTTAATGGTCTAGAACAATTGAAAAAAATCGAGGATGTTGCTGCATTACGTGGTAAATCCGTAGAAGAAATTAAAGGTTAAGGAGGATATACAAGATGGCAGAATTAAAGATTACTTTAGTACGTAGCTCAATTGGACGTCCTCAAAACCAAAAAGATACTTTGAAGGCTTTAGGATTAACAAAAGTTGGTAAAACTGCTGTAAAACCTGCTAATGATGCAATCAAAGGCATGATTAACACAGTTAGCCATTTAGTAGAAGTAGAAGAAGTTAAATAATTCAATCAATAACGAAGGAGGTGCCCAGTTACTATGAAACTTCATGAATTAAAACCAACAGAAGGATCTCGTAAAGTGCGTAACCGTGTAGGTCGTGGATCTTCATCAGGAAACGGAAAAACATCTGGACGTGGACATAAAGGTCAAAAAGCTCGTTCAGGTGGTGGAGTAAGATTAGGCTTCGAAGGTGGACAACAACCATTGTTCCGTCGTATCCCTAAACGTGGATTTACAAACATCAATAGTAAAGAATATGCTGTTGTAAACCTAGATACTTTAAACCGTTTCGAAGAAGGTACAGAAGTAACACCGGCATTACTTGTTGAAAGCGGCGTTGTACGTGATGAAAAATCCGGCATCAAAGTTTTAGCAAAAGGTGCGGTTGAGAAGAAATTGAACGTTAAAGCTCATAAATTCTCCGAAGCAGCGAAAGAAGCGATTGAAGCTGCAGGTGGAACTGTTGAGGTGATCTAATGTTTGGACTTCTGAAAAATGCATTTCAGGTGAAAGACATTAGAAACAGAATTTTCTTTACACTTGGTATGCTGATTGTTTTCCGTATCGGAACTCATATTACTGTACCTGGTGTGAATGCGGGTGCCATTCAAAACTTGGCATCAACGGGCTTATTTAGCCTATTGAACACTTTTGGAGGTGGAGCACTTAGTCAGTACTCTATCTTCGCCATGGGTGTCTCGCCTTATATCACTTCTTCTATTGTCATTCAACTCTTACAAATGGATATTATTCCGAAATTCACGGAATGGTCTAAACAAGGTGAAGTTGGTAGAAGAAAGTTGAATCAAGCAACAAAGTACTTAGCAGTTGTTCTTGCATTTGTACAATCAATCGGGATTTCAATTGGTTTTAACCAATTATCCAACTTAGGATTAGTTCGCAACCCAGGCTTAGAAACCTATCTCATGATAGCGTTGATTATGACTGCAGGTTCGATGCTAGTAATCTTTATCGGTGATGCGATAACAATGAATGGGATTGGTAATGGAACGTCTCTGATTATCTTCTCTGGTATTGTTGCTCGTATTCCAGCCGATTTAGTTACTTTCTATGAAGATCGTTTTGTCAATTCAAGTGAACTGACAACCAACATCATTTTTACAGTAGCCTTACTTGTAGCAATGTTATTAGTTGTTATTTTTGTTGTTTATATTCAACAAGCGGAAAGAAGAATACCAGTTCAGTATTCTAAACGAGCAACTGGGTCAAACCAAGCAGCTCACTTACCGTTAAAAATCAACTCTGCTGGAGTTATTCCGGTTATTTTTGCCAGTTCATTCATGATGACTCCGCAAACAATCTTAGGATTCTTTGCAGCGAATCATAGTGAGGCAACTTGGTATCAAGTGGTTAATACACTAGTCAACTTCCGTGAACCAATTGGAGCTGCTATTTATACAATTCTGATTGTCGTGTTCACGTATTTCTATGCGCTAATTCAAATTAACCCTGAGAAAATGGCCGAGAATTTACAAAAGTCAGGAGCGTACATCCCGAGTGTTCGCCCTGGTAGAGGAACCGAAGAATATATTACAGGCTTGTTGATGCGCTTAAGTACAGTTGGCGCTGTGTTCCTCGGATTGATTGCTCTCTTGCCTATTGTTGCTTCTGCATTATGGAACCTACCAGACTCATTAGCGCTTGGTGGAACGAGTCTTTTAATTGTTATCGGAACCGCATTGGATACCGCAAGACAAATTGAAGGACGAATGGTGAAACGCAATTATCAAGGATTTATTCAAAAGTAAGATGTGTACGGGGGTTAGCCCCGAACACACTTGCAATTGTATAAAAGGAGACGAGTAAAAATGAAGAAAAACCTGATTATTACAGGCCTACCTGGAGCAGGAAAAGGAACACAAGCTGAACGTATTATTGACAAGTATGGTATTCCACATATTTCTACTGGAGATATGTTCCGTGCAGCAATGAAAAATGAAACTGCATTAGGACTAGAAGCCAAGTCTTTTATGGACAAAGGGGAACTTGTTCCTGATGAAGTGACAAATGGTATTGTTAAGGAACGTCTGCAAGAAGAAGATACGAAAAATGGTTTCTTATTGGACGGGTTCCCTCGCACAATGGAACAGGCCGTAGCTTTGGATAACATTATGACTGAATTGGGTCGTCAGATTGATGCTGTCATCAATATTGAAGTAAACCCAGATGTTTTAATGGCTCGTTTGACTGGTCGCTTGATCTGCCGTAATTGCGGTGCGACATACCACAAACTTAACCATCCACCAAAAGTAGAGGGAGTTTGTGATCGTTGCGGAAGCACTGACCTGTATCAACGAGAAGACGATAAGCCGGAAACAGTTGAAAACCGTATTCGCATTAATCAAGAACAATCCAAACCAATTATTGAGTTTTACTCTGAAAAAGGTTTACTCCACACACTTAATGGTGAAACTGAGATCGAAGATTTATTCCAAGAAGTTCAAGACATCATTGGTTAATATAGTTAATTAATAGTAAGTATTTTCTTTGCAAAGGCTTGATACTATGCTATACTATTGTAGTTAGTGTAAAATAATATTGCTTAGACAAATCGTAATTAATTAGCTTGAAATAATGTGAGGAGGTAAGAAGATGGCGAAAGACGACGTTATTGAAATTGAAGGAGTAATCGCTGAGACGTTGCCCAATGCAATGTTCAAGGTAGAACTTGAAAACGGCCATATTGTGCTCGCGCATGTTTCTGGAAAGATTCGAATGAACTACATTCGTATTTTACCAGGTGATAAAGTTACGGTGGAACTATCCCCGTATGATCTTACACGCGGCCGTATAACATATCGTTTCAAATAATTACACTCCATCATTTTAAAGGAGGAAAAATAATGAAAGTTAGAGCATCAGTAAAACCAATCTGTGAGAAATGTAAAGTAATTCGCAGAAATGGCCGTGTTATGGTGATTTGTGAAAATCCTAAACACAAACAACGCCAAGGATAATAATAAGGAGGTGCCATTAAATGGCTCGTATCGCTGGAGTAGATATTCCGCGTGACAAACGCATCGTTATCTCATTGACATACATTTATGGAATTGGTAGCACAACTGCTAAGAAAGTTCTTGCAGACGCTAACGTTTCAGAAGAAACTCGTGTTCGTGACTTAACTAACGATGAGTTAGACCGCATCCGTATTGAAGTTGACAAACTAAAAGTTGAAGGTGACATGCGTCGTGAGGTTAACTTAAACATCAAACGCTTGATGGAAATCGGTTCATACCGTGGAATCCGTCACCGTCGTGGTTTGCCAGTTCGCGGACAAAACACTAAAAACAATGCACGTACTCGTAAGGGTCCTGCAAAAGCAATCGCTGGTAAGAAAAAATAATTCATAAGTGAAGGAGGTTAACACTTCATGGCTAAAAAAGTATCTCGTAAACGTCGTGTGAAAAAGAATATCGAAAGTGGTGTTGCTCACATTCGTTCTACGTTCAATAATACTATTGTTATGATTACAGATGTACATGGAAACGCAATTTCATGGTCTTCAGCTGGTGCGTTAGGGTTCAAAGGTTCTCGTAAATCAACTCCTTTCGCGGCACAAATGGCTGCAGAGTCTGCTGCAAAAGCTTCTATGGAACATGGCATGAAGAGCGTTGAAGTAGCAGTTAAAGGTCCTGGTTCAGGACGTGAAGCAGCTATTCGTTCGCTACAAGCAACAGGATTGGAAGTTACAGCAATTCGTGACGTAACTCCTATTCCACACAACGGATGTCGCCCACCAAAACGCCGTCGGGTATAATACATCTTTTGTATCCAGAAGTTTTATATCGCAATGGACTCACTAGGATGAACGAACCGTTTTGAAAGGGGTAAATTGACATATGATCGAAATTGAAAAACCAAGAATTGAAACGATTGAGATCAGCGAGGATGCTACATTTGGCAAATTCGTTGTAGAACCACTTGAACGGGGATATGGGACAACACTTGGTAACTCATTACGTCGTATTTTATTATCTTCATTACCAGGTAATGCAGTATCTACTATTCAAATTGATGGCGTTCTGCATGAATTCTCAACCATTGATGGTGTGTTAGAAGATGTGACTCAAATCATCTTAAACATTAAACAATTGGCTTTAAAATTCTATACCAATGAAGACAAGACAATCGAGATTGACGTAAAAGGTCCAGCAGTTGTAACTGCTGCTGATATCAATCACGACAGTGATGTAGAAGTATTAAACCCTGATTTATATATTTGTACCGTTGCTGAAGGTGCACAGTTCCATGTGCGTATGGATGCAAAAAATGGCCGTGGTTATGTTCGTTCAGAACATAATAAAACGGAAGACATGCCAATTGGTGTTATTCCAGTTGACTCGATTTTTACTCCTGTACATAAAGTAAATTATCAAGTTGAAAATACTCGCATCGGTCAAAAGAACGTATATGATAAATTAACTTTGGACGTATGGACTAATGGTTCAGTAAGCCCAGAGGAAGCAGTTAGTTTAGCTGCTAAAATCCTGACAGAGCATTTAAACATCTTTGTAAATCTAACTGACGAAGCTCGCAAGGCTGAAGTGATGGTAGAAAAAGAAGAGACTCAAAAAGAGAAAATGCTTGAGATGACAATTGAGGAATTAGACTTGTCTGTTCGTTCATATAACTGTCTGAAACGTGCAGGAATCAATACGATTCAAGAACTGACTAATAAATCAGAAGCAGAAATGATTAAAGTGCGTAATCTAGGACGTAAATCACTTGAAGAAGTGAAAAACAAGTTGGATGAACTTGAGCTAAGTTTACGCCAAGATGATTAGTACTGCAGCAAAGGAGGATTTCCAGAAATGGCTTACCGTAAATTAGGACGTACAAGTTCTCAAAGAAAAGCAATGCTACGCGATCTAACGACTGATCTAATTATCAACGAACGTATCGTAACGACTGAAGCTCGCGCTAAAGAAATTCGTAAAACTGTTGAAAAAATGATTACTTTAGGTAAACGCGGAGACTTGCATGCTCGTCGTATGGCTGCACAGTTCGTACGTAACGAAGTTGCTGATGTTCGTGAAGAAAACGAAGAAATCGTTGTCGAAACAGCATTGCAAAAACTATTCAGTGGCTTGGCTGAGCGTTATGCAGAACGTCAAGGTGGATACACTCGTATCATGAAAACTGAACCACGCCGCGGAGACGCAGCACCAATGGTTATCATTGAATTAGTTTAATAAAACTATTTATCTTTCAGATGAAAAGAGCGCTACGATGTTGACTACTCCCAATTGGTTGAGAAGTTAAAGTCTAGCTCGTGAACCCTAACGGAAATGATATGATTTCCGTTAGTGGCTCACCATTTGTAGATCTATAAGAGATGGACGCTAAATGTTCAGCTCTATTTTTTTTCTTATTTCCAAATATCCCGTTCAACAGAAAAGATGAGCCAATGTGCTTGTCTTTTTTTGTTGGATTTTTTTATTTCGAATTCGAATTATATGGTACAATAAAGAGGAGAAAAAGAAAGTAGGGATAATATGACACAGATACTCGGACACCACCATGTTTCTATGATGACTAAAAGTGGCGATGCAAACACAGACTTTTATCAAACCATTTTAGGACTTAGACGCGCTAAAGTCAGCGTTAATCAAAATAATCCGGACATGTATCATCTTTTTTTTGGAGATAAGACTGCTAGTCCAGGAATGGATTTAACCTTTTTTGAAAATCAAAAACTGGGACAAACGCATAGAGGGACGAATGCAGTGACACGGATTGGATTAATTGTGAATAAGGAAGACAGTTTGACGTACTGGCAAGATCGATTTGATGAGTTTGGTGTCACTCACAGTGGAAGAAGCACTTATACACAGCGTCCGGCCATTTTATTTGAAGATTTTGAAGGATTACGCCTGGCGCTTATCGTTGAAGAAGGTCAACAAGCTGATTTTTGGGAATCGTGGGAAGAATCAAGTGTTCCCTACGACCATCAGATTAGAGGAATGGCAGTGGTAGAATGGACTGTGGAAAATTTACAGGCGTCTAAGCAAGTCTTAGTAAATTTGTTTACTTATCAACAGGTCTATCAGACCGAAAATACAGCTCTCTTCCAAGCTCAAGAAGGAAAAATGAATGGTGAGATCCTCTTAGTGGAGCAAGATGGTCCAAAAGAGAAACCAGGAAAGCGCAGTGTTCACCATATCGCTATTCGTGTCGAAAATAAGGAAGCACTCGACTATTGGCAAGAACGTATTAGTAATTTTGGCTTTAATGTGGTTGCGCGTCATGACCGTTTTTATTTTGAGAGTCTCTATTTTAGAGAAGCAAATGGTATTATGATTGAGCTAGCCACTGACGATCCGGGCTTTACAGTGGATAGAGCTGTGGAAGACTTAGGCAAAGAGTTAGATCTGCCACCGTTTCTAAATGATCAAAGGCAAGCGATTATGGAAAACCTTAATCCATTAAAAGGGATTAAGGAATAAAACTGTCAGAAATGAAAAGAAGATTGAAAATTTCATAAAAGTGTCAAGACACCTGATGCTTTTTTACTAACTTTCCAGTATACTAGATAAGTGAAAATGAAATTATAAAGGATTACTTGGCTCTTTCATATTAGTATAAATTGAGAGATGGTAAGCAGAAGAAAGTAGGGTGTCCAATGGAAGAAATAATCCAACTCAATCAAATAACTTTTACATACTCAGAAGACGATTTACGTCCTGCTTTAAATGATGTCTCATTCTCAATCAATAAAGGAGAATGGATTGCTATTATTGGACCAAACGGCTCAGGTAAATCAACACTAGCTAAGACCATTAATGGACTTGTTGAGGCCAAATCAGGGGACGTTGTGATTGGTGGCATCACACTATCAGATGAAACGGTATGGGATGTTCGTCGTAAAGTCGGCATGGTGTTCCAAAACCCCGATAATCAGTTTGTCGGATCAACTGTTCAAGATGACATCGCCTTTGGGTTAGAGAATATCGGTGTACCACGTGAAGAAATGATAGAGCGTGTTTTAAAATCAGTAGAAGCTGTTCATATGTCTGAATTTTTAGATAAAGAACCTGCTCGTTTATCAGGTGGACAGAAACAACGGGTTGCGATTGCAGGCATTATTGCACTAGCACCAGATATTATTATTTTAGATGAAGCAACGACTATGCTCGATCCAAAGGGCCGTCGTGAGGTTATTGAAACCATTCAACGGATTAAGAAAGAAGAAAACTTAACGGTTATTTCCATTACCCATGATATTGACGAGGCTGCTAAGGCGAATCGTATTTTTGTTATGGAGGCAGGCCAATTAAAACAAATTGGAACGCCAGAGGAAATCTTTGCGGTAGGAGCAGATATTATTGATATGGGACTGGATATTCCTTTCCCAGAAAAATTGAAATATCAATTAAAACGTCAAGGATTAGACGTACCTGAAACATACTTGACTGAAGAAGGGATGGTGGATTGGCTATGGACATTATATTCCAAGATGTAGGATTTGCTTACTCAGCCGGCTCACCCTTTGAAAGTCGGGCACTTTATGATGTTAGCTTGCAAATTCCATATGGCTCCTATACGGCTTTAATTGGCCATACAGGAAGTGGGAAATCAACGGTAACCCAACATTTAAACGCTCTGTTAAAACCAACAGAAGGCAGCGTTACAATTGGAGACCGTTTGATTACTAAGGAAACAAGCAATAAAAACTTGAAGTTCCTACGTAAAAAAGTAGGGATTGTTTTCCAATTTCCTGAATCGCAACTCTTTGAAGAGACCATTGCTAAGGATATTGCCTTTGGACCAATGAACTTTGGTGTCTCAGAAGCCGAAGCCATGGAAACTGTTCGCAAAGTACTGCCATTAGTAGGCCTAGACGAGACGTTTATGGAGCGGTCACCCTTTGACCTATCCGGTGGGCAAATGCGCCGTGTGGCTATTGCAGGGGTTCTAGCGATGAATCCAGAAGTTCTTGTCTTAGACGAGCCAACAGCGGGACTTGATCCTGCTGGACGCCGTGAAATTATGAATATGTTCTACCGATTACATAAAGAACAAAACATTTCGATTGTCTTAGTCACTCACCAAATGGATGATGTAGCTACTTATGCTGACCATGTTATTATTATGGAAAAAGGAACTGTCGTGAAGATGGGATCGCCAGAAGAGATTTTCTTGGATGAACAGTGGCTAGTGGATAAGCAATTAGGCTTACCGGCATCCTTGCAATTCATGCAAATGTTTAGCCAGAAAACAGGCATTCAATTTGGTGAGTTAAGACCACTTGGAACAGAAAAATTAGCTGAAGTCATTGTGGCTAAATTGAAGGAAGAAGGTGGGCTGGATGCTTGATAAGTTACTATTTGGACGATATATCCAAGGCGATTCTTATGTGCATAAGATGGATCCACGTGCCAAATTAATTGGTGCCTTCTACTTTATTATTGTTATTTTCCTAGCTAATAATTGGATGACTTATTTAGCCATGACCTTATTTACCATTTTATGTGTCTATTTATCGGATATTCCTTTTAAAGTGTTTCTTAATGGGGTAAAACCACTGATCTGGTTAATCGCCTTTACGGTTGTCTTGCAAGTGTTGTTTACAACCGGTGGGGAAACGTATTTTAGCTGGGGAATTATTACTATTACCTCCTTTGGATTATTAAACGGTGCGTTTATTTTTATGCGCTTCGTCTTAATTATTTTTATGTCGACCTTGTTGACCTTAACGACGATGCCATTATCCTTAACCGATGCGATTGAAACCTTATTAGGACCATTGAAACGCTTCAAAATGCCCGTTCATGAGATTGCGTTGATGTTATCAATTGCCTTGCGCTTTGTGCCAACATTGATGGATGAAGCAACCAAAATCATGAATGCCCAACGAGCAAGAGGAGTCGATTTTGGAGAAGGCAATATTATTCAACAAATGAAGGCTGTCACACCTATTTTGGTTCCGCTGTTTGTAAGTTCCTTTAACCGTGCTGACGAATTAGCTAACGCGATGGAAGCGCGTGGTTACCAAGGTGGCGAAGGCCGAACAAAATACCGTCAACTCCATTGGCAAAACCGCGACACTATGGCGATGGTTAGCTTTGGGTTGTTGACCGTATTACTTATTGTATTAAGAGGATAAATGAGCGTATAAAAAGGTAGGCCCGACTCGTTAGACCGAATAGTGTTCGGGAAACGTAGTCGGGGCTACCTTTTTGATTAGATGGTTATAGTTATTAAGGAGGTTCAAGGTGGCACAACGTTATAAATGTATTATTCAATACGATGGTACCCGCTATGTCGGTTATCAAATTCAAAAAAATGGCATCAGCGTTCAGGAAGTCATTCAAAAAGCCCTTAAGAAAATGTTCAAGGGGCAAGTTATCTTAATTGAAGCATCTGGCCGAACCGACTCTGGCGTTCATGCACTAGGGCAGGTCATTCACTTTGAGTGCCCAGTAGACATTGAGCCCGTTCATTTGCAGCGCGCACTCAATAGCCTGCTGCCTGGCGATATTTCGATTGTTCAAGCAGAACGCGTCTCAGATGACTTTCATTCACGTTTCCTAGCTAAAGGGAAAAAATATATGTACCGGGTTGATTTAAACCTCTTTGCTGATCCCTTTAAATGTCAGTATACCCTTCATCATCCCTACCGAATGAACCTGGATAAACTCCAACAAGCTTTGGACAAATTAGTAGGGGAGCATGATTTTACTAGCTTTTGTTCCACGAAAACCATTAAAGAAGACAAAGTAAGAACGGTCTATGAAGCCAAATTTGAGATTGATGAAGCTCAAAATGAGCTTGTTTTTACCTTTATAGGTAATGGCTTTTTATATAACATGGTTCGCATTTTTGTGGGTACCTGTTTACAGATTGCAGATGGCTTGAAAGAGCCAGAAGAAATCGACCGCTTGTTCGCGGTAAATGACCGCAATGAAGCTGGTCCAACCGCAGACGGTAAGGGATTGTATCTAGTTGAAGTTTACTATGATGAGCAGTTTTTGGACGAAATAAAACAAGCAAAAAACTAAGTGCTTTTTCGCAAAAAAATACCGATTTTTATTTGACAAATTGGCAACTCTGGGGTAAGATATAAGACGGTATTGTTTGCCCCACTATATGAGCCCCGGAAACTCAAGATGGATCAAACATTCAGATAAGAATATGGAGGAAACAAACGTGCGTACAACATATATGGCTAAAGCTAACGAAATCGAACGCAAATGGTACGTGATCGATGCAACTGACATTCCTTTAGGACGTGTATCAACAATTGCAGCATCAATCCTACGCGGAAAAAATAAACCAACATTCACTCCACATGTGGACACAGGTGACTTTGTAATTATTATTAACGCTGATAAAGTTAAATTAACAGGTAAAAAAGCATCAGACAAAATCTATTCTCGCCACTCAGGTTACATTGGTGGACTAAAACAAGTTTCTGCTGGGGAACTACGTGACAAAAATTCACGTCGTTTACTAGAGTACTCAATCAAAGGAATGCTTCCTAAGAACGCTCTAGGATCTCAAATGTTTAGAAAATTACATGTATACGGTGAAGAAACTCACCCACATGCAGCACAACAACCAGAAGTTTTAGACATCACAAACCTAATTTAAGGAGGGAAACACATTGGCACAAGCTCAATACATCGGCACTGGTCGCCGTAAAAACTCAACTGCTCGTGTACGTCTAGTACCGGGAACAGGTAAAATCGTCTTCAACAAGAAAGACATGGAAGATTACATTCCATTCCCTTACTTGTACGAAGTAATCAAACAACCATTAAACATTACAGATACTTTAGGTAGCTACGACGTTCACGTGAACGTTAACGGTGGTGGATTCACTGGACAAGCTGGAGCAGCTCGTCACGGAATCTCTCGCGCACTATTGTCAGTAGATCCTGACTTCCGTGCACCACTAAAAGAAGCTGGACTACTAACACGTGACCCACGTATGGTAGAGCGTAAAAAACCAGGTCTTAAGAAAGCTCGTAAAGCTTCTCAATTCTCTAAGCGTTAATATTGCTTATATATCAACGTTCAAGACGTTTCGCAACTTAGTTTGTGAAACGTCTTTTTTCATTGTTGACACCATTATTGACACCATTTAGGACAGTGCTATTTTGAGCTAGTTTACGATAAGCAATTTCACCAACAGGCATTTTAATAACATTTGGTGTATTTACATAAACTTTTGTGATTGTCGTATCGCTATGAGTAAGAGCTTCTGAAATCTGTTCTAAAGAAGTACCAGATTGTCTAGCTAAGGTTGCTCCAGTATGTCTTAACTTGTGTGGTGTAGCATGAGCTAGGTGTTTATGTCTGCGTTCAATAGATTTCATTCGATAGTTTAAATAGTCAGTATGAAGTGGTTGATTGATATTGCCTTTACGATCATTAAATGTGAAAACAAGTTGTTCCTCAGTTTACTCGATATCAAACTGATCTAGCTCGGTTTGCTGTTGATTTTTCCATTTGAGTAATAATTCTTTCAATTCAACGGGAATATGGAAAATTGTCGTTTTATTTCCCTTTGTGTTTTTCTCGTTACCAAACTTATCTAATGCTTTACCAATAGAGATTTGTGATTTTGAAAAATCAATGTGTTTCCATTTTAAGGCATAAGTTTCAGATTTTCGGTCAGATAAGAAAAAGGTCGTCTGGAAAAGAATGTAGTCTTGAAAAGATAGAAGTTCGTTCTGCCAATCTACGTGAACAGCGATAAGCCATTCCTGTAATTCTTCAAATGACAAATATAAATCTTCTTCTTTCCTAGCTTGCTTTAATTGGTTCTTTTTAGTCGCTTTAATGCGTTTTAAGGACTTTTCAAGTTTATTCCGCTCAATGTATTCTAGTTCCTCAGCCCAATCAAAAATCGAGTTTACATAGCTTCTCAATGTTTTAAAGTTCGCATACTCAATAGCTTTTTTTGTCATTAATTGCAAGACTAACGCCTTATTTTGGTTGAGGTAATTCAGTGTGTATTTACCGAACATTGGTAATATGTGAAGTCTGAATACATCTTTTGTATTGCTAACTGTTACAATTGTTGGCGGATTCGTATTTGTTGAAGTGAGCCCTGACGTATAAGCATCTAGCCAAACATCGCTATAAAAATCTTTGAACAGAGCTTCTCCACCCAATTCAAAAGCATTCTTATCTTTATTCTCACGTATTTCCTTGATTTTGGCATAGAAGTCAATCTGTGCTTCATTTGCCTCCTTTTTTGTTTTGAACGTTTTTGAGTAAAGCTTTTCTACCCCCAATAGGTCTTGAACATCTTGGGGGTAATAAAGTCTTAAACGATAAGTGTTATTAGTAGTTTTTGTAATTGCCATAGTATTTACCTCCGAAATGCGAGCCGAAATCAAATACTATAACTTGATTATACAAACTCTAAGGTGTTTTTTCTAGTTGTTTTAGCCATTTATCAATAGAGATTTTATCGAAACGAGTTGAGCCATTGACTTTGATAACAGGTAAGCCTTGCTTAATCCAAGAATCTAGGGTGTTGTTGGATAGTTGTAGATAGTGGCAGGTTTGTTTTTTATTCATGTACCTACAATTAAGATTGACTTGATTTCTAGTATTTTCAATTTCAGTAAGAATCAGAGTAGAAACTTGGATTTTTATGTTGCTTAATTGTTCATTACTGAGTAAAATTTCTACTTCATTCAAACTAGGTACCTTAGATATTGATTGTACTCTTTTAACTGTTTGTTACTTTGGATAGTGAATTTATTCATAGAGTGATCTCACCTTTCTTCTAAATTAATTTTCATCTAAAAATTGTTTGAACTTATTATATGTTTCTAACCCATTCAGTTGATTTTGCTGTTTCAGCGTATTCACTAAAGTATTTTTCTTTTTTGTCTCTGGAATAGGGACATAGGTTTGTAAAAAAGAATCATATTCCTGTACTTCAAAATAATCTGGTGTCATAAACTGAACAAACGTAATTCTTCGTTGAAGCTGCTTAAAAGAATCTATTGTTTTTTTTCTTCCAAAAATTTCATCATAGAATTGCTTTGGACTGTAAGGGGAAGTGACAATGAACAGGTCAACCATAAGAGATTTATCAAAAAATCGACTGGGTGCTTTAGGATTTTCTCCATAAGGATCAAGCATTTTTAATAAATCATCATAAGGAAAAGTTTTCGGTCGTAATTCATCTAAAATAACAATGTGTTCTCCTTCATAATGCTGAAAACTATCATTTGATGAACCTGTAATAAAATAGCCTCCTTTTTCTGCGGTTGCGTATTTTTTCGCTAAAACGGTTTTCCCTGTTTCTGAGCGACCATAAATCCATAGTACTGTAATAGGTTCACCCTTGGCTTTTCGATGAGCAAGCCAGATTTTTGCTTTCTCAGCTTGGAATTGTTGATGTACATCATTGATTTGTTTTTTTGCTTTTGCAAATTGTGATCCTGTTAAGCTGGCAATGACATCTTCTTTAGAGAGTTCGCCAGAACCTAATCGATCGAGCAAATCTTTGATGATCTCACTATCTTTTGCTGTACCTCTTTGTTTTACTTTTTTGGAAATGTCATTCAATAAAGATGGATAATCAAAATTTGCTTTGACTTCTTCAATAGGATAGAGATATTTTTCTTGTGCTTCATTTGTTTGGTGAACCAAATAAGAATAGGCATTATTGACATTTCCTCGCCATTGTTGAAAAGCAGATACTTGTGGTTCATTGATGAGCTTTGCGAGTTGTTCCAAGCTTCTTGGATTTTTAAACTGTAGAACAATATGGACGTGTTTTTCAATAGGTTTGCCTTCTTCATTTATATCTTTGTCATGAATGATTCCTGCAATCTTCACAGGTTGTAATTGCGTGGTTAAGGTTTTAAAGATACTTGCGAGTGTTTTTCTTTTAATTGATTTTGGTAGATGTCTTAACTGCTGTTCATACATCACATTTACTGCTCTTGGTGTAGCCATGGTGACAAGCTCCTTTCATGTCTAATTTTGTTAAACTTCATCAAGACTTTAGTCTAATTTTGACAAATTTCGAATTTAGCTAAAAACGCTTGGCTCGTTTGGTATTATTCGATTTTTTTGAACTTTTGACAATGTTACATGCGGTGGTATAACAAGCCCTACCACCGCGTTGATTGTAGGTTTTACTTGAAATTTGGCTATAGAATGTAAAAATTAATTTATAGTGGTGTTTGTGGTGCTTTTTTGCTTTCGTTCCGAGCAAAAGCACCACGGATTAATTTCGTTTTGTACCAATTAGCCACAGAGTAAATTTTTTACGCTCAAAGGTTGAGATAATATAGTCTGAATAGAAGCTTGCTAGATGTTCCTTTATTTGTTCCTCATGCTCTTTCAGTATTTTTTGAGCTTGTGCTTCTTTAGGAACTTTGATGAATAAAGTTAACTGATCTTGTGTTAAATCAAGTACTGATTTTCTAACTGCTAGATTAAATCGAGTGACTGACTTGTCTTCCGTTTGGAGCTTCTCATTTAACTGGTTATTGGTTTTAGGAAGCTGTTGAGATTGTTTTAAAAAACGTCTAAAACGCAACGTACCAAGATAGGATTTTCCTAAATTAAGTAGAGAATCATTTTTCAGTCGTTTAATAATTTCCGCCAAAAGTAAAATGAGTAGTAAGGTAGACATGATGATACTAATCTATTGAAGTGAAAACACTAGCTTTCTAAACAGAATAGACTGAAATCGAATTAATGGAAGAGTACTTGAATCAATCTCCGTGAAAACTTGTATCGTTTTAAATAACATCAACAAGATAAGCGCGAGAAGGAGTACCGAGCCTAAAAGCTGTATAAAATTGTAGGTTTTAATGAAATACGATTTTTTTATCATAGAATCCCTCTTTCCGTATAAAATGTAGGCGTGAGAAGTGGTAATACTTGATAAGGATGTTCACTATCGATTACCTGTATCAAACCTGTTCCTTTCCCAATAGGAATAACTATTCCTTCGGGGTCTAAATCAGGAAATAAGAATTGAGTGGTCTTACTACTGATATTGCCAATTTGAACCAATACGTTTGCTTGTTCTCGTACACTTACGGGTACAGCATTAAAATCAAAGCGCTGTGAGACTAAAATTAAATGACAGCTAGTTGCACGACCTAACAAAGCGATTGAGCTAAGTAGAGACATGAAAGAATCTTTGATTTGTTTGTTTACTCCTTCAGAGAGTGCGAGAACTTCATCTATCACGATAGTTAGATGTTCAAATTCATGTGTAGGGTCTTCATATAAACGTTCTTGCCTTTCATAAACCGTGTTTAGTACAGAGCTTAAGGCATCATTAACTTGGCTAACAAAATCACTTTTCGATCGATTACTCTGTGGATGAATAACAGATAAATTACGACTTTTTGCCCATCTTGAAGGGCTATCGAATTTGGGGTCAATAATGATAAGCGTAGACATTGAATTTAAGATTTCCAGAATATATGTTAGAAAGTAAGATTTTCCACTACCAGAATTTCCAGCAATCACAATACTTGTGATTTTTCGATAATCGATTGCTAAATTTTTCATGATAGGAAGTTGACTTTCTTTAATTGTAGAAGCGTATTCTGTTAAATTTGAGATAATCAGTCGTTCGCTAATACCTTTGAACCAAGGAAAGAATAAGGCTCGTTGTGTGTGAATATCTTCTGTATCAAGGGGCATAAAATAGGCTGAATTTTGTTTTAAAAGTGTATACCGCGGATAAAGACTAGCATTTGTAATAATGAAAATTTTTTTATATAGCTCATCATCAATCAAATAGCCCGCAGGAGTGCGGGGGACGAATAAAAATCCGTCCTCCTGAACTTCTACATAAAAAGAATTGGTATACGTTGATTCTCCGTTCATAGAGAGTGCCATGTTTAAACTTTGATTCAAATATTTTTCAATAGCTACTCTATCCATTAGTTAATTACCTTGAAACCGTTCGCCTTAAAATAGACATTATTTCGAATTTCGATTCCTTGTAAATTATCAAATTCTACAATGGAAAGAAAGGGCGGTAAGGTAGGCTCTTTTTCAAATTTCACGCTAAACGGATTTAAGCCTTTTTGTACGAACCAAAGTTTATAGCCCTTGATATTATTAGTACGTTGCTTGTCTACATACTCATGTTGGGTTTCAATAAATGAAGTGGCACATTGAGTTGGTACATTTGTCACGATAAATTTTCGAGCGGTTGCTTCTGAATATTGGTTTGATTGAGTAAATGATGTTTTCATATTATAAAGTTCTCCAAATCATATTATTTTTTTGCTTAAATGAAGTATCCGCAATTTTCTTCATTTTTAGTTGAATGATTTGCGGGTCATCCAACGAATGTATCAAAGAGATGTGCACGAATCTTCGATATATTTATAATAATAGAGAATCTTTTAAAATGGTTGTCAGTCTAGTTGTTAATTGCCAGTCAGTTGAACAACAAAATGAACAACTGAATTTTAGACAATAAAAAAAGAGCTGTTTAGCTCTTTTTCGTATCCTCTATTTGGCGAATGTCAATAAATCCTCATCTGTCAGAAATAGCAATAAATTATTTTGCATATGAATGATGGATTCTACCATACTTAAAATATCCTCATTTAAGAGTTCCTGCAATCGATGCCCAATTTGGCTATTATTTGTAAAATAGCCCGGAATGACTTGATTTTGGAAGTGGGTATCTTCATACCTACGCATATAAAGAGCATCCATTTCTTCATCGGAGATATTGTTAGAAACTTTAAATATTGGATAGCCATCTTCAATCACTGGACGGTAATTTTTGGATCGCCCATTGTATTTTGATGAAATGACGCGGGAGATAACACTGTCAATATCTTCTTCTATTATATATTCCTCTTTCGGTTTTTCCTTAAAAATAATGTCATATTTTTCAAATTCAGCCAATAATTTATCATCGGGTTGCTCACCATTTTGCACCATTTTCATTGCAATTTCGTAAAGTTTAGCTTGTTTCTTTAATTCATTATCTGGTAATTTTTTATCGTTTTTTCTTGCTCGACTTCCTATAGTAATATTTATACCGCCATCTCTTGTGGTTTTAATTGGAACAGTTTGTTGATATGTTTCGGGTAAATCTTCTTTTAGGAAGTCTTGAATTAATTGTTTTGACAATAAACCTAGTTTAAAAATACTATTATTTTTCATTTTTTCAATAACGGTTGGAACAATATTTGCACAAAATTCTTTGATGATCCAAAAATTCATGGTTGAGTTAATGGTGGAATAAGCAAAATGTTCAAGAATAGAGGGCATTGCATTTGTTTTAAAGGAACGAATCATTTTTTCTTTGCACAGCCACCACATTTTATCGCATATATCTCGACTATCAATTACTGTATCATCGTTTATAGGTGTTGTTATAAAATCTCTTTCGATATTAATGAATTTCTCACCAATAGATAAAGTTCTATCCATTTCTTTGTTTACTGAATCCATAAAAGTTTCATCAGATTTCAAGAAATTATATCTTTGTAAATTAAATTCTGCAAACATCTCTGCCATAGATAGAACAGCTTTTTGAGAAGTTATGGATACCCTATCCACATTTTTATATAAATCAGAATGAGTACTTAAATCTTTTTGTAGGATTGAAAAAAACAATCTGTCAAATATCCATTCTAATGTTTTCTCTAACTCTTCTGAATTTCCAAAAATAATTTCTTCAGGTAAGACTTCAAATACATTTGCATAATCCAATAAAACTGTTTCAGTAATAAAGTTTCCGCATTTAGGACAAATTTCTTTCTCAATCCGACTTATAGCAGCTTTATCAGAAATTTGTTCCATTGTTAATCTGTAACTTTCACGTAATTTTTTGCATCTTTACGAGATTTTTGGTACTAGTAATGCTTGTAAATCAATCATACTTTACACCTACACTTTCCCTATTTTATAGTCTGAGTACAAATGAGAATTAATGTTCTCGAAAATGTTATTTTGATTAGTTTTATTTACAAATTATTATTTAAGGTAAAGAACGTAAAAGGGGGTAATGAGTAAAAAAGCAGAATGAAATCTTGATTAATCCCATTCTACTCTATTTTTTATAAGGCATTCTATTATCTGTAAGGTTTAATAAATAATATACACTTGTTGAGTAATATTGAGCTAGTTTGACTAGTGATTGACTAGGAATATCTAAATTTCCTGATTCATAACGAGAATAAGTTGTTTGGCTGACATTTAAAAGTTTTGCTAATTGTTCTTGGGTTAAATCTTTATCCTCACGTAAATCACGAATTCTATAATACATAAAATCACCTCAAGATAATTTTACGTTATGCGTTTTTTGCATATTGATTTTTATGCGATATTCGCATAAAATGAAGATGTAAATTAAAACTACGAATAAGGTGTCTTTTGAGCGATTAAGCTTAGTCAATAATGCATGCTCTCGTTTCAAACATTTTTGTTTGAGCGGGAGTTTTTTATTATGAGTTAAAGAATTCTATTTGAGAATTACCTTGTTTCTTTTGATATAATTAACTAATAGAAGAATGTTCAGGAGGTATAACATATATGTCAATAACAGAAACCTTGCTAGATTTCGCTTTTAGTGAATTATTAACGAGTTTTAAAGATAAAAAGAGAGAAGCAAAGATACTCAAGGATTTAAAAGAAAATATCCAATCTTTTGATGAAAACTTTAATAATACAGAACTAGACACGAATACTTTTGAAAAGTATCTTTGTGAAAATCCGCTTGTATCGAGTTATTTTTCAAAGATATTTATTCATGGTCAAGAGCAAGATTCGGCCACTTTAAATAAAATTATTAATGATGTAATTAATAAGATTAATGCAAAGCGAATTTCTCAAGGGGTAAGTTCTTTTACCAATAAAGTAATTATTGAGGATTATTTTAGTCGATTAAGCGCACATCTTATTTCAGAAAGAAAGCGTATTTTAGGGCTAGAAAGTATCCTGTTAACCGCTGAAATTAAAGATGTTCTACTACCTGCGATTAATACTCTTTTGGAAGAGCAACTAACTAAGCCATCAAATGATAATTTTAAGTTTACAAGTCAACTTCTATATAGCAATAATCAAACTTCAATAATAAGTTTAGGAGAACGGTATTCACCTGAAATTAATATTGCAACAATTGGAAACGAACCTTTCGAAGCATTATTTCAGACGAGAACTTTCCAGACAAAGTTGATAAGTTTCTATAATGAAATTATTAATCAATTTGATAGGTATAAAAGCCCAAGTGGTTGTGAAAAAGAATGGGAAGAGTTAGTAAAAATAGAGACATCTGAAATAGTAAGCACTGATTTAATTGAACAGAATGTTGATAAGGTTGCTACATTTTTCGTGAAAAATAGTGATGTTCAAAAGGAACTAACGGATCTTCAAAAACATTATTTTTATAATACTAAAAGAGCTCTTAGCGATTTTGAAGATTTTGTTGCTGAAACAAAAATGAAACTATGGAATCATCCATTTTTAATAATCACCGGTGATGCTGCAATCGGGAAGTCCCATCTTTTAGCTGATAATGTCGAGAAGATGGAGCAACTAGGTCACCCAATCATTTTTACTTTGGGACAGCAATTTCTACCTACTAAAGATCCATTACAACAGATTGTAGAGAATTTTGGTTATACAATTTCAGTTGAAGAATTTTTATATCAGTTTGACATGTTTTCCGAAAAACGTGGTAAAAGAGGTTGTATCATAATTGATGCATTGAATGAGACAGGTTTAAATAGGTTTTGGCAAACACAGTTACAGATAATGACGAGTAAGATTGCTAAATATAAAAATATTGGTATAGTTTTTTCAATTAGATCTACCTATGTTAGGAATATTCTTCCAGAAAATTTTGCTGAACAAAATAATTTTCAAATTTATAATCATGATGGAATTACAGAAGCAGAAGATCATGAAATAGAAAAATTTGAAAGATATTTTGGATTAGATAGAGGAGAACTTTTGAAAATATATCCAGAATTTTCAAGCCCATTATTTTTAAAACTTGCTGCAATTTCGTCACTTATGCCTGATTCATCGAAGAAAAAATTAACATGGGAAAGTTTGATTGCTCAATATATAAAGCATATAGAGAAAGAAATAAGTACTGAGTATAGGCTAAACTATGATGGAAAGTACTTGGAATCAATAATTGAATATATTTCTCATGAGATGCTGAATACTCATAGCAATTTCTTAAATTATCGACAAGTTAAAAGTGAGATTGCAAGAAAGCTAGATTATGATATAGCATCGAGTAGACAATATCTCGATGAGCTGATTAAAGAGAATTTATTTAGTAAGTTTACGAGTTTTGATGGAGAAGAAAAAATTCATTTTACGTATGAAAAAATTCGGGATTTCTTTGTTGCAAGTGATATTGCCTTGAGATTTGATCAGAATCCAGAGACTTTTGGAACAGTGATACAAGATTTATTATTGGCTAATAATGAGTATGGAGTTGTGGAAATACTTTTCTTCATGCTTCCAAATAGTAAAAATGCTGAAATCACTGATTTTATTGAAAATAAAGATGACTTTTATGATTTAGATAGATCTTTTATTGAGAGTATACCATGGCGGACAGCAAGTTTGAATTCCGAATCAATAAAAGATGTTTTAAGAAATATATTTAATAATGATAATATGATGATGGAGTTCTTGAATAAACAATTTCTACTCGCGATAGATACAGAAAGTCCATTTAATTCAGAATGGCTGACAGCTTTTCTTTTCCCTTTACCTAATGATTTGAGAGACTATGTTTGGACAACTAGAGTTTCAAACGGTTACTATACATTCGCATTGCAGTTTATTAGGAGAATTAAGAGGAATTATATGACACACTCATGTAGTCAGTTGAATTTGGCATTGAAACAGCTCATATGGCTTCTTTCATCTGTAAATGGTGCGGTAAGAGATAATGCAACTAAAGTTATCTCATTGATTTTGATAAGGAAACCAAAATTAATAAAGGATAACCTTGAATTTTTCAAAGATATCTCTGACTTGTATATAAGAGAACGTCTATACGCAGCTATTTTTGGGGCTATTGTAAAAATTGAGGATTACCAAGTTATAGAATCTACGGCAGAATCCATCTATGTTACAATATTTGATCAAGATGAAGTAGTTCCAAATGTATTACTAAGAGATTATGCAAGACAATCAATAGAATTTGCTTTATCTAAAGGTCTGTGTAAAAATATTGATCAAAAATTAATAGTTCCACCTTATCAATCTCGTTGGTATGATTTTGAATTTACTAATGATGACGTAGATTCCTATGTTAAGAAATATGAAAGCATTGGAAATAATGAGGGGAATTCTGTATACAGCATTAGAAGTTCAATGACAACAGAGTATGGGCGAGGTGCTGGCGCTTATGGTGATTTTGGTAGATATATTTTTGGTTCAAGAGTTTCTCCATGGAGTAACCAATTTAATGATCAAGATCTAAGTAATATTGCCTTTAAAAGAATTTTTGAAATTGGATTTTCTCCCAAATTACATGGATATTTTGACAATACTCAACCTTCAAATTATGACCGACATAGTCATAGTATTGAAAGAATTGGAAAGAAGTATCAATGGATAGCTTACTATGAAATTCTGGCTAAATTAGCAGATAATTTTCAGATATTTGAAGAAAAAATAATTTATGATGAAGAGTATCAAGTATATCAAGAACACTATTTGGAGCGGCTTATGAGTTCTTTTGCATCTTTTGATTGGCCTAGCGATGATGACGGGGAAGTTGAAGCGCAGGATATAGTGGAAGAAATGAACTCTGAAGAACATATTATAGAAGTAAAAAAAGTAAATCAACGATATTTTCAAGGTCCGTTTGAAGATTATATGAAAAATATTGATCCCACTTATCATACCGAGTTACCTGATCCCATTGGAAAGCTACTTAGTTATTCTCAGGTACCTTCATTAATCGAACCCAATGTCTTTAATGTTGATAAGGAGTTTGTTGAATGTGAATACAATGGGAAAAAATATATAAATCTATATTTTCGTTATAGCAATGAAGAAAATTTACGAGGATTGAAATCTGCTAGTACTGTGGTAGGTGTAGCGTTCTTCTCGAACAAGATTGTTGAAGATAAGATAATTGAAGATAATATTAAGAATTATGGACAAGGAGTTTCGGCGCCCAACAGTGTAAATATTTTCTTACATGAATTATATTGGAGTCCAGCGTATGATTATTTTGAAAATATATATGATGAAGAAGAAAGAAATTTGAAAGAGTTTGCTGCTTATGAGTATTTATGGGAAAGTAACGATGATTTTTCAATTGATGAAGGGGTAAGTTTATATATTCCATCAAAAAATTTAGTAGATCATTTTTCTCTTACTTCAATTAATGATGGAGTTTGGAAAGATAATAATGATGAAATAATCGCTTTTGATGGAATTGTATATGGGTATGAACATTCTCTATGGTTTGATCAGGTAAAACTTATTGAATATATGAATATAACTAATCAACAATTGTTCTGGAGGTCGTGGGGAAGTGAATCAGTCGGTTCAGAGTTTATTGAAAAATGGTTTCTAGTTGAGAAAGAAGATACAAATTACAAAATTCATATTTCAGAAATGTATGAAGGAACCCGAGACAGATAAATATTTCAGAAAATGTGAATGTGTTTTTATTTTACAACTGAGTAAGTTGTTAGTTTAGTCATTTAACATTTTTTATTATTTAAATGTTTGTCTAATAAATAATGTGGATATTTATATAAATCAATGCAGATATATAGAGAGTGTAAAATATTTTGTGTAAATAGAAAAAAGGAAGTCTCTTCTGTAGAATAGAGTTACCACAACACATTCACAGAAAAGAGGACTTCCATATGAACGATTTTACTACAGAAATTCTAAAGACTCTAGCGAACAAAGGCGATTTGAATGAATTATTCCGTGTCCATTTGGAAAAAGCTGTCAATACGCTTCTCAAAACGGAGTTAACGGCTTTCCTCGATTACGAAAAGTACGATCGCATTGGTTTTAACACGGGTAATTCTCGTAACGGCTCCTATGACCGTACGGTCAATACCGAGTACGGGGAACTTCATCTCCAGATTCCGCGCGACTGCAACGGCGAGTTCAAGCAACAGACTGTTCCTGCTTATAGACGGACGAATGATACCTTAGAGGAGACTGTCATTCACCTCTTCCGAAAAGGTATTACCATGTCGGAAATCGCAGACTTGATTGAGAAAATGTATGGGCATCACTACACGCCCCAAACCATGTCCAATATGACTAAATCATTTACGGAAGAAGTCACTTCATTTAAGGAACGTGAGCTTCATGACCGTTATGCCGCTATTTATATGGACGCAACCTATATCCTTTTAAAGCGGAAAACCGTCGCCAAGGAAGCCATTCATATCGCAGTTGGCATTCGCCCGGACGGTTCAAAGGAAGTGTTGAGCTATGCGATTGCACCAACTGAATCTATCACGATTTGGGAAGAGATTTTAATAGACCTCCAGGAACGTGGCGTGAAAAACGTCCTCCTTTTCATCACGGATGGCTTAAAGGGGATGGCAGGGGCCGTGCAGCGGTTCTACCCCAAAGCCCATTTTCAACATTGCTGTGTGCACGTTTCCCGTAATATCACCCACAAAGTGCGTGTCGATGATCGTAAGGAAGTCTGTGATGATTTTAAAATGGTGTATCAAGCGTCATCTAGAAAGGCGGCATTGGAAGCACGTGGTGCTTTTGCGGAAAAATGGAAAACCAGTTATCCAAAAATGGTGGAATCGATCCTTTCGAACGATTACCTGCTCACTTTCTATGATTTCCCATTAGCCATACACAAGACTATTTACTCTACGAACTTGATTGAATCCTTTAATAAGCAAATCAAGAAATACAGCCACCGCAAGGAACAGTTCCAAAATGAAGAGTCGATGGAACGTTTCTTAGTCTCATCTTTTGATACTTCCAACCAAAAATTCCTAGGTCGCAGTCATACAGGTTTCCAACAGGCCGAAGGCGAGCTCGAACAAATGCTGAGTCAACCGATGGAGAATTAGAAACAATCTACAGTAGGGAAGAACCATTTACACAAAATTATTGACGCTCCCGATATATATTCTTTAAAGTGATAATATAATTATATAGATTAAATTCTACATAATATATTATCTAAAAATGGAGGATGATCATTTTGTTATTTAGACCAAGAATTTTTATCAGCTCAACATTTAAAGAGAATGAAGGAACTAGAAAAAAATTAGAAGAGATTTTTACAGATTTTGGGGCAGAGCCACTATTATATGAGAGTGTTCTAACGCCTTCGGTATTACCATTAACTTATCGTCAAAACGTTTTGGATTCTGATTTTATTATATTAATTTTAAAACAAGATTATGGTACTAAAACAAATTCAGGATTATCTGGGACTCACGAAGAATATAGAATTGCAAAGAACAATAATGTTCCAATGCATGTATATATTTTAAAAAATGAAGAAGATACTGAAGAAGATGAAAACGTATTAAAATTTAAAAAAGAATTAGGAAAAGATAACATATCATACTATTATTTTAAAGACGAAGAGGAACTGGTTTCTCGAATACAAAAGACAACATTTACTATTGCAAAAGAAATAATGTTAAATGATATACAGAATGTTAACCTTCCTGAAGAAGATATTGCACGACTAGTACTAGAAAAAGATTACTCTAAAGCTATATCAATTTTTAAAATTATTGATAAAGCTATAAAGTTAAATCATTACGAAGAAATTGATTTCGCAACAACTACTCTATTTGTTGACATGGTTGAAGAAATTAAATTAAATTATTTTATTCAAGAAAAGGTATTTATTGATTCGAAATTAAATGAAAAATTCCATGATTTTTTGCATGTTGGAGAAGAGATATGCACTGTAATTGTTAATAATACAGAGTATAGTAGTTTTCGTATGAGATATACTCTTGACCATGAAGAAATTAAATTATTTAATACAAAAGTAAATGGAAACGTTGATGGTCTTAGTGAGAATATACAAGCATATTTTAATAAATACGGCAAGTTGAAGAAAATCATTCAAGACCATAAACTTTCATATGATGTAAATTTTTAGTTCATATGAAAGTTTTTAATTGATAGTGTAGTACATATATGATAATAAAGTATTGTATTTTCGATAGATCGGCTCGCATTATTTTTTACATTTAAAAATTGATACTATTGGTTTCAAATTAATTGAAACTAGTCCAAACTTTGTAACTAAAATAATAATATAAATGTTGATATTACAAGGTTTTGAAGCTCATTGAAAATTAAATCAATCGAACCAGGTCTTAAGAAAGCTCGTAAAGCTTCTCAATTCTCAAAACGTTAATCAATTTCTTATTGTATCAACGTTTACAAAGGTTTTTTGGTTCAAGTTGGTTCAAATCAGCTTAAACCTCATAAAGAACTTAACAGATTTAAAGCATCGGCATCTTGCTGGTGCTTTTTTTCTGGCATTAATTCCAGATAATAATTTTGTGTCGTTTGAATATTGATATGCCCTAATCGTTTTGAAACATAAGCAATATCAATATCTTGGGCAAATAAAAATGATGCGTGTGTGTCTCTTAAACCATGAAAAGTTGTTTTTTTAATGTCTAATTCCTTTAATAATTCGGCTAAGAGTTCGGATTGTTTAAAACCTCCAAAACTAAAGATATAACCATTTTCTTTAACAGGTATGTTACGAATTAGCTCATATACTTCTTTGTTAATAGAAACATCACGTTTTGCATTTTGTGTTTTTAGTGAAGTATCATCAGAAGTAGGACTAATCGAGTGCCTAACTTCTATTCCATATTCATAAAGGCTCTCTGGTCGTATTGCTAATAGCTCTCCACGTCGCATACCCGTTTCTAGTGCAAGTAATACAAGTAGGTTAAATTCATCTTCTGGATACTGTAGGACGTGATTACGAAGCTTTTTAAAGTCAGTAATAGATAAAGCTTTGTTTCGCTTAGGTGGGTTTTCACCGCGTGTTTTTACTAAACGAGCAAAATCTTTTGCAATATATCCACGAGCAAATGCATCACGTAATGCGGTCTTAATTTTCAATAGCACTTCATGTGTTGTTTTTCGTGAGTGTGTTTTCGCATATTCGTCAATTTTCTTCTGAACAACAATGTCATTTAGATCTTTTAATTGGATATCCTGAAATAAGTTTCTAATAACACCTAAAGTACGAACATAATTTTGAAATGTCGTTTCTTTAACATCATTTACTTTTACAAGATAAATCCAATTCTCGAAGAAATCCGCAAATGTTGTTGTTCTGTGGGCAAGTTCCTTGCCTTCCCCTTTAGCTAATTCCATTTCTAAAGCCCAAAGTCTTGCTTCTCTTTTTGTAGAAAATGTTTTGGATAGCTTTTTATGCTGTCCATGCTTGTACAAAGAAACTTGTGCCCTGTATGATTTTCCCCTTTTTACAATACTAGCCATGCTATCAATTCCTTTCATAAAAATAGTTGATAGATGCTAGTTGAATACAACTGTATTGTATTCTGTAACTAGCATAATATCAACTACCAATCATTTAAATGGATCGTGCTTCAATAAAACTTGTTAAAGATTTCATTGTGTACCGTTCTTGTCTACCTACCATAAAACGTTCAAGGTCATCATGGGAACGAATGTATTTATCAAATGATTTTGGATCTATACCTAGAAAGCGGGATGCTTGTTCACGAGTTAAAAGGTATGGGTAGTCTGTTGTCGTCATATTTATGCTCATAAAGGCATCGTCTCCCTTAATTTTAATATTATCTATTGCAAAATTACCTAATTGTTCTATTTGAACGGATAACCTTGTTTTGTATATAATACAGAATACTTTTTTAGCCATAACATGACATCATCATTTGGTTCATAATTTTCAAATTCATCGTAAAGAAATGCTAAACATTTCCTTAATCCTTCATCTCCCCAGATATGCCAAACTTTATATAGATATGGAAATAATCCTGATCCATTTAAAATGTGCTTTTGCGATTGTTCTAATAAGTTCGACCGCGGTGAAGGGGAACTAAACATAAAGCTTTTTTGATTAAGCAAATTTAGCATTTTCCTACTGTAAGTCGTTAGTCTGTCAGACTTAGCATAATAAAATTGATAACGATCAGTTAAGGCTGAAACGAGCAAATCTTTTAGTTCTGTATCACTTTTTATTTGTTCAAGTTCGTCTGATAAATCGTGTGCGTAAGTACCTTTAAAAACTGCTTCAAAGCGTACCCAAGAATCATAATGGATAGCTTCCTCATAACGAACACCCATCGTTTCAACTTGTTCTTTCTTCTTATCATAAACCCTTAATAAAGCCTTGATATTTTTGCCTTTCGAGCCCAGATAAAAAGTTGATGTGATATTATCTTTAGTTATTGCCGATAAAATTGAGTGATTTCTTCTTCCTGTACCAGTTTTAACGATTTGATTTTTTTTAGAAAGCTGATTGTAAATCGTGTTTACATTTACTTTTTCATTAATAAAGTCAATTGCAATATCCATTCTTGAAAGTCTAGAAGTATATGAAGCATTATTATTAATATTTTCAAGAAACTGGTGAATCTGTATCGAATCACCAAATGATGATTCGTATTCCTTTCTATATTCCATCCAAGCATGAGCAGAGAACTTTATACAAATTCCCATTTGGATAAAATCCGTATGATATGCTATTGCAAAATAGTACGTTGCATTTTCACAACTAAAACCATTTGAATATCCCTGGGGCAGTGATTGTGTCGCATCTTCTAACTTGCCTAATACTGTTTCGATCTTTGACAATCTGACAAACTCTTTAATAATGCTGATTGCCATACCTTCCCATTCTTCAATACAATTAGGTCTTTTTGTAGATTGTAGAACTAGCGTGAATTCATCGACTTGAACATCTAACAATAAAATCACTCCTTTCAAGTCAATAAACATTGGTATATCAATAACCGAAGTGAAATTCTAGTTTTGCGGAGCGGGGGTTATTACATAACCCCCGCTCACGATCTTAAGTGAGTCACAGCTTCTAATATGTCAAAATCTAAATAACTAAAGTGACAAATTCTCGGTGTATTAGCCACGATTGGACAAGTTAAGATACCTTGCCCTAATTGGAAATCCTTCTCTGGTATGTCTACTCCTGTACCAAATGCCGTTACATAAGTCTGCTTTTCAGCATTACCAAGAACAAATTTCACTGGAAGATTTTCACGTAAATTAGTAGGTAGTAAAGATGCATCAGATTTTTGCATCACAATCCATAAGAAAAAACCTAACTGACGACCTTGTAAAATAACTTGGGATAACAATTTCGTCACTTCATCACGTTTTTTCTTTTCTAGAGTTTGAATAACCGATTGAAAGCTAGCAAATTCATCAAATATAAAAATGTGAGGTTCATATTGAAAGTGAGCATAATCTGCTTCCAATTTTGTATTTAGTTTCTCTTTAATTTCAACTTTTCTAGATTCCATTTTTTCAACAAATGACTGGAGTAACTTGATTATTTCATCGATATCAGTAGCGGTATTCTCCTCTGATATTTTATCTCCAAGAACAGCCAGACTTGAGTTTTTAGGGTCAGCAAAATATAAATTATAATGGACTTTTTTAGTTATCATTTGCAGGATAAGGGAGTAAAGTGCATATGTTTTTCCAGATCCTGTTTGACCAACTAGTAAAGTTCCGTGTAAGGGTATTACAATTGATTTATCAATTTGCAATGTGTATTCATCCAAATGGGATGTCTGCGCACGTAATTCATCCAAGTCGTTAAATTCATATTGTTGAGCGATATTACAATCGTAAATTTCAAATACATGATAATTTTCATCATTAGATAAATAAGCCCTGTCAACTACAAAATCACCTAGAGCATAGGAAATATTTACATCACTAATATCTTTATTAATGTTGATGTTTTCAATGAAGAGTTTTCCTTGCGTGTAATTATCAGAGAATATAACTTTTACTTTTGGTAAATCAACTACTTCATTATTGAAGTAAAACCTTTTGTTATAATAATTGGAATCAAGAAATGCTCTTCTCAACTTTAAAATGGTAAAGTAATAGCGAATAGCGTTCCTAATGCCTTTATGTGCTTTGTTACGAATTAACCAAATAATAATTTGTATCAAAAATAAGATGATTACAATGCTAACGAACAGAATGTAAATATTTTTGTTGACTCCCAAATTAAACTGGGAGTCAACGTAGTGGATTACTATTGTTCCTACAGCAATCAGAAAGCACACGCCATAAAAGAATCTTCCGTTTTGTTTTCTGATTGTCGACAATTTATTGTTTTTTAACATTGATTTTCTCAACGTCTTTGAATCGAAGTATTAAATCAAACCCAATAACAAATGACTTTTCTGGTAAAAAGTCTAGCAAGCGGAGATAATCCCCTTTTTGAATATCGATACGTTCTTTGTTGTTTAGGGCGGTTACATCAAATGTATTTAAGATGTTATTATCCCGTTTAAATCCAGTTTTTTTATCCACACCGTAATCAGTGTCATCTTTAGTGATTTGTAGAGTTAAAGTAACGCCTTTCTCATTTGGATCTTTTTTACTTACATACGGTCGTTGTGAAACTAGTCTGAACATATTTCCTGTGTTGTTTAGAAATTCCTCTGCTTTAAACTTTGTTTCGGTGAAAACCCATGCGTTTGCAATCGGCATTGTGCATAACCTCTTTCTCTGATTTAATTTTAAAACCAATGTGTTGATTGACTAAAAGTCCTTTCTAATAAATCTTCAAGAACTTCAATTGTTTCTTTCAATTCACTACTATCTTCAATCTCAAGGCTACATAAACCTAACAGTAAAGGTACTGTCTCTTTTTGGGGGAAACCTTTTAGTCTGTAACTCTTTAGCAGTTTAATACTGCTATAAACGAGTTTTTCTCGTAATGCCCATTGATATTCCGTCAAAAAATTAGTGATACTTGGAGCGTGTACATATGACCAATCTTGTGTATCAGTTTTAAGCACTTTGTATAGCGAGATAATCACCTCCTTTTTGAGTTTATATAGCCATTTATCAGTATTTGTTTCCTGATAATATTATTATATGGCATTTCATAAAACATCTGAATCCCTTTTAAATTGGAGATTTTCAATATGTTTTATCGTTATTTCTTTTTATTCGTGTTAAAATATAAGTAAAATTGAAAGAGGTAGATAGTATGTATGAAGAAATTCTGAACAAAGAGTATCTAACGACTAATGAAATATTACATTTGATTGACTTTAAGTTTAATTACACATTTGAGGGGAAAAACGAGGACGATCATTTGGTAACTGCAGATACATGGCGTAGTTATCTTAAACAGTTTTATGATGAAAAGGAAGATGAAGGAAAAGATATATCTGTATATTATGATAAATTAAGAGGTGGAAATAAAAATAGAACATACCAAATCGATTTTGTAGAAGAAATTATTGAATTTAGGTCGGACAGAATAAAAAAACTGCTTAATAGTGATCGTAAAACAATGATTGATAAAGATTGGGTTAGTTTAAATAAAGTGCTTATGGGATGGTCGGATAAGGAAGTGCCTAAAAGTGTTTATGACAAAAGAGTTATTATAACTGAATATGCACTTAGAAAAGAAAATAGATTTCCTACAATAACTGAAGAGGAAAAGGTAAGAGTCAAAGAGCAGTTCATTAATGCACTCGTTGATGAGTTGTTTGATAAAGAGAAGATAAATGAGGATGTAGAAGAATGGATTACAAATGGAGAACTTATTCATGGTTATGCAGAACCATTCGAAATGATTGAGGGTGATGAAGGTCCGATAGGTTTCAGACTCGATAGAAAAAACTATTTGAAGAATAGCGTTATTAATGAAATAAAAAACACTTGAACATAGAATATATTGTCGTTTTTCCTTTTCAGCTCCCCCAATTATAATCTTCTAATTCGTCTATAAAGCGGAGACGAATTATCGATTATGTAAAGGGTCTTCGTTCTTCGGATGTTATGAGTCAGCCAAGTAGGATAAGGGTGCGTAAGAAAGTAAATGACGCTTTTAACGCACCCTAATTCATTGGGCTTCCCCAAAACATATACGAATCACTTGATAGCTTTGCTACTTACGCCACTTGACATTAATCGATGCGGAAATTTTCTATGTGGTGACCAAAAAGGTCAAAAATTCATAGAGAGGTTGATCTACATGGAAACTATTTTAGAGATTGTTCGCATTGAACAAATTATTCGCGAGGCAGAAGAAGGAGTAGATTACATTATTCGTAGTCCAGAAGATGGAGCAAAGGTAGCATCTCGCTTTATAGGTCGTGATGATCGTGAAGTATTCTTTGTTATGTGTTTAAATACGAAAAACAATGTTATCGCAGTTCATCGCTGTCATGTTGGTTCGTTGAATGCTTCGATTGTACATCCACGTGAAGTGTTTAAATCAGCAATACTAAATAATGCAGCAAGTGTCATTGTTGCACATCAGCATCCAAGCGGTGATATTACACCATCGACGGAAGATATTAACATTACAAGAAGATTAGTCGAGGCTGGAAAGTTACTAGGCATCGAAGTGCTTGATCACTTAGTAGTAAATAGTGATAACAGTTTTACTAGCCTGAAAGAAAGAGGCTATATTTAAAAGGGAGAAACAACTCCCTTTTTTCTTCAAGATATATTTGTATTTGTCATTTAATAAATGTAAGCTTTAGTAGTTTTTTATAAAAATATCTACAAAAAACTTGTAACGTAATTGAAGTTCGGGAGTTAATAGAGTGAAGGGGGTGAAAAGGCATGGAATTTGAGGAAATATATGACCTCTACTTTCAGGATGTGTATTTGTTTACAACATCCTTATGCGGTAATAGAAGTTTAGCTGAAGAAATCACACAAGAAGCATTTTTTAAAGCATTGAAGTCCATTGATCGTTTCGATGGATCCAAAGATATCCGGGCTTGGCTGTTTACTATTGCTAGAAATACGTATTTTTCCCATCACAAAAAAAACAAAAGACTGATTCATTCTGATTCTTATAATGACGTACCGGATACAGGGGTCACCCTGCTAGATAGTTTAACGAACGAAGAAGATGCCTTTGTCATCCACCAATTCATTCACACGATGGCAGAACCCTATAAAGAAGTTTTTTCGCTACGAGTGTTTGGAGAATTACCCTTTGCGAAAATTGGTGCGCTCTTTGGGAAAAGTTCTGGATGGGCCAGGGTGACCTATCACAGGGCAAGAAAACAAATTGTAGAGTATACGGAGGCGATAAATGATGAAAGAGATTAACTGCCATATCATTCAGGACATTTTACCCCTTTATGTTGATGAGGTTGTCAGTGATGATACACGGGAAATGGTTGAAGAACATTTGAAGCACTGCGAGGAATGCAAAAAAGAAGTTGCGTTTATGAAACGGGAGCTATATCTTCCAGTCGAGAAGGAAGTCCCCATGATTAAAAATTTAAAAAGGAAATGGCGCAATAAAAAATTGATGGTTTCAGGATTATCCGTTCTACTGACAGGTTTAATACTGTTTGGAGCTAATTACCTTGTCTTCCATCATGACACGCTTATCCCTTATTCGGACTCTCTCGTTCAAATTGAATTGCAGGATGATGGCCGACTTGCTTCTCACTATTACGGAGAAGGTTATTATAGTGTTCATGTTGCCGGTCCCTTAACAGTAGAAATTGACGGTAAAGAAAAAAGGGCTGTTTTTTTACATTACACGAAAACCATTTCAAGTTCTCCTACCAAGAAGTTGTTTAATGGAAAGGATTCTAGAAACGAGCAAGATTTTATATTTTCTTTAGCATCATTAGATGATATCGATGTTGTTTATTACGCAGATTTTGATTCGATGGAAATATTTGACCAAGGGAATAATTGGGAACCTGTCATAGAGCATGCTGAATTGCTGTGGGAGAAATAATATGACCAAAGCCAAAACAATGATTGCGTTTTTTCTGTTTCTCGCTGGATTTTTATTTGTCGGAGAAAGTCATACGTTCTTTCTTGAAAACTTTCAAGATCGCTACGTGCAAGTTGCTTACTATTTAGAAACCGGGGATTCAGAAGATGAGATGCGTCAAACGATTTTAGATAAAGCAGAGAAATATGAAGCAGAAGCCTTTACGATTCAGAAGGAAAATGGAGGAGCATTTTCGCGTACGATTACGGTATACGGAAATGAAGCTGTTCAACAAAATTTAAAATCAGATTGGGGAATTGAGCAAGGGACAACCTCTTCTTTCTTCTCTGGAAAAACAACATTTGTATTCAAGCCTTATGCCGAAACAACAGAGAAAGAATTACAGAACGTTTGGTATATCGGGCAAACGGCAGAGCATCTCTTTCCAATGGTGTATCCTGAGATGGTCGAGTACTCTGGTAGTATTCAAAATAGCCCAATGCTGGATGTATCAGAAAAAGTTGTGGCAGCACTTTGGTTTATGTTAATCATAACCACCTTATTGCTCACCTATTACGACATCGTTTATAGCAAAAAAGAGCAACATATTCGAATCATTTTAGGTGCAGATTCAAATCGAATAATGATTCAAAAGTTTATAGCAGACACCGTCGGATTTAGTATTGCCGCTCTTGCAGCGGTGGTATTATTATTGCCATTTACGAATTCCTTGTTTAGGTGGAACGTATCGTTCATAGGGTTTTTAATTTTAATTTTTAGTAATGGTTTAATTATAGCGTTAGGTATGAGAATCGGAAAACACTTACAAATCAAATCTGTTGCCTCATCAGTAAAAGCTTTGCGAATCAGTCTTGTCATCAAAGGAGCCATTGCAATTCTAACGGCAATTGTATTATCGGTTACAATTCTTTTACTAGTTGAGGGCATCAAGCTTTATCAACAAAAAGACTACTATTCGACAAACTCTAATCGTGTGCATATCGATATTGATTATCCTTATGACTATGAAAAAATGGAATTTGGAGATGGATTTTTTGAAAATACTCCTCCTCTTAGTACAGATGATCAAGTTCGGGATAATTTCATGCGATATGGTTATCGTGAACTCGGTTTATCTCTAGTAAGTTATCAATCTCATGCCGAGGTTTCACCAAAATGGGGAGACAAATATACATTTGCTAATTTATCCGGATTAGTGCCCTATAAGGACCAGATTCCGAAGTGGGATTTCCTTAACCAAAATGAGGGCAATTATATTTTGGTTCCTGAAGGTGCAAATCAATCTGAAATTGCAAATGAGGTCCTAGAAGTTGGTAATATCCTTGGCTTAGATACAGATAACTTGGCAGGTGTATTCACCTACCAAGAGGGACTGTCTGTCATTGCAGAAGGCCATAATGAGGAACTTGAGTACTCATACAAGATTAAAAATCCAATTATTTTGTTGGATACCTATGACTATGGAGCATTGCCGGTTTACCCTGTAACTTATGAATTAAGAGAAGCCGACCATCCCAATGGGTTCATTGCCTACAATTTTGCCTATCTCATGCAATTTACAACTTTGAAACACAAACCAGAAAAAATTGTTGAGTTCAGCCATTTAATTTCCGGGGAAGCCATCAAGTCACCCTTAGTAGAATTCACAGTTATTCATGTAGAAAATTGGTTTGCTGGTCTATGGTCATTGCAAAATAGAAGTCTGTTGATAGCTGTTATACTAACAGTCCTGGTCCTTATCTTGGAAGTCCAAATTTCTATCCTTGCACTAAGAATGGCTTATGAATCGAATGCTCGGGAACTGACGATTAAAAAAGTAATGGGTTTTTCTTTATTTGAGCGTTTTAAAAATTTTTTCCTTTTGACCAGTATTTTGTGTGGACTTTCTTTTGTAGGTGCACTCGTTTGTGCATCAATCTTAAATATTGGCATGATTAACTATTTAGCTTGGGGAAGTATCCTTGTCTTTTTATTAGATATCGGCATTCTTCTCTACTTGACCCGAAAAAATGATTGCTTACAAATCCAAAAGGTATTGAAGGGAGGAATTTAGTTTGGAACAAACATTTATTGAATGTTATGATGTCGGTAAATCATTTGAAGATAAGGTTGTTTTTGATGATTATAATTGCCGTATTGGTAAGGGTGAATTTGTAATCATTACTGGTGAAAGCGGCTGTGGCAAAACGACTTTGCTAAATATGATTGGTGGGTTAGAACCTGTATCTACTGGCACCATCAGAGTCAATGACCTGGATATTACAGATACGAAAAATCTTAAAATGTACTATCGAGATACGGTAGGTTTTGTTTTCCAAAACTTTGCTTTGGTAGAACAGAAAACAGTTAAAGAAAACTTGGAAATGGTCCATCCGAAAGGAAAAACGGATATGACCATAGAAGAAGCTCTTGAGACAGTTGGTCTGGAAGATACATTGCAGCAGAAGGTATATGCTCTTTCTGGCGGTGAACAGCAACGGATCGCTTTAGCTAGACTACGTCTGAAAAATTGCCAGCTTATTTTGGCAGATGAGCCTACGGGCTCGCTTGACCACAAAAATGGGCAGATGGTGATGGAGGCTCTTCACCAATTAAATCGTGAAGGAAAAACTGTACTAATGGTCACCCATGATACAAGTTTGATACAGTCAGGTGATCGATTGATTAAGCTGTAGTATATAAGATTTGAAAATTAATTAAATTCTTATATAAAACAGGTTTTTACGGAAATCTAATAATTGTATTTTACAATCAGCACTATATCCTTTATACAAGCGATCTGGAGAAACTTCTAGAAATGTATGTAACTGTTCCCCTTTTTTCAGTGATGACTTCATGGTGTATAAGTCGTTTATGTTCAATTGATTCTCTAAAAATATTGATTTAACTAATTATCATGGTAAAGGAAGAGTCATCGATTCAAATTTGGTTGGTAGCTTTAATAGATTTAACCGATAAGTATAAATGTTTTACTAGAAATAAGTTTGTTTATCTTACGTTATTATGTTATTGAATTAGGATGATTGTATTCAACTAGCATCATTTTGGTTCAAATTGGTTCAAGTAATATCATTTTCAATCCTTTTTCATACATTTTCATCAATTTGAAAATGCATGAAACGTTGATATAAAGGGATTCCAATGGATTAGGTACACTTAGAATTTACCTGTATATTTCTCAAAACGTTAATTGCTGCAGCCGTTGCGAATTCATTCGCTTACGGATACAGTATGGGACGGAGATTTCGCAGAAATCGAGTACCATTCAATTATACAGTTCAAGGCATTTCTCATTTATTTGGGAAATGTCTTTTTTTATTTAAACACGACTTAGTCCACTAAAAAGTCCACTTTTATTTTTGTGAGAGCTTTTATATTTATTACACGACTATAATTGTTAATGGTCGTTTGGATATCTTCGTGCTTCAAACTGTATTGAATACATTTTAAACTAGGTATGTTATTTAAAAAGAAGAGAGTCATGGGTATATCTAAATTATCGTTGAAAGATTTGCAGTTATTTATAATATTGAATCATCATTCTAAAAAATCGTGTAGAGCTTAGACAAGTATCAGATTGATTAAAATTATAACACATTTTTGAGATAAAATAATTGAATATTTTATCTCAAAAATGTGTTATTATTAAAAATATTAACGGATATGCTGAGTAAGACTTGATTACACTGAAAATAATAAGGGAGGTATTAAATCAGAAAAAATTTAAAGAAGAATGGAAGTTTCATGAGGAAGTAATGATAATAAAGACCAACTAATTTACTGGATATAGTATCATGTTTTTGATTAAAGTATCCAAAATTATCATTACTGTGATAATTTTTTATAAAATGTAAAATAGTATCGAGAGGATTGGGGACTAAATTGGGCAACAAAATATTTTTTGATAATATCTACAAGTTATGTGAACAGATCCGAATGGCATCTGAAGAAAATCAAGAAAATCTGATTTTTCAAGCATGCTCAAATTTAATGAAAAAGCAAAAGGAATTTGGCTTCATTTATGATAATTCAGATTTTATTGAGTTGATTATTAATTATATTTATTATTTTCGACAAACTAAATTTTTTTATCCTGAGGAATATTTTCTTCAAGATACAGTTGTTAAAAAAGGATTATATATGCCTATTGTTGATCGAATGTTATTAAATAAAGAAGTTATAGAAAAAATTAAAAAATACCAGTTGAGAGAGTCTATATTAAAAAAACAACTGAATTTTGACAAGAATAAAAAGTTTTTATACAAATTGATACCGTACTGTGAAATTACTTATGATGATCCTAGCCGAACTAAAGTCCTCTCTGAAAGAATACTTAAATACTCTAAAAACTATAATTTTAATGAAAAGGATATACTCACTATATTTGAGAATTATAGATTATATCGGGAGGGACTTTTAGATTTAAATGAAGCTTTTCCATACAAAGGAAAAAAGGATGTTACTAATAAAAAATATTCTTTGAATAGCGTATATTGCTATTTAAATAAAAGTCTCAAAGATGTAGAAGTAAATCATCCGTCAAGGAAAAAACAAGTTATGTATAGAATAAATAGAGATAGCAATCTAATAGCGGACTTAAAAATCATACATAATCATAGGTGTCAGATTTGTGGAACCCAAATAAAGTTAAGTGATAACAATTATTATTCTGAGGGGCATCATATTAAGCCTATTGGTGGTCCTCATTTTGGTCCTGATACTTCAGATAATATACTTATTGTTTGTGCAAATTGTCATGTCATGTGTGATTATGGAGCTATAAAATTGGACATACATTCATTAAATACTATAGCTAAGCACATTATTAATCAGGAATTTATTAATTATCATAATACAAGTATTTATTTGAAGAACTAATAAATAATAACTTATTTAATATATTACGTTAGCAATAGAGAATTGAAATAAGTTTTTAAGATGTTTATAGATGTCAGGCAGCACACTCCATATAAATCAACTGAAATAGACTCAACTGCTTCATTTTATAATTGGGTGGGAATGATCTAATGAAAAACATAATAATATTAATTAGATACTATGTTGCTAAGATTTATTTGATAATATAAGTTGTAAAATTAAGTCAGATAAATAATAAGGTCATTTGTGGTATATTCAAATTGTATTTCCAATTAAAGAAAATAGAGAAGTAATCAAGATAAAATCATAAATATATTAACCTTAACGCATTAATGTTATTACGAAATTTTTTTATATTTTCAAATTTTTTCAGTATCTAAAGTGTTGAAGACAAAACATCTGTAAGATTATTTCATTCTCTAAGAAAGCTATATAGTTCTCGATTACTTGAAACAAAACAAATAAATAAGAATCAAATTTAGTTCATTGTGAATTATATACCCTGAAAGGAGAAGAAATATTTAAATGAATTACAAGCCGTTTATTTCAAAAGTTACTATAAAAAATTTCCGAAATTTTAAAAGCGTTTCTGTAGATTTGTCAAGACAACATCTGTTGATTGGAGAAAATAATGTAGGGAAATCAAATTTTATAAAAGCTATTCAATTAATATTGGATCCTTCGCTCTCTGAGGAAGAACGATATTTAAAAGAATGTGATTTTAATGAAAGCATTTTAAATCCTATGGATAACAAAGAAATAATTGAAATATCCATTGAGATACAAAATTACGAAAAAAACAATAAGTTGTTTGCTATGCTTAGTGATGCTTGTATTTCCAATAACCCTAATACTATAAAACTAACATATAGATATTTTCCTCAGGTTAAGGATAATGGAAAACAAGAATACGAATATATTATTTTTCAAGGGAATAATGAACATCTGCCCTTTGGTTATCGAGAAAGAAAATACTTAAACGCTAAAGTAATTCCTGCATTGAGGGATACAGAAAAGGAAATAAGAAACATCAGAAAATCTCCCATCAATACATTATTAAAAAATTATCAGTTTGATTTGGACGAACTAAATTTAATTACTGAAGAGCTTAAAAATGTAAGTTCTACAATACTTGATTTAGAAGAAGTAAAACATTTATTAAATATGGTAAATTCAAAATTTAATAATATAGTTTCAAGTGAAATAGATTTGCCAGCCTCATTCAGTTTGACGGACGTTCCATCTGAAAAGCTATTGAGCACTCTAAGGATAGTTTTAGGGGAAAAACAAAGAGGCCTTAGTGATACTAGTTTAGGTATAAATAATCTTCTGTATATAACTTTATTGTTGTTATCTGTAGAAGATAACACTGTTCCCTATATTTTATTAAACGAAACAAAATTAACATTAGATAAAGAAGAAAATTCCGACATTATAGGAAAGTGTTATACGGAAGATACAAATGGGAAATTTTTGATTAATAATGATATTGCAACTGAGGATTTTAAGCAATTATATAGCTTTATGGACAGTTATTATCAAAATAAAGGATTTCATGGATTTACTATACTTATAGTTGAAGAACCGGAGGCTCATTTACACCCAACGCTTCAACGAACTATTTACAAAGAGATATTTTCTCGAGGAATCCCGCTTCTATTTACAACTCACTCTCCACATATAGCTTCGATTGCTCCTATACAAAGTATTGTACATTTTAGCAATAAGGGTAACAGTACTATTATTAATAGTACTGTTAATATACAGCTTAGTGATAGAGAAGGTGCTGATTTACAAAGATACATAGATGTAAACCGAGGAGATATTTATTTTGGCAAAGGAGTTATTTTGGTAGAAGGTATTGCTGAAGAATATTTGATTCCAAAATTTGGTGAAGCTTTAGGGTATGATTTCGATAAAAGAGGAATTATTTGTTGTAATATTAATTCTACAAATTTTTTGCCTTATTATAAATTCTTAAAAGAACTGGGTATTCCTACTGCAATTATTACAGACGGTGATTTTTACTATTTACCTTCTAAAGAGAAAAAGGAATTCCATAAAATGGATTTTAAACATGCTGGGGCTCCGATGAGAGGATATGAAGGTCAAGAAAGAATGGAAACTCTATTAGTTAGATTAGGGAAAGCTAAGGAAGAAGAATTCCCAGAAAACTTTGAAGAAGTACGTGATTTATTGGATAAAACAGGGATTTTTGTGGGAGATAATACGTTAGAAACAGATATATTCAAACAGGCACACGACGAGATGCATAATGAAATTATTATATCCATATTTAATGAGTTAACAGAGGGGAAAGATGTCCATAAAGAAAATTTTAAACAAAATTTTCATAATATGGATTTTGATAAATGTTTAGAGGCAATTGAAGGTTCTACTTCGAAAATTGGTAAAGGAAGATTTGCACAGACTTTATCATTGTCTGTTAACAACAAAATGATTCCTAATTATATCAAGAAAGCGATTGAATATATTGAAAATTCAATTTAGGAGGGAGATTTTTGGAAATATATTTTGATTTATTAGAAAAAATTAAATCCGATCCATATCAATCTGCTGCTTATGAATACGAAGGTAATGCAATTGTTAAAGCCGGTCCTGGGAGTGGAAAAACAACTGTTATTATTATGAAGATTAAGAAGATTTTATCAGAGAAGGTTTTTTATCCAAGAGGATTAGCTTGTATTACTTACAGCAATGCAACAACAAATCACTTTTCAAAAAAGTTAGCAGAGATAGGAGTGTTTGTTAGAAAAAATGTAGTTTTATCCACTATACATTCCTTTTGTTTAAAAGAAATAATCATTCCCTTTGGTGACTTAAGCAATAGTCAAATATCATTTCCTTTAAAAATAATGTCTGATGAGACTAGGAAAATTATTTTAAATAAATGCTTAAAAAAGAAAAATCTCGGAACAATTTCATTAAATGACTTCGATATTTTACGAAGTGAATACCATTCTCCAATAAAGAAGCATAAAAAAGTATCAGAAGAAGAGATCGAAGTTATTATTGATTACGAAAACACATTATTGTTGAGTGGTTATAGTGATTTTTCTTTAATAGTTAGTGACTCCTTAAAATTAATAAATGAAAATGAATATATTCGTAAATGTATAGAAGCAAAATTTCCATGGATTTTAATTGATGAGTATCAAGATTTAGGACAAGGATTGCATGAAATAGTGTTAATACTGAGTCAAAAAACAAAAATTAAATTTTTTATCGTAGGAGATCCTGATCAATCTATATATAGTTTTCAAGGAGCTAATCCAGATTTATTTTACCAATTATACGATAACCCATCATTTAAACAATTTGAATTAAAGAGAAATTATAGGACAACACAATATTTAATTGATAAAACACTAGGTGCTTTGGATATGGACAATCGAGAATACGAATCAGGAGTTACTTCTGATTATGACTCTAAATTTTTCTTTATTGAATGTGAAGAGAATATGGTAAGTCAATATATGTATTTAGTTAACGATTTAATACCAAATTTAAAAGAAAAAGGAATATCGTTAGAAGAAGTATGTATTTTACTTGCCACAAATAATCAAATCAATGAATTGGCAGAAGTTTTCTCTGAAAATGGTATACCATTTTTTATAGAAGGTTCATATTTTTTGAAACTAAATTCCGCAAGTTGGATAATAAAAAGTGTAAATTATGTTAATCATAATTCAAATTTTAAAGATTTGTATTCAAATTGGGAAAGGCTAAGTAATAAAAGAATAAGAGATAAAGATGCTTACTTTAAGTTGTTCAAAGTTCTAAAAGATAGTAGAATGTATCAAGATAACTTAGCTGAATGGTATAATTTTATTAATACATCAATTGGATTTGAAGAGCTATTGAGTTCATCAGAACTAGCAATTGAACAAAAGCAATATGAACAATTTAAAGAGGAAGTTCTAACAAAAGAAATGAGTTTAGAAGAGTTTTGTAATAAAACAAGCAGTTCAAATAAAGTAACTATATGTACACGTCATAGCTCAAAAGGTCTAGAATTTGAAGTAGTAGCTTTGTTAGGTATGGAGGAAGGCAGTTTTCCTTATTTTTTACATAAGGAAGGTACAAAAGAATACAGAGAGCAAGAAAGAGTTTTTTTTGTATCATTAACTAGAGCGAAATACGGCTGCTACCTTTTAAGGTCTAAAGTTATATCGGGGATTAATAAGTATGGTAACAATTATGTGCATGAGAAAAATCCGTCTGTATTTTGGGAAAAACTATATCAAACAACACAAAATCTAGATTAATTACATTATGTTAACTCTGTCATAGTTTATTCGACTTAAAATTCACAGTAGTAAACTATTTTCTCGCTGCCCCTTTTTAGTTGAAATTTCGCCAATTTTTCACCAACTATTTCTGAATTTAATTGAAGTAAAAAAGTTTAATGTAAGCCTTTTGTATTAAACTTTTGACTCCTACTGACATCACTTGAAACCCTCGCAAAATAGAGAATCGTATTCGTAACTATGTTTGATTTTATTAGGAATGGCACAGCCATACATTGCTTAATTCGCTACTTTAAATAACCTTCTTAAGAATGAAAGTAAATGAAACTTATTTTAATTATAGACGGTCACTTTCTTGCTTTATAAAGAACATGTAATGATTTTTAATTTAATAATTTATAAAAGTCAAAAACAAGGTCTTAAGAAAGCTCGTAAAGTTTCTCAATTTTCAAAATATTAACTATGTTAACCCTTTTGAATAACACAATCCATCCATATCAAAAAGACACTTCCCATCTAAACTAAGAAGTGTCTTTTCGCTATTAATCTCTAAAACCCTAAACCTCAACCACCACACCCTCCACAACCTCAAACGGTCCTGGCGTTATCTACGATCTCTTGTTCCCAAAGAAGTCAGTATCAAAGTTATAGGGTAATCCATCAGCTTTTTCGTATGCCATATCGGCATGATAGCTTTTGCCTAATACGTCAGTGGAAACTAAATCAACGCTCGTTCCGCTCAAACATTCCGCGTCTTTAACTGTAATCTTAACAGCCCCAGTCGTTGGATCCGTTGTAATATCAAAACCATTGTTCTCATAGACTGTTGCTTCCGCTTCATGACGACTTGGCAAGGCATCATTCAGATAAAGATTACCATCTGCTGCTACAGGCAATATGGCATTTCCGACAAAGAAGTCTTTAGCATCGTCACCTAAAGCAATGAGTTCCTCTTTAGGGTATTCCCATAATTGTTTATCGTTGGCATTTGGATGCTTGTTATAGCTGCCTAGTCCAACAGGGTACAAGTAACAAATGGAATCGTCTGGCACGCCATCCATCACTGTTTTTCCATCATCGAGTACTTCGCGTGGTTTAAGTGATAAATGTTCAGATGATAGGTAAAGAGTTGCAAGCACCGTTCTATTGAATGTTTAAACCGATTAAAGACGCAAATTGTACGGCTTGAGATGTGGATACTTTACATCCTTTTAAATGCTCGATTGAAACAAGCAAGGAATCGAAAGTGGATGTACTAATATCACTATCTTTTAAGGGGGTATCTTCAAAATTAGCGCCATTCAGATTACACGACTGAAAATCTACTTTTTTAAGCTTACAGGCAAAAATATCGGCACCTTCTAATGAAGTATGATCAAAAATGACCTTTTCAAGTTTTGAGTCACTCAAGATAACCATATTCAGAATAGATTCGCTAAATAGGGTATTACCGATATAAGACTCAGTTAAGTCGCAGCCAAGCAATTTACAATTCAGAAACGCAACGCGATTCATGGATGCCTTACTCAAATTAGCGTTGGATAAATCACAATTCTCAAAGCGTACATCGGTAAGATCAATTCGGCTGAAATCCGTATTTGTGAACTGGCAATTTTTAATGACTGTTTTATAGAGTTGTACGCGACCAACTGATTCGTTGGCGAAATCTGAATCAGTAACTAGACACATTTCAAGAGAAGGTTCTTCTTGGTCAAAAATAGCTGTAAAGTTTTTCTCGGTGAGATTTTCTGGGATTTTGGGTGCATCAATCTTCATTTTGTATCTACCTGCCTTTGTTTTATATATGCTATATTAACATTAATCGTTTCATTTTAAACAGATTGAGAATCTTGTTTTTTATAAGAGCTAAACTTATAGAGCAAAAAGGAATGGTCATATTGAAAATAATTGAAACGGAAAGATTATATTTAAGGGAATTGGTCTTAGAAGATGCAGAGGAACTATCGAAGGTCTTGTCTGATCCAGAATCTATGACATACTATCCTGAACCATTTAGCAAAAATAAGGTGGAAAAGTGGATTGAGTGGAATCGTGATAATTATAAACGATATGGGCACGGTTTATGGGCTGTCATTTTAAAAGATGGCGAAACGTTCATTGGAGATTGTGTCATCACAATGCAAACGATTGAAGAAGAAACAGTACCAGAGATTGGCTTTCATATCATAAAGGACTATTGGAATAAAGGATATGCAACAGAAGCTGCTACTGCCTGTAAGGATTATTCGTTTCGTGTTTTAAAATATCCTCGGGTCTTTTCGTATACCACAGTTGAAAATATTTCCTCCCAAAAGGTAGCGAAGAAAATAGGAATGCAGGAATATAAGACATTCTTTAAAAATGGCGAACAACAAATTGTTCAAGTAGCCTTTAATACTGAAGATGAAGTGATTGTGTCCAGTGAAGGTTAGGGAAAAAATAGAGGAGAGCACTATGGATATTAGATTATTAAGTGATAAGGAAAAGCCACCTATGGATTTGTTATTGTTAGCAGATCCGTCTCCAAAAATGGTTGAGGAATATCTAAAAGAAGGAGAGTCCTATATTGCCGAAAGTGACAATCAGCTTATTGGAATTTATGTATTACTTCCTACAAGACCAGAAACTGTGGAGATAGTGAATGTTGCAGTTGCAGAAAAATATCAAGGTAGAGGCATAGGGAAATTCTTGGTAGTAGATGCAATCAAAAGAGCTAAGGGAAAAGGTTATAAAACAATTGAAATTGGTACTGGAAATTCAAGTATCGGACAACTTGCTTTGTATCAAAAATTTGGATTTAGAATAACTGGTATAGATATAGATTTTTTCATGAGACATTATCAAGAGGAAATAGTCGAAAATGGCATCCAGTGTAGGGATATGATCCGTCTATCGCAAGACCTATAAAAAATACTTACTTATCAGACATTATCCTCAATAACTGATTTAATATTTTGTTCTCTTTCTACTAAAACAAGCATGACATATACTTAGCTTGAGGAGAGTGAAGCATATGTCGAAATATAACTGTTCATGTTTTTGTGGGTCTGTAAGATTTGAAGCTAGCTTAACAAGTTATAATATGTCTGTTTGTCATTGCTCAATGTGTCGTAAGTTAACAGGATCTACTGGATTTGCCAGTTTAGAATTTAAAGATGATATCACTTATATTTCGAGAGAAAACTTAGGGACATATGATTCATCTCCTAATGCAACTCGAGGATTTTGTAAAAAGTGTGGTACAAGTTTGTTTGATCACTACAAACCAATGAATGCCTACTTTGTCCCGCCAGCAATTATAGAAAACTTACCTGATGAAAAAATTAAATTGATTGAAGAAATCTACTATGACAATAAACCGTGTTATTATGTGGTTGTTAATAATATCAAAAAATGTTAGTCGATTATACGTTAAAGACACCTTCCAATTTTTGGCAAGGTGTCTTTTTGATTTGGAATAAATGATCTTAACGAAACATAATTGCCCTCTAGAACTCCTTCAAATACCAAGCATCCATAGCTGAATGCTCTGACCCAGGTAAGGGTTCTTGTAACAATGTGAATCCAAATTTTTCATAAAGTAAACAGGCGGTTTTTAATTGCTGCATGGTTTCTAGGTAGCACATATCATAATGCGTAGCCGCAAATGTTAGGGCAGTTTCCATTAATTGATTGGCGAGTCCGAGACCTTGTGCTTGTGGGCTTAAATATAGTTTTTGTAATTCACAAACATTAGTGTGACCATTGAAGGGCGCTATCCCAATGCCACCAACAACGTCGCCGTCTTGTTCAACGACCCAATAGTTGGCATGGCTTAAATCATTATAATAAGTGTACAGATCATGAAGTTGTGGGTCAAAATAGGCTGAGCCAGTAATTGCGAGTCCAAGTGATTCTAATGAGCGTTGTATAATGGTTTTTACTTTTGAATTATCTTCTTTTTTCATTTTTCGAATCGTCATAACCAATCTCCTTAAGCGATACTTAGCGCTCACTTTCAACCTTTCGTGCTTCATTTTTAAGAACATCATCGATAATCTGATCAAGGGTGGTCGTTTCAAGAACCTGTTCGAGCGCACGTTGAGCACTAATAAAAATAGGATCAATTGTCTCTTGGATATTTCTGCCAACGATACAGTTGGGATTTGGATTGTCGTGGATGCTGAACAATTCATTGTCGTTCACAACATGAACGGCTTTATAAACATCAAGCAAGCTTATCTCAGCTAGTCCCTTTACAAGTTTAGCGCCTGCTACACCGGGGCGAACGCTAATTAAATGTGCTTTCTTTAGCATACCCATAATCTTTCTAATCATAGCTGGATTGGTATTAACGCTCTTGGCTAAACGTTCTGACGAACTGATGTCATCTTTATTAAGTTCAATTAGTGTGAGTATATGGATGCCAACTGAAAATCTACTGCTAATCGACATAATCAGTCTCCTTTCTATCAAAAAGCTGTCACTCTCTTAGTTACAAGTCTATTATAGCGCAAAAAACGTGATTTGTTGACATCACCCTAGCTTGTAACTATAATGATTACAAGTTAGAGTTTGTACTAAAAGTAAGTGGGAGGAAGAAACATGAAAATTGGAATTATTGGTGCCAGCGGAAAAGCAGGACAGTTGATCCTAGAAGAAGCAGCGACCCGTGGGCACGAAGTTACAGCGATTGTCAGAGACAAAACGAAAGTAAAAAATACAGAAGTAGCTGTCATTGAAAAAGACATTTATAGTCTGACAAAAAATGATACCACTCAGTTTGACAGTATCGTAAATGCGTTTGGTGCGCCTATCGGTGAAGAACAAGCTCACGTTGATGCAGGACATGCTCTAATTGAAGCTGTTAAGGGAACAGATACACGAATCATTGTCGTTGGTGGAGCAGGAAGCTTGTATGTAGACGAAAACAAGACGCTTCGTGTCATTGACACACCAGATTTTCCAGATGCGTTTAAACCAACCGCAAACGGACAAGCGAGAAACTTCGCTGAGCTCCAAAATACAACGGATGTGAAATGGACATTTATTAGTCCATCTGCCGTATTTGATGCAGACGGAAAGAGAACAGGATCATATCAAACAGGCAAAGACCAACTCCTTGTGAATTCAAAAGGGGAGAGCTACATCAGCTATGCAGACTACGCTGTTGCTGTTTTGGATGAAATAGAAAACTCACAACACATCAATGAACGTTTTACGGTTGTTGGTGAGAATGAATAGATTGAGAATATGGACGAAGACACTTCCGATTTTGGGAGTGTTTTTTTAGTAGACTAGGGGATTATACGTTCAGCCATCAATGTCTAGCTCCCAAGTCCTGACCTAGTGAAAAAAAGATAAATTTGCCCCATTGCGCGCTTCGCTGCTCGCTAACGCATATCATTCGACTAACCCGCTGAAGCGTGAAGTCTCCTGACAATTCAGGGTCAAATTTCCTATTTTTTCATAGGCCAAGGCGGACTTATCCGCAAAACAAAGATCAGATGGTGAGTTTGAAGAGGTGGATGACGATGTCGATTGGCATGGTAGTGTATGAGGCTAGTATCTTAGTCGTTATCTTAAATGGGATGCGCTTATTACGGTATCGGTGAATAAAGGTGTCAAACTTGATGCGGGTCAATTTTTTATCGATTCAATTCATTTATAATGGGGTTATCAGATAGAAATAAAGGAGAATGCCACATGAAAAAAGCAGTTATTCAACTGGAAACATTAGCCTGTCCATCCTGTATGCAAAAGATTGAGAATGCCGTCAAGGGATTAACAGGTGTTGACCAATCCAGTGTTAAAGTGCTGTTTAATGCGAGTAAAGTACGTCTAGATTTCAATTCAGCCTTAATCGAACTAGCTGACATTGAAAAAGCCATTGAAAAATCAGGTTATCAAGTGCTTAAATCTAAACTGAAGCCAGCCTAAATAACAAGGAAAGAGTGAGAAAAATGTCTGAAAAAACAGTTATTAACCAAATGAATCAATATGATGAGACACTAGATTTATATACTCATGCGATTAAGCGTGCGCATGGCGACCATCATCCAGAGGTTTTTGAAATAAGAGAGCTCTTTGAAACAATGAGACAAAAAATAACAAACGTAGCAGAGGGTCAGCTTTATTTAAATGAGGAATTTAATCGACTTAGAACGATTACGCATGATTACAGTGTTCCAGACGATGTTTGTCAAACCTATGAGAAAACAGTTGAGATGTTGTCAGAATTAGATAGAATATACTATGAGTAGAGTTGTTTAAAAAAAGGAGATGTTATTTTGGATCAAGACCAACACTGCCATCACCACCATGCACCCTGTGTTCGGATTGTACCGATTTTTAATCATTTAGAAGATGAGCAAATGGCTATTATTGCCCGTTCTGCCAAGTCCCGTCATTTGAAGAAAGGAGAAATCCTGTTTCGAGCCAACGAAGGGGGAGATACGTTGTATATTATCCATTCGGGAAAAGTTCGGATGTACCATTTGTCGGAATCAGGCAAGGAACAATTGGTTCGTATATTGAATCCGGGTGACTTTACAGGTGAATTAGCTATTTTTCAAGCAACGAGCCGCCATGAAAACTATGCCGAAGCTCTACTAGATACCGATGTTTGCTTAATTAAGCGAGAGGATTTGCAAAAATATCTCGTCGATTATCCGCAGATTTCATTGAAGATTCTATCGGAACTGACGATGCGCTTGAAAGAGTCAGAAAAACAAACGACCCAAGTTGCAATTGAGCAGGTTGAAAATCGCATTATCTCATTTTTAGCTGAGAATGTTGGTCAGGATAGTGGCAATAGCCCAACTGTTACCTTACCCATGACCAAAAAAGATTTAGCTTCCTACCTGGGAACCACCCCCGAAACCATCAGCCGCAAATTCAGAGACTTAGAAGAACGGGGACTCATTGAACAGCTTTCCCAAAAGACCATTAAAATCGTTGATTTAGATGAGTTGTTGCTTGATAGTTAATAATCAATACTCAAAGAAACGCCTCACACCACTACGAATAGGTGGTATGAGGCGTTTTTCTAGTCGACTGACTCGTTTTTATGCCTCTACTCGACATTTTACCGAGATTGGACTAGTCAAAATGTTAAGATGATTCACATAAAGTTTGTCTTGCGCCGACCACTTTTTACCCCTATACTATTGAAGGCATAGGTAGTTATTGAGAAGAGGGTATATCATGAATAAAAAAGAAAAAATGCAAGCACTGATTGCTAGCAAAAAAAGTAGCGGCAAAGTAAAGCATAAAACAACTGCTCCTAACGACGGCAAGTTTATGCGCAAAGCTCCTATTTTGCATAAATAAAAATGAATAAGCAAAAGCCTCCTATTTTTAATAAGAGGCTTTTTACTTATTGAAGAAGTTATTTTTTCTTTTGAATCACCATTTTGGTTGCTTCCATTAAGACAACGGCAACAACGGCTAGGCCAGCTGCAATGCTGAATGAGGTCCAACCAAACACTGCAGGGATAGAGAAAATGCTACGAATAGCAGGGAGTAGAGTCAATCCGTAAAGAGAAATCGATAATCCAACGGCTGCTAGAATGGCTTTATTAGAGAAGAAGCCTGCTTGAACAGCGGTTTGTGAATTCGAACGAGCTGGAAAACTTTGCAAGGTACGAGATAGAATCAAAGTTGTAAAGGCCATTGCGACACTTAGTTGTGGCGATTGTTGCAGGCCGATAAACTGGGAAATGATAACAGCCACTGCAATCAAGCTCCCGCGGTAAATGACTGAAACCAATGTATCCCCAGAAAAAATGCCTTCTTTAGGATTACGTGGCTTGCGTGACATCACGTCTGGTTCACCTTTTTCCATTCCCAGAGCAATAGCAGGGAAGGAGTCGTTCACTAAGTTGATAAAAAGGAGCTGGATGGCGGTAAAAGGGTTAGCCCAATCCATGATTAAGGCGAAAATAATCGCAATAATCGCACCTAGGTTACCTGCGAATAAATAGGCAACAGCTTTTTTAATATTGGCAAAGACATTTCGACCAACTTCAACTGCTTTAATAATAGAGACGAAATTATCATCGGTTAGGACCATAGCTGCGGCATCTTTGGCTACGTCAGTCCCACTTCCCATCGCAATCCCGATGTCGGCTTGTTTCAAAGCAGGGGCATCGTTGACGCCGTCGCCAGTCATAGCTGAAACATGACCTTTTCGTTGCCATGCCCGTACGATACGGATTTTATTTTCGGGCGATACACGCGCATAAACCGATACTTTTTCCAAAATAGAATCGAGTTCGTGGTCGCTTAAATGATCCAGTTCATTTCCGGTTAAAGCTAAATCATCTGCTTCAGCGATACCAATGTCCTTAGCAATCGCTTGCGCTGTCGTTTTATGATCACCTGTAATCATAACCGTTTTAATACCTGCGCCTTTAGCTGCTTCAACGGCAGCAAACACTTCTTCACGAGGCGGATCAATCATGGCAAGTAAACCAACAAAAATTAACTCATTTTCATCGTCAAAGGACAAATCACCGTCATGCGATAGAGGTTTATAAGCCATAGCCAGAACACGAAGGGCACGTTTGGCAAAGGCTTCATTTTGTTCTTGAATGGTTGCCAAGCGTTCAGGCGTAAGTGGCAGAACTTCGCCATTCACTAAGACAGATTGACTACGGTTGAAAATAACATCGGGACCGCCTTTTGTAAGTAAGACACGTTCGCCGTTTATTGTATGGCGGGTAGACATGAGTTTTCTTTCTGAATCAAAGGGTAATTCTGCTTCACGCGGTGCCTTATCACGCAAGTCAGCGGCTGACTGATTTAATTTTTGACTAAAGGCAACCATAGCGACCTCAGTTGGATCACCTAATTCATTGCCATCAGCACTAATCGTCGCATCATTTGCGAGAACGGCAATGTCCATTAAGCGCCTCTCATCCATGCTCCAGCTTTCTGGTTGACTACTGAACGAGCCTGTTTGACCATTTGCTAAATACGTATCAACAACCGTCATTTTATTTTGCGTCAGTGTTCCGGTTTTATCAGTTGCAATAATGCTCGTTGAGCCTAATGTTTCTACGGCAGGTAATTTACGAATAACGGCATTTTTCTTGGCCATCGTTTTCGTACCGATTGAGAGAACAATAGTGACGATCGACTGCAAAGCTTCGGGAATAGCTGCTACAGCAACTGCAACTGCGAACATGAAGGCGTTAAGCAGGGCCATGCCTGCATCTTGTGAGCCGTCGATAAAAATACGAGCAAGTTGAATCGCTAAAATGACAAGCGATAAGAGTAAAATCCCTAGACCAAGTCGTTTGCTAAAGTGATTTAAGTTTCGCTGTAGCGGTGTTTCTTGTTCATCGGCATTAGAAAGTAAGGTTGCAACTTGTCCAATCTCGGTATCGTTTGCTGTTTCGGTAACGATATAATTAGCACGACCGTAAACAACCAGTGAGCCACTGTGGACCATATTTAAGCGATCACCAACGGGAACAACTCCTGTAATATCAATGACGTCTTTCTCAACAGGCTCTGATTCACCAGTTAGCATTCCTTCGTCTACTTTTAGAGAGCTTTCTACCACTAGGCGGCCGTCTGCTGGAATGTAGTCACCCGCATCTAATATCACCATGTCGCCCGTGACTAATTCACGAGTCGGCACGGTTATTTTTTTACCATCACGCATAACTTTTGCTTCAGGAATGGACAACCTTTTTAAAGCATCCAGCGAGCTTTCTGCTTTACGGGTCTGAACGACGCTGACGATAGCGTTCAATAGCAACACCGCAAAAATAATGAGTGACTCGAGCGGATGGCCCATAACCATTTGAATAGTTGCAACGACTAATAGGACAATCACCATCGCATCTTTAAAGGTATCCATAAATAATTTAAAAAGAGACGCTTTTTCCTGAGACGCCAACTCATTGTAGCCATGAGTAGATAGGCGTTTTTTTGCTTCGTCAGAAGATAGGCCATTTTCAGATGTTTGCAGTTCCGATAATAGGTGGCTCAAGGATTTCTGGTAACTTGGCAAGTGGTAATCTTTCTCGGGCGACGGTTGGTTAGGTGTTTGTTGGTTTAATGTATTAATCTGTGGATGAATGTGTTGTTTTTTCATTTATCAAAGTCCTTTTCTATTTTTAGTTTTTTGTCAGTTTGATTCATTCAGTCGTTCGGTTACACCGTAGACACCTCCGGGTAGCTAAAAAGGGAGAAAAAAAGAGACTCATGCACCAATCTATCCTCTTAGGATAAATGGGCATAAGTCTCACTAATTAAGGCAAGCACAGATGATCGTGGATCAACTTATTGTTGACACTTGCCACAGCCGAAGCCGCTAGTTACTCCCTTATACGGGCTACTGATTAAGTTCTTACATAATATACTATAGCATTTAAAAAAATGCAAGAAAAAGATTTAGTGAAAAATATCTATTGTTAAAAAGTAAACGAAAGTATATAATGTTTGTAAAATAATAGACGTTATAAGGAAGTGTTTAAAAATGGATGTAAATGAGTTGTTTTGGGAATCATCAATTGAGGAAATATCTAATGGTTATAAAAAGGTAGATGACTGCTATACGTGTTTGCTATGTGGCGAGGCGTTTATGGATGGTATTATTTATCAAGTCGATGAGCAATTTTATGAAGCAAGTAAAGTTGTCCAGCTTCATCTTCATATGCAACATGACTCGGTCTTTGATTACTTATTAAAACTAGACAAAAAATACACTGGCTTATCGGACCATCAAAAAGAGCTGATGTGTTATTTCAAAGTGGGCATGGCTGACAAAGAGATTGTAGAGAAAATGGATTTAGGAAGCAGCTCTACCGTTCGAAACCATCGTTTTAAATTGAGGGAAAAAGAAAAACAAGCAAAGGTATTTTTAAGTTTGATGAGCTTATTAAATGATAAGGAAAAGAAACAAACAGAGGAACGTTTGGTTCATTTCCATAAGGGGGCTAAGATGGTGGACGACCGTTATATCACAACCGAAACAGAACGGGAAAAAATCCTGGCAACTTTTTTCAAAGATAACAAGTTGACTGTTTTTCCAAGCAAAGAAAAACGCAAGCTGATTGTTCTGCAACACATAATCACTTTTTTTGATAAGGATAAGCGTTACACGGAAAAAGAAGTGAATACAATTGTGAAAGACATCTATCCTGATTTTGCGACTATTCGACGTTATTTGATTCAATACGGCTTTATGGATCGGAATCAGGATTGTACCGAATACTGGGTAAAGGGGTAGGCGAGGATGAATATTGAATTGACACGTTTTAGAGTAAAGAGTGGTCAAACCGCTATGGTGGATGAGTGGCTGGCATTTTTAAATGAACATATGGCGGACGTCTTAGTAACGCTCGAAAATGAAAAAATGTATGTGGAAACAATCTTTAGAGAGGTGTTAGACGGTCAGGAGTATCTCTATTGGTACTCTGTTCAAGGCGAAGGTGGTCTGGAAGTGGAAGAATCAGACCATTGGATTGACAAGAAGCATCTCGAATATTGGGAAGCCTGTATCGATAAAACCTTTAGACCCGTCGATTTATCGACAGAAGTTGTCATGATTCCCCACCACATTCAGACAGCTATGGTAAAATAAACCTAATATAAAGAGGGAGCAAACATGGACATCAAAGCGATCTACAGCGATTTACCACAACTTGAAACAGACCGGCTCATTCTTCGAAAGTTAAAAAAAGAAGATGTTTCAGACATTTATGAATACGGCTCCAACGATCAAGTGTCTCAATGCACCACTTGGCCGACTCATCAAACACTGGCTGATTCACAACCCTATTGGGGAAAAGGCTTGATGACTGAGGCTGCAAAAGAAGTGATTCGTTTTGGCTTTCAACAGATGGATTTAGTTCGTATTCAAGCCAAATGTTTGACTAAAAACATTGGATCGAGACGAGTTATGGAAAAGGCTGGTATGACCTATGAAGGCACGCATCAAAAAGGTTTGAAAATATAAGGTCAACACTGGGATGTTCATGTTTGCGCCATTGTTAAATAAAGGAGGGGTTGGCTATGTCATCGATTCTATTTCAGCCTATTGATCAAACGAACGAAGAAGCAGTCAAATCACTTCGTATCAAAAAAGAGCAAGAAGAGTTTATTGAATCAGTAGCAGATTGCCTTAAAGAGGCAGAAGAAGTAGAAGAGTGGCAAACTGTAGCGATTTACTTTGATGATAGGCTTGTTGGTTTTGCGATGTATGGGTCGTTTGGCCCTAAACGGGACACATGGATTGACCGAATAATAATCGATCAGGCTTATCAGGGTAAGGGAATTGGGCGAGGCGCTATGCTAGCGCTAATTGACCGCGTTAGCAAGCTCTATGATGTTCATACCATCTATTTGAGTATCATCGAAACCAATCACGCTGCCCACCATTTATATAAAAGTATTGGCTTTAGCTATATCAACGAAAAAGATCCGAACGGCGAATTGATTTTTAAATATACGAAATTAGAATAGAGGAAACCAATGTACACAGATAAAGAAGTGACGATTCGTCCAATTGAAGATAAAGATTTGAAGCGCTTATGGGAATTAATGTATAAGGAAGAGGCACCCGAATGGAAAAAATGGGATGCGCCCTATTTTCCACATAAAGCAGTTGCTTACGATGTCTTTTTAACAAAAGCAACGAATTGGATCAATGAAAAAGATATTTGGGGAATCTGTCTGAATGATGAATTAATCGGAGTAGTGACCTATTACTTTGAGGATCAACAAAAGCATTGGCTCGAGTTGGGGATTGTTATTCATGAAGGCCAAAATTGGGGCAAAGGAATAGGAACGCGTGCTTTGAAAATGTGGATGGATCATGTTTTTCAATCGGTTGAGGTTGCTCGTGTTGGCTTGACGACTTGGTCAGGAAATGCGCGCATGATACGTGCTGCTGAAAAGTTAGGGATGCAGATGGAAGCGCGTATTCGAAAAGTCCGATTCTATGAAGGCGAATATTATGACTCGATTCGAATGGGTATCCTAAGAGAAGAATGGCAACAATAATAAAGAGGTTCAGCTGCAGAAATGTACTTGAACCTCTTTATTTACAAAAAATCCAGAGGTTCAGTGCTTGAAAGTAGCTTGAACCTCTTTATTTAAAAGGAATTCAGAGGTTCAGCGCTCAAAAGTAGTTTGAACCTCTTTATTTATAAAAAATCCAGAGGTTCAGCGCTCAAAAGTAGTTTGAACCTCTTTATTTAAAAGGAATTCAGAGGTTCAGCGCTCAAAAGTACTTTGAACCTCTTTATTTACAAAAAATCCAGAGGTTCAGCGCTTGAAAGTAGTTTGAACCTCTTTATTTATAAAAAATCCAGAGGTTCAGCGCTCAAAAGTAGTTTGAACCTCTTTATTTATAAAAAATCCAGAGGTTCAACGCTCAAAAGTAGTTTGAACCTCTTTATTTAAAAGGAATTCAGAGGTTCAACGCTCAAAAGTAGTTTGAACCTCTTTATTTAAAAGGAATTCAGAGGTTCAGGTGCAGAAATGTACTTGAACCTCTTAATTTACAAAGAATCCAGAGGTTCAGTGCTCGAAAGTGGCTTGAACCTCTTAATTTATAAAAAATCCAGAGGTTAAGCATCGAAAAGTAGTTTGAACCTCTTTAATTATCCCAAAAATAGAGGTTCAACCACGAAAACTCACTTGAACCTCTGAATTTCTCCAAAACCATCCAGTAATCATCCTATTGCGATGGCACACAACATATCCAAATCGTCACTGCATTACTTTTGTGCAAGCGCCTAATTTTTTTCTCTTTTTTGTGAATAGTATTGAAATGAAACGTTATTTAGAAGATGCTAAACGCTTAGTTTATTCAGCGGATGGGAGTCGTGTATACAACCCAAATGAAAGAACAATCTGGGTGAAAATTGACGATCAAGTGCTAGAAATCGAGTCAGGGCACCATCAATTATAGAAATATTAATAATTCACAAGAAACTTCCCCTTTTAAGATTAAAATCTGTTAAGATAGATGAAAGAATTTCTCATGGGAGGTTATGGAATGAGTTTCACGGCTTTGAGTAAACATATTAATATGGAATCAGTCAAATCAATTTCAAAATTAACAGAAAAAGAAGCTGCTAAAAAAGCAGCCCGAGATGAAGAATTACGCGCGATTATTGAAGGTAGAGACAAGCGCTTTTTATTAGTCATGGGACCTTGTTCCGCAGACAATGAAGACGCAGTCTTGGAGTATGCGAGACGTTTATCTAAATTACAGGATGAAGTAAAAGATAAAGTTTTTATCGTTCAACGCGTTTATACTAATAAGCCACGAACAAATGGCGATGGCTACAAAGGTTTATTGCACCAACAAGATCCTGCAGGCGAAATTAACTTAGTTCGTGGTATGGTAGCTGTTCGTAAAATGCACAAACGAGTGCTTACTGAAACGGGTCTGACAACAGCAGATGAAATGCTTTACCCAGATAATCTACAATTTGTAGAAGATTTAGTGAGCTATCATGCAGTAGGGGCGCGTTCTGTTGAAAACCAACAGCACCGTTTTGTCGCAAGTGGGATTGACCATCCAACCGGTTTGAAAAATCCAACAAGCGGCAATATCAATGTGATGTTCAATGCTGTTTATGCAGCTCAACAAAAACAAGAATTAATGTACAACGGTGCAGAAGTAGAAACGAGCTCTAACCCCTTGGCCCATGTTATTTTACGTGGTGGCTTAACCGATGCTGGGGAATTTGTACCTAATTACCATTACGATGACTTGTTGAAAACAATTAAGGCTTACCAAAAAGGAAACTTTAAAAATCCGTTTATTATGATTGATACGAACCATGATAATTCAGGTAAAAACTACAACGAGCAAATTCGTATCGTTCAAGAAGTTCTAACCAACCGGGACTGGAACGAAGACATTAAGGAATATGTTCGTGGCTTTATGATTGAAAGTTATTTGGAAGACGGCCGTCAAGAACCGGGCGGGAGCGTATTTGGCCAGTCGATTACTGACCCATGTTTAGGCTGGGAAAAATCAGAAGCACTAGTCAGATATATTGCGGACCATGTTTAATATGGCAGAATTATATTTGCGTTTTCCAACACGAGCAGACGGCGACAAGGTCATGGCTTATCGACAATCTTTTATTGATTCAAACGACTCCATGGATGGCACATCTGGCTTAGCTGATTATGACAATTACGATGATTGGTTCGTTCAGATTGAACTGTTTCAGAAAAAGGAAACCGTGCCAGCTGACAGAGTGTTATCTGATACCTTTTTAGTTGTTCGAAGAGAAGACGACGCCATTATTGGAATGGTCAATAACCGTTACGAATTAAATGATTATCTATTAGCGTTTGGCGGCCATATTGGCTACAGCGTTAAACCGTCAGAGCGCCGTAAAGGCTATGCTAGCCAGTTACTTCATCTGGCACTAGACCATTACCGTGCGAGGGGCATTGACCGTGTCCTTTTGACCTGTGACAAAGACAATATCGCCTCTGCCAAAGTCATTCAACACAATGGTGGCCAGCTAGAAGATGAACGCCAAGAAAACAATCGCATCACTCAACGCTATTGGATAGCTGTTTCCTAATGGGAGCAGCTATTTTTGTTTTTTTTTAAAATAAACAAGGTGAGTGCCTCGACTACGCTTGCGCCAGCCAAAAAAGAGAGGTTCAGCGTACGAATTGCCTTGAACCTCTTAATTTCCTCATAATCCAGAGGTTCAGCGACTAAATAAGCTTTGAACCTCTTAATTTCCTCATAATCCAGAGGTTCAGTGGCTAAATAAGATTCGAACCTCTTAATTTTCTAAGAATCCAGAGGTTCAGCGACTAAATAAGCTTTGAACCTCTTAATTTCCTCATAATCCAGAGGTTCAGTGGCTAACCAAGCTTTGAACCTCTTAATTTCCTCATAATCCAGAGGTTCAGCAGCTAAACTAACATTGAACCTCTTGATTTTCTTATAAAACAGCCTAAAACTAGTCCTAAAATTTTTTACAGTCATCTACATCTTCTTAAAACAATTCCGACAAGTTCAATACTCACTAAATCGCCGCACCACTCTTTTAGCAACTTTGGGCTAGGTTTGACATCTGGAAAAAGTAGTTCAAATTCTGCAATCATCCTGCTTACCGCTACAGACTTGCTTTCTCGGCAGCCACACTTGTCACAAACTAAATTTCGATGGCGACTGATGGTATAGGTCTTGTCGCAGTCTAAGCAGAATATCCCCTTATTCAAAGATTCAAAAGAGTATTTTGGCAGTTTTTCATAAGGATTACGCTTTAATTTTATATTTTCTAAATAGCTGCCAATCCGATGATGATAGTCAGTCAAAGGCCCTGAGACCTTCTCCAGATAATTGAAATAGTTGACGAGTTGCGACAGCAACACAATAGGTAAATCGGATTGATTGCCATACAAGCAAAATTGCTCGTGGGTAAAAATTAATTTCCGTTCAATCGGCATGTTGATGCCGCCATCTTTCAGAATAGCCTCCAGCACATTACTCGCTCGGTGGAGTTGAATGAGTGGGTTTGACCCTAACTTCTCTTTTTTTCGGTCGTAAAATTCGCCGTCTTGGTAAGTGTAACTGCCTTTGTAATGTTTGACATCCAATAATAAAATACGATCAGATAAAATAATGACAAAATCCAACTGAGTCGTGACGCCACGTGATAAAAGTAAATCATGGCAGACTAGCATAGGAAACGAGCAACGTTTAAGCTGAGCGAAGAGATAGGCCTCACCGTCATAGCCATCTTTTTGGCGTAGGTAATGTGGGTCATTTTCTGTCAATCGTTTGTTTAAATAATCATAACTAGTTAAATAATCTGATTTTTCTAGCATTTCAACACCTCCTATAATAAAATACGCAAAACCATCACTATTCCGTTTTATTCCCAGAATATTAAAATTAAATTAAAAATAACATTGACAAGTGAGAGTATTTTCATTAATATAATCTTATATTAATAAAAGGGAAGGAGAGAATAGATACATGGATTCGGTTAAATCAATCAACATCTTGGATATTTTATTATTAAGCGCGTTATTAGACTTGTAGAATTAGTCTTTATAAGGAGCTTAATGACCATGCTTGCTGTAAAGATTATTTTTTTCAAAAATGACATCTAAGCGGGCAATGGATAAGAATCTAGGACATGTATCAGTTCTTTCGTTCTATGCAACTATAAACCCCCGACTTAGCAACAGGTCGGGGGTTATTTTTGTATAGCAATCACACTACAGATAGAGAGGAATAACAACGATGACAGCAGACAAATATGTAAAATGGAACGGCACACCACAAACTGAGGCAATTGAACTATTAAAAACAGGCGGAAAAACAATCGTATGTCCCACAAAAGTAGGGTATATCATTGGTACGACAGATCGAGCGGGGCTAGAGCGAAAATTCTCAGCTAAAAACCGTAAGCGTAACAAACCGGGCGTTGTTCTCATTGGATCACTTGAACAATTGGATGCTTTAGCTGAAATGACTCCTGCTATTCGCGAATTCTATGAAAAATGTTGGCAAGAAGATGTGCTACTAGGCTGCATTTTACCTTGGAAAGAATCTGGTAAACAGTATATTCCAAATGATGGTTCGTCTGAATTAATGACAGACGTTCGCGGCACAAGCTGTTTTGTTATTAAATTTGGCGTTCCTGGTGAACAAATTGCCGCAGCGCGTTGGAGTGACGGAAACGGCATGTTCTTTGCTAGTTCTGCTAATCCTTCTGGAAAAGGAAACCGTGGTGTGGTTGCAGGAATTGGTGAACGTATTGAAAATGAAGCAGATTTAATTATTGAAGGCGACGACTATGTGCGTTCGATTCAACCAGAAAAAACAGTTGAAACACGCTACGAACAAGGTGTGATGATTTCTTTCGTTGATAAAGAAGGAAAGCTTGTGCCTGACCAAGGTGACCAACGTTCTGTTACACCAGCGCCTGTTTTAATCCGTAAAGGGTTGGATGTTGAACGTATTATGATGCACTTGTCTGATGGTTATAACTCATGGGATTACCGCCACGGTGAATACTACTAAAGCCCAATTACATTAAAAAGGAAAGTAGGGAGGAATCATTAATGAAGCAAACACTATTTGACAAAGTCTGGCAGCAACATGTGTTAACGGGAGAAGAAGGCAATGCCCAGCTGTTATATATTGACTTGCATATGATTCATGAAGTTACTACGCCTCAAGGGTTTGAGAGTCTACGTTTAGAAGGTAGGAAATTAAGAGCTCCCGACAAAACCATTGCGACTATTGATCATAACGTCCCCACTAAAAATATTTTTACTATTAAAGATGCCATTTCAAGAAAACAAATCGAAACCTTGCAAAGAAACTGCCACGAGTTTGGTATCGAGCTGATGGATCATGGGAGTGAAGGGCAAGGGATTGTTCATATGATTGGACCGGAGCAAGGTGCCACGCAACCTGGTAAAACAGTGGTCTGCGGCGATTCCCATACCGCCACGCACGGTGCTTTTGGAGCCATCTCATTCGGGATTGGCTCCTCAGAAGTGGAGCACGTTTTTGCGACACAAACACTTTGGCAAAAGAAACCAAAAAATATGGGCATCAAAATTACCGGGCAACTACAGAATGGTGTTTATGCAAAAGATATTATGCTGCATTTGATTCACTCTTATGGAACTGATTTTGCGACCGGCTATGCGATCGAATTTTATGGAGACACGGTTAGTAGTCTATCGATGGAAGCACGAATGACCATGTGTAACATGGCGATCGAATTTGGAGCTAAATATGGCATGGTCGCACCAGACCAAAAAACCTTTGATTATTTAAAAGGAAGACCTAAGGCGCCGAAAGACTTTGACCGTGCCGTCGCATATTGGGAGACACTGTATTCAGATCCGGATGCTGCCTTTGACTATGTTTTAGAAATCAATGTATCCGAATTGGCCCCTTATGTGACATGGGGAACAACGCCAGCTATGGGTCTACCGTTTGGAAAAGCATTTCCAGAGATTAGTGACCATAATGATGAGCGTGCCTACCAGTATATGGAGTTGAAGCCGGGCATGATAGCGACAGATATTCCGCTACAGTATATTTTCATAGGTTCATGCACCAATGCACGTTTAGAAGATTTGATTGAGGGTGCGAAGTATATTAAAGGTCGTAAAGTAGCTGATCATATTTCAGCTTGGGTTGTTCCCGGTAGTCGGCCTGTTAAACGTGCCGCTGAAAAAATGGGAATTGCTCAGCAATTCATTGACGCAGGCTTTGAGTGGCGAGAGCCGGGATGTTCAGCTTGTATTTCTATGAATGCGGACCGCGTACCACCAAAAACACATTGTGCTTCCACAACCAACCGTAACTTTGAAGGCCGACAAGGCAAGGATGCGCGCACACATTTATGTAGTCCTGCTATGGCTGTTTTAGCAGCTGTTAAAGGATACTTTTATGATACGCGGCTAGACGATAGGGAGGTGCCAGCACTATGAGAGCTTTTACCGTTCATACCGGTAAATCGGTGGCGATTATGGAAGATAATATTAATACTGACCAAATTTTACCGAGTGCCTATTTGAATCGTATTGAAAAAACAGGTTACGGCGAATTTCTTTTTGATAACTGGCGTTATTTATCGAAAAATCCAAGAGTTGATAATCCTGACTTCATCTTGAATCATCCAGATCGAAAAGAAGCATCCATCTTAATTACAGGAGATAACTTCGCTGGCGGGTCTTCAAGAGAACATGCTGTTTGGGCATTGAATGATTACGGCTTTAGAACTGTCATTGCCGGCGGTTTTAGTGATATTTTTTATATGAATAGTTTGAAAAACGGTTTGCTTGCACTTACTTTACCGTTGGAAGACCGCCAAGAACTTTCCTCGTTAACAAGCGAGGAGACAGTGACGGTAGATTTAGAAAAACAAATTGTGAGCTCTCCTTATAAGGAATATCCTTTTACAATAGAAGAAGAATGGCGCCACAAATTACTAGGCGGCATTGATGATATCACCGAAACAATGACTTACGAAGAATTGATAACCGCATATGAAGAAAAATGGAATGATTTTTTTGCCTTTAAGTAAAAGGAATGCAGAACCTCTCTAATTATACTAGGGGGTTCTGTATTTTTTTCTGGCAGACTAGGGGATTATAAGTTCAGCCATCAATGTCTAGCTCCCAAGTCCTGACCTAGTGAAAAAAGATAAATTTGCCCCATTGCGCGCTTCGCTGCTCGCTAACGCATATCATTCGACTAACCCGCTGAAGCGTGAAGTCTCCTGACAATTCAGGGTCAAATTTCCTATTTTTTCATAGGCCAAGGCGGACTTGTCCGCTTTTCTTATTTGTGTTTTTCGAAAACCCCTGGCTACGCCGGGGGTTCCAAAGAGCTTCCAGCGTGGGGCAAAAAAACCTCCTTTTATGCTAGAATATGGCTGGTTTCCCGACCGGCACATTCACAATAAAAGGAGGTCGTCCCATGCAGGACAAGAATAGTTTAGCACACAGCAAATGGAGATGTAAGTATCATATTGTTTTTGCCCCAAAATATAGAAGACAAATCATTTATGAAAAGTACCTCTAAAGCATCGGTCAGATTATTCGCGAACTTTGCGAGCGAAAAGGTGTCGAAATCCATGAAGCAAATGCTTGTCGGGATAATATCCACCTGTTGGTTAGTATCCTGCCTAAGCTGAGTGTTTCCCAATTCATGGGTTATTTGAAAGGTAAGAGTAGCTTAATGATAGTCGATCGGCACGCCAATTTGAAATATCGGTATGGTAATCGGAAGTTCTGGTGCCGTGGATACTTTGTGGACACCGTGGGCCGGAATAAAGAACAGATTCAAGCGTATATTCGAAATCAGCTGAAAGATGATTATATGAGTGATCAATTGACGCTTTTTGAAGAGTTTGATCCATTCACCGGAGAAAAGAATAAGAAAAAATAAGAGATTCTTTAGAATCAGCGCGTGAATGTGGTGCAGGAGGGAGACTTTTCAGTAGGCCTTTCAGGCCCAGGCCGGCAATAGAGGCTTTCAGCCGAAGAGCAAGAGAGTGGGAAAAAAGGCGTTTAGCCCCGAATCGTTGGACCGAAAAAACGCAGGGTGGTCGTAGACCATCCGAGTATTATTCGGGAAACGCATGTCGGGGCTGCCTTTTTGAGCACGTTTGCGCAACAATTATTCGTATATAAAAAAGGGACTGGAGTTATTTCCCAGTCCCTTGATTATTATGGTTTGATGTAGGCGTAACCCGCACTTTGAAGCTCAATGAGATCAAGTACACCTGCTGGAACGATAACGACATTTTCTGGAAGCTGTTCCTTCGTTATATTGTTAGCATGGAGAGCATTATTGCAAGCATGAAAGTGAACTCCAGACATTTTAATAAAGGAGAGATGTTTCTCTTCTAGAAATCCATTGATTGCGATTCCGTTGACTAAAATGACAGTGTCTATTTCTGGAGCGATTTTTACCAGGTTTTTGACGTTTTTTGTAGTTTCTTCCCATTTCTTTAATTCATCGATATGAAAGACAACTTTCATAATAACACCTTCTTTTTAATTCTTTTCTACCTTTTTCGAAAGGCTGCTTCAACAAATCCAAGAATGTAAGTTTCTAAATTTTTTGAACCTTCTTTTCTTTTTTTCAATATGTATATATGAGAATCGAACAATAATCCTACTAACAAAAATTAGGTATGGTGAGACTCCTGTGGAAAGATCCTTTTTTATTTTTGCCATGAGTTCATTAAAGGGGTTGCTTCTGTAATCAGCGGAGGAGAGATTCAGAATAAGGTTTAGAATTTTTTTGTTTTACTATAGTAGAAGCGATAAATAACAAAAAGTAAAAAAGATGGAATGATAAGGTATTTTTACCGTATCATTCCATCAAAGAAACCTTTCTGAATTTTAAAACGTCTTAAATTAAATTGTTTCTAAATGCTGTTTCTTTTTGTGAGTAAAGAAGAGAATCATGCAGATATTACTTATTAGTAATAATGCTACAAATAAAAAAACATCTGCTCTTATTGTACCTCCAATGGAAATAGATTGTCTCAAGGCATCAATTGCATAGGTCATTGGTAAGAACCGGTAAATACTTTGGAAGAAGTTATTTGATAAAACAATTGGATAAGTTCCTCCTGAACCTGCTAATTGTAGGATCATGAAAAGTAGCATGACGAATGAACCGACTTTTTCTAATAAAAGATTGAACAGCGTTACGATTGACATAAACGTCAATGATTCTAAAATCAAGAAACCGAAAACTCTCAAGGGATGGAGGGTAGTCATTCCTAAAATATTTGTTAAAACAAGGAATACAAGAGCAGCTTGCAAGATAGCAACAATCCCTAAAACAGACATCTTGCTTGCCCACCATCCGATAGCTGAACTTGGCTTTTTCTTTGGATCGAAAGCATCATACATCATATTGACAGTTAATGAACCGATGAATAATGCTACAGACATCATATAAGGCGCCATCGAGGTACCATTATTTGCAACTCTGGCTTTATCCTCATGCATTGTTTCAATAGGTTCTGAAACAGCCTTAGCCGATTTTTTATCGGTATTGATTTGCTGAATTTGTTCAGAACTTGCAGAGAAACGTTCACTCAATTGTGATAGTCCCGTTTTCACTTCTCTTAACGAATGTGTCACTTGCTTTTCGCCATCTGCCAATTGTGTGCTGCCGTGAGCGATTTGAGATGCTCCCAAAGTGAGCTGACTCGTGCCCGAAACAAGATGATCGCTGTTTTCAGTTAACTCCTCGATGCCTGCTGATAATGATTTTGATCCGGTCAAAAGGGCGTTTACTCCTTCATTTAATGCTGGAATACCATCATTTACGGTTAATAGCCCTTCAGATAAGGAAGTTGCACCCTCTGTTAAAGTTGGAGAGTTCTGCATTAGTTGGCTCGTCCCGTCTTTCAAAGATTGGCTACCTGCCTGCAATTGTTGTAAGGAAGCAACTAAAGCAGGGATACGATTGTTTAACTGACTGGTTCCGTCAGCGATTGCTTGAGCAGCGGGTGCCGCTTGCATTTGGATATTGTATAAACCATTGACTGCAGCAGTCAAAGCTGTTGTTGCTGCGGAACTACTAGTAGACAATTGGTCAGCTCCGGATTTTAGTTCACTGACTTTGTCCATGGGGATATTTTCTAGAGCAGACAAAGCATTAGCAAGATTTTGCAGATCAACTTGTGAGCTGCTTAAGGCTGACATAATTCCTGAAGTATCGATTGATAAACGATCCGCAGCTGCTTCTGTATTGCTCATCTGATTTTGCATGGTTGACAGAACCAAAGATTTTTGTTCATCTGTTAAAGATAAGCCGCTTTCTGTCAAAGCTTGTATAACTGCGATTGCATTCGTAGCCAAATCTTCTTGGTAACTAACTTTGAGCGTATCTTTAGCCGCATCCAAATTAGCATTTAATTGAAAAATACTTTCCTGCATGAGTGCTAAATCATTGCTGATAGCTGGGAAGAAGGCGGTGATTTGGTCACTGTTATTTAAGCTGCTTAAATCCAAGTCGGTAAGAATTTGAGAGACTTGTTGAACATAGGACTGAACACCCACAACATAATTCGTTAATTGTTCTTTATCTTCTGCACTCATAGTCACTGCTTGTAAACTTTCAGCTAATTTTTGAGCACCATCATTTAGCTCTTTGGTTTGGTCTGGAAAAGATTTCGTTTGTTCCACCACTTGACTAAGACCATCGTTTAATTGTGATGTACCACTATTGATTGTATCAACGCCATTTGTATACTGTTGAATCCCTGAAGTTAATGAACGAGCACCGGAACTCAAATCTCCCATTCCCAAACTTAATGTTGGAAGTTGACTGGACAGTGAACGAATCCCACTCGTTAATTGATTAGCGCCATCATTTACTTGATCAACACCCGTTACGTATTCTTGCAAGCCAGCTTGAAGTGTTTGGCTGCCTTCCGAAAACTCCAATGAACGAGCGGCTAATGTTTCTAGATTTTCTTGAATCATTTGAGAGGCATCTGTTAATTTGGCAGTACCATCTTCTAATTTTTGGCTCCCCTCTGCTGCTTCTGTCATACCTAGCCCGATTTTATCGAATTGCTTCAAAAGTGTTTCACTGTACATTTCAGTAACTTCTGCAGAAACTTGGTTCTTTAATTCAGTCACAGCAGAATCTGCCATCTTAGAGGCGATTAGATTGTGGCCTTCTGAAGTTTGATAATCGATCACCATTTTTTGCGGATTATCTGTTAATAATGTCGTAGCATTCTCAGAGAAGTTTTCTGGAATGGTAATAATTAAATAGTAATCACCATTTGATAGTCCTGTTTCTGCTTCTTCAGCAGAAACAAAATGGTAATCCAAACTCTCATTTTCTTTCAAGTTGGTTATCAATTCATTTCCAATCTCCAATGTTTGTTCTTGAAAGGCTACCGCTTGATCCTTATTTACAACAGCTACAGGCAAATTTTCAACACTTCCATAAGGATCCCATAATGCTCCTAAAAAAATCAAATTATAAAGTGCCGGAATCAACGCAACGGCACCTAGTACAACCAAAAGAAATTTATGTTTCCAAATAAACTCCCATTCCTTTTTGATCATAAAATATCCCCTCATTTCATCAATATAGCTATGTTTTTTCACAAGTGTGAAATTTTTCAATAGCACATTTTTAGACACTTGTAAAAGCAGCTAATTCATGATAAATTGTATTCGAATAGAAGGCAAGAAACAAAATTTTATATCTGTTTGAATTTAGACAGAAATAAAAAAATGCAAAAGGGCCGTGAAAAAATGAAGTATGATTTATCTAAAAAGCCGACGCGTGGTGCACAACGAACGCTGGAAGCTTTTTCCAAAACGATGTTTGCACTTTTAGCAAAAAAAAGCTTTGAGACCATTAGTGTGAATGAAATTTGCGAAATCAGTAATTTTCCTCGCGCTACATTTTATAACTATTTTGATGATAAGTATGACTTGTTAACCTATTGTTGGTATCTATTGAGCCACGAAGTCAAGATTGAAGAAACTTCTTCTAATTCTTCTCAAAAGATACTAACAGTCTTTTTCGATCGTGTTTACGATTTATTTATGGATCACAGCGAATTATTGAACGGTATTTTCAGGAATAATCCCATCAATAGTCCTTTAATTAATAATTTTAGTGCATACTTAAAACAAATCATGCAAGAAATTTTTTATGAATACCTTGATTTTGACAATAAAAATGTGCCTCTCCAATTAGTTGCAGACCATTTTAGTAATACCGTGATGTTAATTTTAGAGGCAATCTTTTTAAAACAACAACCAATAAGTCTAGAACAAGCTCACGAATACATGCATTACCTTGTGGGACACCTATTAGTGGATTCTCCAAGTGACGAAGGATGAGGAAATTTCATTTTTCAAATCAATAAATAACCTTCGATTATCTTCATCTGTTAGCTCGAAAATATTATTTACGTTAACTGCATAAAGTCTACATTTCTTTTACTTAAAAAGAGTTTCTTATATAATAATAAAAACCATAAGAAGCGGAGAGCCCTAATATGAATCGATTTGGAAAAACAATGAAATTTCTTTGTTTTCTGTTGTTTCTAAGCGGATGTGAGCAAAATGTAATTCAGGATATGGGAAAAAATGAAATTAGTTCTGGTTATCGAGTTATTTTAAGTCTACAAGGAAGCGACGCAGTAATGGCTGGTGAGGGTTACGAAACGGTTGTGGTTGACGCTCAGTATCTTTCAGCAGCAGAAATTGCCTCTATGCAAGAACGTGGCCAAAAGGTATTCACTTACCTGAATATTGGATCATTAGAAACCTTTCGCTCCTATTACGAAGAGTATCAGCATTTGACCATGAAACCCTATCTTAACTGGGATGATGAGTACTGGCTGGATGTGACAAATAAGGAATGGCAGAAATTTATAACTTCTACACTGACCAATCAACTATTAGAAAAAGGTATCGATGGTTTTTGGATAGATAATGTAGATATCTATGGACAATCTCCCAATGAGGATATTTATGAGGGAGTGGAAGTCATGCTAAAAGAACTGATGAGCCATGGAAAACCAGTAATTATTAATGGAGGAAATGAATTTGTTCAGTTGTATCTTCAAAGAAATCAGCAAGTGGATGATATTTTAACTGGTGTAAATCAAGAAACAGTATTTTCATCCATTAACTTTGGTGAACAAACATTTGGAACTCAAACGAGTGAGAATCAAAACTATTATTTAGACTATCTGGATGCCATGGATAAACTGGAGAAAGATGTTTTCCTGCTGGAATATATCACTGACAGTCAACTCTCAAAAGAAATACAAAGATATGCTAATAAACGAGATTGGGAATACTATATTTCGGATTCGATTGAGCTGGATGGCAATTAATAGGGATAGGGTTTTACAACATGTAAATAGCACCTTAAATTTTGTTCCACGGTAACTTATTCACTGTGTAGCATTATTTAGGGTGTTTTCTGTAACCTAAGTATTGTAAAGAAACTTTATTGAAATCTATGTATCAATGGTTTCGCGACTACGTTTTTTGTTTCATAGAAGGCGACATAATTTCAGAATAGTTTGAAGGTGCTACCAGAGTCGTCTATGACAACCGAAATTTGCGAAGCAATGATTTTCACTAACTAAAAAGGTCACGGATTATTAATCCAAGATGTCTTTAGTTTTGTCCTGATCAGAATTATTATAATGGAGGATTTTAAAAAAATATGGTGACATAGAGAATTATAGTGAATAGGCTACACTAAGTTAGACAGTAAAATTAAGGTCTAGTAGAATGAAACAAAAGAACCTGAAACGGAGAGAATCTACCATGACCGAAAAAAGAGTACGCAGAACGTTTACGCCAGAATTTAAAAGCCAAGTAGTACGACTTTATGAAAGTGGAAAACCACGTGCAGACATTATACGTGAATATGATCTTACAGCCTCTGCATTTGATAAATGGGTGAAACAAAGCCAAGCTTCTGGCTCCTTCAAAGAAAATCAACGTCTAATGATGGAGAATGATAGTTTAAAGCAAGCCGCGCTGATCAGCTGGAACTTGAATTAAATGATTATGTAAATTGGTTTAATAACATTAGAATCCACGGAACACTTGGTTATAAAATCCCTGTGGAAAATCGATTACAGACCTTATAATATTTGTTTGAAATAGTGTTGACAATCCAATTCCTTTATCTTTTTTCAAGGTAATGTTCAATGACCTAGATATAAAGTAAATACAAAAATCAGTGAAAGGCAGAAGCTTATGAAAAAATTGCTTGCTATATTTTTATTTATTTTTTTCGCATTAGTATTATTAGCTGGAATAGCTTTTGATATTTATACAAATAGTCAGGGAATAAAGGATATCTTTTACGGAACAGCAATAACAAGTCATATGGGGTATAAATCAAATTTCGTTGGAATGTTTACAGCTATCTCATTTATCGTCCTTAATCTACTATTAGTTGCAGGCTATGGCTACTTTTTCTATACAAAAGAGAAAAAAATTAAAATTTTTCCGGCTTTATATGTCAACTAGGGTAACCATATTTAGTTTGGCGAGAATTTTTATGCGAATTTCGATTGTATTTTTATGGATCGGAATAAAATAATTTTTGGTGGTAACGTTTTAATTGGTCCGAGAGTCAGCTTTTTTACAGCCGGTCATCCAACCAATCCTGATCTACGAGCAAAAGATTTTTAATTTGGACTTTCCATCCTAGTAGGAAATCAAGTTTGGATTGGGGGAACGCTGCTATTTTGCCAAGAATAACAATCGTAAAAAACTCAATTGTTGCGGCAGGAGCAGTTGTTACAAAAGATGTTCCCGCTAATTCAATTTTTGGTGGCAATTCAGCTAAAATCATTAAGAAAATAGGAAGGACCGATAAAAAAATAGGAAAAAGAAATGCAAGCGTATTATGAAAAATTAGAAGAAGGGAATCATCCTATGAATCATGATATAAATCTCTAAAAACTTTATTTTCATTCTTGGATAAACGTGTTAAACTTTTCACGAGGTGACAGAATGAAAACGCAACAACAGAAACGGTATCATACTTGGAACGAACATTTAAAAGAAACATTTGGTGAAAAAGTATTTAAGGTAGCTTTAGATGGGGGCTTTGATTGTCCTAATCGAGATGGAACAGTAGCACATGGCGGTTGTACGTTCTGCAGTGTTTCTGGATCAGGAGATTTTGCACAAAGTAGATTGGATCCTTTACCCGTTCAGCTTAGAAAAGGAATCGACATGATGCATGAAAAATGGCCGAATACTACTAAATATATTGCTTATTTTCAAAACTTCACAAATACTCATGCTGAAGTTGAAGTTTTGAGGCATCGCTATGAACAAGTGGTCAACGAAGAAGGAGTAGTCGGTATCATGATTGCTACCCGTCCGGACTGTTTGCCAGACGAGACTATTGCTTATCTGAGCGAATTGAACGAAAGAATGTATATGTGGGTAGAACTCGGGCTGCAGACCGTTCATGAAGAAACAAGTGAGAAAATCAATCGCGCTCATGACTATGAGACCTATCTGGAGGCTGTGAGAAAATTACGTGCCCATAACATTCGTGTCTGCACTCATTTAATTAATGGCTTACCGGGTGAAACTTACGAAATGATGCTGGAAAATGTGGAACGAATGATTGAAGATTCGGATATTCAAGGCGTAAAGCTTCATTTATTGCATTTGATGAAGAACACAAAAATGGTTCGAGACTACGCTCAAGGAAGATTGGAATTCTTGGACATGGATACCTATGTTCAGCTGATATGTGATCAATTAGAGATGATTCCGAAAGAGATTGTTATTCATCGTCTGACAGGGGACGCACCAAGAGACACGTTAATCGGTCCAGAATGGAGTCTGAAAAAGTGGGAAGTGCTGAATGCGATAGATGCTGAAATGGAAAGAAGAGGCAGTTTTCAAGGGTGCAAGGATGTAAGGCTGAAATGAAACAAGGCTAGAAAGATATTCAGACTCTAAAATGATGTTCAGAGACAAAAAAGACTCTGAACGTCTTTTTAGCTAATTTGATTGAAGATTTTTCCTTAAAACTCTACCGCATAAATCAAGGCTGACTACATTTCCACACCACTCTTTGAGAATCGTCGGCGTTTTACCAGCAAGCGTTTCTCGTGTTTTGAACCTTGATGAAACCTTTAGCAGTGTGGGGTTATAAAGCTGTTAATGAAGCCAAACTAGATATTCCAGAAGATATCTCAGTTGTCAGTTTCGATGATACTGAAATGGCCCGTTACATGACACCGTCTCTCACAAGTATTCGCATGGATGTTATCAGAACGTCAGATGGCAAATTGTATCATTTGATCTACCACACTCTAAATAAGAAAATCAATTAAATCGTTATAAATACAATCACAACAAACTTTCGAGCAATATGGAAAGCTTGTTGTGATTTTCTAGCGGACTTTTTGTGCAACCATCAGTGATGACTTGGCTTTAACTCGAAATCAAGTGATCACTTCTAATGAGGCTGTTTCTGTTTAAAGCCGCATTAAAAACGGCTAGCGCTACAAGGTTGTGATGAACTTTTCTGATGAAAAGCAGTCTGTTCAATTGAAGTCAGCACTAAGAGATCGTCTTAATGAGGAACTGTTAGATGAGGAGATACAATTGGATCCGTAAGCTGTGGTAGTATTGACCGACATAATCCACTAATATTTTATAGACATATGGGCTTTTGACAATATGTTGACTAATGTTAGCAATCTTATTAACATTTGCAATAAAAAAACCGATAATAGCATTGAGCCGATGACAGTTATGTCATTAATGGATCCCAAATAATCTGAGAATTATTTGAATTAAAGAAAGATGAGGAATGTTAAGTGAGAGAAAGAAGTGAAGTTGAAATGATAATTCAGTCTTTTTATCTTATATTTCAACCGATTATGGAAGTTCTTTCTGAAACGGAAAGTGACCTCTATGCCTATGAAGTATTATTACGTTCACAAGAAACAGGACGCTTTCCTAACGACTTGTTTTCTGAGTTTATAGATGAAGAAAGTAGCAATCAACTGTTGATGAATTGGTATGAACAGGAATTGAAACATTATTTGCCGCGCTATCCTGATGTTCATTTTGATTTTAATATTCATCCGCAACAGTTAGTCCACGCATCAACTTGGCAATTTCTAAAAAATATGCAGCCATTTAACAAGCAACTAAAAGTTGAATTAACTGAACATGTTCCCATTTTTAAACATGGACATCATTCTAACGATTATAACCTCAATTATTCTATCAAAAGGATTGCAGATATGGGTTATGATATCGCTATTGACGACATTGGTAGCGGTCAAAATACTTTAGATCTCGTTTTAGAAAACAGTGATTTTATTTCATGTTGTAAATTTTCATTACTGCCGTTTAAAAAACTAGAGTTAAAAATGATTTTGAATTTCTTGGAAGTTTGGTTTCAAGTCGCTCAAAAACAAAAGTTTACTTTTATTGTAGAAGGTGTAGATAGTTCATTCATTAAAAATACATTACTTGAAAACAACATTCGCTTACAGCAAGGGTTTTATTGGTCTAAAGGCGATCATCTTTAATAAAGTCATGAACAGGTCTCTTATTTTGAGGCCTGTTATTTTTGTTTGAAAATAAAAAGAAATGGTTGATTTTTTTGCTTTGTTTATGTAACTTTAATATTATAGAACAATAAGCAATTTTTGGTGGTTTTGAGTTAATCAGATAGGTGGGGAAAAGATGCTTCTTCAAACAGCTGCAAATCTAGGAATCCTGGTCTTAAATTGTTATTTCTTACTTAAATCAAGTCATGACTTTACTAATACAAAGTCATTAACTCTTCAAAAAAAACTATTTTATATTTTTATTCAAACGCTAACGGGTCTCTTATTATTAAACTTCGCGACCGTATCAGAAGGAATACCGATTGATTTTCGTTTTGTATTTTACGCAGTTACAATCAAGTATTTAGGTTGGCAAATTACAACGCCGGTGATGTTCTTAGTGACAATAAGTCGATTTTTGTTTCCTTACAATGATGCAGCTATTGTGGCGTCCGGTTTTTCTCTTCTACTAATGATGACCCTTCCATTCGTGGATAGTTGGCTTTCTAAAACGGTAGATGAATTCAGACATCTGTTTGTGTTAATTTCATACGGTCTGATGACGAGTTTAATAATGATATTTTTGATTTTTGATGACTTTAAAAATGCGACTTACCTAGCTATCTCATTGGTTGGCTACACTTATTTATTGACCTTTATTTTGTATGGGCTGATGAGTGAATTTAGAAATTTGGTTGTCTTGGTCCATAAAGATTATCTGACTAATCTTTATAATAAAAAAAGCTTTGAAGATGATTTAGAGCATCTCTCAAAACAAAATGACCTCTTCTCTTTGATTATTTTAGATATTGATTTTTTTAAAACAGTTAATGATCAGTTTGGTCATCATGTTGGTGATATGGTCCTAAAAGAAGTAGCGGAAAGATTTCAGGTGTTCATAGAATCTTCAAGAAAATTGTATCGTGTAGGTGGTGAAGAATTTGCCATTATCATGTCTGGAACGAATCAAGAAGAGACGGTTGAATTGGCTTGCTCTATTCAAAAGCAAATTGAAGATATGACAATCAAATTGGAAAATGATCAGCATGTTCGAATAACCATTTCAGCAGGAATAGCAATACAAGAAGAAAATGAGCATTTAAAAACAACTTTCTATCGTGCAGATTCAGCACTCTACCATTCTAAAAATAATGGACGAAACAAAATTTCAATTGCAGAAGCGACAGAATGCCAGTCACTCCCAAGTATCCCGTGATACATGGGAGTTTTTATATAGACTAGGAGATTATAAGTTCAGCCATCAATGTCTAGCTCCCATTTTTCATAGGCCAAGGCGGACTTGTCCGCTTTTCTTACGAAATAAACGAAAGTTTGCTATACTTCCCAATTTATTTTGGGTAAAATGAGCTGACAAGATGCGTCTTTATTACTATTAGTTAGGGGTTGTTTAACGACGTGAACCAGATAGTCGAACAATTAATTTTTATTAGTTTCTTTCTTCCGATGATGATCGCCAGTTTGTTGATAACAGCTGATCTATTTTTGAAAAGTATCAAGAAGGCGGTTAAACGGAAAGAAGTTCAGTTTTTCTTGATTACGATTTTAATTTTTACTTACCTTTACTTTGTTCTCTCGTTTTCGATGAACTTAGTTGGTTTTATTACCTATCACTATGCGTTTGCGCTGTTCTTTTATTATTATTTTAATAGGAAAATTGGGGAAATCTTGACAATTGCGACACCTGTAATGGTCTGGTTTTATTTATTTTTAGTCGATCTTCCAAATCGAGAGCACATGGTTTATCTGATTTTATTTAGTGTGTTCTTGCTGATAGTGATGATCGTTTTAGACAAGATAAACGTTATTGCCGATAAAACAAAATTCTATCTGATTTATGTCATAACTATGGTGGCATCCCCAAAATCAGCTATGATGGTTTACCATAAAGTTGAATATGAATGGTATCAGTTAGTGCTTGTTTTATTAGGGTCTTTTGTTTTAATGTGTGGATTTACTTGGCTTCATCAACTCATCGAGAAAGAAGAGAAAGAAGTGATTGATGAGTTACTGAGCAGCAGGCGAGATTCACTAACGGGTGCATATAATTTTTATACATTCAACAAGGATTTAGTTATTTATAACCAAATACCGATGAATCGGTCAATTGCTATGATCGATATTGATCACTTTAAAGCCTTCAATGATGAGCATGGTCATTTGGCTGGTAATGATTTATTACGTGAATTCACTCAATTGATGGAGGCATATCTGGGTCAAACCGTTGGCTCAAACCATTATAAGTTGTATCGCTATGGTGGCGAAGAATTTTGTATCATTTTTGAGGATATTTCTATAGCCTTTATTTATGAAACATTAGAATCCTTACGGGTGCAAATCCATCATCATGCCTTCAATATCTCTAACAAGCAAGTTAGTGGTATTTCGTTTTCTGCGGGTATTGAGAACTGTCAGGAAGGGGAGGGTAGTTTATTAGATGCTCTGCATCTAGCCGATTTAGCCCTTTATCAAGCAAAAAATAATGGCCGAAACCAAGTAAGAATTTACTGCGAGCGTTAAAGTGTCAATCAAATAAGGAGTGTGCGGTCGTGCTGAGAACTTTTTTTAAGTATTTATTTTCTTCAGGCGCATCATTTATAATCGATATTAGTCTCTATGCTTTTTTTATGTATAGTTTACCCCATACTAGTTTATCCACTATCTTTATAGCATCGCTGCTATCGCGTTTTTTATCAGCATTGTTCAACTACTATGTCAATCGTCGGTTTGTCTTTTCGTCAGCTGCTAAAAACAGCATGCTTCACTATTTTAGTTTAGTTGTCGTTCAAATATCAGCATCGGCATTATTTGTTTATTTGCTACATCTTTTGTTTAAAGAAGTAGATACCGCAATAATCAAGGCTATCGTTGATGTGGGTCTATTCTTTGCCAGTTATTATATTCAAAAGACTATTATTTTTAAGAGGTGAGTATGTGCCAAATTCAAAAACGTATAAAAAATTCGTTTATTTGCTCGCTTTTGTTTTATCTGTTATTTATCTTGTCTGGCGTGGAATGTACACACTACCATGGTCGGAATCGTTATTTGCAATTTGTTTCGGAATTGCCTTGTGGGTAAGTGAGATCGTTTCGAACGTTACCGCAGTTATTTTAATTTGGAGTAAAAATAAAGTGAAAAGCATTGAAAAACCTCTTGTAGAAGATGGTGACTACCCTGACATTGATGTCCTAATTGTAACCCATAATGAGGATGTTCCGTTATTATTAAAAACAGTCAATGCTGCTTGTCATATGAAATATCCTGACCCCTCTAAAGTTCATATTTATTTATCGGATGATAAGAATCGACCAGAAGTAAAGGCATTAGCAGACAAATTTCAGATTGGTTATATTGGGCTAGAGGGTAACAAACATGCTAAATCAGGTAACATCAATAATGCCTTAGCGCATACTTCTTCACCCTTAGTTGCGACCTTTGATGCGGATATGATTCCTTATTCCGATTTCTTGCTAGAAACGGTTCCTTATTTTATCGGTAACAAAAAAGAGCGTGAAGCTGGTGAAAAGGTAAAACCGCTTGGGCTAGTGCAAACACCACAAAGTTTTTACAATGCCGACTTATTCCAACTCAATCTCTTTTCTGAAAAGACATTGACCAATGAACAGGATTTCTTTTCACGTGAAGTTAATATTTTAAATAATGCGCACGATGCAGCTATTTACACGGGATCGAACACGGTCATTTCTCGTCAAGCGATCGAAGATGTAGGCGGTTTTCCAACGGATACCATTACAGAAGATTTCCAACTAGGCGCATTGATCAATGCGAAGGGGTATAAAAATATCTCGACGATTGAACCAATGGCGAGTGGGCTAACCCCAACTGACGTTCCCAGTGTACTAAAACAACGGATTCGCTGGGGAAGGGGTGTTGTTCAGAGTATAAAAAATATCCATCTTCTAACCAACAAAAATTTAACCTTGCAACAAAAAATGGTCTTTTTAAATAGTTTCCTTTATTGGTGGTCATTTATTTGTCGCTTAATCTTTATTTTTGCGCCGATTTTATTTACGGTTTTTGACATTATGGTAGTGGACACGAACTTTTGGACGTTATTACTATTCTGGTTGCCAAGCTATTATTTCGTTTATTTGTCCATGCAAGATATGTCAACAGACATTCGAACACAGCGGTGGGGAGAAGTGCAAGAAACCATTTTTGCGCCTTACTTAGTGCTACCAGTCTTTTTACAAACGATTGGTATTAAAGAAACCAAATTCAAAGTAACTAACAAAGCCGCTACCCAAACCCGAAAAGATTTGCTCTATGTGATTCCACACGCGATTATGCTTGTGTTAACAATTATCGGCTTAGTTAAATTTAATTACGGCAAGTTTGGTTCTGAGATCTTTTATGGTAGTGTGATTACGTTTTGGTTGTTAACCCACTTTATTAATTTGTTATTTTCTGTTCTCTTTTTCTTAGGGCGACCACTTTATCGTAAAGCAGAACGGTTTCAAGCAAGTTATGATGTTAAAGTGAGTTATAAGGGGGCGGATTATGATTTAAAAACAATCAATATTTCTGAATCGGGCTTGTCATTTGTTTCTGAATACCCGATTTATTTCCCAGCAGATGCTGATTTATCATTTGACGTGACCAAGGAGAATTATCATGCTCATTTAGAGGGGAAAATCATGCGAGTTATTTCAGAACGTGACCAATGGGTGTATGGCGTAGCATTAGATGAGATATCTGAAAAGGACTATTTACAATATTTGCAGATTATTTATGATGGGTTCAATCGAAGCTTGCCTCAGGTCAGAGACCCATGGATGACCCCATTCGATCATTTGATTGAAACTATTCATAGACGTTACAAGCAAGCCGGCAAACACACGGACTTCGTTAGTAAGACACCTGTATTATGGACCAACCATATTATTTCACTAGATGAGTTTGATGTTGTACTCCATCGTTTTAATTTTGAAACAATGACCATGAGCGCAATGGAGGATTTATCTAAACGGAAGAATTGGACGGTAATGATCGATGAGATTGATTTCCAATTAGCCTATGATGACCAAAATCAATCTGGTGAATATATGTTTAAGGTAATCAATCTACAAGAGGTAATGATGTCGCCTCATTTTGAAAACCTTATAAACAAATGGATGTCCGAAAGAGGTGAGAGTTTGTATGTTGCTAATCATTTTGCGTCTTAGTTTGTTTTTATTTTCAGTTTATGGCTTCTCGAGGCTGTTTATAAAATGGGTAGGACTTGATGAAAAAATCAGTTGGATAGCAGCTTGTTCTGCCATCAGCCTCACACTCTATGTAAGTGCCTATGTCAAACTGCTATTCCCAACAGCTGTTGGATTGGCTATTGTAGGCGGTCTAATTGGTCTTTATCAGCTCTATCAATCCTATCTAGTCGAAAAAAATAGCTTTCAGCTACCACGATTGATGACGATTTGGCTGGGTGTATACTTTCTTCTTTTTTCATGGACTTTATTGAACAGTGGTTTAGAGCACTATGACAATTATTCCCACTGGGCAGTTATCGTGAAGTTTCTCTTCACCGAAGGGCGCCTTCCTGAGGCGAGTGATGTTTTAATCAGTTTCAGCTCTTACCCAATGGGCAGTAGCTTGTTTATTTACTTTGCGACAGTTATTGCTGGTTTCAGTGCGCCCGTTATGCTGATGGGGCAATTTGTGTTTATTTTTTCTTGTATTTACGCACTGTTTGTTGTGGTCCGCGATTCATCACGTCAATTGGTGGTTGCCATGATGTTTGCTGTGGTTGCATCCTTCAATTACTTTAATATTGCCATTCGGGTCAACAACTTGTTGGTTGATTTCTTACTACCTCTTTTAACATTGGCGGGTTTGGCTGGTATCTTTTATTTACAGAAGAAATTGGGACTATTGTCGCTCTATACCATTTTAGTGGCTGGTTCACTGAGTTTAGTTAAAAATAGTGCACTATTCTTTGTCGTTGTTTTACTATTATATTATGTGTATACGGTTATTAAAATGAGGTCGTTTAGCAGACATAAGATTCACTTAATGGTCACAGGCTTAGTAAGTGTCTTGTTATCATTTTTACCTTATCTGCTTTGGAGCCGTCATGTGACCTCGAACTTTACACAGTCTAAACACGATGTACGTTTAACATCCTATCAACAAATCTTTGCCGAGAAGGATGGCGGGGTAATCCAAGCCATTACCGATTTGTTTTTATCGACGATTGCTGATGTGAGAACCATCTCAACTCAAGGCATTATTTTAGCGAATATGTTGTTGTTTGGCGGTTATCTAATCATCCGTTTCGTTCTGAAACGTAAGAATCAATTGTTAAAGGTAGGACTTCTTGTCGATAGTATTGTTATCGCCTATTATATTGGGATTTACTTGATGTTTCTCTTTTCCATGCCAACTGAAGAGGCGCTTTATCTAGCCGGGTTTGAGCGTTATGCATCGAGTATTGTTATTCTAGCTTTAGGTATCGCCATGATGGCACTTGCTCGCGAAATGGATTATTCATTTTATGAACAAAATGTTTTAGCGCGGAACTATCGTAGTTTTAAGAGCATGAAAACAAAGAAATGGTATCAGTACGCGACAGTTGTGTTGTTACTATTCTCTAGTTTATTGGTCTTATCTGAGAACAATGGCATGATCTATAATAAAAATCAGTATTTGGATTCCCTTCCTGCTCAATTTGATCAAGTTGTTGGCAATCAGATGGTATTAAATAATGACCGTTACTTGGTTGTTTCTGATCGAAAGGCAGATGGTGATAGTTATGACGTTGAGTTTATTGGCCAATACTACCTCTATACGCCCAATGTGGTCGGACGAGAAGACTTTGTGATGGATGATCAACCATTCCTTGATGTACTGAAGGAGTATGATTATATCGTTATTTTAGACGACCATTTCACCTTTAATGCCATGACAGAAAAATTATTTAATCAAACCTTTGAACCGGGTATTTATCGGACAACTGATGTGATTCAGACTAATGAATAGAATATGCCGCTAGCGAATGGAGCTAGCGGTTTTTAATGCTTAAAAGACTAGTCTTAACGGTTGTTTATCTAAAAATGCTTGTGTAGAATAAGACGTATTGAAAAAGATGAATAGGAGAATAGATCCGATATGGTTCAATTATTATTAGCAATTATTTATTTGGGTTTCATTAGCTTAGGCTTACCCGATGCCTTGTTAGGGTCGGCATGGCCAACTATGTACCAGGAGTTTGGCGTACCAGTTTCTTTTGCTGGAGGCATCGCCATGATTATTTCAGTGGCTACTATTTTATCGAGTTTGCAGAGTGACCGATTAACGCGCAAATTCGGAACTGGAAAGGTAACAGCTATAAGTGTGGCATTAACGGCTACAGCCTTATTTGGATTAATCGCTAATTATGTTCATCCAGGTCTATTTCCCTTCTATTTGGGAGCTATTTTAGTTGTTATGGTTATAATGTACGAAACACTATTAAAGAAAAAATCAGCAGTTTTAGTTGAAAATTAAGGAGTCATGATATGGTAGGGAAATTTTATGCAGTAAAAAAAGGGCGTCAACCGGGGATTTATCGGACATGGCCAGACGCACAAAAACAAGTGGCTGGATTTTCTGGCGCACAATTTAAATCTTTTACGACAGAACAAGAGGCAAAGGATTATATTAATCCTCCTCAACAAGCTGCTGTTGATTGGACGGCAGACGATACTATCGAAGCTTATGTCGATGGGTCTTTTGACCGTCAGTCAAATCGTTACAGTTATGGCGTTGTGATGGTAAAAAATAGCGAGGTGGTCAAACAATTTTACAAAGCCGGTTCTAACCCTCGCTATGTGGAAAGTTTCCAAATTGCGGGAGAAGTCTTTGGCTCGATTGCAGCCATTAAGTGGGCAATTGCAGAAGGCTACAAAGCTATCAATATCCGCTATGATTATATGGGAATTGAACAGTGGGCAAGAGGACTTTGGCGTGCCAATAAGCCCGTATCGCAGGACTATATCGCACAGTTTAGAGAATTAGAAAATCAGATTGCCGTTCACTTTAAAAAAGAAAAAGCACATAGTGGCATTACCTATAATGAATTAGCTGACCAATTGGCGAAAAAAGCCTTGCAATCAGTTAGTTAACTAAGGAGGTAACAGGATGGACTGTCTTTCTTTATTTTTATCGGTTCTCTTGCTTAATTTTTTTGCTTACATCACTATTCGTATTCGGCCCTTTATTTATAAAACCAACGTATACAAACCAATGATCTGGAATATTAACTTATCGATTATGCCATTTGTGATTCTAGTCGGCAATACGATTTTAGCGATTATCTTGTCTTATATTGGAACGTATGTTGAGCTTTCTTTTATGTATGTGATTCGAACGATTATTTTCATCATCGGCTTAATAGTATGGTTACTAGCTTTGCCAAATTCAGGCTATCTTGTCACCGAGTTAAACTTAAGCCACTGAGAAGCGGATCAGGTTGAGGTGCCCATCTGGTATGACATCATTTTGTATTTTGTAGGGTAGACAAGCAAATTGGGAAACTAAGTTGCTTTTTATATGGAGAAAGAATCGATACAGCTCCATATTTTTGGCTGTAAGTCACATTTGGTAGTCGAAATGTCAGTTACAGCTCTTCAAAAAGTTCTGTAACTGACATTTAGGGGTGTGAATGTAAGATACAGGGCTTTTTTTAAAGTTGTATCGACATCTATAAAGTAAATCAATGATATGTGATTAGTATTTCCAATGATACTAACGGTTTCAGTCATGTTATAATGAGTCTAATTCATTCAACACAAAGTTAACTAATAGAAAAGGGGAACTACCATGGCTAAAATTGTAAACAATATTCTTGAACTAACAGGCGACACACCGATTGTAAAATTGAACAAGGTTGTACCAGAAGATGCAGCAGATGTTTACGTTAAACTTGAATCTTATAACCCAGCTGGATCGGTTAAAGACCGCATTGCATTAGCAATGATTGAACGAGCTGAAAAAGATGGACTCTTGAAGCCGGGTGGAACCATTGTAGAACCAACTTCTGGTAATACAGGCGTTGGCTTAGCCTTCGTTGGAGCCGTAAAAGGTTACAAAGTGGTTATCGTTTTACCGGACACCTTTTCGATTGAACGCCGCAAGCTGATTCAAGCTTACGGTGCAGAACTTGTTTTAACACCGGGTGCTGACGGAACAGTCGGTGCGATTAAAAAAGCAACGGAATTAGCAGAAGAAAATGGTTGGTTCTTACCATTACAATTTGATAATCAAGCAAATCCAACGGTTCATAAAAATACAACGGGTCAAGAAATTGTTCAAGCGTTTGGTGAAGATGGGCCAGATGCCTTCATTTCAGGCGTTGGAACAGGTGGAACGGTAACAGGAGCAGGCGGCGTCTTAAAAGAAGCTTATCCTGACATTGAAATTTATGCTGTTGAATCAGCAGAGTCACCGGTTTTATCAGGTGGTCAACCGGGACCTCATAAAATTCAAGGTATCTCAGCTGGATTTGTTCCTAAAGTATTAAACACAGCTGTCTACCAAGATGTCCTTAAAGTTGCTGGAGATGACGCTATCGCAATCGCACGTAAAGTTGGCACAACAGAAGGTATTTTAGTTGGTGTATCAGGCGGCGCAGCTATTAAAGCAGCCATTGATATTGCCCAAAAACTAGGTAAAGGTAAAAAAGTATTAGCGATTCTTCCAGATAACGGCGAGCGCTACCTATCTACAGTCCTTTATGATTTTGAATAAGCTCATTTTGAAACTAGAAGGAAACTTCTAGTTTTTTTTATCCATAAAAAAACTAATGGCTATTAATAGGTTTTAACAATTATCATTATTTTTTAATGGGTATTATTCTTACCTTTAATCAGTGAATAAGGACAGATGCAATGATAAGAAGAGTAAGCTGACGAGCTTTGCTAAGCGAGTCCGTGGTGGTGAGAACGGATCAAATGATCAACTGAAGATGGTCTTGGAGTAATCGACATTGTTGACGGTTGTATTACGACAGTCCCGTCCTTCTCTATGAGAGTAGAGAAGGTGGGGCTGTCGTTTTGCTTAAAGGAGAATTGAAAAAAATAAGTTCACATGTCATTGACATGATGATGTTAAAAGTAACTCTGGTACAGAAGCGATGCGACAACATTGGTCGGATGAGAACCGCTTGGCGCAACGACACAAGATATTGTTGATACAGCTGTTTGGTTAACTAATTTGTACAGCCAACCGCTATCGACAAATGGTCTAGTCAAGTCGGCAATCATGCGTTGACATTTACTTTGGCTATGCTAGTATGAAATTAATCAAAATCTAATGAAGGAGTGGCCTATGAATATCCAACAATGCCGTTATGTGATTAGCATCGCCAAAGCAGGCAGTTTCAGTGAAGCAGCTAAGCGATTATTTGTGACCCAACCCAGTCTTTCAACCGCTATGAAGGATTTGGAAACCGAATTAGGCGCCCAATTATTTATCCGTTCCAAGTCTGGCGTTAGTTTGACGGAAGAAGGAACTGACTTTTTAGTTTATGCCAATCGCATACTCGATCAAGTTGATTTATTGGAGCACCGTTATCGGACTAATTTCAAAAAAGACTTTACTATTACTACTCAACGCTATGATTTCTTATCGCAACCTTTTTTAAAGGTAATCGAATCCTTTAAAGAGGACTATCAAAATTTCCATCTCGTTGAAACAACGACTCAAAAAAATTTGAAGAATGTCCGTGATTTTAAAAGTGAGCTGGGAATCTTATATATAGATGAAACCAATCGTCGTGTCTTAGAACGTTATTTTCAGCAAGAAGAGTTACAATTTGAAGCACTAGGAGAATTTACAACGCGTATCTTTTTGAGAAAAAACCATCCTTTAGCTAACAAAACAAGCATTAAACGAGCGGATTTATTAGCTTATCCACAAGTGCGCTTTAGCCAAGAAAACCAAACAGCCCCCGACTTTAATGAAGATCCAATCGAAGCGGATGATAGCCAACCGGTTATTTTTACCAATGACAGAGGCACATTAATGAACCTTTTATGTGAATCAGATGCATATGCATCAGGCTTAGGGATTGTGAATGGCTTTGTCAGCCAGCACATCGTGTTAAAACCACTTGAAAATTCAACAACGCATACACTCGGTATCATTACGAATAAAAAAAGGAAACTGACTGCGATTGGAAAAGCCTTTATCGATGAGGTCAAACAAACACTAGAAAAAAGAGAAAAGTGGACTTAAATGTCTTCCAGAATAAGTAGAAAAAAACTTTCTATTTATTCTTTTTTTTGCTAATATACTTACTTGAGGTAATTATCTGAGGTAAAGGATTTGAAAGGAGTAAGATATGCCTAATAAATTATCAGAAGACTATATTGATGCGTGTATAGTTGCGAAGCGTACGGTGCAATTCCTACCAGAATCGCCGGCGGAATTGCAGAAGCGCCATATTTATATCATCAAGATTTGCTATGATTTGTCTCAAGAATTGGACGAAGTTCGCGTGAGTGATGTCGCAGAAGCCATCAATGTCACTCTGCCGAGTATCACCCGCAACATTACGACTTTGGAAGAAGAAGGCTACCTAATTAAGGAAGAAAATAGTAAAGACAAACGCGTTGTCAATATCCGCCTAAGTGAAAAAGGACTGGAAACTTACCATGCCTTGATTTACGACTTCCACAAGAAAAATAGTGAGGTCTTGAGTACGATCCCCCAAGAGGATATCGAAATCACCATCAAAACCATTAACAAAATCTATCAAGCGATGGAAAAAGAATATAGGCAAGACTAAAAGGGGAGAAACTGAAACATGTATAAAACGTTAGCGAAATCGCTTCGGCAATACAAAAAGCCGTCATTTCTAACGATGCTATTTATGGCTTTAGAAGTATCAATGGAAATTTTCATTCCATTTCTAATGGCTAAAGTGCTCGATAGAGGCTTATTAACAGGAGACATCCAGTATGTCTTAAGAATAGGGGCATTAATGTTTGTTATCGCCTGCCTATCAATGGTATTTGGTGTCTTAGCAGGGAAATTCTCATCTGATGCCGCAGTTGGTTTCTCAACTAATATCCGTCAAGATGTTTACGAGAATATCCAAACGTTTGCTTTTGACAATATCGACAAATACGCATCATCGAGTTTGATTACCCGTTTAACAACGGATATTACAAATATTCAAATGGCTTTCCAAATGATTCTTAAAACAATTATTAGAGCGCCATTTATGATTGTCTTTGCCTTTATTATGGCAAGTTATACGAACTTGAAATTATCATTAACAATTGTCTTTGTGATTCCGATTATCGGTGGCCTCTTAATTTGGTTAGTTTACAAAGTCCACCCTTATTTTATTGAGGTCTTTAAAAAATATGATCGCTTAAACCGTACCGTTCAAGAAAACATCAATGGTGTACGCGTGGTGAAATCATTCGTCCGTGAAGACCGTGAAATTGAACAATTTAAAGAAGCATCAAGCGATATTAAAGCACTCTTTATGAGAGCAGAAAAAATTATCGCTTTAAATGGACCTGTTATGCAAATTGCTATCTATTCAACATTATTGATTGTCTATTGGTTTGGTGCGAAACAAGTCGTTGGAGGCACCATGTCAACCGGTGAATTAACGAGCTTTATCACTTATATGATGCAAATTTTGAGCAGCTTAATGATGATGTCATTGATTTTTGTTATGATTGTGATTTCAGAAGCGTCTGTTGAACGTGTAGCTGAAGTGTTAAATGAGAAAGCAAGCTTAACAAACCCAGAACAAGCTGTAACAAGCATTGAAAATGGTGATATTGAATTTAGAAATGTTCGCTTCAATTATAATACGTCATCAGAAGAAGCAGATTTATCTCATATTAATTTAACGATTAAATCTGGTGAAACGATTGGGGTTTTAGGTGGAACAGGTAGTGGTAAGAGTACCTTAATTCAATTAATTCCTCGTCTCTATGATGTAACTGAAGGAGAAGTGTTTGTTTCCGGACGTAATGTTAAAGATTATGATTTGGTGACCTTACGTGATCAAATTGCCATGGTTCTGCAAAAAAATACGCTGTTCTCTGGTACAATCGCTGAAAACTTACGTTGGGGAGACGAGGACGCATCCGACGATGAAATGAAACGTGTCGCAAATCTTGCTCAAGCAGATGGCTTCGTTCAAGCTTTCCCAGAAGGCTATGAAACAGTCCTTGACCAAGGTGGGACAAACGTATCAGGTGGTCAGAAACAACGGTTGACCATTGCGCGTGCTTTATTGAAGAAACCTAAAATTTTGATTTTAGATGATTCAACAAGTGCCGTTGATACGAAAACAGATGCTTATATTAGACGGTCATTTGCCCAAGAGATTCCTGATACAACAAAAATTATTGTGGCGCAACGTGTGTCTTCCATTCAAGATTCAGACCGTATCATTGTCTTAAATGAAGGTAAGATTAACGGTATTGGTACCCACGAAGAGTTGCTTGTCAACAATGCCATTTACAAAGAAGTTTACGATTCACAAGTAAAAGGAGGGACTATCAGTGAAGAATAGACCAATGAAACCAACAGAAAGTCCCTTGAAAATTTTAAAACGATTATTTACTTATGCTAGAAAAGAATATAAGTTAAGACTGATTATTGTTGTATTAAGTATTATTGTGAGTGCAGGAACAAACGCAATTGGAATCAGCTTTACCCGTGTCTTAATCGATGATTACATTGCCCCCTTAGCCTTGCAAGAAACACCTGATTTTTCTAATTTAGCACGTATCATTAGTCTGATGGCGGGCTTATATGCAACTGGTGCCTTGTTTATTTATATTTACAATCGGACGATGGTAACTGTTGCACAAGGTATGTTGAAAGATATTCGTGACGACATGTATGCGCATATGGAAAAGCTACCCGTTCGCTATTTCGACAGCCATGCAACCGGTGATATCATGAGTCACTATACTAATGATATTGATACATTGAGACAAATGATTAGCCAATCAGTGCCACAAATTTTTGCGTCATTGATTACGATTATATCTATTATTTTTGCGATGTTATTAATTAACATTCCAATGACACTATTTGTATTATTTATGGTGTGTATTATGGTCTTTGTGATTCGTTCATTAGGTAGCAAAAGCGGCCGTTACTTTGGTATTCAACAGAAAGCTCTAGGACAGTTGAACGGCTACGTTGAAGAAATGATTGAAGGACAAAAAGTTGTTAAAGTTTTCAACCATGAAGATGCAGCCATTAAAGGCTTTACCGATTTAAATGAAGAATTAAGAGAAAATGCGACAAAAGCGAATACTTACGCTAATATCTTAATGCCAATTATGGGGAATATTGGTAACTTTACTTACTTGTTAACAGCAGTAGTGGGGAGTGTTTTCTCCATTACCGGTGTAACAGCCCTATCAATTGGTAGTATTGCCTCTTTTGTTCAATTTACAAAGAGTATCACTATGCCGATTGCTCAAATCTCGCAACAATTCAATGCCATTATTTTATCACTGGCTGGGGCTCAACGTATTTTCCAATTGTTGGATGAACAACCAGAAGAAGATACAGGAACGGTTGAATTGGTTCATATTGAAAAGAGTGAAGATGGCAGTATCGAAGAAGTCAGCCACCGAACAGGTCATTGGGCTTGGAAAGACACATCCAATAAGCAAACAACTTATACAGAACTAACCGGTGATGTACGCTTCAAAAATGTCACATTCGGCTACAATGAAAATAAAACTGTATTACATAATATCAGCTTATTTGCTAAACCTGGTCAAAAACTGGCCTTCGTTGGTGCAACTGGTGCCGGTAAAACAACCATTACGAACTTGATTAACCGTTTTTACGATATTCAAGAGGGAACAATTACCTATGATGGTATTGATATTAAGGACATCAAAAAATCAGCTCTTAGAAAATCATTAGGAATTGTTTTACAAGACACTCATTTATTCTCAGGAAGTATTAAGGAAAACATCCGTTATGGTAACTTAGATGCAACGGATGAGGAAATTGTGGCTGCTGCTAAGCTGGCTAATGCGGATTTCTTTATTCGTCAACTACCAAATGGTTACGATACAGAACTAACCGGTGACGGCGGGGCGCTCTCTCAAGGGCAACGACAATTACTAGCAATCGCTAGAGCGGCAGTTGCAAACCCACCTGTTTTAATTCTTGATGAAGCAACGTCAAGTATTGACACGAGAACAGAAACCATTGTTCAAACTGGTATGGATGCTTTAATGGAAGGACGAACAGTTTTCGTTATCGCTCACCGTCTGTCTACCATTCGTAATGCCAATGCTATTATGGTGATGGAACAAGGACAAATTATTGAGCGTGGTGACCACGAAGAATTGATTAATCAAAAAGGTGAATACTATCAACTTTATACAGGTTCATTCGAAATGGAATAGAGACTAAATGAGAGAGAATAGTCGTGAATCCAAAAAATGGGCATTTTTATTTTTTTGAACCACGGCTTTTATATTGAAAAAAATTGATAAAATGATTATTCTAAATAGTATCAAACAAAAGCGAGGGACTCTTATGGCTATAACATTAAAGCAATGTACAGTAAATGACTTAGATTTTTTACAAGCAATTAGTATCGAAACATTCAAAGATACCTTTGATGAACACAATTCTGAAGAGAACATGACCGCTTATTTAGAGGCTGCCTATAAACTAGATAAATTGAAAAATGAAATACAAACAACTGACTCCTATTTTTACTTTCTATATGAACATGACGAGTTGGCAGGTTATTGTAAGTTGAATATGAATGAAGCGCAAAGTGAGTGTGATCATTTTCATGCGTTGGAAGTAGAACGAATCTATATTAAACCAGCTTTCAAAGGTAAGGGGTACGGGAAAAAAATCATTCAACACGCTGAGGTTTTAGCCAAAAAATATGGCAAAGATGAAATATGGCTAGGAGTCTGGGAACAGAACTATCCCGCTCAAGCCTTTTACGAAAAAATGGGATTTGAACGAAGAGGTGCTCATTCCTTCTTTATGGGTGACGATGAACAATTGGATTATATTTTAGGAAAAAAGATAAAAAATTAGTCTCAATCTAGACACATCTAACTAGTGATAAAAGCATTAAACAACCTACTTCATTATAATATCACAAGGATGCGGAATGATTGGAAATTCTAAATAAAGAAAGACTATTGATTTTTTTTAAACAAAAGTGCTTAACTATGTAGTGAATTTTAATAATGTCACTCGTAAATAATTACTATTAAAGGAGATTCTTATGCTTGCAATTAGTATAGCCAATATTGCCGTATTGGTTACGCCTTTTTATTTGTATTATCGGATTTTTAATCGCTCTTCTAGAGATGCCAATTATTCTAACAAACAACAGGTTATTTTTGTTTTAATTGAAACCCTATTAGGAATAATCTTGTTGGAAATTTCTTTTCTTTTTATGGGTGTCGAGATTGATTTCCGCTATATTTTATATTCTTTTTCAATGATGTATCTGGGCTGGAAGATCACATTACCCACTATGTTGCTATTATCAGTCTATAGATTCTTTTTTCAAGATGTGACACAACCACTTAATCACCTTTTTATGATTTTTCTTGTCACCTTCATGATGTACCAGTTAATTAAAATAATGGAAAGAAAGAACATAAACGAATTCTTGCAGCTCATTATTTTAGTTTCGTATAATGCTTTAATAGAAATAATCAGCATCCTTCATACAGTGGAAGATATAAAGGATGCCTTTTTCTTTTATCTAATAGTATTAGTTCCGACTTATATTACGGTTAGTGTAGTCTATCTGCTTATGAGAGATTTGAGATTAATGAGGGAGCGAACAGATTTTGATTATCTCACAAGACTTTTAAATGTTAGAAAATTTAGAGAACGTTTAACGGACTTGGAAAAAAACCGTGAAACACCAATTAGCATAGCTGTTTTGGATATTGATTGGTTTAAAAGCTATAACGACGAGTATGGCCATGATGCTGGCGATAAAATACTATGGGGGATCGCACAAGTATTCAATGCCTATTCAACCTCTAAAACGAGTATTTATCGGATTGGTGGAGAAGAATTTGGTGTAATTATAACCGATAAGTCCTTTCACGAAGCTGAATTGGTTATGGCAGATATTATGGATAACGTTGTTAATAGGCCGATTCCTATAAACCCAGATATTACAGTCTCTATTACAGTATCGGTGGGGCTCGTTCATGTTCGACCTCATGAAAGTTTAAATCGATCATGGATACGTGCTGATGAGAGTATGTATCATGCTAAGAAAAATGGTAGAAACCAATTATATGTGGGTGAGGAGATCGCATAATCAGAAATTTATAAACTAACAGATCTGTTGTCAATAAATTGTTAAGTAAGTAGGGCTATCATTCAATTTCAGCCCTGCTTTTATTGTCTTTTTTAAGCAGGTAAATAGGTTTATTAGCCACAAACAAATGTTAATTCTATTTCGGATTATAAAAGCGTTTACCTTCATGATTTTGTATAAAAACAATCTAATATATTATGTTATAATTTTTATAAACAAAGGTTGTTGACAGTAATCTTCTGAAACCGTATACTTTAAGTTAATGGGATTTTAATAAATTGGTTCAATAATCACAACAATAATTATTTTCTAATATTAAAATTATTCTTTATACGAGGAAAAATATGAAACAACATGATAAAGAAAATGATAGAACATATTTAAACAATGAGTCTGGTATGACGTTAGTAAAAGAGGTAACGATTAATAACTTAGGTATTATCAATGGTGTTTTTCTTAACAGATAGCAGTGAAGTCTCATATTCTGGCGGAGGGGGCAACGCCGACAGACCTTCTAAAATGGTGATGATTGCACCCTATGCTGATGTTACATTTAGAGGTAAGTATTCTATTCATGGTACAATCGTTGCAAAAACGATAAAATTAAACGGTCCCGGGACTATTGTATTTAAGAAGATTGATACATCAGGTTTCCCAATGGCTTCGGGAGAATCAGTATCACCAACTCTCGAGGATCTCATCGAATCAGGGCCTATCATTGAAACACAAGGAGAGTGAGAATTTGTCGAACCGTGAGAAGAAAAAAATGGGCGACTTGCTGAAAGAAGCAAGCCTTGTAACCGAAATTCAAATTATGGAAGCTTTGAATCATAAAAAATCCCAACAAAAATTGGGTGATGCTCTCGTTGAGCAAGGTTATATTACTGAGAAACAACTCCTTGATGTTTTAGAAATTCAACTGAAACTTGAAAGTGTTTCGTTATATCAGTATCCAATCGATGTGTCTCTAACTGAATTAATAAAAAAAGATTTTGCAAGAAGCAAACTCTTATTGCCCATTCGTAAGGAACAATCGAATCTCATTGTTGCGATGAATGATCCGCTTGATTTTTATGCCATTGAAGAAATTGAGTTTTCAACCGGTTATGTTGTTAAGCCTGTTATCGCAACCCGCGATGACTTGCTACAAACCATTAACCGCCTTTACGATTCAGAGGAAGTATCCGTTGAATATGTAGAAGGAGAAGATGCACCAGCTGTAAAAGTCTTTAACCAGTTGCTTGAAACAGGTGTCTCACTGAGAGCATCTGATATTCATCTTGATCAAACGGAGCATCAAGTCATGGTGAGGTATAGAATTGATGGCTTGTTGAGAAGCGAGAGACCCTTACCAAAATTGCTGATGAATTCACTAGTCGCACGCATTAAAATTATGGCGGGGCTGAATGTGACTGAAACACGGTTACCCCAAGATGGCCGTATCAATACCACCGTTCTAGGTAAGAAAATTAATTTGAGGGTATCTACTTTACCGACTGTTTATGGAGAAAAGGTGGTTATTCGGATACTGGATATGTCAAATATCTTTAAGAAGGTTGACGACATCGGTTTAGAAAAAGATATTTTAGCTAGTTACAAGGCTCTAATAAAGCAACCATCGGGATTGATTTTGTTGACTGGTCCAACGGGTTCAGGTAAGACATCAACTTTATATGGATCTATTAACGAATTAAATCATACTGAAAGCAATATTATTACCATCGAAGATCCTGTGGAATACCAGCTTGAAGGAATTAATCAAGTACAAGTAAATAATTCAATTGGTTTAACTTTTGCTGCGGGATTACGATCTATTTTACGTCAAGACCCTAATATCATTATGGTTGGTGAAATACGAGACCGCGAAACAGCTGAAAATAGCGTTCGAGCTGCTCTAACCGGTCACTTGGTATTTAGTACGCTCCACACGAATAGTGCGATTGAAGCTGTACCGCGGTTACTCGATATGGGAGTTGAATCCTATCTGATTGTGTCTGCCTTGAGCGGTGTTGTTGCTCAACGTTTGGTGAAAACCATTTGTAAAGACTGTGCCTATAAGCGTAAGGCGAGTTTAACCGAAAAGGAAATTTTTGAACGTCATGGTCAAACCATCGAAGAGCTGACAATTGGTAAAGGTTGTGATGCTTGCCAACATACAGGTTACCGAGGCAGAATGGCTATTCACGAGCTGATTGTCATGACTGAAGACCTAAAATCTTTAATGATGAATCGTGCTAGTATCCAAGAGTTGAAGCAACACTTAAGAGATAAAGGTGTTACCTTCCTATTGGATGACGGATTAATAAAAGTAAAAGCCGGAAAGACCAGCTTGGAAGAAGTTCTAAGAGTTGCATCGGCGGAGGATTAGAGGTTAGAAAATGAGGTCATTAGATGAGATACTGACAGATGCTTTTTATAAATCGGCTTCAGATGTGCATTTAACGACGGGTTCGCCGCCAGTTTATCGAATAAATGGAAAGTTAATTCCTCAAAAGGATGAAACGCTAACGTACAATATGACGCGTTCTTTCACCCAAGAAATCATCACATCTGAAATGTGGGAGCTTCTAGAAGATAAACGTGAATTGGATTTTTCTTATGGCATTAATGGTGTTTCACGCTTTAGGGTAAATACCTTTTATCAAAGAAATTCGTTGTCATTGGCATTTCGAATCATTGCGACTGATATACCATCAATTGAAACCTTAGGCATTCCTGATGTAATAAAAAAACTAGTTGAGAAGCCACATGGTTTATTTCTAGTAACAGGACCTACAGGAAGTGGGAAGACAACGACACTAGCTGCTCTGATCGATTATATGAATCAGACGATGACGCGACACATCATTACGTTAGAAGATCCGATTGAATACTTACATAATCATAAGCAGTCAATTGTTGTACAAAGAGAGGTTGGTTTTGATACGTTGTCATTTAAAAATGGCTTAAGAGCCAGTTTAAGACAAGATCCCGATGTTATTTTGTTAGGAGAACTTCGCGATTTGGATACCATTTCCACTGCAATTACAGCTTCAGAGACAGGGCACCTTGTTTTAGGAACGCTACATACATCTGATGCGGCAAGCAGTATCGAACGGATGATTGATGTGTTCCCAGCCGAACAAAGGGATCAAATTAGGATGATGCTAGCAAATGTTTTAATTGGTATTTTGTCGCAACGATTAATCCCAACGCTAGATGGCAAGGGTCGAACTGCTGTAACAGAGATGCTAATTAACAATAGCGCCGTTAAAAATTTGATCCGAACGGAGAAAATGCATCAGATTCAAAATGTGTTACAAACCTCTGCAGGACATGGTATGCATTCGATGAATATGAGTATTAGTCGACTAGTAAAAGAAGAGCGCATTAGCCGTCACTATATTGACTAGTCTAAGAAGGGATGACGATTCGTGGCAGTATTTGCTTATAAGGCTAAAACAAAAGATGGTAAGTTGATGCGAGGGAAAATTGATAGTATCAGTAAGAAAGAAGCCTTGGAAGATTTGCGCGTAATGGATTTAATTGTTTTTGAAGTGGAGCCATTGAACACCTTATTAAATACAGAAATCAATTTTCGGTCACGTTTGAAGGCAAAGGATTTTATCGTCTTTCTACGTCAGTTCTCTTCTCTTATTAGTGCGGGAATTCTACTAGTAGATGCAATTGATTTATTAGCGGATCAGTCCACAAATATGTTGCTAAAACAAGTTTTGGAAGATGTATCGGTAGATGTAAAGGAGGGGGTGTCGCTTTCAGAAGCGATGAAAAAACATCCCAAACTATTTCCCGATTTACTCATTCATATGCTTCAATCTGCTGAAGTGAGTGGGCAATTGGAAGATGTGCTCAATCAAATGGCGACTTATTACGAAAAACAGTATCGGATTAAGCAAAAGGTATCCACAGCAATGACTTATCCAACGGTAGTGGGTGTGTTAGCATTACTTATTACGGCATTCTTAATGGTATTTATTGTTCCTATCTTTGGTGATATGTTTACATCAATGGGTCAGGAATTACCTGTCATCACCCAGATTGTTCTTTCATTAAGCGAATGGTTTCAACGTTACTGGGCGTTGGTTTTGATAGCTATTTCAACCCTTATACTAGTATTAAGTTACCTCAGTAAACATGAAAAAACAGCCTATTATTTTGATTACATACAGTTGAAGATTCCCATTATCGGGATGTTTGTTCAAAAGACCATTCTTGCTCGCATGACCCAAACACTCAGTTCTTTAATCAATAGTTCTGTCCCCATTTTACAGTCACTAGATGTGACGAGTGAAGTAGTCGGAAATCGGATCGTACAGGATGTGTTAGAACGTGCCAAAAAGGATGTCGAGCAAGGGGAGTCACTTGCTAAGCCTATGGAAAATCACTGGTTCTTTCCCCATTTGATTGTTCAAATGATTCAAGTTGGAGAGGCAAGTGGTTCGTTGGATGAAATGCTGAAAAAGACCTCTGATATTTATGATCGGGAAGTAGAAGAAGCATCTGAAAAACTACAATCTCTTATTGAGCCAGTATTAATTATTTTTTTATCGGCTATCGTAGGTGTGATTGTGCTCTCCATTGTGGTGCCGATGTTTGGCATGATGGAAGGGATTCAATAGCAAGTCCTTAAATATGTAGATAAAATTTGTCAGTTATGGTGAGTGATTGGCAAAGTTAATATATCTAAAAAAATAAAAAAAGGTAGGGAAAAGAAATGAGAAACAGAATCAAACAGTTGTTAAACAAAGAAGAAGGCTTTACATTGGTAGAGCTTTTAGGGGTTATTGTTATTTTAGCAATTATCTTGGCTATTGCTGTTCCAGGGATTGGGAAGGTTATTGAAAATGCAGAAGTGAAAACTGAAGAAAATCAAAAAGAACTAGTTTTAGATGCAGCTCAATTGTATTTTTTACAAATTAAGGATGATGATAATAAAGTGACGGTATCTGACCTAGAAGAGAATGGATTCCTTGAAAAGAAAGAAGAAAGGAAAGAATATGAAGTTACTAAAGTAAAAGATACTGAAACTGGAAAAGAAACATTCACGATTACACCTGATTAAAGTATCAGAGTTGGAAAATTATGATAATTTATTTGAAATAACATAAATGTGTTCAAAAGGCAGCCCCGACGTCCACTTCACGACTAATGCTCAGATGGTCTGCGACCATCTGAGCTTATTCGTTCCAGTTGCCATAGCAGTTGTAGCTTTAGCTACTTACAGATATGGTATGCGTTAGAAGGTTCGGGGCTTAACGCCTTTTTTCCCACTCTCGCCTATAGGAGACTTTATATGCATGATTTAACAATCTTAATTGTCTTTGTTTACGGTCTAGTATTTGGTTCTTTTTTCAATGTCGTTGGCTTGAGACTTCCTCAAGATAATTTGTTTTCAAAAGATCGCTCATACTGTGACAACTGCCAGAGAACGTTGACTTGGACAGAACTCATTCCTGTTTTTTCATTTCTAGTTCAAGCCGGCAAGTGCCGAAAATGTAAACAGCCCATTTCATGGCTCTATCCCATTATGGAGTTAGCTACAGGCCTTTTAGCAGCTTATAGTTTTATCCGTTTTGGTTGGTCGAAAGCGTTAATCTTAGGTCTCGTCTTAATCAGTTTGCTTATTCCTGTTACAGTAGCAGACTTAAGTTATCGGAAAATTCCAAACAAACTCTTATTATTTTTTACCCCTCTATTTATTATTTTAAAAATAAATCAACTAGTGCCATCCTTAATCGGTGCTGCCTTAGCCTTTTTCTTATTATTCCTTATCATAGTTTTGTCTAAGGGAGGCATGGGAGCGGGTGATTTGAAGCTTTTAACCCTGTTAGGATTTATTTTTGAACCTATCCCGTTTCTGTTACTCTTTTTTCTAGCAACCTTATACGGTGTAGTAGGTGGCCTTATCACCATGACAATCAACAAAACAGGTCGCCAAACAGCAATTCCATTCGGACCTTATATTAGCTTAGCGGCTATGACCGTTTATTTTTATGGACCAGCAATCATTAGATGGTATTTATCCTTAATAGGATAGCCTAGTGTTTATATTTGGAGGTGAACAATGTTACTTAGGAAAAAACCACATTTATACATTGAATTCATGGAAAAAGCAATCCGTTATTTAGCTGTCGATAGTCAGAGTAATCAGCTTATGGAAAAAGATTACATCATGTTTGATACAGCTATTTTATATGAAGGGAAAATAATAAATCCAGCATTAGTTGAGAATCGATTGAAGGCGCTGGTTGCTGAAAAGAAATGGCGAAATGCTAAGGTAGCTATTATTTTACCAAATGATTATATTGTTGTTCGTGAAGAGGAAATACCAGCTCAATTAACTCAAGCACAAGCAAAAGATTATATCGCGCTTCATTTGAATCACCTTATCCGCTCACCTTTCCCTCAGACAAGTTTTCATTTTGAACAAGTAGAGAAAGGCGATGACAAGCAAACAGTCTTGTTACTCCTATATGCGACAGACGTTATTCATCACTATCAGACAGTCATTGAGAATAGTGGCCTTATCCCTCATATCGCTGACATTTCATCCTTAAGTTTATATCGTGTTCTCATCAATCAGATGTCGTTCGATAACAACAAACATATTCTCTTACTGCAATGGCATCCATACCATAATTTAATTACTGTCTATCATAATCATTTACCAAAAGTGATTCGTCATGCCAAAGCAACTCGCTTAGCTAACTTATGGGAATTAGGTAAAAATGGTGAATGGCAATGGAACGGGGAGCGAAGCGAGTTAGAAGATGATATTAGTGAGTCGATGAATGGATTAGAACGGTTTATTAATTTTTACCGATATTCTGTTTTGAATGGTGAATCTGGTGTGACTGATGTTGTACTGACGGGAGATTTTCCCTATCTCGATCTCATTAAAAACCAGTTAGCTGAACGAACCAATTTACCGATTCATGAATTATCAACAGAGGAGCCTTTGGAAAATCAGTTCTTGCCCTTGTATGGTTTGACTCTAAAAAATAAAAAATCGACATTAAAGCCAAAGAAAGGGGAAGGGAAATAAATGTTTGAATTAAACTTTTTTGAAAAAAAGAAAACCAATTTTCTTCCCCATCTTTTAACGGCTTTATTTGCGGTGTTATTACTTTTGTCAGGGCTCTATTTTTTCTTTTCTTATCAAAACTATGTGAATATTGATAAGGACAATCAATATTGGCTACTAGAAGAAGCGGATCAATTAGCACTGGCACGTCAAATGCAAAGTTATGATCAATTAACCAAGCAGTTGCTGGTCGACCAGGTTTATTTTGAAGAAAACCAATATCCGATTAATACGGTTATCCAAGGACTCAATGATCAGTTGGTGGATCAATCTGATCACTTACTGACTTTTTCATTAAATACAGATAATCATGTGACCTTTGTTCTGGAAAATAGTGGAATGACGGATATTTCAGCAGCGATTGATCGCTTTGCTAAGCTTGATTATGTCACTAAAGTCCAACTTGTTCGTTTGGAAGAAACAGAGAGTGATCATCTCTTCTTAGCAGAATTGCGAGTCGATCTAAATGAAGAAGCAATTGAAGAGGGGGAATAGCCATGAAACTAAAATGGAATCGACTATCTATTTCAATTTTGTTAATCATGGTATTAACGTTGATTCTTGTGTTCCTTTATGGTGAAAATAACTTGTTAGCAGATGTTAAGGAACAAGCAGACCGCACCAGTCGGATTGTGGAAGAGCAAAAATCCTTGCTTGCAAGTTATCCGGCTGATGAAGAGTTATTAGGCGATTACCAAAGTCAGTATGAAGAAACGAATAATTTTCTTCCAGAAGGGGAGCAAATTGATAAAGAACTCTTAATATTGGAAGAATCGGCTCGACGCAATGAAGTCACACTAAAAAATATAAGCAGAGCATCTGATCCTCAAGAAATAACAGATATTGAAGGGCATTATTTCAAGAGTAGCTATCAAGTCGACATTGTTGCTAGCCATTCTGACAATATGAAAGATTTGATTGCCGATTTGACTAATGGCGAACGAATTTGGAATATTTACTCATTTAATTTTACTAAAGTAGAAAATAATAGTTACAATGGTAGCTTTACAGTTGATTTGTATTACCATGATGAATCGGAGAGTGAATAGGTATTTTTTGTGAAACCCCTAAATAACTATTGTTACTGAAAATACCAGATTGTGTTGCTTTTTACCAAAAGACTGACTATAATTCAGGAAGTGCGCTTGCACAACTATGGTTATAGGAGTTATGGAAATTGGAAAAAGATAAAAAGGTATTATTCAGTGAAATTACTGCAAACCCAGCACCGCTTGGCTTAATGGGATTCGGTATGACAACCATTTTATTAAACATTCATAATGCAGGGTTCTTTTCTCTCAATGCTATGATTTTAGCAATGGGGATTTTCTATGGCGGCTTGGCACAAGTTGTTGCTGGCATCATGGAATTCAAGAAAAACAATACATTTGGAACAACTGCTTTTACATCATATGGTTTCTTTTGGCTATCATTAGTCGCATTAAATATTCTGCCAATGATGGGCTACGGTGAAGCAGCTGATTCATTGTCTATGGCAGCATACTTATTTATGTGGGGCCTATTTACATTCTTTATGTTCATCGGAACATTGAAAATTAACCGTGCGTTACAAGTTGTTTTTGGAACACTAACACTTTTGTTCTTCTTGTTAGCAATGGGAAACTTTACTGGATCAGCATTGATTTTAACAATCGCTGGTTATGAAGGTATTTTCTGTGGCTTTACAGCGATTTACGCTGCTATGGCACAAGTTTTAAATGAAGTATACGGTAAGACAGTTTTACCAATTGGCGAAGTGAAATAATAAGCTAGAGCTTGGGATAACGATATCTCAAGCTCTTTTTGTATATATATTGAAACCGCTCGACGCCTGATTGTAAGACGAGTTGCCGAGGTCGCTGAATCAATTGGTGTAAAAAGGTCGCAAATCGCTTTAGCTTGGTTACTTCAGAAAGAACAAGTCGTGGCACCGATCATTGGAGCCACAAAAGAAAGTCACTATTTATAAAGTCAGTTTAGGGATGCCCTAGACTGACTTTTTTTCCTTTAATGGTATAATCATGATTAATGAATAGACGGAGGGATGCACAGATGGAATTGATTAGATTGAATAACGGCCTTGAGATTGAAGTTATCGGGAGCGGAACGAATACCTTTGGAAAAGAAGACCGCAATTATATGGGAGCGATTAACAATGATACAACCGAATTAGCATCTGCTATTGCAGCAGGCTACCGTCATTTTGATACGGCAATTTCCTATCGTAATGAAGGAGTCGTTGGTTTAGCAGTTAAAGAGAGCGGCATTGATCGCGATGATTTTTTCCTAACATCCAAAATTCCTGGTGAACCAGACTATATGGGGAATGAAGAAGCGATTATTAAAGCAGTTGAGTCGAGCCTAAAGGCATTGCAGACAGACTACATCGACCTTTATTTAGTCCACCACCCATGGGATTCTTTAGAAGACATGCTAGCTGCTTGGCGAGTATTGGAAAAATATGTTGACCAAGGTGTGCTGAAGGCAATCGGTGTTTCTAACTTTAACGAAGAGCAACTAGCTTACTTCATCGAACACGCCCGTATTAAACCAGCTGTTAACCAAATTGAATCACACGCAGGAAAATGGAATCATGAGATTATTGCCTATTCACTTGAAAATGGGATTATTCCAGAAGCTTGGGGTCCATTATCTCGCACAACAGATGAGGCAAGAGCGATCCTAACTGAAATTGGAAAAGCCTACAA